>NZ_CP012418.1:1392500-1992500 GCF_001708405.1 Kangiella sediminilitoris | reverse complement strand
GGTTATTCCCGACGCTTCGAGGTTGCAGTAGTTAACGGCTTCGACAACCCCTTTTTGCATCCCTTGCATTAGGGTCGACTTAAAAGACTCTTTGATCGGTTTTAAGGTTTTAGCAGCCAGCTCGGATTTTTCTTCCCATAATTGTTCTTGAGCGTCTTTGTAATATTGCCAGCTGAAATAACCGCCAGCGGCGATCAAAACGATAATGGCCAGTATGGTCATAATTTTTTTCATATACACCCCCCCCGGAACTTTCTGTCATTGTAACGGGAACAACTGAATCCTCAATGACTTTAATCAAACCAACGGGATTTAGGAAGCGACGGATAAAGAGCCAAGATAAGGCTTTTACATCGCTGCCAGCCTGTATATAATTCACCCAGTAACAGAGACTGCTTCTCAGCCTAACCGTTTGACACCCATCCAGTTCTGAAAGAATCATCCAGCTCTTACGCCAGCAAGTACAGACTGTACTGAACAGCCAAACAACCACCAGGATAACATCATGAGTCATGCTCCATTTTCGACGCTCGAACTTCAGCAAGAGCTGATCACCAACCTCGCCGAATTAGGTTTCGAGGGCATGACGCCGATCCAGGCCGATGCACTACCGCAGGTACTGGCAGGGCAGGATGTGATTGCCCAGGCCAAGACCGGCTCGGGTAAAACTGCCGTTTTTGGTTTGGGAATTTTGCAGAAACTCGACCCGAAAGATTTTTCGGTGCAGTCGGTGGTGATGTGTCCTACCCGAGAACTCGCGGAGCAGGTGGCGGAAGAAATTCGACGTCTGGCTCGACCGATCCCAAACGTAAAAATATTAACGCTGTGTGGCGGTACGCCGCTGAGACCACAGGCGGACTCGCTGAAACATGGCGCGCATATCGTCGTCGGAACGCCGGGCCGTATCCTCGACCATCTGGAGAAGCAGACGCTCGATCTGGACTCAGTATCGACGCTGGTTCTGGACGAAGCCGACCGAATGCTGGACATGGGTTTTCAGGACGCCATGGACGACATCGTCGAAGAAATCCCAAGGCAGCGCCAGACCCTATTATTCAGCGCGACCTATCCTAAAGAGATTCAGGCCATCGCCGAACGCGTCATGTATGAGCCAACCCTGATACAGGCCAAAGAGCAGCACACCAGCTCAAGCATCGCACAGGAGTTCTACCGAATTAATGACGAAGGCGAACGCGATGTCGCCGTTCGATTGTTGCTTTTACAATACCGCCCCGACTCAACCGTGATTTTCTGTAACACCAAGCGCCACGTTAAAGATCTGACGCAGTATTTAAAAAGTAACGGCTTTAGCGTCCTCGCGCTCCATGGCGATCTCGATCAGAAAGAACGTGATCAGGCCTTAGTACGTTTTACCAATAACAGTGTCTCGATCATGGTTGCCACCGACGTCGCTGCCCGAGGACTTGATATCGACTCGCTGGACTTGGTGATTAACTACCATATCGCCAGCGACCCGGAAGTGCATGTGCATCGTATCGGCCGTACTGGGCGTGCGGGCAATAAAGGCCACGCCTGCTCGATTGTGATCAATAAAGAAAAGCACAAGCTGAAACGTCTCGCCGAATATATTGGACAGGAAATCGACACTCAAGGTCTGCCAGATACCAAGCTACTCAAAGAGCCGACCTATAAAGCACCGATGTCGACCATTCAGATCGACGGCGGCAAGAAACAGAAATTGCGCCCCGGTGATATTCTCGGCGCGCTGACCGCCGACTACCGCATCGAAGGCAACGACGTCGGTAAGATCCAGATCGCCAACAGCTGGGCCTACGTCGCCGTTAAAACCGATGTCCTTGACACGGCGCTACAGCTTCTTAACAAAGGCAAAATGAAAGGTAAAAAATTCAGAGCGCGTAAAATCTAACGACCGTCTCCATCCTGAACCCCAGAGTCCTAGAACCCTTTGTACGCTGCTGCTCGTTGTAGCGTACAGCCTAAAGGGATAATGCAATTCTAATAAATTTGCTATAAATCAAGAGCTTATCTATACTCATTAACCAGTCACGAAGTTTAATCGATGACTAAAAAAATATAATCCAATAATTATTAATGATAAAAAGATATAGAGGCTTGCTATGTATAAATTTCGCTACGCTGTTGCGTTGCTAATACCCTTTCTATTGGTTGCCTGTGGCGGGAACACACCTGAAAGTTTTGGGGAAACAGTTTTCTCACATTTGAAATCAAACAATGATGAAGAGCTGTTAGATCTAACTGCTAATAAAGATGATTATTTTGCGTTGATTGCTGAACGTAATAAAACATCAGAAGAGCAAGTAAATCCTACTCCGGCAGATGTAGAGCGTTTAACCAGAAAGAACCAAAGAAAAGTTAAAAAAGGCATAAACGATATCATTGCTTATGGAAAAATGAATGGTGGTTGGGATGATGCTTTGCTGGTCGACGTTGAGGTAAAGCAATCAGAAAAAAGCCCATCAGAAGCAGACGTTTATCTTCGTGTGCAAATAAGCGATAAACATTACCGAGTATTATTTGATGACTTAGCCAAGTCTGAGCGTGGCTGGGTAATGACTGATAACCCAAGATGGATCGGTTTGGTTTATGATCCTCAGTACGATACGTTAATCGGCAAAGAACTAACCATCAATGCCAATGGTGGTTTCCTTTCCTGCAAAACAGCGAAAGATCTTGGCTATGCGCAGATCATGGCAAAAGCAGACCCAGAAGCGGTTATGAAAATGATCGATGATAAGCGTTGCATGCTAGTGAAGATGGAATCAGGGATGACGGCGACAATTGAAGAGCTGGGAGACTATCATTCTGATAATGTAAACGACCCGTCTCGATATCCGTTCAGTTACGTTAAGGTTAAATTCGAGCATGACGGACAGCAATACAGTCAATGGATCTTGAGTGACCGAGTGAAAAGCATACAGTAAATAATAAATACCCGAAATTAAAAGCCGTGCTCTGCGCGGCTTTTTTTATGCTTTGGATAATAGCCGAATTTAGCTATTATGAAGCAATAAAGGAGTATTGAATCATGTGCGGATTTATCGAGTTAGTTAAAAAGCCAGCCAAGAAGATTGAGCAGAAGCTCGACCTACAGGTTCCACTGGAACTGGGTAGCTTTAAGTGTTATCACCCGATTCAAATCATTCACAGCGCGGAGCAGGGCACTAAAGGTCTTAATAATCAGGTCACCAAAGCTATGTGGCAGTTCCTGCTCGAGCAGAAGGACGGCGAGTGGAAACCGAGCAAATACACCTCGTTTAATAGCCGCTGGTACGAAGGGAAGGGCTTTAAGAAATCCTTTACCAAAGCCTACCGCGAAACCCGCTGTATTATTCCCGCCAGTGGTTTCGTCGAAGGCATGAACAAGGTCTATCATCTACTAACACCAGCCGACGGCAGCCCCATCTATTTTGGCGGACTTTTTAAAAACTGGGGCGACGAAGACAACCCCGTTTACTCCGCCTCGATGATCACCATTCCAGGCCATAAAAAACTCGCCGATATTCACCAAAAGGCCATGCCGCTGATGCTACCCGAAAAAGATCTCGAGATGTGGCTCGATCCCAGCTTTAAAAACACCGACGCCTTTACCGACTTAATGCAGCCCAAAATAAGACAAGATTTCGAAGCCGTTAAAATTAAAGGTTGGTCTAATTTAGAGGCCGTGGAAGATGGCTTTGAGATTAAAGCTGATTAGGGCAAGACATTAGCACTGGCAGTAGGAATCGAGACTTCTTTTTGCTCAACAAAAATTTCACGCATGAACGTCTATATTAATAACTTAGGCAAGACAGTTTGCAGAGGGTTGTCATGAAAAAGCTTACAGGTTTACTCTCGATAATGCTGGTACAGAGTTTTATGAGTCATACAGCATTAGCGGAAGATGAAAAAACAGCCTTAGTACCTTTACCCTCAGTCGACGACTTTACCAAAGGTCAGGACGGCTGGAGTTTTGGATTAGGCTTTGGTGTTGAATATGAATCTGCCTACGAAGGGTCGGATGAATTTGGATTCGAAGCCCAGCCTGCTGGCGCCGTACAATGGCGTAGCGGTGATGATATTTTCTATTGGGCAGGCGAGGCGCTGGGCTGGCGTGGTGTCCGTTCTGATAAATGGCTATTCGATGTTGCCGTGGCCTTTGATGAGGGGCGTGAAGAAAGTGATTCAGATGACGGTCGTTTGGATGGACTCGGTGATACAGAAGAAGATACCGAGTTAGTTCTTCAATCCCGTTACGCTCTCGATGACGACTGGCGCTATTGGCTGGTTGGCCGAGTCGTGACTGGCGGTACCGGTAATCTAGGACTCTTCGGAGTAGGTTACCGCTTTGGCGATCAGCTGGACGGAACCGGATCTGAAATTAATCTCGTCGGAGTATTTCACGACAGCGAATATGCCAACAAAGGTTTCGGCATAAACGCACAGCAGTCAGCCGCCTCAGGATTGCCCCAAACCAACTTGAGCGGCGGCCTTCGCTCGATAGGAATCGATTACACCTATCGCTATTACCTCAACGATAACTGGCAGATCTTCGGCGAAGCGCTCTATGAGCATTACAGAAGCGACGTTCAGGATAGCCCAATCGCCCGCAGCGATTATGAAGCCGAAGTCAGCGTCGGGTTTATCTACATATTCTAAACAGACGCAATAATGGCCACTAGTCGACTAAAACCTGAGTGGCCATTTTTCCAAACGTTTTCCAGGGAAGTTTTTTTACTACAAACCATAATCTTTCATAACTTCAAACAATAAAAAGATTTGTCCTCTCAAAAAAAATTATATTCGGCAATGCATTTGCGCATTAAATATACAGTTGTAAAAAAATCTGACATCGTATAGATTATGAGCAGGGAAGACAAAGACTAAAATTATTGCTCCCATTAACAATACATAAAAATAAAAAATTATAAGAAACATTAGATTTGGTTGTAGGAAAAAGTTATCCGGGTATTGATAGTAGAAGTACGATGAGATTATGTACTCTTTAGTCCCAAATAATATTAACCTATTTCACAAGCTTAGACTTTAACCTAATATAAAGTAGTTTGGAGCGACTAAACTCTAGTTTTCTTATTTTTAATCAGAAAAGGAAGGGTTATTTTATGTCCGCTCAATACGATCCAACAGTAATACAGGAATTCGCCGACCGACTATATGTTAAGGCGAATAGCATTATCCGCTCATATTCGATTTTAGGCGTAATACTCCTTGGTTTCGCTGGTCTTGCTACAAGGGAACCGATTCTAGGTGCAGTTGGCGCAGTCATTGGCGGAGTTATCGGTTATGCAATGGGGAAAGAGAAAGCATTCGCTCATAAACTCCAAGCCCAAACAGCACTTTGCCAAGTGCAGATAGAAAAAAATTCAAAGTCAGCCTAAATGAATAATTAACCTAACCATTAGGTTAATACATCAACGTTTAACTTGGACTAAAAGGAAAATAATTATGAAAATAAGAATGATATTAGCAGCATGTCTTTGTTTATTCGTATTCGCAGCGGACGGCCATAGCGGTAGATTAGATAAAAATGGCGGTCATAACTGTAGTAAGAAGTCTAAAGAGAAAGGCCTATGTTCTGGTTATCACTATCATAGAGCGGCCAGTATGGCTCATAGTCATGATGGCGAAGTGCATTCGCATATACCCAAAAGTTCTGAAAAGAAAAATATAGTTGGAGAAACTCCATCCATATAAACAAACGTCTTTAAGAGAATAGAATAGCGGGGTTTTGGGGTCAGAGAAATTTACATGTATTCTGACCCCAAAATATCCGAAAGTACCACCAAAAAGGCTAAGGCTAGCGGAAATAGGAAGAAAAATGGAAGAAATAATTGATGAGGAGTTGTTTTCTCAAGTCGAGGAGCACTTAAAGTGTAGTGAGCAGAGTTGGTTAATGGGAGCTGGCATTAGCTACGAAGCTAAAATACCACTGATGTTTCCTTTGACTAATAAAGTCAAGAAAGACATTGAAAGTAAAAACAAGAAACAATTCGACGAAATAATAACTCCTTTGTTTGATGAGCTGACTCCAAATAGCCATATTGAACATGTCCTGAGTCATCTCGGTGATTATGCAGCTCTAGCTGATAGGAATAAGGAAAAGAAAACAATAATTAATGGTAGTGAAGTTGAGTTAGCCAACCTAGAAGAAGCCCATAATATAATTCTAGAGTCGATATCAAATGTAATCCGGTGTGGCTATGTTGAAGACGAGGATGGAAATACAATTGAAGAAGGTTCTTTGTCTAACCCAATTGTTGATATCGAAGCTCATTTAGAATTTGTGGACACACTTTTTAACCATGCGACAGCTGGCGTTCATGAACGCAGAAAAGTTGTTAATATTTTCACAACCAACTATGACACTCTTTTAGAAGATGCCTTGGCTTTAAATAAAGTCCCATATTGGGATGGGTTTGCGGGAGGGGCAGTAGCTCATCGCACCCAAAGGTATGGTGAGTCTGCTCCTTTAAATGGGCAGCGAGCGAATTTAGTTAAGATGCACGGATCCATAGATTGGTTTCTTTGTGAAAGGGGTTATGTATGGAGAGTACGGGACAATGATCGCTATCCTAAAGCAGAGCGTCGGGTTCTGATTTATCCGCAAGCAACCAAATACATTGCGACTCAGCAAGATCCATTTTCTTCTCAGTTTGATTTATTTAGAAAGTCTCTTAATTCTCCGGCAAGCAATACATTAGCGGTTTGCGGCTATAGTTTTGGCGATGATCACATTAATAACGAAATTGAGTTTGCTTTATCTAAAGAAGAAAACAAAACTGTGTTATTGGCATTTTTGGAGTGTAATGAGGGTATTCCAGAGTGTTTAGAAAAGTGGCGAAGCTCGAGCTTTGGTCCCAGAGTGATTATTGCTTCTTCGAGTGGCTTATATGTTGGTGACCAAGGCCCATTTAAAAGAAAAGACGGCGATGATTATTGGTGGACATTTAAAGGAGTAACATCAGTGTTAAAGAATGGATGTGAGGTTTAATAATGTTTAAACCTGAAGAAGATTTGAAAATTGGGCAAGTAGTTGAAGTATCTGGAACTAATATTAAAGTTGAGATCTCCGACAAAATATCTGAGCTTTCTAAAACATTCAATGGTCGTGTTTACCCTATCGGTCAAATAGGTAGCATGGTTAAAATTCACTATGGTCGTAAAATAATTTTTGGCTTGGTGACAATGCTCAGAATGCGATCAGAAGAGTTAATTGAAGCTGGTATGCCTGTAACTGCTGATTATGATCAGCGTGTAATGGAAGTCCAGCTTCTAGCTGAAGGCAGCTGGAATAATACTAAATCAACTTTGGCTTTTAAACGTGGTATTAAAACCTACCCTTTACCTCAGCAAGGTGTATTCCTTCTAACCAATGAAGAAGTTTCTTTTGTCTACCGCTCCGCTGAAGGTACAAGAGATGAGAAAGTAGATCCATTAGTTCCCTTTGCGGTTTACAGTGCTTCTGAATCTACAGCCTGTCGAGCTAATATTAATAAAATGTTTGGTATGCATTGTGCAGTCCTAGGTTCTACAGGATCTGGAAAGTCAGGTACCGTTGCTGCGATTATTCATAGCGTACTATTGCATAAAAATAATGACAAAGAACTGTCTCCGCAGATAGTGGTCATTGATCCTCATGGCGAGTATGGTTCAGCTTTTAAAGAAAGAGCTGTACAGTACCGTGCATATGACATCGCAACTGGTGATGACGGGCAAGAAGAGATAAGGCTTCCGTATTGGTTAATGTCTAGCGACGAGTTTACTAATCTGATTATTGGTAAAACAGAAAGAAGTGCTACTAGCCAGAACAATGCAGTTCAGAAAGCACTTGCTCATGCCAGAATGGTTGCAGCTAAGATAGTTAAGCCTTGCCCGAGAGAGTTCGGAACAGATGTACTAGATCATCTAGATAGTTTTGATGACCCAGATCTTTGTGATGGCAAAGATATGTCGGACATTCTTGAGTTTGACCGTGACAAACCTAGGCCATTCTGTTTGGAAGAGTTCGAAAGTCATATTAAATATATACAGGGAGGAAGAAAAACAAATGCTGGGCATGTAACTATGTCAAATACTGAGCTGACAAAATCACCTGTTCCTTCCATATTGGATAAGCTCAAGGTACTTCGAAGAGATACTCGGCTTTCATTTATGATGAAGTGTTGGAACGATAATGATAATGAAATTCAGCTAGATCAAGTCTTAAATCAATTCATAGGTTCGCCTAATCAGGCTGGAAAAGATATTAGGATTATTGATATTTCAGGCCTGCCAAATGAAGTTGCAGGCCCATTGACTGCATTAATAGCTAGATTGCTTTTCCAGTATAAAGTTTTTCAGAAGCAGGAAGAAAAAGAGAAAGACCCAATTTTACTTGTATGCGAAGAAGCCCATAGGTATGTCCCTGATCATGGGGAGGCTCAATATGCAGCGGCTCAAGGAGCAATAAGGCGTATTGCAAGGGAAGGAAGAAAATACGGAATAGGCTTGATGTTGGTAAGTCAACGCCCCGCAGATGTAGACAGTACGGTAATATCACAGTGTGGTACGTGGGTAGTTTTAAGGCTTACAAATTCTGCTGATCAACAGCATGTCGCGCGCTTTTTACCAGATGGCCTTTCCGGCATGGTAGGAGCGCTACCTATATTATCCCAGCAAGAAGCGATATTTGTTGGTGAAGGGGCAGCCCTGCCTTCAAGAATAAGAGTTAGGGACTTGAAGGAAGAGCAGTTGCCAAAATCGTATACGATTCCATTTGCTCAGGGCTGGGCTAGTGAACGCTTAGAACTGAACGAATTAAAAGAAATAGCCAAGAGAATGTGTAGCTAATCTGGCTTCACAGTCGATACCCAAAAATAGTAATAGGTTAAAATATGTCATTACATCCACACGTTAATGATTTTTATGAAGAGTGGCTCAGGAAGTCTGAAAGTTATAGTGGTGAGCAACTTGCTGATTATTTTAATAAAGCTTTTTCATTGTTTACTCTTTATAACAAACTATACGCTGAAGCGGCTTTTGTATTAGCTCGAAGTAAGGAAATAAAACTAAACGGACGCATCCCCGACCGTAAAGCGGCCACTAAATTCGTACCTATATACATTGGTCACGAAAGGATACTAGAGATAATTACCAGAGATGGACAAAGTAATGAGTCGTTAGAGAGTTTAATATCCAGCATAGAAAATCAAAGGTTTTATATCAAGCTCAGCATGCCATATGGCAGAAGGCAGCCAAATAAAGATAAGAAACTTCTTGCTTCATTAAGGTCAACAGATTCAGAAGAAAAAGTGGAAGCTATCTTAGATCTTATATACACGGTTAGATGTAATATGTTTCATGGACACAAGCAGTTTGAGGAAGTACAAGTTGAGTTGCTTCGACCAGTAACTGTAATCCTAAAAACTATAATTCTTGAGTTATATTCGAAACTTAGCAATACGTAACAAATTACACAAAGGCGAAAACTGATTAGTTAATATCAAAGTAAATTTAAAGTTATCGGTTGGACTTACGATGGACTTACAGAAATTAGAGGCAAAAAAAAGCTTACAGATTGCTCTGTAAGCCTTTTTTAATATGGTAGCTATGGGTGGACTTGAACCACCGACCCCAGCATTATGAATGCTGTGCTCTAACCAGCTGAGCTACATAGCCTTAATTCAGTGGCGCGTATTTTCGTGATTTCGGGCCTTTATGTCAAGCCTAAAACGACAAAACAATCAGATTTTTTTCTTTAATTGGGTTAGCGATGATTATGAGCCGAGATTACCCGGTGAGCGACCAAAGGAAGTGCCTCTGGTGCCGGGTAATGACGTGCTCTTAGAAAATCTCGCAAATGATTGTAATAGCTCTATACGTTAAAGCGGAAGTGCATGACGTCGCCGTCTTTGACGATGTAATCTTTACCTTCCAGACGCCATTTTCCGGCTTCTTTAGCGCCAGATTCGCCGTTATGACCGATGTAGTCGTCGTAGGAGACTACTTCGGCGCGGATAAAGCCTTTTTCGAAGTCTGTGTGAATGACGCCAGCGGCCTGTGGTGCGGTAGCTCCGACTTTAACCTGCCATGCGCGAACTTCTTTCTCGCCAGCAGTAAAGTAGGTCTGTAGGTCGAGCAGCTTGTAACCAGCGCGGATAACGCGGTTCAGGCCCGGCTCTTCTAAGCCCAGGTCATTCAGGAAGTCGACCTTGTCTTCGTCGTCCAGCGCGGCGATTTCCGATTCGATAGAGGCGCAGATAGGCACGACTTCGGCGTGCTCAGAAGCTGCGAACTCACGAACCTTGTCTAAAAGAGGATTATCTTCGAAACCGTCTTCGCTGACGTTAGCGATGTACATGGTCGGCTTAATCGTGATTAGCTGGAACTTACGCATCAGTTTGCGCTCGTCTTTGTCCAAATCCATGCTGCGAAGGGCTTTACCTTCGTCGAGGCATTCTTTGGCTTTCTCCAGCAGCGCAAGCTCTGCTTTGGCGTCTTTATCGCCGCTTTTGGCGACCTTGGCTGTTTTAATAATACGTTTTTCGACCGCTTCCAGATCCGCCAGCGCTAATTCGGTGTTAATCGTTTCGATATCGGCGATTGGGTCGACCTTACCGGCAACGTGTACTACGTCGTCGTTGGCGAAGCAGCGCACGACGTGAGCGATTGCGTGAGTTTCACGAATATTCGCCAGGAACTTGTTGCCCAGACCTTCGCCTTTCGAGGCACCCGCGACCAATCCTGCGATATCCACGAACTCCATGGTTGCGTGTAGGATTTTCTGTGGGTTGGCGATCTTGGCGATTTCGTCGATGCGTGGATCTGGGATCGGTACCACGCCGGTATTCGGTTCAATGGTACAGAAAGGGTAGTTGGCAGCATCAATGCCTGCGTCTGTCAGTGCATTGAACAGGGTCGATTTTCCAACATTGGGCAAGCCCACGATTCCACAATTTAGTGCCATGTTACTTCTCTCTACTATTGATTCGGTTTATTGAGCGCCAGCTTTAACGCTATGCAGTCTGTGTACGGCTTTGTCCCAGTCGCCGCTCAGCAGCGTCGGGGTTTCGCGTACGGCTTCATCAATCGCCAGATTGATCGCATTACGGTCGTCGGGGCTTGGTTTTCCAAGGACGTAGCCAGTGACCTGACTTTTGTGTCCGGGGTGGCCAATGCCGACGCGTAAGCGCATAAATTCTTTGTTGTTACCCAACTTGCTGATGGTGTCACGCAGGCCGTTATGACCACCGTGGCCGCCACCGCGTTTTAGCTTTAGGGTTCCCGGCTCGATATCCAGTTCGTCGTGTGCGACGAGAATTTCTTCGGGAGCAATTTTATAAAAGTTAGCGACGGCCTGAATGGCTTTGCCACTGACGTTCATAAAGGTGGTTGGGATTAATAATTTGATTTCTTCAGAGCCAATTAATCCTTTGGCGAACATGCCATGGAACTTACTTTCGACTTTGAAGGGGATATTATAAGCTCGTGCCAGTTCTTCGACGTACCAGGCACCAGCGTTATGACGGGTATCTTGATATTGTGAGCCTGGATTGGCCAGGCCCACAATTAACTTTATGCTAGACATCGTCTAACTGAAGGCGTTCAGAGTGAACGAAGAATTAATCTTCGTTCTTTTCTTCTGTATCGTCGCCTTCTTCACCTTTCTGTTCGCTAGCTGGAACTTCAGTTTCATCAACTTCGTCAAGGTCTTCTTCGACTTCTTCAACCGTTGGTGGAACCATGTTAGCTACAGTCAGGTCGTTTTCTTCTACGTCACCGTGCATGAAGGCAACTAGCTCAACGCCTTCTGGCAATGTGATTTCGCTTAAGTGGATAGAATCACCGATGTTCATGCCACCTAGGTCAACTTCGATGTACTCAGGTAAGTTACGTGGACGACATGAGATCTCAACCGTAGTTAACTGGTGAGACATAACGCCACCGTCTTTCTTACCAGGTGCCTGGTCTTCGTTGATGAAGTGCAATGGAACGTTAGCTTCCATGTTTTCACCACGTACGATGCGTTTAAAGTCAACGTGCATTAGTTTCAACTTGAATGGGTGACGCTGAAGGTCTTTGATTAGAACTTCTTCAGTTTCGCCATCAATAACCAGGTTGATGATTGACGAGTAAGCCGCTTCGTCATCCAACATGTTGTTGATTTCGTCGTGGTGCAAAGTGATAGACTTTGCTTCTTCGTTACCGCCATATACGATGGCCGGGATTTTGTCCGCAAGACGACGTAGGCGGCGGCTCGCACCTTTCCCTATGTCGCTGCGTAATTCTGCATTAAGAGTAAAATCGCTCATTGTGTTTCTCCACAAGTTGAGTAAGTAAAATGGTCAAGCCTTGCGACCAGGCTCAACCCGAAAAAATCGGACGCGAATTATACCTTGATCCAAACATAATAAGCTAGCCTATTTCCAGTGAAATTCAGGTTTTTTGGGCTATTTCGGCTGTTTTTTTGGATGACTGGCGTCTGAATACAAAAATCCCGCGATAATACGCGGGATTTCTATGTTTTGTCGGCGTTGTAAGGACTTGCTTTTAGCTCAGATGCAACGCCTTATCGAGCAGGATTTAGTCCAGGAACATGGTCGAGATTGACTCTTCCGTGTTCACACGACGAATCGACTCGCCCAATAATGGTGCCAGGTCTAAGGTTTCGATGCGCTCACAACTTTTAGCTTCTTCGCTTAGCGGGATAGTGTTGGTAATAACCAAGGCATCCAGAGCGGAGTTGTTCAGGTTGTCGATTGCTTTACCGGATAGGACCGGGTGCGTCGCGTAAGCTGAGACGCTATTAGCACCGTTATCTTTTAGTGCCTGCGCTGCCTGGCAAAGTGTACCAGCAGTATCAACCATGTCATCGACGATGACACAGTCACGACCACTGACGTCACCGATAATGTTCATCACGCCAACTTCGTTAGCACGTGGACGACGTTTATCGATAATCGACAGGTCAGCATCGTCTAGACGCTTCGCGATAGCGCGAGCTCGAACCACACCGCCTACGTCAGGAGAAACAACCATCAGGTTTTTGCCTGCCTGAGCTCGGATGTGATCCAATAAAACGGGAGTTGCGTAGACGTTGTCTACCGGGATGTTAAAGAAGCCCTGAATCTGATCGGCGTGAAGGTCAACCGTTAATACGCGGTCAAAACCAACGCCACTGATCATGTCAGCAACGACTTTCGCACTGATTGGTACACGCGCTGAACGGACTCGACGGTCCTGACGGGCGTAACCAAAATAAGGAACAACGGCTGTAATACGCTTAGCTGATGCACGCTTTAACGCGTCAGCCATAATGATCAACTCCATGATGTTGTCATTGGTAGGCGCACAGGTTGATTGAATAATAAAAACGTCTTTACCACGAACGTTCTCAAGGATCTCAACACTGCATTCGCCATCACTAAAGCGAGATGTGTTGGTTTTACCCAGAGGAACTTTTAAATAATCGGAAATACGTTTGGCGAGATCAGGAGTGGCGTTACCACTGAAAAGCATTAAGTCTGACATCGGAAAGCCCTGTGTTTTGCCCCAAGTTCACAAGCAGAGAAATTGATGTTTAAAAGTAAAGAAAATGGCAGGGGTAGCTGGATTTGAACCAACGAATGGCGGCATCAAAAGCCGCTGCCTTACCGCTTGGCGATACCCCTGCAATATTGCACCTTAAACGAGCGGTGAGGTGTCGATACCTCGTGCTGTTAAGGTTAGCCAGCGCTGCTTGCACAGTGCCGCTATTTTACGGACTTCTCGCTCATTGTCAAAGGTTAAGAACACACAACTTCCAGTTCCTGTGAGCGTTGCTTTGCCAAAATTGTTAAGAAAGTCAATAGCTTCCCCAACTTCTGGATAAAGCTCTGCCACAAGAGGCTCAAAGGCGTTGTAACCAAGTTCTAAACTTGCCTCTGTGCGAGTGGCGCGTAATTTAATGGGTTTATTGTCTCTTGTCAACGCTTCGTGTGAAAAAATTTTCGAAGTGTTTATTTTTACATCAGGATAGACAATAAGATACCACTTTTCGGGTACTGAGGTTTCGCTCAAAATTTCGCCAATGCCTTCTGCCCAGGCGGTTTTGCCATTCACAAATACCGGCACATCTGCCCCGAGTCTGGCACCGATTTCGCACAGCGTTTCATTATCCAGCTGCAGATCCCATAATTGGTTTAACGCGATCAGGGTTGTCGCAGCATCGGAACTGCCGCCACCCAGACCAGCGCCGGAGGGTAGGTGCTTGTTCAGATGAATATCGGCGCCGTCGGAATCCTTTTTGAAGGGAGCCAGCGATTTGGCCGCCTTGATGATCAGGTTATCGTCACTCGGGACTTCGTCATAGGCGCTATCGAGAGTGACCATGCCACTGTCGTTGGGCTTAATCCAAATCTCATCACCGATATCCAGCAGCTGGAACAGGGTCTGTAGTTCATGGTAGCCGTCGTCGCGTCTACCGAGGATTCGTAATTCCAGATTCAGCTTAGCCGGAGCCGGCCAGTAGCTATAACCATTCTCGTTGGTAAAACCGGTCTTATGTTCGAACGTCATGGCCTAGTCCTGATCGGGCTCGATATCCCAGGAGCGAATAGAAAGTACAATTTTATTCTTGCCCTGAACGATCCTGATCTTGTCAGGCATTCTCATCGGAATGACTTTTCCTTCGAGATCCCATTCGGCATCATCATAACGAACATAGTCGACCGTGTAGTCGAGGTATTTAATTTGCTGCAAGGTGCCATCGGCATTAATCAGCAGGTCGCTTTTATTGATGCCTGTAGGCAGGCCTTTGATCCAGTCCTGCATCAGAGTCACCGGAATATCCCAGCCCGAGACACCATATAGCAGGTTCTGCGCATCAAGACCTTCGAAGTGTTCGTCGTCACCGGTATCCAGAGTGCTGTATTCAGGCTGAACCTTTAAAATCAGGTAGGTTGTTCCAAACGCACCATACATTCTGAAAGTGAAGGTATCCTTCTGACGCTGCTGCCATAGAAAGTTGGATGAAAAGCTGTCGTCCGGATGAGTGATACCTATGCGGCCTTTAAGATGGAATTGCTCGAATTTTTTGAGCAGTTTGTAATGTTTCTGCCATTTGGGATCATCCCAGACTGTGGTTTCCTGTTTGACCGGTGTTGTTTCACAGGCAGTCAGGAAAAGCAGGGACAAGAGTGCGCTTAAAATTATTTTGGATGTTGTTAGTCGCATGGAACTCCAAGCAGGGTGTTGTTCTGTTGTCTGGGATATGCTCCCCGGGGGAACCGTACTATTTGCTATTGACGTTAGCTTCCGGGAAACGTCTTAACGTGCGCAAAATATACTGGTTATTAGGGGATAGACGCAAGGCTTTTTGCCATACTTTGATAGCTCTTTGCTGCTTTTGCATGACCCACAGTACTTCGCCAAGATGAGATGCGATTTCTGGCGAGGCGTCTCGCTCATAGGCCATCTCAAGATATTTGAGGGCTTCTTCATAATTCCCGAGGCGGTAGTTCACCCAGCCCATTGAGTCCTGTATGGCTACATTATCAGGTTCATGATGGTAGGCGCTTTCTATCAGCTCCTTGGCTTCTTCGAGCGATCGGTTCAGATCCGCCAGAGTGTACCCCAGAGAGTTTTTGGCATGGACATGATCCGGATCCAGCTTCAGTATATGACGTAGATCCTTTTCCATTGAGCCGTAGTATTCCAATGGCTCGGCTGCCAGAGCCTTACTATATAGAAGGTCGATATTGTCTGGCTGCTGTTTTGATGCTTCTTCCAGTAACTGATAGGCCATCAAATGGCTATTACGACCTTGAAGGAAGTTGGCTCCGACCAGAGTAATATCCGTTTTGAGCTGCACGTCGCTAACGCTGTTTCTTAAATTAATAATGGACTGTCTGAACTCAGCGACCGACTGCGTCTGGTTGAGAAGCTGGAGCTTGAGATAGAACAGGAAAGGTTTTTCAGGACTCACCTGTAAAGCAGATTCAATGCGTTGCTCAGCTTCTTTAAAATCGCCTGTCTGGGTCAGCAGGTTAATCTCAAACTCAAGAAGCTGCTGTCTGCTGTCCAGTCCAACCTTACGCTGGGCATAACGCAAACTTTTTATGGCTTGCTGTTTTTGGTTGTTTTCAGAGTACAGCTGAGCCAGTTCGGTTCTGGCCGTTTGATAAAAGCGTCCAACAGGAACCATTTCATAGCAGGTATAGGCTTTGATCAGATCATCAGCCCGAGCTGCAGAATCACCACAATAGTAGCTGGTTATTTCCTTCTTATAGTTTTTCCTTGCGAGAAACCAGAATATATCGGCGGCGCGCTGGTAGTGTTCCAGCGCATAGTGGCTACTGGCCACTAAAAACTGAGTCTGTCTATCGTCAGTGCGTTCTTCCAGAACCCGTTCAAAAGCGATCAGCGCATCAGCATAATTTCTCTGGGTATAGAGTAGCTCACCAATCTTGTAAGTCTGGTCTATGTTCAAATCCCTTTTGTCTAAAACTTTTAGCAGGTATTCCTTGCGCTGTTGCTTAGAGTTCAGAGCGAAAGCCTCTCCTTTAAGCTCGATGGCCGAAAGGAACTCGGGCTTCTGTCGTAAGGCATAACTTAAAAGTGCATGAATACGATCGTATTGTTCCTTGGGTCTGTCTGACTTCAGATGGAGGTAGGCTTCTGCTGCTGCAATGTAGGGGGATGAAATCGGTTTATTCACTTCGCGGTAAAAGCTAATGAAATCCGCATCGTCCTGAAAGCTGGCCATCTGGATCAGCTCATAGAGCTTTTCGTCATCGTTACCAGGGAGCAATTGAATCAATTGCATCAGGTATATTTCTGCCTGTTGCTGCTGACCCTGTGCCAGCGAGGCGATTACGGCCAGTTTGTAAGCGTTAGGATCATCGGGAGCAATACCGAGCCACAGATCGATGGCCTGCATGCTGCTGATATAGTCACGTTCAATCAGAGCAAGCATTGCAGCCTTGGCAGACAGTTCCTGACTGCCCGTTTGCTCGGCTGCATAAAGGAAATTACTCTGCGCGACATCGTATAGCTGTTGTTTGCTGGCTATATCGGCCAGTAAAATACTGAAATAGAGTTGACCACGGTCTTCGGCCGAAAACTGGGCCACAGAAGGGTGCTCCGGCTGCTGAACTGCGCTGGATTCTGTGGATGTTTCTGTTGTCTGCGTTTGTGTTGTCGCACAAGAGGTTAGTAAAATGCAGCAAGCAGAAACTAGTAGGGTTTTGGCCGAGGAAAGCTTTTTCATTCGCCTATTGTAATCGATTATTTTCAATATTTTGTGAAATCACTCCACAAGAGTAACAAGAAAATCTTATGAGTACAGCGAAAAGCTAACGTTTTAATACTTTTTTTAAATTAGCGGACAACTCTAAGCGGTGTTATAATTCGCGCCAATTACATGCCTATGATTTACAGTGTCTTTTTTGAGTGACCTTACAGCCTAGCTTATGTCTTTGATTGCTTTAGGAATTAACCATAAAACTGCATCTCTTGCTGTGCGCGAGAAGGTGGCATTTGCGGATCATGAATTAGGTCAGGTTATGGCCGAGGTCAAGGATACTATTAAGGGCGCAGAAGTCGCTCTGTTGTCGACCTGTAATCGCGTCGAGTTCTATATCTCTGACGAGGGACAGTCAGCGGAAGACTTAAAGGCTGCACTGCTGGCTTGGTTGAAATCCAAAAAGGAACTAGACCAGGAGCTGGATGAGGCCGTCTATTGCCATCAAGGTAATGATGCCGTTGATCACCTGATGAAGGTAGCCAGCGGTCTTGACTCCATGGTGCTTGGCGAACCTCAGATTCTGGGTCAGTTAAAGGCGTGTTACCAGAAGGCAAAACGCGCCGGTACGGTTGAGCAGGTCATGGAACGGCTTTTCCAGAAAACCTTTTCCGCCGCCAAAAGAGTGCGTCATGAGACCGATATTGGTTCCAATCCGGTATCCGTAGCCTATGCTGCTGTCAGTCTGGCGCGTCATATTTTTGCAGACTTTTCCAAGTTGACTGTTCTATTCGTTGGAGCAGGTGAAACGATTGAGCTGGCTGCCCGCCATCTACAGCAGAGTGGCGTGAGTAGTATGGTCATGGCAAACCGTACATTGGCCAATGCTCAGCGTCTGGCTAGAGAGTTCGAGGGTAAGGCGGTAGGTCTGGAAGGGATCCCTCACTATCTCGCTCAGGCCGATATCGTGATCAGCTCGACAGGAAGTATGCTACCAATCATTGGTAAAGGCATGGTTGAGGCTGCGGTAAAAGAGCGCCGCCGTAAAAGTATGTTCATGGTCGATCTTGCTGTACCCCGTGATATCGAAAGCTCAGTCGCTAACCTGGATGATGTCTATTTATATACGGTAGACGATCTGGAAGGTGTGATTCAGGAAAATCTACAGGCGAGACAGGAAGCAGCGCAGGAAGCTAAGGTCATTCTGCAGGAGTTTGTCGAGGATTTCGAAAAGTGGCATGCGGGTCGTCGTAAACATGATACAGTGCGTGAATTACACCAAATGCTTAATGAAGTTGCCGAAGCCGAGTTAGAAAGGGTTAAAGCGCAGCTCAAAAATGGTGGCGATGTTGATGAGGCTCTGGAGCATTTTACACATCGCCTGACCAAAAAGTTTTTACACCAACCGATGGTCTGGTTAAGAGAAGACGATGATGAGTGGGATCGTCATCAAATTACTCGCCAGTTGTTTCAATTGGACAAATCATCTGACGATGAGTAGGTTGGGTCGTTAATCAATATCATTAGTCTACAGGAATAAAATAGCAGCATGTTGCAGGATTCTGTCAGTCAAAAATTAGAAGGCTTGGTTGATCGTCATGAAGAGCTTGAAGCTTTGCTTGGTGATCCTGAGATTATTTCCGATCAAAATAAATTCCGCGATCTTTCAAAAGAATATTCACAGCTGGAAGAAGTTGTTAAAGCCTTTCAGCAGTATCAGGAAGCGGTAGAAAATCTGGAAAGCGCTGAGGAAATGTTGAAGGATGATGATCCTGATATGCGTGAAATGGCTCAGGAAGAGCTGAAAAGTGCGAAGGAAACCATCGAACAGCTGGAAGTCGACTTGCAGAAATTATTGCTGCCAAGAGATCCTAACGACGATAAAAATACCTTCCTGGAAATTCGTGCTGGTACGGGTGGTGATGAAGCGGCTATTTTTGCTGGTGATTTATTCCGTATGTACAGTAAGTACGCCGAAAAACATCGCTGGCAGGTTGAAGTCATCAGCGAGAGCCAGGGTGAGCATGGCGGCTATAAAGAAATTATTCTACGTATTATTGGTGACGGTGTTTATTCCCGATTAAAGTTTGAATCGGGCGCACACCGGGTACAGCGCGTTCCTGAAACCGAATCCCAGGGCCGAATTCATACCTCTGCCTGTACTGTGGCAGTGATGCCGGAAGCGGACGCAGTTGATGCGGTTGATATTAATCCTGCGGATTTAAAAGTCGATACGTTCCGTGCCTCGGGTGCAGGTGGTCAGCACGTTAACAAAACTGACTCGGCGATTCGTATTACGCACCTTCCTACAGGTGTCGTCGTCGAGTGTCAGGATGAACGTTCGCAGCATAAGAACCGCGCTAAGGCGATGTCTGTATTGCAGTCACGTTTACAGGCAGCTGAAGAAGCAAAGCAGCAGTCAGAGCAGACAGAGATGCGTCGTAACCTGGTCGGTACCGGAGACCGTTCGGACCGAATTCGCACCTATAACTACCCTCAGGGACGTATGACGGATCACCGTATTAACCTGACTCTGTATAAGCTGGATGAAATTATGGAAGGTGACATTGATCAGATCGTTGAGCCTCTTATTCAGGAGCACCAGGCGGATCAGTTAGCTGCCTTGTCGGGTCAAAGCGAATAAGTGGAATCAGCTTTTGAGTCATACTGTCAGTGATGCCATCGACTGGGCTATTGCGCAATTATCGACAAGCGATAGCCCTAAACTGGATGCCGAACTATTACTGGCTTTTCAATTAGAGAAGAATCGCAGCTGGTTGAAGACCTGGCCGGAAAAGGAATTGTCTCAGGCTGCATTTCAAGAGTTTCAATCACTTGTTAAGAGGCGCGCCAGTGGTGAGCCGGTTGCCTACATTCTGGGGCATCAGGATTTCTGGACGTTCAACTTAGCGGTCACGCCTGATACTTTAATACCACGTCCTGAAACCGAGCACCTTGTGGAGTGCGCCCTCGAGCATTTGCCTGTTGAAAAGGCTGCACGAGTGGTCGATCTGGGAACCGGCACTGGCGCTATTGCTATGGCTATTGCCAGTGAGCGGCCGAATGCAGAAGTCTGGGCTGTAGACGTCAGCGAACAGGCATTAGCTGTTGCGGAAAAAAATCGCCACCGTTATCAGCTGGAGAACGTGACCTGTCTACACAGTCATTGGCTCGACCAATGGCCGAACAAGCCGCTGGATCTGGTCGTTAGCAATCCGCCTTATATTGCTGACAACGATCCGCATCTCAATGATTTGAGCTATGAGCCAATAACGGCACTGGTCGCTGAAGATAGTGGTCTATCTGATATACGAATTATCAGTGAGCAGGCTAAAAGTCATCTCAAGCCGGGGGGCTGGCTGATGTTCGAGCATGGATTCGAGCAGGCCGAGCCAGTGCAGAAGATTTTGCGTGAATTGGGTTACGAATCGATTGAGACCATCAAAGATTATGCCGGACATGCCCGTGTGACCATTGGACGTTTAACTGAACTTTAGTAGAAGTTTCAGGTCTCTTATTAAGGCTGTCATGACTTTCTTGATACAAATTCTACAAACTGTGAAAATAATCTACTGTTAAAGGTTTTTAAGCTTGCCGAGCTTGATGAGTATTGTTAGAGTAACGCGATTGAGAATATTCTCACAAGCCTTGTCGCCATTGGCGTTTAGCCCTTTTTGAATGACAATTATTTTAAGTGAACTTTAGTAACACAAGTTTAATGCGGGAAACTTCCTTAGATGTTTAATAAATTACGTGGCCTTTTTTCAACTGACCTATCGATTGACTTAGGTACAGCCAATACTCTTATTTATGTACGAGACCAAGGGATTGTGCTCGATGAGCCTTCAGTCGTAGCCATTCGTCAAGATCGAACTGGTGGTGCAAAATCAATTGCTGCCGTTGGTGAGGCTGCAAAGAAAATGTTAGGTAGAACGCCTGGAAGCATTGTTGCCATCCGTCCAATGAAAGATGGCGTGATCGCCGACTTTGAAGTGACTGAGAAAATGCTTCAGCACTTTATTCGTAAAGTTCACGATAATACTTTCTTCCGCCCAAGTCCTCGCGTACTGGTTTGTGTCCCATGTGGATCCACTCAGGTAGAACGACGTGCGATTAAAGAATCGGCATTGGGAGCTGGTGCTCGTGATGTTTACCTGATTGAAGAACCGGTTGCTGCAGCGGTTGGTGCTGGATTGCCTGTGAACGAAGCGCGTGGTTCGATGGTTGTGGATATCGGTGGTGGTACAACCGAGATTGCAATTTTATCTTTGAATGGCGTGGTTTACTCTGATTCGGTTCGAATCGGTGGTGACCGTTTTGACGAAGCTATCATAGAGTACATCCGTCGTAATTACGGCACAATTATTGGTGAAGCGACAGCTGAGCGTATCAAGCATGAAATCGGTACTGCTTATCCTGGCACAGAAGTTCGCGAGCTAGACGTTCGTGGTCGTAATCTGGCTGAAGGTATTCCTCGTAGCTTTACTATAAACAGTAATGAAATTTTAGAAGCTCTACAAAACCCACTACACGGTATTGTGCGCGCGGTAAAAACTGTATTAGAACAGTCGCCTCCTGAATTGGCTGCTGATATCTCTGAGCGCGGCATGGTATTGACGGGTGGTGGTGCATTGATTCGTGATGTAGACCGTTTGTTGATGGAAGAGACCGGCTTGCCAGTGATTGTGGCTGAAGATCCATTAACGTGTGTAGCTCGTGGTGGTGGGAAAGTATTAGAAACCATCGATGAGCACGGTGGAGATTTATTCTCAGACGATTAAGACTTGGGGCATTAGCCCAAAAAGTCGATGAAAATCGGGCACTTAGTTTGCCCGTTTTTTGTATCCATAGCCTAATAATTGCTAAACTAAAGTCCGGCCCAGTGGACTAATCGTGTGCGAGATACTTCTTGCTGAGGAGTAAGCCATTAAAAATATATTTACTCAGGGACCGTCGTTGTTGCTACAGCTGCTTTTTAGTTTGCTTTTAGCTTCCTTAATGATGGTGCTTGATTATCGCTATGACTATTTGAGCAGTGCCCGTAAAGGTGTTTCCACTGTGTTTGCACCTATTTATTTTTTAGCGAACCTTCCTAATGAAATTGCTTCCTGGGCCGATAACAATATTGTCAGTCGTAATGATTTGATTGATCAAAATCGTCGTTTAAAAGACGAGTTACTTATTCTTAAAGCACAAAACCAACGCCTCATTGGTCTTGAATCTGAAAACGCCCGTTTGCGATCACTGCTTGGCTCCTCCAGAACATTGCGTGGAAAACGAGTCATTGCTGAGGTTCTTAATATCGATAGTAGCCTGTTCGCTAATGAGCTGATTCTAAACAAAGGCAGCATGGATGATGTTTTTGTGGGGCAGCCGGTGGTGGATGCGGAAGGCATCATGGGGCAAATCGTCGAGGTATCGACTTCAACGTCACGAATGATCCTGATTAATGATCAGAAGCATGCAATTCCTGTCAGGATCGATCGAAACGGTGTTCGAGCCATTGCGCAGGGTAATGGTCGTTTACTGTATTTAAGACATCTGCCGAATACGATTGATGTTAAAGAAGGGGATATTCTGCTAAGTTCGGGCTTAGGACAGCGTTTCCCGGACGGTTATCCTGTGGCTAAAGTGATATCGGTAGTTAGGCAGACTGCTCAGCCATATGCTGAAATTCAGGCAGAGCCAACCGCCAATATTAATCGTGCTAATCATGTCCTGCTATTGTGGCCCTATCACGATCCAAAAGTGAAAGACCCAACCAATCCAGAGGTATCACAATCAGAGTTAGAAGGGGAGACAGGTCCTGATGCAGAATGATAAAAAGCGTGGTAGCTGGGTTATAATTTTAAGCCTTCTTATCGCTTTAATTTTAAGCGTTATTCCGCTACCCGATTCATGGCAGCCCTTCAGGCCAGACTGGCTATTTTTAGTGCTGGGTTACTGGGTGGTGGCACTGCCTCATCGCATTGGCCTTTTTTGGGCATTTATATGGGGGCTGATTTACGATGCATTGATGGGAAGTACGCTCGGCCTGCATAGTTTTACTTTGTGCGTATTGGTTTTTATCTTGCAGCTGAATTTCCAGCGTATTCGAATATATCCAATCTGGAAGCAGGCTCTGACCATGGGCTTTTTAAGTCTTCCTTATCTAGGGCTGGTTCTGTGGCTGTCACGGATTACCGGTAGTCCGGAAAGTAGTTTTACCTATTGGCTTTCGGCTGGGATTAACACGCTGCTATGGCCCTGGTTATTCATTTTACTTCGTGATATCCGCCGTTACTTCAGGGTGATTTAAAGATGGCAGCAGAATACTCAACGATTTATCTGGCGTCTGGTTCGCCACGTCGTCAGGAGATATTGCAACAGCTTGGTGTAACGTTCCAGCAGATAGCAAATCATTTTGATGAAACGCTTCTGCCGGGTGAAAGTCCAAGAGAGTATGTATCGAGAGTTGCTCTGGGTAAAGCGATGTCAGCTCTTGAGGGTGATGAATACCAGAAGCAGTGGCCGGTTCTGACAGCAGACACCACGGTAGTACACAATAATGAAGCTTTGGGTAAACCTCAGGACCTGGAGCATGCGACAGAGTTGTTGCAACGTCTGAGCGGGAATACCCATACTGTCATATCAAGTGTCGTCATAGCGACCCCCCAGCAGCACTGGCAAAGTACGGTAGAAACCGAAGTGGTGTTTGCGCCACTGGATACCCAGTTGATAGAGCGCTATTGCCAAAGCAAAGAGCCACTGGGTAAAGCCGGTGGTTATGCCATACAGGGACTTGGCGGTTCCCTGGTTGAGTCAATTCGCGGAAGTTATAGTAACGTTGTTGGTTTACCCATTTATCAGACACGTCTCTTGTTGGAAGACGTAGGCATTCAGTTTGCACTGAGATAAGGAATATAAGTATGCGTGATGAAATTCTGATTAATATTACGCCTCAGGAGACGCGTGCTTCTATCGTGGAAAATGGCGTGTTGCAGGAAGTTCATTTAGAGCGCACAGAAAATAGAGGTATTGTCGGTAATATCTATAAAGGTGTTGTTAAGCGAGTAATGCCTGGGATGCAAGCGGCTTTTGTCGACATCGGTCATGATAAAGCTGCTTTTCTTCACCTGGCGGATATCGTGACTGATAAAGCCGAGGGCAGTAAGCAGGCTATCGAGGGTTCTCAATTACTGGACAAGCAACAGGCACAGGAAACCGATATCACTACGGTCCTGCACGAAGGTCAGAAGATCATAGTGCAGGTCATCAAAGATCCCATCAGCAGTAAAGGCGCCCGATTAACGACTCATATTACGATTCCTTCCCGTTACCTGGTGTTAATGCCTGACACCGAGCATGTTGGTGTCTCACAAAGAATCGATAACCAGGACGAACGGGTCAGGTTGCGTGAGTTGCTGGAAGAGCATCAAGAGCTCGACAATGGATTTATTATTCGAACCGCAGCTGAAGGTGCATCTGAAAAAGAACTGGTTCGTGATGCTTTATTTCTCGCAAAGTTGTGGAATGGGATCACCGACAAGTCAAAACAAGTTAAAGCCCCCGGTTTGGTTCATGAGGACCTCGGATTAGAGCTTAGGATCATGCGTGATATCTTCGAGGATGACGTCGAAAGAGTTCGTATTGATGATGAAAAAGCTTTGGAGCGAATTCGAGATTTTGTAAAAGAGTTTTTGCCAGAGATGGAAAGCCGGATCGAGTTGTATCAGAGCGAACGTCCAATCTTTGATCTTTACAACGTCGAGGAGGAAATTAAAAAAGCTCTGGAACGAAAAGTACAGTTAAAATCGGGTGGTTACCTAATCATTGATCAGACTGAAGCGATGACTACGGTAGATGTTAACACCGGTGCTTTTGTTGGTCATAAAAATCTGGAAGAAACCATTTTCAGAACGAATCTGGAAGCTGCGACCGCTTTAGCTAGACAGTTAAGACTAAGAAACCTTGGCGGCATCATTATTGTTGATTTTATTGACATGAAAGATGAAGAGCATAAGCGTCAGGTATTAAGAACACTGGAAAAGCTACTGGAAAAGGATCATGTTAAAACTCAGATAACTGAAGTGTCTACTCTGGGCTTGGTTGAGATGACCCGCAAACGATCCAGAGAAAGTCTGGAGCGACTGCTGTGCGAGCCATGCCAACAATGTAATGGTCGAGGTTATGTTAAAACCGCAGTCACAGTCTGTTATGAAATCTTCCGTGAGCTGAGCCGGGCGGCACGAACCTATGATGTACAAAAATTTCTAGTTTTGGCAAGTCAGGAAGTCGTCGACTGTCTACTGGATGAAGAGGCTAGCAGTCTCGGTGATTTAGAAGTAGAAATTGATAAACCTATAAAACTGCAGGTCGAAAGCTTATATTCGCCAGAGCAGTTTGACGTTGTTTTAATGTAACCGGAACCTTAATGGCAAAATCGTTTGTTAGATTCTTGAGAAAAACATTAACCAAATTACTTTGGTTGATGTCGGTTCTTGTCATTATATTTGTTGTCCTTCTGTCGCTGGCTAAACTGACCTTACCCTATTGGACAGAAGATAAAGCTAGGATGATAGCTTTAGCCGAGGCAGAGTTCGGTGGTCAGTTTGATTACCAGTCACTGGATGTAGACTGGACAAAATTTAAACCCAGTATTTTTATGGAAGATGTTCAATGGAGTAGTGATGACGGTGATGTCTCATTGGGTTCCAGCAAGAGTCTTATAGTTCTTAATTTCTGGGAAAGTTTGTTCAAAGGTTATTTAGTTACTGAAAAGGTTGAGCTTAATACGGTAACTCTTGATATTGCGATCAATGAGTCTGCCGCTAGCAATGACTTTTCCCCCAATGTTGAATTATTCCTTAAACGTTATCCGGAAATCATTAATCAAGAATCCATTGCAATTGATAATGTATCGATTAACTTCAGAAAAAATGATCAAAGCAAAAAGGTCCAGGTCTCACAGTTAAACTTTATCAGGCGAGATCAGCAGCGGCAGTTAACGCTCGACTTTCAAAGTGAATTTGCATCTCAGGGTAAGGTTATTGTTGAGTCTGATGGCAAACCATTTGCTGACGATAACCCCATCGACATATATGGTTTACTTCGTGACTTTGACTTGGTCAATAGTAGTCAGTTCTTTAATTTACCTCAGGGAATTCCAGTTGAGCTCGCGGATACAGAGTTTTGGCTAAGCTATGAAGGTGATTTTCCTGTATCCGGTAAGTTACTTTTTAAAGCTGACAGCACGGATTCAAAAGTAGCTAAGTTAGATGCAGAAATTAACTATATACATGAAGGTCGTTATACGATTTTTTCCAGCGATAAGTTTCATGTAGTAGAGCGTCAGGAGTCTGGTGACTTAAAACGCTACAATAGTTACTTCAAGGTTGTCAGGGATAAGGTTGATGAAGACACTACGGTATGGCGTTTTGAAGCACAGAATACACCAATCGGTTACTTTTCTTCTCTGTCCATCCCTTTTATGCCCCAGGACATAAGACAACACCTAATAGACTTAAAGCCCGAGGGTGATTTAGTCTCTTTGGATCTTGAAACACTTCAAAAAAATAAAGAGCTGGTTCCGATTAACGGTAGAGCCAAGGTAGACTCGTTCAGTGTACAGTCTACTGCGAATTCTCCCGGGGTAATGCTGAAAAGCCTGTTTGTAAACAAGCTTGATGATGGGTGGACTGTTAGAGCGAGCACTGAGGATTCCAATATTAAATGGCCCGGAGTATTTAAAAACAATATTCCCGTGGATACCTTAAGTCTGGATGCATGGATTAGTTTCAAAGAAAGCCCATTTATTAAGGTGAACTCTTTTGCTTTAGATAACCCTGATACAGAAGTCTTTGCCAGCGGCAAAATTGAGATTGTGGATGGCGATCCTGATATGTCAATTTATGCTGAAGCTCGTAACGTTAATATTGCCGCATTGGAAACCTACTGGCCTCGTAATGAAATGGACGAAGAGGTACTGTCTTTTCTCGATCAGTCTTTAATTTCTGGACAAGTTGATTTTGGTAAATTGACATGGCGTGGCAATATCGAAAACTTTCCTTATGAAAACAATGATGGCCAGTTTGATATACAGGCAAAAGTATCGGACAGCCAGTTTAATTTTGATAAGGACTGGCCACAACTGGAAAATCTATCGGCTGATGTTCACTTTTTGAATAATAAGTTGATGATCAATGCCACTTCAGGAAGTGTTCTCGGAAATGATATTGGGAATGTTGAGGGAGTGATTGAGTCAATTTTTACAGAAAATTCTGTACTTAAGATGGACATTGAAAACCAGGTAGCTTATCAACCGTATAGAGATTTGTTTTTCGAATCACCGATACATCAGTGGCTTGGAGACGATTTAATCGACCTCAAGTTTTCTGGAAAACTTGATCATAAATTAAGTGTCAGCATTCCACTTAGTGAGGATGATGACAATACTCGGCTGACGGGTAATATCAGCTTCAATGGGCAAAGCATTCAGCTTGACGGTTACAACTTTGCTCTCGATTCCTTGACGGGATCGCTTCATTACACTGAAAGAGGCGCCTACTCTAAAAATTTGAAAGGGGAAATCTGGAAGAGTCCGGTCACTCTGGATATTACTGTTGATGAATATACTGAAAGTGATGATCTGGTCAATATTAATGCAGAATCAATGTTCAATCTCGCCAGAGCAGTAGAATTTCATAATATACAGGCTCCGCTTAAGATTGAGGGTGAAAGTCCAGTGACTCTTCACTACAGGAAAGATGTGGGCGGTTCGGCCTCACTGATTTTGCGCAGCGACTTGAAAGGGACGCTGATAGAAGGCCCATCCTGGCTGAGCAAGTCAAAGTCAGCAGCGGCATCTTTTCTGGCAACCTTGTTTCAAACCGAAGGACGGATTCAGTCAAGAACCATTTACAGGGATACTGTCTCGGCACAGTTGAATTTTAGCCAGTCTAATCCGGAAGATATCAATGGAGTGATTGCTCTGGGAGAGCTGGCGACGAACTCTATTCAAGTTCCACCTCAAGGGGTTGCGATACAGGGCTTCTTTCCAGAAATTCATAGTTACGAATGGATTAATAGTCTGCAGATGAAAAAAGAAGGCGACTTCTTCTGGCCCAAGTGGATTGATCATATCGCTGTTAGGACGGATTTATTTACCGTAGCAGGACAATCACTACATGAAGTTTCATTAACAGACTCATTACTGGATGATGAAAGCGTTCGTTTTAATGTCAGTGCAAAAGAAGGTAATGGTAGTTTGACTCTGTTCACTGACGGCCGAAAACATGTGGTAGTGGATAGTCTGGATATTGAATTACAGCCATTTTCCAGCTTGTCTGAGTCTGAGCTGGATCTCCAAAAAGATGCACTTGATAAGTGGCAGCTGGAATGCTTTAGCTGCAAAATCAATGGGATTGATACTGGAAAGTTAACACTGGTTTCAACAAAGGAAGGTGACGCTGTTGTTTTAAAAGGCGACAGCCAAATAAAAGGGCAGTTAGCTGCCTATTTAGAGGGACGCTGGCAGGATGATCAGAGCGCGGTCAATATTCGCTTCACCACACAGGATACCGGTGCTCTCCTCAAGCGATGGGGTTATGGCGATGGATTGAAAGAAACAGAAGCCACAGGCAGTATCGCTCTATCGTGGCCGGGAGGGTTTCATGACATCAGCCTGGAAACCTTGAACGGTAATATCAGTTTAGATACCGGACCGGGTGCTGTGAAAGAGCTGAGCGATCGTCAGGCGCGAGTGTTCAGTTTATTTTCACTACAAAGCGTTCGCCGACGGCTGTCGCTAGACTTTAGCGACTTGTTTGAAGATGGATTCTTCTATGACACAATGCGCGGAGTATTTACCATTAAAAATGGCGTGGTCCACAGTGATGATGTATTCATCAACGGTACTGCAGCGGATGTTGAAGTCAAAGGAAGTATTGATTTAGTCGAACAGACTGTCGATCAAAATGTTACTGTGGTGCCAAAGCTGGGATCAAGTTTACCTGTGCTAGCCGGCTGGGCAATTGAACCGACAACTGGCTTGATCATGCTGCTGGTTAACAAGATATTCGAGCCTGTGATTGATGTTGTAGTGAGTATTGAATATAAAGTGACGGGCGATCTGGCCAACCCAGAAGTTGTTGAGTTAAGTAAAAAATCGAAAGAAGTGACAGTTCCTGAGTCTGAGCTAAAGACAGAGCAAGAAAGACAGGAACCCACTGACGCTGAGCCCGAGTCAGACGAAGAAAAGTTACCATCCGAGCAAGAAACGGCGGAGGATATTAATGATGAGTGATTCTAAGAGAATCAAAATCGGCCTGATTCAGTTGTCTTCATCAAGCGATATTGATGAAAATCTTAAAGCAGCTGAAAAACTTATTAAAGACTCAGTGTCTGATGGCGCTGAGATGGTGGTTCTACCTGAAACCTTTGCCTTGATGGAAAAATATAATGGCCAGAAATTAGATTTTGTTGAACCTCCCGGTCAGGGCAAAATTCAAGACTGGATGAAGCGAGTTGCTAAAGAAAATCAGGTAGCACTTGTCGGGGGCACCATAGCAGTTGAGTCAGAGATTAAAGAGCGTCCTTATGCCAGGTGTTATGTTTATGCTCCTGATGGTAGCGTCATAACGCATTACGATAAAATTCATATGTTTGATGTCGCTGTTAAAGATGACGAGGTTTATTCAGAATCCGCCAACACGTTGGCCGGTTACGAAACCAAAACGTTTGAGTTTAAAGATATAAAGTTCGGTTTATCTGTCTGCTATGACCTGCGTTTTCCAGAGGTATACCGTTTATATCAAAAGCAAAATGTGGAAGTCATTCTGGCGCCTTCAGCCTTTACATTGCAAACGGGTAAAGTTCACTGGAACTTATTACTACAGGCAAGAGCGGTAGAAAACCTATGCTTTGTAGTTGCTCCCAATCAGACCGGGTTACATGATAATAAACGTAAAACCTATGGTCATAGTCTTTTCGTCGGACCGTGGGGAGATGTCCTTGCTGAAATGGACAACCAGGTTGGCTACATTAATCATGAAATTGATACTCAACAGATTAACGCCATTAAAAAGCGTTTTCCTGTCCATACACACCGAAAGTTATAAGGTACTGAATGACAAACATTCTTGATCGTGTTGAGCAACACTTATTCAAAGAGTCCGATCTTACTGTAGATGCAGTTCAAAAGGCGATCGGAGCTCTAGGTCACTACCAGCAGGATTATGCAGATATATTCTTGCAGGAAGTCGTGATGGAATATTGGCAGTTGGAAGATGGACTGGTCAAAGACGCTAGCTTTAATTTAAACAAGGGGCTGGGTATCCGGAGCATAGACGGCGAGAAAACCGGTTTTGCCTACGCCAATCAATTTGAGCAGACCGCTTTAAATAATGCGCTTGCGGCTGCTACCAGTATCAGTAGGGCGGGTCAGTCTAAGACCATCAGTTTCAATCAAATGCAAAGAACGACAAGTCTTTATGAGCCTGAGTCTACTTTAGGAAATGTCGAGCAGGCACATAAAATAGCGTTGTTGCGACAGCTTGATGCCAAGGCGCGTCAACTGGATGAAAAAGTTAAGCAGGTAATTGTTAGTTTGTCGGCAGCGGATGAGCATATGATGGTGGCGGCCATTGATGGTACCCTGGCCGCAGATATTCGCCCTATGATTCGTTTGAACGTGACGGTGGTTGCAGAGCATGATGGGCGCCGCGAGCGTGGAAGTTCTGGAATGGGAGGCCGTTACAGCTGGCACCATCTGATTAGTCTGGACCTTGAACAATTAGCAGAGCGTGCAGTTAGCCAGGCTCTTATCAATCTGGAAGCGGTTGAAGCACCTGCGGGAACTATGCCGGTGGTGCTTGGTAACGGCTGGCCAGGGGTGCTTCTTCATGAGGCGGTTGGTCATGGCCTTGAGGGCGACTTTAATCGCAAAGGCTCTTCTGCATATGCTAATCGGATGGGACAGAAAGTCGCCTCCGAACTGTGTACGGTTGTTGATGATGGCACTTTACAGAACCAGCGTGGTTCTCTTAATGTAGATGATGAGGGTACGCTTACCCAGTCTAACGTTTTGATAGAAAAAGGTGTCCTGAAAGGATATATGCAGGACAAGCATAATGCTCGTCTTATGGGGCAGTCTCCAACAGGTAATGGCCGAAGAGAGTCTTACGCGCATTTGCCCATGCCGAGGATGACTAATACACTGATGCTTTCAGGAGAGTCTGAACCAGAAGAAATTATTCGCAGCGTTAAGAAAGGGGTTTATGCTCCTAACTTTGCCGGCGGTCAGGTAGACATTACTTCAGGCAACTTTGTGTTCAGTGCCAGTGAGGCTTATTTGATAGAAGACGGTAAGTTGACGGCACCAATCAAAGGTGCGACTTTAGCCGGTAATGGGCCAGAGGTTTTAAAGTATGTCAGTATGGTTGGGAATGATAGCCAGCTAGATCCCGGAATCGGCATTTGCGGGAAAGATGGACAAAGTGTTCCCGTCTGTGTCGGCCAGCCTACTTTGAAAGTGGATCAGCTGACCGTGGGTGGTACTCAGTCCGGTTAAGCTTAACTGTCTTGAAATTCTGCAAAATCTCTCAAGTACCTGAAAAGTTCTCTCTGGTATTTGGGAGGTTTTTTGAGAGACTTTTCCTTGGTCGCATTTCGGACCAGCTGTCTCAGGTGCTGACGCTCCAGGTTAGGTGCCACCTGAAGTAACTCAAAGGCAGCTTCATCACCTTCTTCCAGCAGGCGTTCTCGCCAATGCTCACACAACTTCTCTCTTTGAACTTCCAGAGTATGCTGCTGGTTATTAATGACGAGTTGTTGCTCAATACCTTCAACATCCTCATTTCGGAGTAATTTGCCTAGATACTTAATTTGTCGCTTTAATCCGGTGTGATGCCCGATTTTAGGAATTTCTCGCAAAGCATGAAGCAGAGTATTTGATATGGGCAGTGTTTGCCATTGCTGCTCATTTAGCTTCGCCAGCTTCTCTCCCAAAGCCGTTAGCTCAAGCATTTCTTTTTTGATCTGTGATTTGGATTTTTCTTCAGCGAAATCTTCGCCTTCTTCGTAATTATCTATCATCATCGTATGGCAGCAGAAACTTTACTTTATGATAACGCTTTACGGGTAATTGTGGTAGCGTATCACCTAATGAATGCTTGTTATTCGGGCTTTTTATTGTATTTTAAGTCTTTATAATGACACAGCGAAATATAGCAAAATTATCAATCAAGGGAGCTACTCTTGTCGCAGGTCGATAGTCAACAACTTACTTTAAAGCAAATTGCCAAACAGCAGTCAGCAACCTCAGAGGTCATGCAGTCAATAGCTGATCGCGTTATTAGCGAAGCCAAAAAACTGGGAGCGGAGCAAACAGAAGTTTGGAGCTATAACACCATTGGCAATAGTCTTGAAGTGCGTAATGGAGAGCTTGAAACGCTGGAGTTTAACCAGGATAGCCATTTAGGCATTAATCTTTATGTGCAACAGCGAAAGGGTACGGTCTCAATAAATGACTTAACTGAAGCTGCGGCTCTTAAGGGCCTGGAAGCGGCGTTTAATATCGCTAAATACACCGAGCCTGATCCCTATGCTGGGTTAGTTGAAGCCGATAGAATGGCAACAGAGTTTAAGGACCTGTCTTTAGATCATCCTTTTGATTTATCACTTGAAGATATGTTGGCAGTAGCCCAGGAAGGTGAGGCCGCTGCGCTAAAACATAAAGAAATAAAACAGTCTGAAGGCGCAAATTTTTATAGTCATCGCTCCCTATCATCCTATGCTAACAGTCATGGCTTTAGAGGCCTGAATCAAACCACTCGCTACAGTCTATCCAATGTACTTATTGGCGAGACAGAGAAAGGGATGATCCGTGATGGCTACTACACCTTGGGCAGGGACTTCAACGATCTGCTTTTACCGGCAGAAGTTGGTGAGGCAGCTGCCGAGCGAATAAAAAATAAATTAATACAGGGCAAATGCCGCTCTGGTCAGTACCCGGTCGTGTTTAGTCCTGAGGTTGCTCGTGGTCTATGGTCTCATTTATTAAGTGCCCTTAAAGGGGGGGCTTTATATCAAAGGTCGTCTTTTATGCTGGACAAACTTGGGCATAAGATATTGCCAGACTTTATCAGTATCAATGAAGACCCATTTTTGCTGAAAGGTTTAGGCAGCTCAAACTATGATAGTGATGGTGTTGCAACTCAGCAGCGTACTATCGTTGGTGAGGGTATTTTAAACGGATACTTTTTAAGTGGTTATTCTGCTCGGCGTCTGGGTATGGAAACCACAGGTAATGCCGGCGGCATCCACAACATCAGCATTGATTCAGAAAAGAAAAGTTTGGATTCAATATTAAAGGATCTCGGTACAGGTCTTCTTGTAACGGAGGTCATGGGGCAAGGCGTTAATATCGTAACAGGTAATTATTCCAGAGGTGCCAGTGGGTTCTGGTTTGAGAATGGAGTAATTCAGCATTACGTTCAGGAAATTACTATTGCAGGAAACCTGGAGCAAATGTTGCAGTCGATAGTATCGATGGGTAGTGACGTGGATAAACGCTCAAGCATACTGACCGGCTCTGTGGCGATAGAGAGAATGACCGTAGCAGCCTAAGCGAAAAAGTAGGTTGCCAGACCCAGTAGTGCAAAAAATCCAGCAACATCGGTTACCGTGGTCAGAACCACGCCACCGGCAATGGCTGGATCAATATTGAGCTTCTTTAGAACCAGAGGTATGCTGGCTCCGCTGATAACACCGGTTACCAGATTGAAAAGCATGGCTCCACCGATAGTTATGGCGAGGTGAAAGTGATTGACGCCGGATTCTCGATAGAATGAAAAGGCGTAAACCAGTGTCGATATAATAATCGCCCATAAAATTCCGTTAATGATACTCACTGCCAGTTCTTTTTTCAGAAAGTAGGACTGGTTTCCGTCACTAATATGTCCAAGCGACATACCCCGGATAACCAGAGTGAGAGTCTGGGTTCCTGCAATGCCACCCATACTCGGTACTATGGGTAAAAGTACTGCGAGGAGCGTTACCTTTCCGATGGTGCTTTCAAAAAGACCAATCACAAGCGCCGCCAATATTACAGTTAGTAAATTAATACCTAACCATACGGCACGTTTTTTTGCGGTTTCCATTACTGGACCAAAGGTATCTTCTAATTCGTCCAGACCTGCCATAGACATTAATGAGTGATCGGCTTCTTCACGGATAACATCAACCACGTCATCGATGGTGATACGGCCTAAAAGACGGCCCTCGTTATCCAGTACAGGAGCTGATACCAAATCATGACGCTCAAATATTTGTGCGACTTCGGTGTCTATCATATCCGCTGGAATGGTGAACATTTCCTCGTCAACGATTTGCGTGATTGAGGTGTCTGGATCACAGGTCAGTATGGCGCTGATTGGAACTGAGCCAATGAGAACGTCACGTGAATTGACCACGTAGAGATGATCCGTATGAGGTGGCATATTACCGCGAATTCGCAAGTAACGAAGCACAACTTCCACCGATACTCGAGGTCTGATCATGATCGTATCTGTATTCATCAGACCGCCAGCGGTATCTTCCGGATAGGTCAGTGCGTGCTCAATTAATGCACGGTTTTGCTCATCCAGCAGGCGTAAAACCTGATTACTGACGTTATGAGATAAATCACCCAGAATATCCACAACATCATCCGTATCAAGATCTGCCAGTGCATTAGCCAGTTCTTGCGGCTGCATGTTTTCGATGAAGTTCTGACGAATTTCATCGTTAAGATGTTGTAGTACATCACCTTCACGTTCTTTATCCAGCAGCTGCCAAATAACGTTACGTACTCTTGGCGGGGTGGATTCCAGAAGGTGAGCGATATCCGCTGAGTGGAGCTCTTCCAGCAGGTTGCGGACAGGAATAAGGTGACCACTGTCGAGGGCAGAGTTAAGAAGCTGCAGCTGTTCTTGACGAGTCTGATTGTTTTGATTCTCAGCCATAGCTACCCTGTTAGTGGTTGATTTTATTGCTTTATTCTAACGTAGCTGGCGAGTCTAATCCAGCCGCTTGAGCCTTAGACGGATTTAAAATGAGACCGGTTACATTTTGTTGAGCTGACTATGCTCAACAGTGAGGTTAGGGTAGTTTGTATTCAGGAACTTCCCAAGGGTTTCAACCATATAAACGGAGCGATGCCGGCCCCCAGTACAACCAATTGCGCAGGTAAAATAACTACGCCCCTGTTTGCTGAACTCAGGAATCCAGGTAGTAAGGAAGACTTTTAGCTGCCAGGTATACTCCATAACCAATGAACTTGATGATAGGTACTCTACTATTTCCTGATCCTTACCGGTTAAGTCTCGAAGTTCTTCAACCCAATAGGGGTTAGGTAAGCAGCGTACATCAAAAACAAAGTCCGCGTCCTTTGGAGCACCGTGTTTAAAGCCGAAAGACACAAGGCGCACATCCATTTGTTGATTTGAATTTGAGGTGACTCTTTCGCGAACTCGCTCTCGTAGTTCGTGCGGAGTCAGTTCAGAGGTGTTGATAACCAGATCAGCTGATGCGCGTACTGGAGAAAGTAGGTTGCTTTCTTCATTAATCGCATCCCTCAGAGAATAACCTTCTTTGGTCAGTGGGTGACGTCGACGAGTTTCACTGAAGCGTTTTAGTAAAACATTTTCATCGGCATCAATAAACAAAACCGAAGCCTGTGGTGCTGCAGCTTTAATCTGTTCCATTTGATCTGAAAAATTGGCCAGGGTGTTAGGGTTTCTGGCATCTACACCAATAGCAATTTTATCGTTTTGTAAGATGTGATCATTAATGACATTCAGTGTCAGGCTGAGAGGCAGGTTATCGATACAGTAGTAGCCTGCATCCTCTAGTGCTTTAAGAACGACAGATTTTCCTGAGCCTGAGCGACCGCTTACAATGACTAATTTCAAGAAGCTTTTTCCTTTTCACCATATTCTTTAAAGGCTTGTTCAATGATATCAAATAATGCTTCATTATTGTGAGCATTCCTGATTTGGGCACAAAATGTTTTATTATCGAAGATTGTCTTTACTTGTTCGATTCCCGCTAAGTCTCGAAAATCCAGATCCTTAGGGATAAGCAGGGCAAACATTACATCTATGTTTTCTTTATCGGAAGCAAAAAAATCTACCGGAGTGTCCAGAGTAGCCAGAATTGCTATGGGTTTTTCGCAGTTACTTAGTCGGCCATGGGGAAGGGCTATACCATTACCAATTGCCGTTGTACCAACCTGCTCCCGTTCAGTTAGTGCTTGGAGTATTTCAAATGAATCAAGTGATTCACAACTTTGGCTGAATATGTTGGCGAGAACCTGTAAGGCTTTTTTCCTGCTTGAGGCTTGCAACCCGAGCTGGCAGCGCTCGGGTGCAAGAGTTTCTAATATGTGCATTATGGTTTTAGTGACGAGTCATCTTTTCTTTATGTTTTATCACTTGTCGGTCTAACTTATCAATCAATAAATCAATCGCAGCATACATATCTTCTGACTCGCTATTCGCAAATATTTCTCCACCGTTAACATGTAAGGTTGCTTCAGCAATTTGGCGAATTTTTTCAACACTCAAGACTACGTAAACATTATTGATATGGTCGAAATGTCGCTCTAGTTTCGAAAATTTTTCATCGACGAATTGTTTTAGCGGTTCTGTAATTTCTAAATGACGACCTGTTAGATTGATTTGCATAATAAATAATCCTTCTATTAAAAATTAGTGTAAATGATGGTAACTCGAAACGTCTAAGGCGCGGTTACCTGAGTTCACGTGCGAAGGGGCCACATGACTCGGCGGAATACTGTATCCACAGTGGATAGGTTGGAAATAATAAGGTTGGTTTAATAGTTCACCTCCTTTTTTCGGCTGGAGACTACTGATTGAAAAGAATCCGGGGAATGATCGCTTGTTATGTGTATAAGAAAAACGCTTAAGTAGGTTCTTGGATTTAGAGTGTATCCAAGTTAGGAGGGTGTACAATGTTGGGCGTTCTGTCATTACCACTAAGCTAATCAATTCCTTCTTGACCCTTTAGTTACAAGTTACCCTGAGATTGAGAATCTTGCAAGGCTTATTATAAATTTGGGGATGAGCTCTTAGTTTTCAATGACTAGGATCACATTTTAAAGTGTTCACCTAAGTAACGCTGCCTAACTACCGGATTTGAAAGGATTGTATCTGTGTTGCCGTCGGCAATGATATTCCCACTATCAACGATATAGGCCCTTTCACAGACATCCAGTGTTTCACGCACGTTGTGGTCTGTGATAAGTACTCCCAGACCACGCTCTTTCAACTGCATGATGATACTTTTAATTTCGATCACCGAAATAGGATCTACCCCTGCGAATGGTTCATCCAGCAGAATAAACTTCGGATCATTAGCAAGTGCTCTGGCAATCTCTACGCGACGACGTTCACCGCCGGACAGGCTCATGCCAAGACTGAGACGGATATGCTCAATATGGAATTCCGCCAGCAATTCGTCGAGTTTTTGTTCTCTCTGTTCTTCGCTTAAGTCCTTGCGAAGCTGAAGGATCGACATGATATTGTCTTGAACTGACAACTTCCTAAAAATTGACGCTTCCTGCGGCAAATAACCAATTCCTTTTTGAGCGCGTGTGTGCATGGCGTTATCAGTAATATCTTCGTCTGCCAGCATAATCTTGCCTGCGTCCGAAGGTACCAGGCCTACAATCATATAAAATGAAGTCGTTTTTCCTGCGCCATTAGGGCCTAACAAACCGACAATCGAACCCTGTTCGACTTCCAGTGAGACGCTCTCAACAACTTTGCGGGACTTATAGCTCTTGGCTAAATTCTGGGCCTTTAATGCACTCATGTTACTGCTGGTTCTCTTCTTCTAAGGCTTTATCATCATCTTCGGAGTTTTCTTGTTCGAGCTCAACGTTGCTGTCTACTTCTTGTGGCTCTTGCTCGAGGGCTTTTTCTGTTTCCGTTTTTTCCGCTGGCGGTTCATCCTGCCAGTAGAACTCAGTGACCACAGGTTGTGAGCCGTCAGCACTTTGAGTCGCCGAGATGCGTTTAGTCTCGCCGTCATAAGTTAGCATTGCTGCCGATGTATTGGATGAGCCCTGTGTAAGTTTAACTGAGCCGACCAACTGAGTTTTTCTATCCTTACCGTTAGAGCGAAGTGTGTCCGCAATAGCAGTAATTTCAGATTGATTCGGCTGGTTCAAAATAAACTGAGTCGGTGAGCCTTTAAGTACAAAGCCGAAGCCGTCAGTTATCTGTTGGTTAGCACGTAACTTGTTACCAATCAGAGTAAGCTGATCGCCTGCGGATTGTTGAATGATCTTGATATCACCATCCGCAGCCAGTTCTCCTGTCTGTTGCTGATAGCTTATTTTGGGTGCCTCGATATCTGTTGTTTCACCAAGTTCGTTCACATGATGAATTTTTACCGGGCTACCTTCAGCTGTAATGATGCCAGCATCTTCACCTTGCTTGATAAGTTTGTCGGCACGAATGATAAGCTGACCATGTTCGTAAACAACATTATTCTCATAGACTACCAGAGGGGGCTCTTGTGAAGCCTCAATATAGGAATTGTCCGAGCGTAATTTTGACTTTTCAAATTCTGCTGCAGGCACCTTTGCTACAAGTGCTGACAGCAGTGATAAACCTAATGTAATAGTTAGTATTTGCTTCATAGTTCTTCAGAGACAACTTGAGATTTAAACTTAATCGTATTTTCTTTCAAGTCGGCTGTCATGCCCTTGGCTCTTTGCCGAAAAATAGTGTTGTTCAACTCAACTGCAGCATCTGTAAAAGCCGTTTGAGTGGTAAAATCAATCATTAATTGTGGCATTGTCAGTGTCATTGGAGGTCGCTGACTTTGTGAGTTGAGCTCAATTATCACATTTCCTTCAAGCTCAAGCTGTTCGCTCAGTTCATTGTTAACGGCTTTCTCAGCCGTAATCTGCCAGCGGCGGTCTGGAGACATCACCACAAAGTTTGGCTGTTCCAAACGAGTTTGCATAATATCTTTAAAGTGGGACGTTTTGCTACTGGTAAATTTTCGTGTTGTTTCACCTTGTTCGTTAAACTCCAGGGTTGAGGTATTCACCAGATAGTAGTCTGGGTTGTTGTTGGAGGTTACAAAGTCAGGTCTGTTCTCAACAGAGCTATCCCACAGAAAGGCCACCACGAAAGTACCTGGTACTAGTAACCATAATATTTGGCGACCTTTCAAAAATGTCATCAATAATACTCCCGGTGAAGAGACTCTAGCCCCGACTGGCTTTGTAGTATCATATCGGTAATTTCCCGTACAGCACCGTGACCACCTTTACTGTCGGTGACCCAGTCAGCATGTTCGCGAACAAACCAGTGCCCATCAGATACTGTAACACCAAGGCCTGAACGGCGCATTAACGGCAGGTCTGGCAGGTCATCACCCACATGACAGACCTCGAAAGGCTGGATAGAGAGTTTCTCACAGAGTTCGGTATAAGCTGCTATTTTGTTCTGCTGTCCTTGGTAATAGTGCTGGATCGATAGTTCCTGGCAACGTTTGGCTACGATTTCAGAGTTGCGGCCAGTGATGATTGCAACCTCGACACCGTGCTTCATTAAACTCTTAAGGCCAAAGCCATCTTTAATATTGAACGTTTTTAACTCTTCACCATGGTTGCCAATAATAACCTGGCCATTACTCAGCACACCATCAACGTCGCATATTAATAGTTTAATGCGGGCAGCTTTTTCCAGTAACTCTTCTGAATAGTGTGGTTTTATCATCACACCACTCCTGCTTTTAATAAATCATGCATATGAACCGCGCCCAGAGGCTTATTCTTATCGTCTACCACAATAAGACAGGTAATGCTGTTCTGCTCCATTAACCCAAAGGCATCTACCGCCAGGGCATCTGCTGTAATAGTTTTACATCCTTTGGTCATTACGTCCTCGATGATGGCATCAACACCGACTCCTTTTTCAAAGGCTCGTCGTAAATCGCCGTCTGTAAAAATGCCCAGTAACGAGTGATCCTTATCTAGGATTGCCGTCATTCCCAAACGTTTGTCTGTCATTTCTAACAGGGCATCTTTGATAGGAGTGTCAGGGGTAACTGCCGGAAAACTTTCAGCACTATGCATCAGGTCGTCCACCTGTAATAAAAGTCGCTTACCCAGACTCCCACCCGGGTGGGATAGAGCGAAATCATCAGGTGTAAAACCTTTCGCTTCCAGTAGTGCCACTGCAATCGCATCCCCTAAAGCCAATACTGCTGTAGTTGAGGCTGTGGGTGCCAGATTATGAGGACATGCTTCCTGTTGAACTTTAACTGTAAGATGGATTGCGCTCGCTTTAGCCAGGCTGGAGTCCGGATTACTGGTTATACTGATTAGCGGAATTTTGCGGCGCTTAATTACAGGAATAAGGGATGTAACTTCATGAGTCTCCCCTGAGTTCGAAAGAGCAATAACGACATCACGCTCTTCGATCATTCCGAGGTCACCATGACTGGCTTCTGCAGGGTGTACAAAGAAAGCAGGAGTGCCGGTACTGGCAAACGTAGCAGCCATTTTACCGCCGATATGTCCTGATTTTCCCATACCAATGACGACAACTTTTCCCTGGCAGTTTAGTAAACGCTGGCAAGCAGCAAAAAAGTCATTATTAAGCTGGCTCTTAAGTTGCTCAACGGCCTGGCTTTCAATATTGATAACGCGCTCAGCGCTTTCTAGGAACTGTTGCTTGCTTGGCTGTTGACTCAAACCTTTACTCCTAACTGCCTGCTATATATGAATTATTTGAGTTATTGTACTCGACCTTAGAGTACGAAGAACCGAACTATATAATACCCCAGGAAGACAGCAACTAAAATACCGCCCTCGATACGGTTGATTTTACCGGTACCGCGTATGCCATAGGCCATTATGGCGGTTGCTATGATTAAGGCCAGCATCAGGGGGTAATCAACATAAAGGATCTTATCCTCTATCACTGGCGCAGCGATAGCTGCAGGGATGCCGAGTACTCCAAGTAGGTTGAATATGTTGGAACCAATGACATTCCCGATGGCAATTTCGTGTTCATTTTTCAAGACACTGGCAACCGAAGCGCCAAGCTCTGGCAAGCTGGTCCCCAAGGCAACGATGGTCAGGCCAATGACTGTTTCTGACACACCGAAAGCGGTGGCAATTCCACTGGCACCAACGATAAGAAGCTTTGAGCTTCCTACCAGCAAGACAAGACCTAAAATGACCCAAAAGGTTGCTTTGCCTGTGGGCATACCTTCGGGCAGTTCCTCAATCAACTCGTCAACCATTGGGTCATGCTTCTGGCGGGACTGTATACCCGTGCGCACTAACCAGATGAAATATAAAACCAAAGCTCCCAGTAAAATAAACCCTTCAATATGACTGAGGCGTAAATCAAGAAAGAAGAAAAAGACAGCTAAAGAGCAGAGAAACAGGATCGGAATCTCTCTTCTTAGCAGTGTCGAATGAATTAATAACGGCTTTACCAGTGCAGTAATGCCTAGAACCAGTGCAATATTGGTAATATTGGAGCCTAGGGCGTTACCAATAGCAACTTCTGGGCCACAATCTGGTTTATCGGGAGCACAGGTCTTAAATGAGTCCAGTATTGATACGAAAATTTCTGGAGCTGATGAACCGATGGCAACAATTGTCAGTCCTACAATTAGTCGAGACACACCAAGGTTTCGGGCGATCGCTGCTGCGCCGTCAGTAAAGCGATCAGCGCTCCACATCAGAAGAGTAATACCGATAATGATGTAGGTAATATTTTCTATCATGGGAACCTTAATGGATTATCTTGAGTACTATTATAGGGTTAGCAGAGTGTCGATTTATAGCGGCAAACTGTAACTAAGCTTTGCTAATCGGTCGCTGAAAACCTGCAAAAACGAGCGCGCTATTGTACAAGGTTGGTCTGAGATTGTCATTAAAAGTCGTGGCTGCAGCCCATGCTATATGGTTGATTTGCTTTTATTTTAAGAGAACTTAACGATTATTCTCGAGTTTTATGCAGTATGTCACTTTATGTTATTGTGTAAATTCGGCATTGAAAGGTGTTTATTCGGTCAATTTACGGTAAAATCCTGCCTCTTTACAGTCATATTTGATAATTCACCGCCTGATTCGGTCTTAACTTAGACAAATTTGATAGGCATAGTGTGAATTCATCAGTCATTTATCAGCAAACGAAGATTTTCCTAATGGTAGAAGAGATCAAAAAGCTTATAGAGCAAGCAATCGATACAACAGAATTACGCGTAGATGGTGATGGCAGTCATTATCAGGTTATCGTGGTTAGTGAGCAGTTCGAAGGCCTGCGCGCCGTAAAAAAACAGCAAATGGTTTACGCTGCTGTTAATGAGCACATTGCTAGCGGTGAAATTCACGCGTTGACGATCAAAGCATACACTCCTGCTGAGTGGGAAAAAGCGAAGTTATTTGTTTAGGCTGAAGTACGCTTCATGGCTCAAACATCAATTAAGAACGTAAGGCATATTGATGGATAAACTATTAATCAAAGATGCTGGTCCACTTGATGGTTCAGTAAAAATTTCTGGCGCGAAAAATGCCGCGCTTCCTATTTTAATGGCCAGCTTATTAGTAGATGGAGTGACCTCCATTGGTAATTTGCCTCACCTTAATGATGTCACTACGACTCTTGAGTTATTAGGTAGGCTAGGTGCGCAGCTCACCATTGACGATAAGTTCAATGTTGAGATCGATGCCTCAAACATCCATAGCCATGAAGCTCCCTACGATTTGGTTAAAACCATGCGCGCCTCTATCCTGGTGCTAGGGCCATTAGTTGCCCGCTATGGCCAGGCGGAAGTGTCCTTGCCGGGAGGCTGTGCTATCGGTGCACGACCAGTGAATCTACACATTGATGGCCTGCGCGAGATGGGAGCTGATATTGAGGTAGAGGGTGGTTACGTTAAAGCTAAAGTTGATGGTCGTTTAAAGGGTGCTCAGGTGGTAATGGACACAGTAAGTGTTGGTGCAACTGAAAATCTGATCATGGCTGCAACGTTAGCTGATGGTGAGACTATCATTGAAAATGCTGCCCGTGAGCCTGAAGTTGTTGATTTGGTTAATTTCCTCAACAAGATGGGAGCGAAAATTACTGGTGAAGGGACTTCTGTAATTACGGTTCAAGGTGTAGAGCGCCTTCATGGTGGTGAACACAATGTACAGCCAGATCGTATTGAAACGGGAACCTATCTGGTTGCAGCGGCGTTAACTCGCGGTCGGATCTTATGCAAGAATACGGATCCAAAACTGTTGGATGCGGTGCTGAAAAAGCTGCAGGAAGCAGGAGCCGAAGTGAATACCGGCGACAACTGGATTGAGCTTGATATGAAAGGACAGCGTCCTAAAGCTGTAAATATCAAGACAGCACCATACCCAGCTTTCCCTACTGACATGCAGGCACAATTCTGTGCGTTAAATGCCGTTGCTGAAGGTACCGGTACTATTACAGAAACTATTTTTGAAAACCGCTTTATGCACGTTCTGGAAATGCAGCGTATGGGGGCGGAGATTAATATTGAAGGTAATACTGCGATTTGTAGAGGTGTTGAAAAGCTATCTGGAGCCCAGGTAATGGCTACAGACTTGCGTGCTTCCGCCAGTCTGGTTCTATCAGGGCTAGTCGCTAATGGTGAGACCTTGGTTGACCGAATTTACCACATTGATCGTGGTTATGAGACTATCGAAGAAAAGCTACAAAATCTTGGTGCTTCTATTAAGCGAGTTGGCTGATCATTTGCTGACCAAACAAAAAAGGCGCTGAAACAGCGCCTTTTTTTGTTATCAGACTGACTTACTGCGGAGTTCTTCGTCCAAGTGTTACCTCTGTGGTCTGGGTGTCATTCCCTCGGATATACTCCACAGTTATTTCCGACTCTGGTGGTAAATTCCAGATTGCTGATATCAGATCGGCAGAATTATAGATCGGCTTATCATTCACCTTCGTAATGATATCCAATGGTTGCATACCAGCCTGATCAGCTGGCCCGTTAGTATTAATACCTGTGACGACAATTCCTTTCCCGTACGGAAGTTGATTAATTCTTTGTTGTAACTGCTGTACTTGGGGCTCAGACAGATTTAGTTCAGTACTAATCGAACGAATATTAATCGTCATATCGCCATCCAGACCAAGCCAGCCTCTATTAACCTCTCCATGTTCCATTAACTGCTGTACTACATGAGCAACGTTATTGGCGACAATGGCATAGCTTTGATAGAGCTTTTCACCTTGCTCACTTCGAGTGCTGAGGGAGGTAATTCCAATCAACTCTCCTCGGCTGTTTACTAGCGCTCCTCCTGAGTTGCCCGGGCGTAGTGAGGCATCTGTTTGAATGTAGTGTGATACTCTCGAGAAGAATTTTGCGCTGATGATGCCTTGCGTAACGGTCTGGTTGAAAGCCATATTGGGTGTACCAATGGCAAAAACCCAGTCTCCTACCCGGCTATTATCCTGCTGTGGCAGTGGTAGATAATGAGGAGGGGTAATATCAACCTGCAACAGGGCAATATCTGAATCGACGTCGACACCAATAATGGTTGCGTCTAATTGTTGCCCCTGATTCAACTCTACAATGACGGTGGCTGCTTTATCTAAGACATGAGCATTCGTTACAAGATGCCCCTGATCATCAATAAAGACACCGGAGCCATTATTAAGGAAAGCACAGGCATTTGTTTCAGGTGGCAGGGCTTGCAGGTTCGCCCCGCAGGCTTCACTGTTAAGAGGAAAAGCCTGTGATCGTGCTTTTATACTGACCACAGCCGGCTTTACTGTCTGCAACATGTCCGCAAAGCCATCATGCAGCTTGATTTTTGGGGGATTACCTGGCTGGCCAGTATTCTGTTCCGCCCGTTCATTTTTATGTGAAAACTTTTCGGGCATAAAAACGATAAATAGAGCCGCTATACCCAAACCAATCAGCAAGTATTTAATGATGAAACCAAGGAATTCAAATATTTTCATTGTTATCTCTTTTTTGGAGTTATTAGTTTGTGCCAGTTTTGCTTTCTTCATCAGATTCTTGGCTGCCCAATTGTTCTGGCTCAATACCTGATTGTTTTGCCTTATCTACAGCGTCCTTAGACAGGTCTGTAAACTGTGACTGCTTCGACTTTGAATCGTTCGGGTGATAGTCATCATCCATGTCATCGTCTGCCCAGTCTTTAGGTGGCGTCACTTCAATATCGATGTCTGGCGAATCCAAGTCTGTTGAAACGTCTGTTTTTATCTGCCCAACCTCCTCAGGAGAGGCGTCATTGCTCTCAACAAAAACTTCCTCATACGACTCTTTTTCAGTTTCATTTTTTTGAGTTTCCAGGGGCTCTTTTGCCAGCTTCTCTTCGGCATCAATTACGTCTGATGGGTTTGAGTTTGAAGGTAGGGCGTCTGAACCCACTGGGGCCGAGAGCTTAAGTTTAAAGTCGTTGGCTGACAGTTTATTGGCGCCTTCGGCAAGGTGTTGATACAAGGTTTTGTATTCTTCCGTCAGGTTTGAAAAGAGGCGTGCTGTCTCGTCAAAGTGTTGATTAACGCCACTTTTTAATTGCTCAAGCTCCTGATCCTTAGAATTAAGTTCCTTCCTAAGATCTTTGGTTCCATTTTTAAGGCCGTGCCAACGACCAATGAGAAAAGCAGAGATGCCAGCGATAAGGACGAAGAAAATAATAAGAACTGGTGACATTCAATGATTCCTTTTGCTTGTGAGCCTGACCATTACCCGAAATTAAAACGGGCGGATTGCAGATATTCTTACTTTACGCTTATGATACACAAAAGATAAGGAAAATTTCGAGTAGAATAATGAGTCAAAAAACACGTTTAGTCATCACTTTGGGAATTTTATTTACCATTGTCTTTGTTCTTTGCGCGATAAATCCTCATGACAGGGCGGACTGGGCTTTGGAAAATGCCCTAACCGTCATCTTCGTCATTGCCCTTGTTTCAACCTATAAATTCTTCCCTCTATCGAAAACCTCATATATCTGCATCTTTATTTTCATGTGTTTCCACGAGGTGGGTGCGCACTACACTTATGCTGAGGTACCTTATAACCAGTGGACAAAAACACTTTTTGGCAGCGAGCTGAACAGCTGGTTTGGCTTTGAACGTAATCACTATGACAGGCTGGTTCATTTCCTCTATGGGCTACTATTGGCGTATCCCATCCGAGAAGTCTTTGTAAGGGTAGGGAACGTTAAAGGGTTTTGGGGCTACTTTCTTCCTTTGGATCTGACGATGTCGACTTCGATGATTTTTGAGTTAATCGAATGGGGGGCTGCGGAATACTTTGGTGGCGATCTGGGAGTTGCCTATCTCGGTACGCAAGGGGATATCTGGGATGCACATAAAGATATGGCATTAGCCAGCCTCGGAGCGCTAATCACGATGTTGGTCGTAGCAACGATTAATTACAAGTGGCAAAGAGGTTTTGCAGAGGAGTGGAATCATTCCTTATCTATTAAACGCAGGGCTCCTTTAGGCGAAGAGTCTGATTACTAACTTGAGCCTTCAATCAATTTCTTGAATATTGTTTTCCCGGTAATACGAGAGATCTAAAAACCTCCTTTTTGAATAACGACATTTTATCCGTTTATAAAACATGCGAAAATAGCGCACACTATTGTTCTTAAGGTTTATGTTTTGAGTAGCGATAAGTTTTTAATCCCCGGAGCAGCAGGCTCCATTGAGGCAACGCTTGATCAAGCTGAAGGTGATGAGAGAAACGCTGTAGCTGTATGTTGTCATCCGCACCCCGTTCATGGAGGGGCTATGACGAACAAGGTTATTTATACCGTTTCAAGAACGTTAGCCAGCATGGGGATACCGTCGGTTCGCTTCAACTTCAGAGGCGTTGGCCGCTCTGAGGGTGAGTATGATGAGGGTCGTGGTGAGCAGCAGGACCTTATCAAGGTTATTGAGTGGGCTCGGCAAGAGTATCCCGGCAGGCCATTGTGGCTAGCAGGTTTCAGCTTTGGCTCATGGATTGCTGCACTCCAGGCTAAAGAGCAAGAAGCCGCTCAGCTGGTTTCTATTGCGCCGCCGGTTAACCGTTTCAGTTTTGAAGACTTTGAAATTCCTGACTGTCCCTGGCTGGTCGTTATGGGGGATGCTGATGAAGTAGTTGACCCAAAAGCTGTTTTTGACTGGGTGGGCGAGCTTGAGCCTCAACCAGAATTAATAAAAATGTCTGAAGCCGGGCATTTCTTCCATGGGAGGTTGGTCGAGCTAAGAGAAAAGCTCACCGAGGCTTTGACTCCTAACTTGCCAGAGTCCTTGTAAGCTATGACGCCAATAGAAAAGTATCAGCAGGACTTGAATGCGGGCTTCTCGAGGGATCAGGCTCAAGAGGATGCGGTTAAGGCATTGCAACGTGTCTACGATGACTTGCTGCAGGCAAGACCCGCAAATGGGTTCATGCAGAAATTGTCTCGATGGCTATCGGGCGACAGTAAGCCGGTTCAAGGACTCTATATGTGGGGTGGTGTCGGACGCGGCAAAACCTACCTGATGGACACTTTCTTCAATACATTGCCACTAAAAGCGAAGGTTCGGCTGCACTTCCATCGTTTCATGCACGAGGTCCATAATGAATTAAAGGCTCTTGCTGGTGAGAAAAATCCATTGGTTATTATCGCTGATCAGTTGGCTGAAAGAGCAAAAATTATCTGCTTTGATGAGTTCTTTGTTACTGATATTACGGATGCCATGATTCTGGGAGGTCTATTTGAAGAGCTATTTAAGCGCCACGTTGTATTGGTAGCAACATCCAATATTCCACCGGAAAAACTGTATTGGAACGGCCTGCAGCGTGAAAGATTCATACCGGCTATCGAGCAGATTCAAGAGCATTGCGAAGTAATGAACGTTGATGGCGGCGTGGACTATCGCCTGAGGACACTGGAGCAGGCTGAAATTTATCATTACCCACTGGACAGCGTTGCAGATAACAATATGGAGCAGTATTTCGAGCAGTTAGCGGGAGAGCGGGGAGAAATACACCGCAAGCTGAAAGTAGAGGGGCGTCTGATCGAAACGGTCCGTTGGTCTGAGAATATTGTCTGGTTTACCTTCGATGCTATCTGTAAAACTGAGCGTTCGGCGTCTGATTATATTGAGCTCTCACGAGGTTATCACACGGTCTTTGTCAGTAGGGTACCGCAAATGGATGACTCCCTGAATGATGCTGCACGCCGTTTTATTGCACTGATTGATGAGTTCTACGAGAGGCATGTAAAGTTAATTATCTCTGCCGAGGTTCCAATGGAGCAGCTGTACATAGGAAAGGGACTGGCATTCGAATTTAAGCGCACCTTGAGTCGCTTACAGGAAATGCAGAGTAAGGAATACCTCAGTTTAGAGCACCTGGCATAATATTAAGGGATGAAAAAAGCCGGCAAATGCCGGCTTTGTGTTAATACGTAATTAGAACTAGGTTTATGAAGCCATATCCTTCAGCTTTTTCAAAGGGCGAACTTTAACAGCTGTTGAAGCTGGTTTTGCCTTAAATGTGGTTTCTTCGCCAGTGAAAGGGTTAATTCCCTTACGTGCCTTAACAGCAGGTTTTTTTACTGTACTGATTTTCAATAAGCCTGGTAGGGTAAACTCTCCAACAGAACGTTTCTTGATATGACGCTCGATTACAATCCCTAGCTCGTCAAGTACCGCCCCCACGTCTTTTTTTGCTAAGCCGGTCTGGGCTGCTATTTCATTAAGGATTTGGGTCTTAGTGAACTTCTTTTTGACTGCGGTGACCTTGCGAGTTGTATTATTTGCCATTTTTCCTTTGCCTCTTGGGTTGTTTGACTGTTAAAATACCTTCTTGTCTTGGCGAGCAATGCAAAATTGACTCTCCCAACGCAGTTTTATTTATAGCGTTAAAAGCCCCGTAAATAAAGTCTTTTTGACAGGATTTGTTTTAAAAATCGATAATTTGCCCAAGACGAAACATAAATTTGGTAAATCCTTGGCCTGCCACTTGTAATATAGGGGCGGGTTCTGTATGATTTGCGCTCTTTTTTTAGGGTCGCTAAAGGCTTAAGTTATGTAGCCGAAGGCTCTATTCGCGGGTGCAAATGGCTTTTGGAGCTTAACGAATATGAAAACATTTAATGCAAAGCCGGAAACTGTTAAGCGCGACTGGTATGTCGTCGATGCAGCAGGCAAAACATTAGGTCGCCTAGCGACTGAAGTTGCTCGCCGTTTGAAAGGCAAGCACAAGGCTGAATATACACCTCACGTTGACACTGGTGATTACATCGTTGTGATTAACGCTGAGAAAGTTACTGTTACAGGTAACAAAGCGGAAGATAAGAAATACTACCGTCACTCTGGCTACCCTGGTGGTATTAAAGAGACTAACTTCAATAAACTTCAAGCTGAGAAGCCTGAGATGATTATTGAAAAAGCGGTTAAAGGTATGTTGCCTAAGAATCCATTAGGTCGTGATATGTTCCGCAAATTGAAAGTTTACGCAGGCTCTGAGCACAAGCATGAAGCTCAGCAACCTATTGAATTAGATATTTAAGGTAGGAAATCATGGCTGAACAATACTACGGTACAGGTCGTCGTAAAAGCTCAACAGCTCGCGTATTCTTGCGTCCTGGTAACGGTGACATCACTGTAAACCAAAAGAGCTTAGACCAATACTTTGGTCGTGAGACGTCACGTATGGTCGTTCGTCAACCACTAGAGTTGACAGAACTTCTAGAAAAATTCGATGTATACGTCACCGTTTCTGGTGGCGGCGGTACTGGTCAAGCGGGTGCAATCCGCCACGGTATCACTCGTGCATTGATGGAATATGATGAAGAACTTCGTGCGCCACTACGTCAGGCGGGTTATGTTACTCGTGATGCACGTGCAGTTGAGCGTAAGAAAGTTGGTCTTCACAAAGCACGTAAGCGTCCTCAGTTCTCTAAACGTTAAGAGATTTTCAGGACGATATACCCGAAAAGGTATATACCAAACCAAAAAACACCCGCCTACATGGCGGGTGTTTTTGTATGTGTAGCCGATAACTTTTTGAAGTTATTATGGAATTTGAAAGTTGAGCCTGAAAGCTTTGTCCCGCTCTTCTGGTCAGACCACATTGTAATGACCACTCATTTCCTATAAGATATGCGCCCAGTAACCTGCCGCTGAGACCGTAAGTAATATCTCTAGTGATTATGGCAGCTTATTATCAATATTGATTTAGTCCCACCTGTTATTTTGACGGGTGGGTTTTCTTCGTGGGGAGACTATTCGAATGAGTAATCAGGGCGTAAACAAAGGACGCAGAAATCTCCTGATCGGCGCTACTTCAGCAGTAGGCGCGGTTGGTGTGATTGGTGCGGCTGTACCTTTTGTACGTTCCTGGGCACCGAGTGCGAAAGCACAGTCAGCCGGTGCTCCAGTAGAGCAAGAATATAGCAAATTAGAAGTTGGTCAGCAGATTACTGTTGAGTGGCGTGGTAAGCCAGTGTGGATTCTGCGTCGTGATAAAAAAATGTTGAGCAGCATTTCTAAGAGTGAAGAGATGGTAGCGGATCCGGAATCTGAAAAAGAACAGCAGCCGGCTTATTGTAAGAATGAGCACCGCTCTATCGATCCTGAGATTTTTGTAGCGATCGGTATCTGTACACACTTGGGTTGTTCACCTAAATTATTCGCAGACCCGGGTTCATTAGAAAGTGATTGGTTAGGTGGTTTCTACTGCCCATGTCACGGTTCTAAGTTTGACTTGGCTGGTCGAGTTTATGCAGGTGTACCAGCGAATGCCAACTTGGAAATTCCACCTTATACAATCGACACATCATCTAAAGTGATAATTGTCGGTGAAGACGGAGGTGCCTAATGTTTAAAAGCTTTATGACATGGCTGGACGCACGTTTCCCTGCGACAAAAGTTTGGAATGAGCACCTGGCAGAATACTACGCACCAAAGAACTTTAACTTTTGGTACTTCTTCGGTTCTTTAGCACTGTTAGTTTTGGTTAACCAGTTGTTAACTGGTATCTGGCTAACTATGTTCTATAGCCCAAGCGAACCTTTTGCTTCCGTAGAATACATCATGCGTGATGTTGATATGGGCTGGATTATCCGCTATTTACACTCAACAGGCGCATCAGCGTTTTTCGTTGTGGTTTATCTTCATATGTTCCGTGGCATTATCTATGGTTCTTATAAGAAGCCGCGTGAGCTAGTGTGGATCTTCGGTATGATTATCTTCGTGCTACTGATGGCTGAAGCTTTCATGGGCTATTTGTTACCATGGGGTCAGATGTCATTCTGGGGTGCACAGGTAATTGTTAACCTGTTCAGTACTATCCCAGTGATAGGTGGAGACCTTGTAGAGTGGATTCGTGGTGACTTTACATTGTCGTTAGCGACTTTGAACAGATTCTTTGCACTACATGTTGTAGCAGTACCATTAGCGTTGGTAGCTATGGTGTTCTTACACATCGTTGCGCTTCACAAAGTGGGCTCTAACAACCCAGATGGCGTTGATATTAAAGAGCATAAAGATGAGAACGGTATCCCGTTAGACGGAATTCCTTTCCACCCTTACTACACAGTAAAAGATATTGTGGGAGTAGTGGTGTTCTTGATGATATTCCTCTCTATCGTATTCTTCGCACCAGACTTTGGCGGTTACTTCTTAGAGCGTCCAAACTTTGAGCCTGCGAACCCATTGAAGACACCGGCACACATTGCACCTGTCTGGTACTTCACACCGTTCTATACGATGTTACGAGCTGTACCGGATCCATTTGGTGGTTTCTTAGTAATGGCCGCTGCTATTGTGATCTTATTCTTATTACCATGGCTTGATCGTCAGAAAGTAAAATCAATCCGTTACCGTGGTTTATCATTCAAGCTACTTCTAGCGGTATTTGTTATTTCTTTCATCATCCTAGGTGTTCTTGGTGTAGTGCCAGTAACTGAATTCACGAAATGGCTAGGAAGAATTTGTACTATTTATTACTTCTTCTTCTTCTTCGCTCTTTGGTTCTTACCTAAGTTCGAGAAAACTAAGCCAGTACCAGAGAGGGTAACAGACAAATGAAAAAGTTAATTTCAGCTATTTTATTACTGCTGCCCGCTGTAGCGCTTGCTGCAGGTGGTGGCACGACGTATCCAAACGATAAAGCCAATGTTAACTACACTGATAAAGCATCTATGCAGAATGGTGCAAAGTTGTTTGTTAACTACTGTCAGGGCTGTCACTCAATGCAATACGTGCGTTATTCACGTATTGCCCAGGACCTGGATTTAACTGAAGAAGAAGCTTCTCAGCTAATCCTGGGTGATGGCAAACTTGGTGACACTATGGACAAGGCAATGGATCCTGAGTTGGCCAAGAAAAAATATTTTGGCGTAAATCCTTTGGACCTATCGTTAGCAGCTCGTGTTCGTGGTAACGACTGGTTATACAATTACCTGAGAGCATTCTACCTTGACCCAGCTCGTCCTTATGGCGTAAACAACACGGTTTTCCCTGGTGTTGGTATGCCACACGTGTTAGCTGATTTACAGGGCTTACAGGTCAAGAGTGATGAATTGCTAGCTGCTGAAGAAGTTATTTCCATGGGCAAAGCCCGCATGGAAGAACTTAAAGCAACAATCAAAAATCCAGAGTCTTCGGCCGAAGCAGTGGCTCGTGCTGAAGCGGATGTTGCGAAAATTGAAGAAGATATTCAAGACGCACAACAGGATATCGCTCGTATTTCTAGTAAGGGTAATATGTTCACCATCGTTGAAGAAGGTGATATGACTCCGGAAGAGTACGATCATGCAATTCGCGACTTAGTTGCTTTTATGGCGTATACCGCTAACCCGGTAAAAATGAAAAGTAAGAGTATAGGCCTTTGGACTATGCTATTCCTTCTCATTCTATTGGTGTTGGCATACTTCTTGAAGAAAGAGTTCTGGAAAGACCTTAAGAAGAAGTAGATTGGTATTGATGAGCCTCAAGTCACTTGAGGCTCAAATTGTTTAGGAGAAAGAGTATGGCCGTAGTTGCCAAGCGTTCAGTAATGACACTTTATTCGGGTAATGATGTGTACAGCCATCAGGTACGTATCGTATTAGCTGAAAAAGGTGTTAACTATGAAGTCGTTGAAGTGACTTCAGATAAAGTTCCGGAAGATTTAATGGACTTGAATCCCTATGGATCGGTTCCAACATTGATTGACCGTGACTTAGTACTTTATGAAGCAAGTATTGTCATGGAGTATTTAGACGAGCGTTTTCCGCACCCTCCGTTAATGCCGGTATACCCGGTTACTCGTGGCCGTAGCCGTTTGATGATGCATCGCATTCAGAAAGAATGGTACAGTCAGTATGAGATTATCGTTAATGGCACGGAAGCAAAAGCGAAAAAAGCACGTAAAGAACTTCAAGAAAGTATCCTGGCATTATCACCCGTATTCGCAAGCAACCCTTACTTTATGAGTGAGGAGTTTTCGTTGGTTGATTGTGTTATAGCTCCATTACTATGGAGAGCGGATAAGCTTGGTATCGAGATTAGCGGACGAGGTAGTAAAGCTATCCATGAGTATATGGAACGCATTTTCGAGCGTGAATCTTTTAAAGTTAGCTTAACTGAAGAAGAGCGCGAGATGAAATTGGGTCTAATGTAATGGCGAAATCTACGCCATTACAGCCCTACCTGTTAATCGCATACTACGAGTGGATGGTCGATAATGGCTGGACACCACAAGTATTAGTTGATTGTTCCTACCCAGAGGTTGATGTACCGCAACAGTTCGCAAATGATGGCAAAATTGTTTTAAATATTGCTCCAGAAGCCGTTGCAAACTTTGAACTTAACCATAATTACTTAAGTTTTAGTGCACGCTTTTCTGGTAAATCACTTAACATTTATATCCCGATGAACGCGATAGTAGCCATTTACGCTCGAGAAAACGATCAGGGAATAATGTTTTCACCAAATATGTATTCTGACGAGCCTGCAGAGGAACCTCAGCAGACCACCGATCATGATGATGGAGATGGTCCTGATGATGAGCCACCAAAGCCACCTAAGGGACGACCAAATCTAAAAGTCGTAAAGTAGTTGTCTGATTAGCAGATACAGTAAGTACAAATTTTCTTTTTCAGCCATTCTTCCTTTGCTGTCATGCCCATAAGCCAGGTAGGGTATGAGCCTTTAATTATTTTATATCGAGTATGGGCTTCCCGCTTGTTTCATATGGATAAAAAAAGCCCAGCAAGTGCTGGGCTTTTATGAGTACTAAGTCTTAGTTTATATACTCGAAAATCTTAATAACCTTTTTCACACCTGAAATATTACGCGCAACCAAAGCGGCTTTATCGCCTTCTTCACGAGTAACCAACCCCATTAAAAAAACTTCTCCAGCTTCTGTTACAACGTTAATTCGCTTTGAGTCTAATCCCTTTTCAGCGGCAAGACTGGATTTAACTTTTGTCGTGATCCAGCTATCCGACATAGTGCTTACTTTTTCAGGATCTGCGACCCGAAGTTCATTAAAAATTTTCCTGATTTCTGGAATGTCACGTACTTCGTTGGTTACCGTATTCTTAACCGCCTGGGTCGGAACCTGTCCATAAATTAATACATAGAGATTATGACTGTCGACTCCAATAAATGCTGGCTGGTTCTTGGCTTCTATGGCATCTGTAAGGGTCCTGACTCTGCTTTCAATGCTGTTATCTTCGGCAATGGTACCAAAGGTTGTGCAGGCTGGTAAAACAGTGACCGTAGCTATAGCAATAAGAGTAATACGAAAAAGTTTTTGGAATGTCATAAAAATTAAGCCTCGGTGCCAAATAATGTATTATCAATATAATCACACAATGCGTGAATGACGACTAAATGAACTTCTTGAATACGTGCAGTTGAATTAGAAGGGACGCGGATCTCGACATCATTTTGGCCTACTAGCCCTGCCATTTCGCCACCGTCCTTCCCCGTTAATGCGACGATAAGCATATCTTTACTAAGAGCAGTTTCCATGGCATTGATCACATTACGTGAATTGCCGCTGGTGGAAATTGCCAGAAGAATATCTCCAGGCTGACCCAGTGCCCGAAGTTGCTTCGCAAATACATCGTTGTAACTGTAATCATTAGAAATTGAGGTTAAAGTACCTGTGTCGGTCGTTAATGCGATAGCAGGAAGACTGGGCCTTTCTCTCTCAAATCGGTTCAGCATTTCTGAAGAAAAATGCTGTGCGTCACCAGCCGAACCGCCATTGCCACAACTGAGTATTTTATTGCCCTGGAGTAGGCTATTCACCATCAACTGACCAGCTTTGCCGATTGATTCGGGAAGTGAATCAGCCGCTGCAATTTTTGTTTGAATACTTTCAGTAAAAATGTCACGTATACGTTCTATCATGATAGCCTAGTTGTTCTTTACCAGCCTGATTGTTGAAAAGCATCTTTAAACCAATCGGCTGACAGGGATTTGTGCCCTAATGTTACGGAAACTACATCAAAACGACAATTCAGATGCTGATATTTTTTCATCTGTTGCAAAAAAAACTGTGCTGTTTTGATAATCTTCTGTTGTTTTCGATAATCTACCGTCTCGGCACCGCTCCCGTGCCGTGTGTTGGCTCGATATCTTACCTCTATAAATACTAGTGTATTTTCGCTTTGCATTATCAGGTCAATTTCACCGTGTTTTGAGTGGAAGTTGCGTTCTAATAACTTTAACTTACTCTTTTTCAACAATTGCTCTGCATAATGCTCTGCTTGTTTGCCCTTTTGACGCGAAAGCATAATCTTCCTTGATTATATATTTTTTGACCCTTTCCTAGGATAAAGTTCCTGCCTAATTAAGAGGGGAGACTTCGCCGCCACTAAATAATCCCCAAGACAGTTGTCGGATGAACCGTCCGTAAACGTCCATGGTTAAAGAACCTGTTAATCCATAAACCATATGGTTGGGGTTTTGAGTAAACTCAACCAGCTCAGGGATTATGAGGAACGAGTCATGGCCTAAAGCGAAAAAGCGTGCCAAGCTGTTGGTTGAGTTTGGAACTAACTGTTTCATGCGTCTACGGCTGTCTTGTATTTCCTCTGTGCTACCTAGCATCCAGGGAGCATCAGTAAATGATATTCCGTCCAAATCATTGTCACGAGATGGGTTAGTGCTGCCGGTGTAAACTGCTGATGTTGCATATACAGGCAGGTCGTAAGCGTAGTAATAATTTAAATATGGTTTAATAATTCGTGCTTTATCGACCTTTGATACCATAAAAATAAAGTCTGCAGTGGCTGAACCCTGGCCACTCGCCTCTATTGGCAAATTGAGGAGGTTCTGTAGATCTTGGGCTCGTTTTTCTGCTTGGTCTGCACCGAGCATAGACATGACAGCTGCTTTGACATTTTGGTTGTGAGATATATTGGCAGTCTTTACCACGTAGCCACCCATTTGCTCAAACTCATTCGTAAATGCCTCTACGGCTCTCTTCCCAATAGCCTGGTCTGCATTGATGACAAAGGCGCGTGTCTGTCCCTCTCGGATAGCATGACGCGCAATCTGTCTTGCCTCATCTTCAACTGGTAAACCAAATTGGAAAAAATTGTTTGGTACGTAATTTGAATCTAACCTATTCAAAGCCAGAGTTGGGATGGGAAGGTTGGGCTGGGCCGTCAAGTCATCAATATTGGACTTTAATAATGGGCCTACAATAAAGTCCACGCCATCTTCGAAAGCCTTTTGATACAAGGTTTGCATATCAATACCCTGCGTATCATAAACAACTATTTCTGCAGATTCAGCAATATTGCTCTGTTGGTAATAACCTGCCATAAATCCATCACGAATAAGGTGACCAACTGGAGCGAGTTTTCCGCTCATAGGGACAAAAAGTCCGACTCGGGTTGGTTTGGTGACAGCAAAGTCAATGGAGCCAATCTGGCTCATATCAATGTAACTTTTAGCGGGATGCTCAGGGTAAATGTTTGACCATTCCTCCATTGCAGCAGACATGCTTGACGCGCTTCGGGCGTAACGTTTATAGATAATGGCCATGTCAAGCCAGCCGAGAATGCTGTGATCAGCCGCTCTGTTCCTTTTTATTTCAATTGCTCCCATAGGCGAAAGGAGCAACTCTTGCCAGGCGAGCTCTCTTTGCTCTGATGCAACTCTGAAATTTTTGAATAAGTCATCGGCTTCAAGACGGACTACTGCAGCGTCGGCTAAACGATTATTAGCGGCGAGACTGTCAGCCAGCTGGATAGCATAGTGTGCTTGCCACCCAATGCTGTGGTCTTGAGGATTACTTACGGATTGCAAAGAGCGTATAGCTTCTAAAGGCTTTCCTTGACTGAGAGCCACTTCACCAAATAGAAGGTAATAAGCATCCCTTTCTTCAAGTGGTAACTCGGTTGGCTGAAAGCTTCGAAGAACGGCGTATGATTCGGCCTCTGAGTCTCGCTCTTTATATGCAATGGCTGCTTTCAGTTTAAAAGGAGCTTGTGCTGTGCCTTGTAGCTGCTCAGCTTGACTAAGGTAATACTCAGGCGGCTGAGCCACCCGATCTCTAATACCATGATCCTGGGTCAAGCTACCGGTTTGAGTGGTAACGCAAGCTGTCAGTAAAAAACCACTTAATGCTAATAATAGGTTCTTGTTAAAAGACTTTTTTGTCATAATCTCATTCTCAAGACTTTATTAGAGCGTATTCTAAGCTTTAGGTGTCGACATAGCAAAGAACCAGTCGCAGATTTGAAAGATTCTTACAAGGAAAATTCCATGAAAAGTCATCAGGTTAACGAAGCATCCGGTATTCTTTACGTGGTTGCTACGCCAATCGGTAATATTGACGATATGTCGTACCGTGCGGTGACTACTTTACAGCAGGTTAACTTAATCTGTGCTGAAGATACTCGGCATAGTCAACGTCTGATGGAACATTATGCGATTAAGACCCCAATGATGTCTTTGCATGAACATAATGAACAGTCGCGTATTCAGCAGATCATGGATCGCCTGGAGTCGGGAGACTCAATTGCTTTGATCTCTGATGCGGGTACGCCATTGATAAGCGACCCCGGTTTTAAGTTAGTGAGGGAGTTAAGAGATAAAGGGTATAAGGTCAGTCCAATACCAGGTCCCAGTGCTATTGTTACTGCTTTGTCAGTGGCGGGTTTAGCTACCGATAGTTTTAGTTTTTGGGGATTTCTACCTGCGAAATCGAGCGCCAGAAAAGCCCGGTATAGTGAGTTGGCTGAACATAGCGAAACTCTGGTATTTTATGAATCCTCACACCGTATTGTGGACAGCTTAAAGGATTTACTGGAAGTTCTCGGTGATCGAACTATAGCGGTGGCAAGGGAATTAACCAAAAACTTTGAAACAATTATCTCTTCTGAGACGTCTAAGGTAATAGAGATGATGCTAGCCGACTCAAATCAGCAGAAAGGTGAGTTCGTGTTAATCATCAGTGGTAATACTCCAAGTGAAAAGGGCTTGAGTGTAGAAGCCAAAAACGTAATGGGTAGTTTATTGAGCGAATTACCGCCTAATAAAGCTGCCAAGCTCGCAGCGCAGATTACTGGTACAAAAAAGAAGGAGTTATATCAGTGGGCGCTGGAGCAGAAAGATAATTAATCGGAGGTTATATGTATAACTTTAAATCGTACATAACAGGTATAATTGCTTTAATATCATTAGCTATGGCACCTTCTCTTAGTGTTGCTGACGCTGAAAATGATGCTAAAGGCAAGTCCGCCATCGAGGTCACCTGGGGTGATTTTAATGACTTCCGGGATGTTAGCCCAGCGATGGAACCTAGAGGAGCCTTCCATGAGCGTGTAAAACGTAGTTTTGATAAATTCTTTACGGAATATAGCGAAGAGTTGCCTGAAGGTCAGACATTAGTTCTAAAGATCAATGACCTGGATTTGGCTGGAGCAGTACAGTTCGGGGCAACTAATGAATTTCGAGTTATGAAGGACGTTGACTTCCCTAGAATGAGTTTCAGCTATAAGTTATTGGATAACAATAAGAATGTAGTAAAACAGGGTAATGCAAGTATTAAAGATATGAACTATCTTCATCATGAGAAGACATGGAAGCGCTCTAGAGAAGGGTTTTACTATGAAAAACGAATGTTTAAAGAGTGGGTTAAAGAAAATATACTCAACTAGATTTTTAAACTAGCCAAAGGGCAAGGAGAGTAACTTTTCCTTGCCTTTTTTTGTGCGAGGACTAAACTTGCTGCAAAGCTGGCCAGACAGTCGCTGCTCGTGCCCCGTGCATGAGGAGAGGAAAGTCCGGACTTCATAGAGCAGGGTGCCAGGTAACGCCTGGGCGGCGTAAGCCGACGGAAAGTGCAGCAGAAAATATACCGCCGATGTTCTTCGGAGCAGGTAAGGTTGAAATGGTGCGGTAAGAGCGCACCGCGCTTCTGGCAACAGTAAGCGGCATGGTAAACCCCACCCGAAGCAAGACCAAATAGGGTTCCGTATGGCGTGGCTCGCGTTGGAACCGGGTAGGTTGCTGGAGCCATCGAGCGATTGATGGCCTAGACGAATGACTGTCCACGACAGAATCCGGCTTATCGGCCAGCTTTTCTTTTTCGCTTTTTGCGCTGAGGCCCTCCACTTTTATAGGTTGGGCTAGCTTTGGCGTAACCCAACAGTGTATCTTTTTATAGTTCCAGGTTTATTATCAATGCCATGAGTATTTCTATGTTCATTTTCTTTGTGCCTGACCGCAGGGAATCCCTTGGCGCAAGAAAAGTAGCTCGCTATAAAAGCGAAATAAACACTTAAAAAGTACAAACGGTTAACCTAATTCCAATTTGGTATGTTACCTTCACCTATATCAAGATTATTTTCTACGGCTTATGAACTATGAAACAAGTCACTGAAGGAGAATGGTTAGAAATTGCTAGCCCTTACCCTCTGTGCACCCTTCCATTTGCATTAAGCAAGCTAGCTTCTAAGTTTGACTTTAAGCTAACAACATACTCTGAAAACGGCCTCGGAGAGCTCAATTCTGCTATCGTATAGATAGATGGCATAAACTACTGGCTCTCTTCTCCGCATGTAGAGCAGCAATGGGGAACTTCTGTTCAAATACAAAGTTTCGAGTCTAACTCTAAAACAGCACTAAATACTCTTCTGGATAAATTACAACTCAATGATAACGATCTTTTATGGAAAAACGATGAGTTAGGCCCAGCTAAGTGGGCGTTATACCGACTGGATGACAACGTCAACGAAATTTTAATTAAAACTTTTCTCGACAAAAGCAGTGCCCAGTTTGTAGCAGAACAGTATGAAAAAAAGGGACACAAACAAAGTTACTTTGTGCATGAGTTAATACTCTCCTAATTCATTGTTGGGTTACGCCTAGCGGCTAACCCAACCTATGACTGGCGTAGGCTTATGCTCTTATAACCCCTTTAAAGTTAGCCGAGAGAGAAAAAGTTATAGCGTAAATTAGTAGGTGACCGTAGGGAATCCCCTTGGGAGAGCCTAATTTAGTTAAGACGAAACAGAGATGTTTCGTTTAGCGGCGCGTAAATAACTTTTGTGAACGAGGGGAGTCCGAAGGACCTAACGCGCAGGGTGCCTTTTCTTTTGGTTCGTTTTCTTTGCCCCGAAGGGATTCCCTGCGGTCAGGCACAAAGAAAATGAACATCTAAAATTAATTACTGGTTAAAAGTAAAACTATAAACCGCGATCCCACACGCCGTAGCTACGTTCATTGATGAATTACGTCCCAGCATGGGGATGTGTGTAGTGATGTCGGCTAGGCTTAGCAAGTCTTCACTAACCCCCGAGTTTTCCGAGCCGAGTATTAAGCAAATTTTGGTGTCTTTTTCTAGCTTCAGTTCTTGAATGGGAATGCTGTCGCTGGTTATTTCCAGCGCGACAATGGTGTAATTATCTTCCTTTAGTTCTTCTATTAGCTCTACCGGATTAACGAATGTTTTGTAATCGACGTACTTTTCCGTACTACGTGACGTTTTTCTAATTTTATTATTTGGTGGAATGGGAGTGTTCCCTGACAGGTAAATTTTTTCCACGCCTAGTGCGTCGCTTATACGAAATATGCTGCCAACATTCATCGGCACTGTAATGTCATGAACTAGAATTCTTATAGGATGCTTATTATTACCACCTAGATGATCGTGGTGTTCGAGTTGTCGGTTATCACTCATGCTCAATTGGCGGGACTTGTACAGGTGGCATTAGTTTGCCTGAGCTTAATAATTTTGGCAAAAGTTGTTGTTTAGCTTAGTACTGAAAAAAGTCAGCGCCGGTTTTTCATCAGAAGTCACTAGGGGTAGTCTGAGATATTAGAGGCGCTGACTATTATGCTTTTAAAGTCTGTTGTAAAAACTAAGACTCTTCCTCTCCAGTCTCTTCAGATTGAGTGGTGACTAGAGCACGAGTATGATCACCATAGACGGGCTTCTCATTGCGTAGCATGTCCATGATTATTTGAAACTGTTCTGCATTAACGGGGATTGAGCGACTGCGCTCGTTATCGTAGTAAGTAAACCAGAAATAACCGCGGTTTTGACTGGAATCCCACCAGCCTTGGTATTTTTGTATGAGCTTAATAGCCATAGGAAACTCCTTTTCTCATAATCCATTTTTAAGTTGCTGGAAGGGGGTACACGTCCTGTGTAACACCCCTTTATACCAACAAGCTCTTCCTGAGCTGTTCTCTTCCATAAGAGACTCTTTCCTAGAGTTCTCGTCCTGAGATATTCTCTTCCTGAGAATAATCCATCACTCCTGTCCTTTTGAGTGGAACCATTCCATTGGTTCGATTGTTATTTAACTATAATTAGTGTGAGGGATATAGTCGTAAAAGATGAAGGTTTTGTGAGACATTGTCCATTGTTACCAGAGGTTATTACTCGTACTCTAGCTCATCAAAAATCGGCATTGGCCCAAACACGTTGGATTGAGTAATGGTTGTAAAAATTTCCAAAGCTTTAATCCCTTTGCTTGAATTACCTTTACTATTCAATCCAGGGCTCCACACGGCGATACTATATTGATCGGGATAAATAGCGACGATACCACCTCCTACACCACTTTTCCCAGGTAGTCCCACTTTAAATGCGAACTCACCAGCTTCGTCATAAAAGCCGCAAAGCAGCATGATAGAATTTATTCGTTTGGTTTCCTGCGCCGTCAGTACTCTTTTGTTAGTAAGTGGATTCTTGCCGCCCCGTGCCAAGAACATAAATGTCTGGGCCAAATCTTTGCATGACATTTCGATAGAGCATAGATAAAAATAGAAATCGAGTACCTGCTCGACGTCATTATCAATATTGCCAAAAGATTTCATGAGATTAATGTGGGCGTTGTTTTTGTAACCACATTCCTTTTCCGAAGCTGCTGTTTCTTCGCGGTATTGGATGTTGGGGTTACCCGAGAGCTCACGAACGAAGCGAATAAAGTCGTCGTAGGGATTTTCTAGCTGGCTAATCAATATGTCACAGATGACTATGGCGCCGGCGTTAATCAAAGGGTTCCGGGGTATCCCTTGTTCATATTCCAGTTGCACCAGTGAATTAAAAGGGCTGCCGGAAGGTTCGACGCCAACACGCTTCCATAAGTCAGTGCCAACTAATTTAAAGGCATAAACAAGCGACAGAACCTTAGAAATACTTTGTATCGAAAAGGGCTCTTCAGTATCGCCATGAGCATATTCGTGTCCTTCTTCAGTCACCAGGTACATACCGAATTTATTGGGATTGCCTTTTGCCAGTGCTGGAATGTAGGTCGCGACCTGGCCGATTTCATCAAATCCTTTGAGTTCGTTACTAATTTCCTGGAATATCTCTTGATAATTCATAGGTTTAAGGTCAGATTCAATGTGCCAATGCCATCAGTGTAGCAAGCTAGAGCTTAAATATCAGTCAATAAAAAGGCTGTTTTATAATGCCTACTTATAGGATAATGAAGAAGTAACAGGTAAATCCCCTTAAAAATCGAGAAATATAGAAAAATAATCCCAAAAATTGGCTTTTTCCGCCTCAGTTCCTGATTTTATCGACAGTTTTACCCTAAAAAATACAATTTAACTTAAAGTAATTTCTAACTTATAACGCTAATTTGATGAAAAACTTGAGTTTTATTTTTGCGTGTTTGTTAGTGCCAACTAACCCATGCTAAGTGTTTGTCAAATAAGGACATTTTTCACATTTTACTTGCAAATTTGCCTTGCAAAAATCATACAAACTTCATATAGTGTAGAGAAGTGGAGAAAAGTGTCGCAAAGTGGATCGAATAGGATCAGTGAAGATCAACCGACTACTGAGCGTTGTTAAAAGATGAAAATGCAAGACCTGATTTCAGTGGAGTCGAGAATTTAGAAAGCGGTTGGTTGAGCTCTCTCCCAATGAGCCCTTTCTAAATTCTCCCCACAGAATAAGCAGAAGCAAGATTTCATCGAATGAGTTAAATGGGGTCAGAAGAAGCCAATGTTTAGAGGCGCAACAGCAATAAATATGGACGCGAAAGGTCGCATCGCCATCCCGGCGAAGTACCGCTCGCGTTTTCATGATGCTTGCGCTAATCAAATTGTGGTTACTATTGACCTGTTTGACCCATGTTTACTGCTTTTCCCACTACCCCAATGGGAGCAACTCGAAGCAACCCTAGACACTTTTTCCAATACCGATCCTAATCAACGTCGTATCAAAAGAATGTTACTCGGACATGCATCTGAGCATGAAATCGATGGCAATGGACGTATTCTTCTACCTCCTGTTTTGCGTGAGTATGCGCAATTAGAGAAGGAAGTACTTCTTGCTGGCCAAGGTAAAACGTTCCAAATCTGGAATGAAACCAACTGGCATCAGAAGATTGAAGAAGATGTGGCTGCATTAGGTGAAGGTCCACTTGATACAGAGAATTTACCGGACCTGGCGTTTTAGTTATGAAAGACAAGGCGCACGATTCGGTTCTACTAGATGAAGCAGTGGAGGCTCTAGTGATCAACCCTGATGGCATATACATTGACTGCACATTTGGCCGCGGTGGTCATAGTCGGGCAGTATTGTCTGCGCTATCAGAAAACGGTCGTTTAATGGCTTTTGATAAAGATCCTCAGGCAATTGAGAAAGGCCAGGCACTGGAGCGTGAAGATTCACGGTTTGAAATAATACATGGAAGTTTTTCATTATTGGAACAGGAAGTTAAAGAACATGGTTTGTTCGGTCAGATTGACGGGGTTTTGATGGACTTAGGAGTGTCATCACCACAGTTAGATCAAGCTGAGCGAGGCTTTAGCTTTATGCAGGATGGTCCACTGGATATGAGAATGGATACCAGTAGTGGACAGACAGCAGAGGGCTGGATTGCCAATACTGAAGAAGAGGACATGGTATGGGCATTCAAAACGTATGGTGAAGAACGTTATGCAAAGAGGATAGCTCGAGCAATTATTGAGAAACGCCAGAAGGCTCCAATTACAAGGACGCTACAGCTGGCTGAAATTATTAAAGAAGCTCATCCTCGCTGGGAAAAACATAAACATCCGGCGACTCGCTGCTTCCAGGCAATAAGAATTGCGGTTAACAGCGAACTGGATGATTTAGCTAAAACGCTAGAGCAGTCACTTGAGTGCTTAAAAGTCGGTGGTCGAATTGTTGCCATTAGCTTTCACTCGCTGGAAGACCGAATGGTAAAGCGGTTTATACAAAAACAGGAAAGAGGTCAGGATTTTCCGCCTGGACTGCCAGTGACAGAAGACATGATCAAGCGGCGGATGAAAAAGGTCGGCAAGTTTACCAGAGCTGGTGACGAGGAGTTAGCAAGAAATAACCGCGCACGTAGCGCGGTTATGCGTATTGCGGAGAAGATCGCATGAATAAGAAAAAGGCCAGAGAAACCAATAGCTTATGGCCTTTTTATAGCTTGGCAGCAGTATTGATGCGACGTTTCGGTGTATTAATGTTGGGTGCGGTTGTTGTGGTATCAGGAATAGTAGTCGCGTATCAGACCCATCAGCACCGTCAGGCAACGATAGCGTTTAAGCAGTTGCAGGACGAACAGACAGCACTGGATTTGCAATGGCAAAAACTTCGCCTGGAGCAAAGCGCGTTAGCGGAGCACAGCAGAATTGAGCAACTGGCAGAAGAAAAATTAAAAATGAAGCACACAGACAATGCTGATGAGATCATCATGAAACCAGCTCTTAGAAGTAAAGAGTAGAGGATCAAAAAGTAATGAAGAAAGTTCGGAACCGCAAAGTTAAAACAGTACCACTGTGTACATGGCGTTTTTACGTCATGACCGGCGTACTGTTGTGTGGTTTTGTAGCTTTGATTGGTCGAGCCGCATATTTGCAGGTGGTTTCGGCGGAAGACTTAACTAAAGCGGGAGAATCTCGCTCAGTCAGAGTTAAAGGTATATCAAGTCATCGTGGTCTAATTATGGACCGAAACGGTGTGGAGCTGGCACGTTCAGTGCCAACAGAGTCGGTGTGGTTAGACGTAGAGACCTTGCTTAAAACTCCGGATATTTTAAACAGCGAGGAGTGGAGTGCATTTTCAGCTGCGTTAAAACGTAATAAAAACGAATTAAATCAGTGGGTTAAAAAGCGTTCTGACCGCCGTTTCGTATGGCTCGAGCGTCAGGTTGATCCAAATGTTTCTCTTTATATCAAGCGACTTGATATCGATGGTGTTAATTTCAAAACTGAATACCGACGCTATTATCCAAGCGCTGAAGTGACTGCGCATGTTGTTGGATTTACTGGTGTTGATGACAAAGGATTGGAGGGTGTTGAAAAAGCATTTGATACCTTCCTTACTGGAAAGCCGGGCAAAGAGAAAGTCGTAGTAGACCTCTATCGTCGTGTGGTTGAAGAGCGTGGCGTTCTGGCAAAGGCAGAACAAGGGAATGATCTACAACTCAGCATTGACTCAAGAATACAGTCAGCGGCTTATAAAGAATTGAAACGAGCAGTATTATCTAACGGAGCAAAAGGTGGCTCGGTTGTTGTTATGGACGTACATACTGGGGAGGTTCTAGCCATGGCTAGTCAGCCTTCATTCAACCCCAACCGTTCTGATAGCCGGTTACCAGCACTGACCCGAAACCGCTCAATTACAGATATGTTTGAGCCGGGCTCGACAGTAAAACCCCTAACAGTCATAAGTGGGCTGACAAGCGGTAAGTTTGATGTCGACAGTAAAGTAGACACGTCACCCGGTCGCATGTACCTCGACTACGCCTATGTTAAAGATCACCGAAATTACGGTGTTTTAACGTTAGATGGCATTATTAAAAAATCGAGTAATATGGGCGTGTCTAAAATTGCCCTGGAGTTAACGGATGAAGAGTTCTTAAGTACCCTTTATGCCGTTGGTTTTGGTGTTGAGACAGGCTTAGGTATTCAAGGTGAAGCGGACGGTAAATTAACTCCTAGACCAAACTGGTCTCGACATGAAAAAGCTACCTGGTCATATGGTTATGGCTTTATGGTCACTCCAATTCAGCTTGCTCAGGCGTATTCGATTTTAGGCTCTGGCGGAATAAAGCGTACACCAACTCTGTTGAAGCGTTCAGAGGAAGAGGAAATCGAAGGGGAACGAGTGATTGAACCTGAAATTGCTTTGTCTGTAGTGAAAATGATGGAGCAGGTTACTCAGGACGGTGGAACAGGTACGCGTGCGAGAGTTGATGGGTATCGTGTAGCTGGAAAAACCGGTACTTCGAGAAAAGCCGTACGCGGTGGTTATGGAGATGAATACGTTACATATTTTGCAGGCCTGGTTCCTGCAACCAACCCACAGTTCGCCATTGTAGTAATGGTAGATGAGCCAGCAGGTGACAGTTATTACGGTGGTACAGTCTCAGCTCCTGTGTTTGCGGAAGTCGCTGATACTGCATTACATCTTATGAATATTGCTCCAGATGGTGAGATGAGTCATCCGGCAGTTGCAACTGCTACTGGAGGGGTGAGCCATGACTAAGTACCTGGGTAGTAACTTCAAACCAAAAACACTTTCACGAGTGTTGAAGGGACTGATTTCGAAAGAGCAGATGGGTAATCTCGCAGAGTATGAGGTTGCTGGGGTCTGTCTTGATAGTCGAGCTGTAACTGATGACGTTTTATTTATTGCCTATCCTGGCCATGTAGCCGATGGAAGAAATTATTTTAAGCAAGCTGTAGAAGCGGGCGCCAAAGCCATAGTTGCTGAAAAAGAGGGGCTTGAAGAGTTTGTGGATTTGGAGCATACCTCCGATAGTGATGTGTGCCTTTTGAATTATCAAGGTATTCCTCTGGTTGCCATAAAAGACCTGATACAGTTCAGTGGAATTATTGCAGCTCGATTCTATGGAAATCCAACTCGCAAAATGACCGTCACTGGTATTACAGGAACAAACGGTAAAACCAGCTGTTGCTATTTGCTGGCACAGGCGTTGGAGTTTTTACATTACCCCACCTTGATGTTAAGCACGATCGGTAATGGCAATCCCTCTGCGCTACAGGTGACACAGAACACAACACCGGATGCCGTAACCTTACAGCGAATCTGTGCTGAATATTTACAGCAAAAGAACCATTATATGACGATGGAAGTCTCGTCACATGGCTTATTACAGGGGCGCGTCAATGGGGTCGAATTTAGTGTCGCTCTATTTACAAACCTGTCAGTGGACCACTTGGATTATCACGGTGACATGGAGTCCTACTTTCAGGCCAAGCGTCAACTGTTTTTAAAGAAAGACTTAAAAGCTGTGGTTATCAACGCTGATGATGAATACGGCTGCCGTTTGTTGCAGGATAGTGAGATTAAATGTGAAAAAATTGCTTACAGTCAGCGCGGTGAAGATAAGGAAATTCATAAGGGGCATTGGATAACTAGCGAGAATACATACCTAAGCTTACAGGGAATAAAGGCCGATCTTCATACACCGTGGGGTAGTGCAAAGCTGCACTCCAGCTTGCTTGGGCAGTTTAACTTATCCAATATCATGGCAGTCGCTGGAGCATTAGGGGCCATGCTAGGCGACAGTCATAAGTGGATTGTCGCGTTAAACTCAGCAAACTCTGTTCCGGGTCGAATGCAGAAATTTAGTGGAACGGGAAAGCCAACTATCGTAGTCGATTATGCACATACACCTGATGCTTTAGAAAAGGCCCTGGAAGCTTTAAGAGCGCATTGCTCTGAGGGTGAGGTGTGGGCAGTTTTTGGCTGCGGCGGGGATCGAGATAACAGTAAAAGGCCTATTATGGGCAAAGTTGCTGAAAGCCATGCTGATAAGGTCATTATTACAGATGATAACCCACGGACTGAAGAGCGTGAATCAATAGTCGAGATGATTCGCAAGGGTATGGCCAATCAAGAGACTCCTTACATTAGCAGCCGTCTGGAGGCGATCAAGTATGCTCTTGAAAATGCAGGGCCGAAGGACATGATTCTTGTGGCTGGCAAAGGGCATGAGGACTATCAGGTGATTGGTACTGAAAAAATCCATTACAGCGACTTAGAGTCTGTGGCGGAGTTGATGGAGGTAACTGAATGATTCCTTTGACTTTATCCGCAATTGCAGACTTCTGTGCCGGGCAGTTAATCGGTAATGACCTGACCGTTGAGCGCGTTATGACTGATAGCCGTGAAGATTGCACGGGCAGTTTATTTGTTGCATTAGTGGGAGACCGGTTTGATGCACATGAGTTCATCAATACCGCCAAAAACCAAGGTGCCTCCGCGCTAATGGTCAGCAGACAGGTTGAAAGCGAATTACCGCAAATACTGGTCAAAGATACTCAAAAGGCATTAGGCCAACTGGCCAGGTTTGTACGTCAGGAAGTTAATCCAAAAGTGATTGGAATTACTGGCAGCGCGGGAAAAACCACCGTAAAAGAGTTAGTCGCATCTATATTACGCTTAAAGGGAAATGTCTTAGCTACACAGGGTAACTTCAATAATCATATTGGTGTGCCATTAACTCTATTACAGTTAACCCAGGATCACGATTATGCAGTGATAGAAATGGGGGCTAACCATAAGGGTGAAATCGCCTACTGTGCCAGTATCGCCAAGCCGGATGTCAGCGTAATCAATAATGTTGAACCTGCCCATATCGAAGGATTCGGATCCATTGAGGGCGTGGCAGAAGCAAAGTCCGAAATCTATCAGGCTCTGGGGCAAGATGGAACAGCGATAATAAATCTGGACTGTGACTTTGCTTCACAATGGCAGGAAGAGTTTATCGACTGTCACAAAGTTACAGTATCTCGCCATAATGATGCCCATTTTAGTGCCAATAATGTCCACCTGAATTCAGAAGGCAGTGTGACATTTGATTTGACTAAAAGAAGTATTGGCAGTAAAGACACCGTGACTGTTTCATTGCAATTGGCAGGTGAGCATAACGTGTCCAATGCATTAGTTGCTGCAGCAATTTGTAGCCAGTTCGATGTGGACTTGGAACTCATTAAACAGGGGCTGGAAACAGCTGGAGAAGTCAAAGGACGATTAAATCACTTGCGGGGTCTGGAAGGCTGTCTATTGATTGATGACACCTATAACGCGAGTGTTGGAGCAGTAAAGGCTGCTATTGATGTTTTAACAGGACATCAAGGGGAGCATATTTTTGTCTTTGGCGATATGAAGGAGCTTGGGAAAGACAGTGCTCAGTACCACAAAGACATTGGTTTATACGCCAAAGATAAAGGCGTAGAAAAACTGTACGTCGTGGGAGAAGACGTCAAGCATACAATCAAAGCATTTGGGGAAAATGGCAAATGGTTTGCGGATAAAGTTGCTCTGATAGATGCAATAAAAGAACAAATAACATCACAACAAATAATTTTAATTAAAGGCTCGCGCAGTGCTCGCATGGAACAAGTAGTACAGGCGTTAATAGAGCCACAACTAACAGATAAGAGGGGAGGTTAACCATGCTAACCTGGTTGGCAGAATATTTATCAGAGTTTTACTCAGGTTTTAATGTATTTCAATACTTGACGTTCCGCTCAATCTTGAGCGTGCTCACGGCATTAGGTATCTCGTTATTGGTGGGGCCGCCAATGATCCGACGCTTGAGTAGTTATCAGATCGGTCAGACTGTTCGTGACGACGGACCGCAGACACACTTGAGTAAAGCCGGTACACCAACCATGGGTGGTGCCTTAATTATTGTGGCTATCGTGCTGGCTTGCCTGTTATGGGGAGAGCTGGAAAACCGATATCTTTGGGTTTGCCTGGTCGCCATAGTGGGGTTTGGCCTAGTGGGCTTAGCCGATGATTATATTAAATTGGTTAGAAAAGATCCTAAAGGGCTTATCGCTCGCTGGAAATATCTGTGGCAGTCAGTGATTGGTGCTGGTATTGCAATATATCTCTTCTACACAGCCAGTCCGCAGGAAACTCAGCTGCTGGTACCCTTTGTCAAAGATGTCATGCCACAGCTTGGGCTGATGTTTGTATTCATGGCCTACTTCGTGATTGTTGGTACCAGTAATGCAGTGAATCTCACCGATGGCCTAGACGGGCTTGCCATTTTACCTACAGTTCTGGTCGCTGGCGGACTTGGGATATTCGCTTACCTTACTGGTAACCAGGTGTTCTCAGAATATCTTGCCATTCCATATATCAACGGTGTTGGAGAACTGGTAATTTTTTCAGCCGCTATTGTTGGTGCTGGCTTAGGCTTCCTGTGGTTCAACACCTATCCGGCGCAAGTCTTTATGGGTGATGTGGGAGCTCTTGGATTGGGCGCGGCGCTTGGCACAATTGCTGTGATTGTTAGACAGGAATTAGTCCTTTTCATTATGGGTGGGGTCTTCGTCATAGAGACCGTTTCTGTAATGTTACAGGTCGGTTCATACAAGTTGACTGGAAAAAGAATTTTTAAGATGGCGCCATTACATCATCATTATGAATTAAAAGGGTGGCCAGAGCCTCGAGTGATCGTGCGCTTCTGGATTATTTCATTGATCCTGGTGCTGGTTGGTTTAGCAACCCTGAAAGTACGTTAATAGGGAGTTTATGTAAGCTGATGCAAACGCAAGCAATCGACAATAAGAACCGCTTAATTCTCGGTTTGGGACAAACCGGGCTTTCGGTTGCGCGTTATTTATCAGCACAAAACCAACCTTTCAAGGTCATGGATACCCGTACACATCCACCAGGAGCAGACGAGCTCGCAAAAATTGATAAAGACGCCTTAGTAGACTGGAATGGCCAGAAAATGCTTGGCTATGACCAGTTAGTGGTCAGCCCTGGAATTGCTGTGACGAATCCAGACATTGCAAGAGCGAAGGATTTTGGGGTTGAAATCGTAGGTGATATCGAGTTATTTGCACAGGCTAATACTACGCCAGTAATTGCGATCACAGGATCAAATGGTAAGAGCACGGTTACTGAACTGGTAGGTTTGTTGCTTGAAGCCAGCGGCAACAAGGCGTTGGTTGGCGGCAATATAGGTATGCCGGCGCTTGAACTGTTGCAGCATAGTGAAAAAGATGCAGTCTCAGTATTGGAACTTTCAAGCTTCCAACTTGAGACGACTTATACTTTACAACCTGCGGTTGCCACCATTCTGAATGTCAGTGAAGACCACCTTGACCGATATGCAGACTACAAGGAATACGTCGAGGCTAAACAAAGAATATTCAATCATGCCAAGAAGATTGTAGTTAATGCGGAAGATGAAGTAACACAGCCGGGTAGAACTGGAGCAGACGTCACTTCCTTTGGATTTGGCAGCAAATCAGATTGGCAGGTTGATCTGAAGAATGGGGCATTAGTTGGACACCACAAAAAGCTAATGTCCTTAAATGAGCTAACCCTGCAGGGTGCTCATAATGCTCTGAATGTCGCTGCAGCCTTCGCTCTACTTGATGCTGTAGGCATCCCCATTGATGAGGCAGTGATTCAGAGTGCAAAACACTATGCTGGTATGCCTCACCGTAGCCAGCTTGTGGCGGTGAAAAATGGGGTTACCTTTATTAATGACTCTAAGGCAACCAACGTTGGTGCTACAGTTGCCGCTATAAACAGTTTTGCCCCGAAATTTAATCACAAAATTGTATTAATCGCTGGTGGAGATGCAAAAGGTTCGGATTTGTCGAGTCTTGCGGACAGCATTAATAAACACGCTAAAACATTGATCTGTTTTGGCAAGGATGGTGTTGAGATTGCATCATTAGCACAAGACCGCTCAGTCATCGTGGAAAACTTGTCTCAGGCAGTGGAACAGGCTGTAGCTTCCAGCAAGCCCGGTGATTGCGTATTACTATCACCGGCCTGCGCCAGTTGGGATATGTTTAAGAACTACATCGAACGTGGTGAGCAGTTCGAGCAATTGGTGGAGGCGTTATGACAGGTTTAGTTAACGTATTGCGCTTAAACGATTTTGCAGAACAACTAAAATTGTCTGATCCTAGAACGCGTCTGGATCCCTGGTTGCTAGGACCTGTCATTACCTTATTGGCGATAGGTGTGGTAATGGTGGCATCCAGCTCAATGCCGTTCGCAGAAGATCATATGAAGGGTAATGAATTCTACTTCCTGATCAGGCATTGCGTTTATCTATCTATTGCTATCGTAGCTGCAATTATGACGTTACAGCTGGATACGCGGTTCTGGCAGGAAAATGGCCCTAAATTCCTGGTATTAGGAATTGTACTACTGGTAGCAGTTTTAGTCATAGGTCGTGAGGTTAATGGCAGTAAACGCTGGATTGGAGTCGGCCCATTGACAGTACAACCGGCAGAATTAATGAAATTCTTCTTAGTCATTTATTTAGCAGGATATCTGGTCAGACGTAGCGATGAGTTACAGACTCAGATTAGGGGATTTATGAAGCCGCTTGTTGTCATTGGTCTGGTGGTCGCATTCCTGCTGCTACAACCAGACTTTGGAACTTCAGCAGTAATCGTTGCAACGGCTTTGGCGATGATGTTTTTAGCTGGCGCCAGGCTGTGGCAGTTCATCACACTAACGGTATTTGTTGGGATTGTGATGGGATTAGTCGCCTGGCAGGAGCCCTATCGAATGAAGCGCTTAACCAGTTTCCTTGATCCTTGGGCTGATCAATTTGGCAGCGGATATCAGTTAGTGCAGTCATTGATTGCCTTTGGCCGTGGTGATTGGTTTGGTGTTGGTCTCGGTAACAGCGTACAAAAATTATCTTATCTGCCCGAGGCTCATACTGACTTTGTCTTTGCTGTGTTTGCGGAAGAATTTGGCTTTGTTGGTGTGTTACTGGTGATTTCGTTATTTGCCATTATTTTCTGGAAAGCGCTAAGCATTGGTCGAAGAGCTTTAAAGATGGAGCATCACTTCGCTGCTTATATGTCTTATGGAATCGGTTTCTGGCTAAGTTTGCAGGCACTGATAAATATCGGTGTGGCTAGTGGTTCATTACCGACCAAAGGGCTTACATTACCGTTTATTAGTTACGGTGGTAATTCGCTTATTGTTAGTTGCGTAGCCATGGCAGTGCTTTTGAGAGTTGATTTTGAAGTGCGTCGAAAAGAACACGAGTTTTCAAAGGCGAAAAGTGGCTATCGTCAAAAAAGTCGAGGAGGTCATTCATGAGTGACTCCGTTAATAAGACCATTCTTCTGATGGCTGGTGGAACGGGAGGACATATCTTCCCGGCTCTTGCCGTGGGCAAGCATTTACAGCAACAGGGCTGGAAGCTGCACTGGTTAGGCTCTGAGGGTGGCATGGAAGAAGAGTTGGTGCCAAAACATGGCATTCGCATGACATTGCTTCCAGTTAAAGGTATTCGCAAGAAAGGCCTGACGTCATTATTAAAAGCACCATTCCAGCTACTGAACAGCGTGTTAAAAGCGCGCGCGGTTATTAAAAAGGTGAAACCCGACGTAGCTTTGGGAATGGGTGGTTTCGCCAGTGGCCCAGGAGGGATTGCTGCCAAGCTTTGCGGAGTCCCTCTGGTGTTACACGAACAGAATGCAATTGCAGGGATGACCAACAGTTACCTGAATCGCTTGAGCAATATTACGCTACAGGCTTACCCCGGGGCGTTTGATAACAGTAATAAGCTGGCAACCGTTGGGAACCCTGTAAGAACAGATTTAATGGCTATTGCTAACGCTGAGCAACGCATACACCGAGATAATGGAACCATCAAAATATTAGTAATAGGTGGTAGCCGTGGTGCCATGATCCTGAATCAAAAAGTCCCTGCGATGCTCGACATAATTAACGGCGGCTTAAATGTTGATGTTCGACACCAATGTGGAAGGGGTAATTTAGGTGATGTAGCGGCACGCTATAAACAGATCAAAAATCAGCTGATTACACATGACGTAACGGAATTTATTGAAGATATGGCGGAAGCTTATAGCTGGGCTGACCTGGTTATTTGCCGAGCGGGTGCTTTAACGGTTGCAGAGATAGCAGCAGCAGGATGTGCAGCAATATTTGTACCTTATCCTCACGCCGTTGATGATCATCAGACGCATAATGCTCGTTATTTGGCCAGTCAGGGAGCCGCGTTGATTATCCAGCAACATGATCTGGATGAAACCGTGTTGGCTCAGCAAGTGACTTCTTTAGCAAACGATAAGGAACATTTAATTGAAATGGCTGCAATGGCCAAAAAACTGGCGAAGCCATATGCAACCGAACAGGTAGCTGATTATTGTAAGCGAGCAGCTATTGGCGATTACAGAATTCAAAAAGAAACTAAAGTGACAACAGACAAAGATACGATGCCGGAGGACGCAAATGAGTCAAGATAATATCCAACAGGCGATCCCGGAAATGCGTCGAATAAAGCGTATACACTTTATCGGCATCGGTGGTGCGGGTATGAGCGGTATCGCGGAAGTATTACTTAACCTAGGATACCAGGTAAGTGGTTCGGATCTCCGTCAAAGCCACGTTACTCACAGGCTAGAAGAGCTAGGTGCAGAAATCTTCCTGGGACATAGAGGCAACAATATTCTGGATGTCGATGTGGTTGTCTGCTCAACCGCTATTCCTAAGAACAACCCAGAAGTAGAAGCAGCTAAAGAACGTCGTGTACCTATCGTTCGACGTGCTGAAATGCTAGCGGAATTGATGCGGTTCAGACACGGTATTGCAGTAGCTGGTACTCACGGTAAAACGACTACTACCAGTTTACTGGCAAGTATCTACGCTGAAGGTGGGTATGACCCAACATTTGTTATCGGTGGCTTACTCAATAGCGCCGGTTCGAATGCAAAACTGGGCAAAAGTCGTTACTTCATAGCCGAGGCGGACGAAAGTGATGCATCGTTCTTACATCTCCAGCCAATGGTTTCTGTGGTTACCAATATTGAAGCCGACCATATGGATACTTATGGCGGGGACTTTAAAAATTTAGAAAGTAACTTTATCGATTTCCTACACAACCTGCCGTTTTATGGTTTGGCCGTGATGTGTATAGATGATGAAACCGTACAGGAATTAACGCCCAGAGTATCGCGTCCTACGGTGACTTATGGATTCAATCAGAAGGCTGACGTGAGGGCTATTGACTATGAACAGAGAGGAACAAAAAGCTTCTTTAAAGTTGTGCGTCGGGACTGTGTTGGTGAACTTGAGATTGAATTAAATCTTCCGGGTAAGCACAACGTTCAGAATGCACTGGCGGCTATTGCCGTTGCCACCGATGATGGTGTCAGCGACAAAGCAATCCAAAAAGCATTGTCAGAGTTTGAAGGTATCGGCCGTCGCTTCCAGATGTATGGCGACTTCACGATAGACGATAAAACGGTCACCCTGGTGGATGATTATGGTCATCATCCGAGTGAGGTTAATGCGACCATCAAGGCGTTGCGTCAAAGTTGGCCTGAGCGCCGGTTAGTTATGGTGTATCAGCCACATCGTTATAGCCGAACTCGAGATTTATATGAAGATTTTTGTGCGGTATTGAGTGAAGTTGATGAGCTGGTGATGTTGGAAGTTTACGCTGCTGGTGAAGAGCCGGTTCCGGGAGCTGATAGTCGATCATTATGCCGCAGTATTCGTCAACGTGGGAAGATTGAACCAATTTTCGTTGAGAAAATTGATGAATTACCAGAAGCACTGTCTCACCTGCTGGAGGACGGAGACGTGCTCGTGACGCAGGGTGCCGGAAATGTAGGTAGCCTGGCGCCATCATGGGTTCAGGTAGGACTGGACTTCAAAAAGTTAATGCCGAAGGAGCAGAAGTAATGGGTGCACGATCTGCAGCTGATTACGGAAAAGTCGCAGTTGTTTATGGCGGCTACTCGGCTGAGCGAGAGATTTCGCTAGTGTCGGGTGAGTCTGTACATAAAGCGCTATTGAGCGCTGGTGTAGATGCGTACAAAGTCGATCCAAAGGTGGATGGTTTAGCTGCGATAACTGATCAAGGGTTTGATCGTGTTTGGAATGCCCTGCATGGTCGTGGCGGTGAAGATGGTGTTATTCAGGGTTTTCTGGAGCTTCACCAGATTCCCTACACCGGTAGTGGCGTAATGGCCTCTGCAATCGCCATGGATAAGTTACGTACTAAATTATTATGGAGTGCACAGGGCTTGCCGGTAGCAAAACATAAAATGGTATCGACTGGCAGTTTATCGCTGGTTGAGGCTGATAAGTTGTTGGCTGAGGTTAACGGTTGCGTCATGGTAAAGCCAATACATGAAGGATCCAGTGTGGGTATGGCAAGAGCTGATACCGCTGAGAGTTTGCAGCAAGCTGTGGCTAAAGCACAGCAGTTTGATCAAGAGATCATGCTAGAGGAGTGGATTAACGGCGAAGAATTTACGGTCGCAGTGCTAAATGGTAAGGCACTACCAAGTATACGGGTGGAGACGCCACATACATTTTACGATTTTAACGCTAAGTACAGTAGTAACCAGACTGAATATCATTGCCCAAGTGGCCTTTCATCGGATGATGAGCAGGCATTAGCCAGACTTAGCGAGAAAGCATTTGCGGCATTGGGTTGCTTCGGCTGGGGGCGGGTGGATTTTATGCGCGACTCAAAAACAGGAGACTGGTTATTGCTTGAGGTGAATACGGTACCTGGAATGACACAGTCATCGCTGGTCCCTAAAGCGGCAAAAGTTAGTGGTATCAGTTTTGAAGAGCTGGTTCTGAAAGTGTTGGATACCAGTTTTGAACGGACGCCAATACTAGGCTCTCAATTGGAGGTTAATTAGTAATGGCTAAGATGGCAACCCGGAGTGAAAAGCAGCAGCGTTCTTTTAGTGGCTTGATAAAGCCATTGAAATGGGCTGTTGGCTTGCTTGGGGGAGCCCTCGTTGCAGCCGGGTTAGTGTTCGGAGGTATATGGGTGGTAAGCCTGAATACTGACAATGTTTTCCCGATTAATAAGGTAGAGCTTCGTAAGCAACAGTACACCCATGCTTTGGGCGTTTATGAAGTCTTACGCTCTATAGAGGACCGTGGTTTCTTTACCATGGATATGGCTTTAGCTGAAGAGAAGCTGCTACAGCTACCGTGGGTTAAAAAAGCACAGTTAAGAAAAATCTGGCCTGATACCCTACAGGTTGTAGTGACTGAGCATCAGCCTATGGCTTACTGGGGTGACTCAGGTGTTGTTTCTCGATTTGGCGAGGTTTTTTATCCTGTTGAACTGCCGAACGCTGACTGGGTAAAGCTGAGTGGTCCTGACAATATGGCAAAAGACCTGACTGAATTATTGCAACTGTATCAGGAGCAGTTGTTACAGAAAAATATGGTGATAGAAAAAATGGAATTAACCCAGCGAGGAGCAATAGATCTAGTGCTAGCGGAAGGGTTAACAGTACGTCTGGGGAATGTACACGTAGAAGAACGCATAGAGCGATTTTTACAGTACATCGATAGTGTAAAAGAACAAAAAGATGCCAAATTGGCATATGTGGATTTGCGATATCAAAATGGTATGGCAGCGCAGTGGGTAGATAATAAAACGTCAGTCACAAGTGACGGAGGCAGTAGATAAGGCTATGTCAAAATCAACAGAGAAAAGGTTAATTGTAGGGCTCGATATTGGCACATCCAAAGTGGTGGCCATCGTTGGTGAGGTCGGGGCCGACGACACAGTCGATATCATTGGTATCGGTTCACACCCCTCTCGTGGCCTGAAAAAAGGAGTGGTAGTAAATATTGAGTCGACTGTTGCTTCCATCCAGCGAGCGGTTGAAGAAGCTGAGTTGATGGCCGGCTGTCAGATCCACTCAGTTTACACCGGGATTGCTGGTAGTCACATTAAAAGCCTCAATTCGCACGGTATCGTTGCCATCAAGGATAACGAAGTAACACAGAGTGATGTAGACCGTGTCATTGATGCCGCTAAGGCAGTAGCTATTCCGGCTGACCAAAAAATAATGCACGTATTACCGCAAGAATTTGTTATTGATAACCAAGAGGGTATACGTGAGCCGGTAGGCATGTCAGGGGTTAGACTTGAGGCAAAAGTCCATATGGTCACAGGAGCAGTTAGTGCCGCACAAAATATCACTAAATGTGTTGCGCGATGTGGTCTGGAAACAGAGGACGTAATTTTAGAACAGTTAGCGTCGAGCTACTCGGTGTTAACTGAGGATGAAAAAGAGCTCGGTGTTTGTTTGATTGATATCGGCGGGGGAACTACTGATATCGCAATATTTACTGGTGGCGCAATTCGTCACACTGCGGTGATACCTATTGCGGGAGATCAGGTAACTAACGATATTGCAGTGGCATTGAGAACACCGACGCAGCATGCCGAAGATATCAAAGTGAAATACGCCTGTGCCTTACGTCAGCTGACCAATCTGGATGAAACGATAGAAGTTCCTGGGGTGGGTGAGCGTCAGCCACGTCGGGTTTCGCGTCAGATTCTGGCAGAAGTAGTTGAGCCGCGTTACAGCGAACTGTTTGAGTTGGTTCATGCTGAAATTCGTCGCAGTGGATTTGAGAATTTAATAGCTTCGGGCATGGTCATTACAGGTGGCGGTTCGAAAATGGAAGGATTGATGGAGTTGGCAGAGGAAGTATTCCATATGCCAGTTCGTCAGGGTTTGCCACAACATATCAAAGGTTTGGTAGATGTGGTTCGTAATCCTATTTATGCCACGGGCGTTGGCCTCTTGATCTATGGTAAACAGGATCTGGGGCATCACCGTGAAAGAAATGTAACTGGTTTTAATGGGCTCTGGGAGCGCATGAAAAGCTGGTTTAGTGGATTTTAATTGCTGATAGATAGACGTTTATTAGCGATTAAATGTGAAGAAATTACTTAACGCTATGAACACTCATTTTAGAGAAGGCTTAAGTAAAAATTTGGCTAAACAATCGAAGGGGATATAGTTATGCCTAATATGTTTGAACTAGTAGATAGCTGCCAGAACAGTGCAGTAATCAAGGTCATTGGTGTTGGTGGCGGCGGCGGTAACGCTGTTGAGCACATGGTAAAAGCCAACATTGATGGTGTGGAATTCATTTGTGCCAATACGGATGCACAGGCATTGGACTCTTCCAGTGCAAAAACAACCATCCAGATCGGTCAAAATATCACTCGCGGTTTGGGTGCGGGTGCGAATCCTGATGTAGGTCGGCAGGCAGCACTGGAAGATCGAGAGCGCCTGATGGAAGTCTTACAAGGGTCGGACATGGTCTTTATCACAGCCGGTATGGGCGGTGGTACAGGTACTGGAGCGGCACCAGTTATTGCTGAGATTGCGAAAGAAATGGGGATCCTGACCGTAGCGGTAGTAACTAAGCCATTTAAGTTTGAGCGCAAAAAGCGTATGAATCTGGCCGAGAATGGTATTGATGAGTTACGTAATGTTGTGGATTCATTAATAATCATTCCTAACGACAAGTTGGTTGCTCAATTTGCGGGACTACGCCTAACAGAAGCATTTGCATCGGCAAATTCAGTATTGCATGGCGCAGTACAAGGTATAGCTGAGCTGATTACTTGTCCTGGCTTAATTAACGTCGACTTTGCTGACGTTCGTACCGTTATGGCCGAGCAAGGTCAGGCGATGATGGGTACTGGTATTGCTTCAGGTGAGGGGCGAGCTCAAGTTGCTGCAGATATGGCGGTTGCAAGTCCATTATTGGAAGACGTTGATCTGGCAGGAGCTCGAGGTATCTTGGTAAATGTCACTGCAAATGAAGAGTTTACTATTGATGAATTCTCAGAGGTTTGTGAGGTAATAGAAGAAATTGCTCACGAGGATGCTATTGTAGTAGTTGGTACTGCAATCGATGACTCTATGGGTGACGAAATGCGTGTCACTGTAGTGGCAACTGGTCTGGGTCAGGAAGCGGGAATGCGTCTGGTCTCTGATAACAAAGAGAAACAAGTTCGCAAGCCAAGTGGTGAGCTGGACTTTAATAAACTAGATGTTCCACCTGCAGCACGTAAACAAGCCGGAGTGGATGAGTCTACGGATAACTCTACTCAAAAAGTAGCAGTGGGAAGTGATGTTGATAACTTCCTGGATATTCCTGCATTTTTAAGAAAGCAGGCTGACTAGGCTTGGTGTTGAACTTACTTGATACAAACAGGATGTGAAGTGCTAAACGTTAAAGGTTTAATGTTCAGATACAGTGACATTTAAAGCCGTTATGACGGTTAAAGAGTCAAGGAGGCCATCCCTTCGAGCCTCCTCAGCTCTCCTTGCTCTGCATTCAGTGCAGATTAAGGCGGTAGCAGGAAAATAGGGATACTGTGAGAATTTTCTTGGAAGAGGAAAATTCAAACAATTGTTCAATTAATGTTCAAAAATTGTTCAAACAGTAGAAATATTGTGGTAATATGCGCTAAAATTTTGCTATCTTCCACCTAAATTCTTGATTTTTCAAGAAGTTGGAGAACACTGAATGATAAGACAACGTACGTTGAAAACAACCATTCGCGCCACTGGCGTAGGTTTACACACTGGAGATAAAGTGTATTTAACCCTACGACCAGCTCCAGTGGATACAGGGATTGTGTTCCGACGCGTTGATCTAGACCCTATTGTTGAAATAGATGCTAAACCTGAGAATGTTGGTGATACCACTCTTTCTACCTGCCTGGTGAAAGATGGAGTGCGTATATCAACTGTAGAACATTTACTGTCTGCAATGGCAGGATTAGGCCTGGATAATGCCTACATTGATGTTTCGGCACCCGAAGTTCCTATAATGGATGGTAGTGCAAGTCCATTTGTATTCCTGCTGCAATCTGCAGGAGTAACAGAACAGAATGCGCCAAAGAAATTCATCAAAATTAAAAAGAAAGTTACAGTAGAAGATGGTGATAAGAAGGCTACTTTTGAACCGTTTGATGGTTTTAAAGTTGCTTTTACCATTGATTTCGATCACCCGGTGTTTAAGAAAAGCAGTCAAACTTCAGTGATTGACTTCTCGACAACTTCTTTTGTGAAAGAAGTGAGTCGCGCAAGAACCTTTGGGTTTATGAAGGATATTGAGTTTTTACGAGCTAACAATCTGGCACTTGGCGGAAGTCAAGATAATGCTATCGTAATGGACGATTACCGTGTTTTGAATGAAGACGGTCTGCGTTATGACGATGAGTTTGTAAAGCATAAAATATTGGATGCGATTGGTGACTTGTTCCTTCTTGGACACAGCCTAATTGGCTCATTTACTGGTTATAAGTCAGGGCATGCGCTGAATAACCAGTTAATTAGAACCTTGATGGCTGATGAGTCTACGTGGGAGCTAGCGACTTATGAAGACGCTAAAGCTGCACCAATTTCATACATTATGAACCCTGCGTTATCAGTTTAATTAATATTTAAAACATAATAAAAAGCGCAGGTTAGCTTCTGCGCTGATGCGTTTTTCATTGACTTGGCTTGGTTTTTATCTGAATATTAGCTAATGAATAGTGGCCTTTTTTTCTTAATTTGGCCAACAATTCAGAGGAGAAGTAGCGAAGTCGTGTACTCCATACCGCACTTTCAGCGGTGATGATAAGGCTAGTCTGGTTATATTCAGACACCATGCAACGGCCTTTCAGCTCTTCAGGAAGGAGAGATTGTACACTTTCGTTGATGGATTGTAGGTTGTTGGATTGCTTCAACAACCCACGAAGCAAGCCTTCGGGCTTGTCGAGTATGTCAGCCACGGACTTGGCTCGGGAAGGACGCTTCATAAGCTCATATTTCTGGGCTAAGTTTGGGTCGGTCTACTATTGTAAGCCGACGAGGTTTAATTTGTCATCCTAAACAACGTTGTTTGCTGAAGTAATCAGCAGAATATCGAGATGACTTGAAAGACTTTTGGTTGATTATGCGAATTACGATTATTAAAAGTGATCAGAAAGGAATCAAGGCAGTGGAGTTAGGAAGGCAAAAACTGATCGTGACCTGCGTGCTGAGTGTTATCAGCGTGTTGGGCATTATTGCTGCTACTTTTTACTCCACCAAGTGGGCTCTTCAGCAGGACTTAGTCAGCGAGTCCGCAATCCAGAAGTGGCAAATTGAACTCTCTCAACAAAAACAAGAGCTCGAAAGAGCAAAACGTTTATCCGAAGATAAAGTCCAGGCCCTTTCAAGCCGACTGGCTTCCATGCAGGCCCATATTTTAAGACTGGATGCTGCAGGCTCTCGGTTAGCTGAAGAAGCTGGAATTAAAGATGAATTTGGTTTTGGTGAAGCACCTGCCATAGGTGGTCCAAGTGAAGACGTTACGGCTGATAAGGCTACATATAATGACGTTGCCTCATCTCTTGACTCGATTCAGAGTTCTATCGAAGCTAAAGAACAGCAGTTGTTCGCATTAGAGTCTCTATTACTGGATAAGAACATTAGCGCAGAACAGCAAATTTCAGGCCGACCAGTCAACTCGGGCTGGTTGTCCTCTCCTTATGGGTATCGTGCTGATCCTTTTACCGGCAAGCGAGCTTGGCATGCAGGCATCGACTTCTCAGCCTTAGCTGGCTCAGATGTAGTGGCGACAGCTGCGGGTGTTGTAACGACTGTGGAAAGAAAAGCCGGTTACGGCATATTCATTGAAATCAGTCATGGTGACGGTTACACCACACGCTATGGTCATAATAAAGCAGCGTTGGTAAAAAAGGGTGATCTGGTACAAAAAGGCGAGTTAATTGCAAAAGTTGGTAGTACAGGACGTTCTACGGGCCCACACGTTCACTATGAAATAACTAAAAATGGTAAACGGGTAAACCCTTGGCGATACCTTAAGCAATAAACCGATTGAAATTATCAAGCCGAGCTCAAAGCTCGGCTTTTTTTGTGAATGGGGCTATGGAAATGTCCTGCCTTAACATTGAATTTTTTAGGAATCGCCCCAATAAGTCGAAAATACCGCTCGAAAAACCGTCTAAGTCGTTTACAGCCACTAGAATATCGGTACAATCGAGTGCTTAATGATAATTCCATAAGTTGTCACCACAAGGTTAATAGAGCTTTGTAGCGAGTCGGAATCATAGGTGTGGCAACTTTTAACTAAATAAAAGAACTAACAGCATGAGTTTCCTTAGCAAAATATTCGGCAGTCGAAATCAACGAACTATTAAGCGTATGAGTAAGCTGGTGGACATGGTCAACCAGCTTGAATCAGACTTTGAGTCCTTGAGTGATGATGAAATTAAGGGCAAAACCACTGAATTCAAGGAGCGTCTTGAAAAGGGTGAGAGTCTGGATGATCTGTTGCCAGAAGCTTTTGCAGCGGTAAGGGAGGCAAGTAAGCGTACCCTTGGCATGAGGCACTTTGATGTGCAGCTGATTGGTGGTATTACACTCCATCAGGGGAAAATCGCTGAGATGCGAACGGGTGAAGGTAAAACTCTTGTGGCAACTCTGCCCGTTTACTTAAACGCTCTAGCCGGAAAAGGTGTGCATGTTATTACAGTGAACGACTATCTGGCGAAACGCGATGCTGAATGGATGGCTCCTGTTTATGACTTTCTGGGTATGACGGTTGGAGTTATTCTTTCGGGCCAAACTCACGAGCAGAAACAAGAAGCCTACTCATCTGACATTACTTACGGAACCAACAATGAATATGGTTTCGACTACCTTCGTGACAATATGGCGTTTGAAAAAGAACACCGAGTCCAGCGGGAATTAAATTTTGCGGTAATTGATGAAGTCGACTCAATTTTGATTGATGAGGCCCGTACGCCCTTGATTATTTCAGGTCAGGCTGAAGACAGTTCCGAAATGTATCGCGCCATTAATCAATTAATCCCAAAGCTGGAGGTTCAGGATAAAGAGTCTGAAGAGGGTGAAGAAGACACTGGGGATTATACAATTGATGAAAAAGGCAAGCAGGCGAATCTAACTGAAAAAGGTCAAGAGCGTGTTGAAGAGTTGTTGCGCACTAGCGGCCTGTTGCCAGATGGCCAGAGCTTATATAGTCCAGCCAGTATTATGTTACTGCACCATGTGAATGCTGCTTTACGAGCTCATACCCTATTTAAGAAAGATGTGGACTATGTCGTAAAAGATAATGAAGTCGTAATTGTTGACGAGCATACAGGACGGACAATGCCGGGTCGTCGCTGGTCCGATGGTCTGCATCAGGCTGTTGAAGCCAAAGAAGGCGTTAACATTCAAAATGAGAACCAGACATTAGCATCAATTACCTTCCAGAATTACTTCCGTCTGTACAATAAGCTGTCCGGTATGACAGGTACAGCTGATACGGAAGCTACTGAAATGCACATGATTTATGGTTTAGAGGTTGTTGTTATACCGACCAATAAACCAATGCAGCGTCAGGATTTGCCAGACCTTATTTACCTAAGCAAAGAAGAAAAATACGAAGCGATTATTGAGCAAATCAAAGAACTTCAGGATAAAGGTCAGCCCGTCCTTGTAGGTACCGTATCGATCGAGTCGTCAGAGTTGATTTCAAGCGCGCTTAAAAAAGCTAAGATTAAGCACCAGGTACTGAATGCTAAGTTCCACGAGAAGGAAGCTGACATTATCGCGCAGGCAGGTCGTCCGGGAGCCGTAACCATTGCAACCAACATGGCAGGCCGTGGTACGGATATTGTCCTGGGAGGTAATCTCCAAGCGGATTTATCTGCGCTAGGTGAAAATCCATCTGAAGAAAAAATTGAGAAAGCCAAAGAAGAGTGGCAGAAACGCCACGACCAAGTTCTTGAGGCAGGTGGTCTTGCGATTATCGGTACCGAACGTCATGAGTCACGTCGAATTGATAATCAGCTGCGTGGCCGTTCTGGCCGTCAGGGTGATCCGGGTTTAAGCCGTTTTTACCTATCGCTTGAGGATGACCTCATGCGTATTTTTGCTTCAGATCGTCTGGGTATGATGATGCAGCGACTCGGCTGGGAAGAAGGCGAAGCGCTGGAACATAAGATGGTGTCTCGGGCTATTGAGAATGCGCAGCGTAAAGTTGAGCAACGTAACTTTGATATGCGTAAAAACCTTCTTGAATACGATGATGTCGCCAACGATCAGCGTCGCGTTATTTACGAGCAGCGTAATGAGCTAATGGAATCTGATGATATTAAGGAAACCATAGAAGATATGCGTTATGACGTGGTTCAGGATGTCATTAGTCAGTATGTTCCGCCTCAGTCCATCGAAGAAATGTGGGATATTCCGGGGCTGGAGCAACGTCTTGAGCAAGATTTCGCAATTGAGCTTCCGGTTCAGAAATGGCTGGATGAGGATGATAAGTTTGCAGAAGAAGAGCTTCGGGAAAAAATATACCAAGAAGTTCAGAAGGCTTATGACGAGAAGGAAGCGTCTTTACCTGAACCAGGTATGATGCGACAGGTTGAGAAGCAGGCAATGCTTCAGCATCTGGATATGCACTGGAAAGAACATCTTGGGAATATGGATCATCTTCGCCAAAGTATCAATCTTAGAAGCTATGCCCAAAAGAACCCTAAGCAAGAGTATAAGCGTGAAGCGTTTGAGTTATTCTCAAGCCTTCTGGATAACTTAAAGCATGATGTAGTTACCGTTCTGTCAAAAGTTAAGTTCCGTTTGCCTGAAGAAGTAGAAGCTATGGAGCGTCCTAAGCAGGATGCCTCCCAAATGAATATGCAGCATGAATCAGCTTCTGCAATGCCAGCGGATCAGGCCAGCCATACTCAACGTCAAGCTGAGACGTTTGTTCGTGAACAACCTAAAGTTGGTCGTAATGAACCATGTCCTTGTGGTTCAGGTAAAAAATATAAACACTGCCACGGAAAAGCTACTTAAATAAGTCATGAAGATAGTCAGGGTCGCGGTCGCGGTAGTTATTATCGCTGACCGCGTTCTTATCGCCAAGCGGGCCACCCATCAGCACCAAGGTGGATTATGGGAATTTCCTGGCGGAAAGATTGAAGCTGGGGAAGAACTGGAAAGTGCGCTGAAGCGAGAGTGCAAGGAAGAGCTTGATATCGTCCCCTCAATAATCAAACCTTTAACTGTTATAGAGCATACATATCCTGATAAAGCTGTTCAGCTTAATGTATGTATTGTACCTGATTACCTGGGAGTGCCCCTGGGCAGGGAGGGGCAGCCATTACAATGGTGCCGCCTCGAAAAACTTTCTTCCTACGAGTTCCCTGAAGCTAATAAATCCATAATAGAGCTATTACAAAACTAATCTTGCTCTTTAGCCAGCTCGCTAACTGTATGAGGGTCTAAAGTCTGGCCTGCAATTTTGTGGCTTTCGCTGGCCCACTCTCCTAGGTCGATGAGTTTACAGCGCTTGCTACAAAAAGGCTTATAGTCATTACTTTTCGTCCAGGCAACAGCCTCAGAACACGTTGGACATTTGACAATCATGGGTTGAGTCATTGGATAGCCCTATTTCTAAAAACTAGGTAAAGCGTATCATACCGATGATGGCAAAAAAATCGATACCAAAAGAGATAAAGCAAGGATGAAGTCCGTGTTTTTGAGGGTGAAAAATTATAAAACAAAGAGATAGAGTCATGGGTAGGTTCGCTTTAGTTAAACTTGTAAAAAATTGAGATAAGAAAAGTTTGAAGTGACAAATTTTGTCACTAAAGTCGTTAAATGGGTGCATTTTTAGCAATATTAGGGCTTGATTCGATGCGGATGTGCATACAAATGTGACTTAAGTCATTGTTTTAATTATGTGTCGAATTTTTTTACAATAGATAGTTGCTATCTTCCAATCGGAAAGTTATATTGATTTACAGAGTTTGTTCTTGTGTCAGTTTATGTTTACTTGCTTGTGCAATTTAAATGTTTTGACGACAAAGCTGAGGGAACACAAGGTTTCTTTACATGAACTGATCAGAATAAACTTCTAAAACTTTATTTGCAAATTATGATAGGAGAGAGTCTCATGCAAACTAAAAAACAAGCGGGTTTTACCCTGATTGAATTGATGATCGTTGTTGCGATCGTAGGTATCTTGGCTGCAGTAGCTATCCCAGCTTACCAGGATTACATCAAGCGTTCTAAAGTATCTGAGTTAGCAGCAACTCTAGCTGCATGTAAAACGTCTGTAGCAGAAACGTATGCTTCTAATGGTAATAATATTGCTTCTATCGATACAGCGAACTCTGGTTGTAACACAGACGGTTCTCAATACACACAGAACTTAACTGTTGGTAGTAGTGGTCCAGGCGTTATTTCGGTTCAAGCTACTAATATCGCAACTGACGTTAATAATCTTACTTTAACATTGACCCCACAGTTCGCAGGTGGTGCTGGTACTGCAATTAGTGGCTGGACCTGTGGTGGTACAATTCCTCCAGAGTATAAGCCTGCTAACTGTCGTTAATCTTGAGTAGATAGACAAGTAGGAAGCGGGCTTAGCCCGCTTTTTTTATGGTTAAGTTAATGAAAAAGAATAAATATCTAACTACTGCAACACTCTTTTTTACTATTCCCATACTGTTCTTTGATTGGACTGAGGTCAATACCGGGGGAGGGCTTGGCTTCATTCGTAACAACTTGGCTTGGGCTGTTATCATACTTTTAACCTGTAAAGGTTTGCTCTACGTACTTTCAAAAAGGAAAATAGTTTTACCTAAAGGGTATCACTATATTCTTTTTGGTTGCTTATTCGCGTTATTTCCTTTTTTGATTAACACCTCTAAGTTACCCGGTAGCACGATAACGTTCTTACCCTTTGCTCTAATAGGGTGTGTTCTTGCCTATTTTGCGCTTCTCCAAATTGAGGGCTGGGGTAACAAGAAAGATAAACTGTTGCTTTTAATTGTAGTCGTCGCACTTGTTGAGTCAATTATTGGATTTCTACAACTTTTTAATAGCCTAATGATGCAGTTAACCGGCAATATTGATGAGTACAAGTTAATAATGATAGATGGTACTTTCAATCAGAGAAATGTTTTTGCCAGTTTTATTAGTACAGGACTGATAATAGGGATATATATATTCAGTCGGGGGGGCTCTTTACTCAATAGTAAAATTATAAATAATTTGATAGTTAGCCTTTTTATTATTGGAAGCTTTGTAATTGTATTAACAACTTCTAGAACCGGGGTATACTCTCTTATTCTAGGTGTAGTTGTAATGAGTATAGCTATACCAGTCGATAGGAAAATACTAACAAAAGCTTTATTACCTATCGTAATCAGCTTTCTGTTAGGGGTTGCATTTAAAAGTACTATTTTTACAGGAAATGATAAAGGCATTTCTGATACTAGTAGTCGAAAATTAATATACAGCACAACTATTACTGCAATTAAGGAGTCCCCGGTTCTTGGGCATGGACTAGGTAGTTTTGAAAAAATCTACTTAGAAACTTTAGCTAAGAAGTTGAATCAGAGAGGTGTAAGTTCTGACGATATTAAAAGACCAGAAAACTTAACTCATCCACATAATGAGATACTATATTGGGGAATGCAAGGCGGTGTGGTATCTATTTTTGGTTTGCTAATTATAATCCTAGGCTTTTTGATTAGTATTTGGTCTGCTGGGCTAAGAAAAAACTTAAAAATACTCTCTATGCTGATCCCAATTGGGTTGCACTTAATGGTAGAGTTGCCTTTTTATATTTCTGGTGTACATATTTTATTAACTTTATTCATCATTTCCTATCTTGTAAAAAGTAATGGGCAGGTTAGGAGTTATAAATTTAAAATTCTCCAAAATCGTAAGGGTAATAAAGTTTTTGGTGTATTTGTCTCGGTAGTTGGGTTTGTAGCAATAACGTTACTTTTACTCAATAGCTACTCACTACACCAAGTTGCCAAATTTGAAAATGCGCTTAATCGTTCTGAGCTTCAATTAAGTAAGGCTAGTGTAAAAATTGGATGGAAAGATGCTTATGATGCTCTTTTATTGAGGCATAGAGCTAACATAGCTGTTAAACAGGGTGAAGAAATGCCAATACGCGACTATCTAACTTGGTTAGAAAAGCAAATTAAAATATCTCCGAGACTACAGTACTACTTTAATATTTATTACTCTTATCAAATATTAGGGAATGAAAAGAAAGCAAATAATGTAAAACAACAAATTCAATACCTTTTTGTGGGAGTAAAAGAAGCTGAGGAATGGCTTAAATTGCAGAGAAAGGTTAAGGTTGCAGATTGACATGGAAAGCTTTTTAATCAAGTATATAGGAAGTTAAGTTAAATAAAATTATGATCCGGAATATATAATGGCGTTAGTTGAAACAGGTTTGACGGGCTTAGCCCACATGCTGGTAGCAGAAGGCCTTATTGAAAAAGATAAAGTTAGAGAGGCAATTGAGCGAGCCAAAGAAGAGAAGGTTGGGCTTATTGACTGGCTGGTTAATGCTGGCTGGGTGGAAGGAAGAAGTGCCGTAAAGGCACAGGGAGTTAATTTCGGAGCTCCTTTTTTTGATGTCTCTGCATTAAACGTCGAAGACTTACCAAAAGATATCATTGACCTGAACATGATGCGAAAGCATCGTGCTATCCCTTTATTTAAACGTGGCAGTCGCTTGTTCATTGGTGTTTCCGATGCGACTAACCTTAAAAGTTTGGAAGAAATTCGATTCCAGACGAACTGCTCGATTGAGGCTGTACTCGTAGAGCCTTCGAGATTAGACACACTTGTAGATAAGTTGATTGAAGAGAAAGAGAATGAGTCTCTGTCTGATTTTGATGACGCAGACCTTGATAACATTGACCTTGATGCGGTTGATGATAGTGAAGCTTCCGATGTAGATGAAGGAGCTGAAAAAGATGATGCTCCAGTAGTGAAGTTTGTTAAGAAAATGCTGGTTGATGCTATCCGTAAAGGGGCATCCGATTTGCACTTCGAGCCATATGAAAAGAAGTATCGTGTACGTTTCCGTATTGATGGTATGTTACACGAAGTTGCAAGCCCTCCTATTCAGTTATCAGCACGTATTTCTGCACGCTTGAAGGTTTTATCAAATTTGGATATCTCTGAAAGGCGGGTTCCTCAGGATGGCCGTGTAAAATTAAAGCTTTCAAGAACCAAAGCTATTGATTTTCGTGTGAATACTTTGCCGACTCTATTTGGTGAGAAGATTGTAATGCGTATTCTTGATCCCTCCAGTGCAATGTTAGGAGTGGATGCGTTAGGTTTTGAACCTAAGCAAAAAGAGCACTTTATGACTGCTATCAATAAACCTCAGGGAATGGTTTTGGTTACGGGGCCTACAGGTTCGGGTAAAACGGTAACCCTATATACTGGCGTGAATATTTTAAATGATGAGCATAAAAATATTTCGACAGCTGAGGACCCGGTAGAGATTAACTTGGCTGGTGTTAACCAGGTCAACGTTAACATAAAAGCTGGATTAACCTTTGCTTCGGCTCTGAGAGCATTTCTACGTCAGGATCCGGATATTGTACTGGTGGGTGAGATCCGAGACCTTGAGACAGCTGAAATTGCTATTAAGGCATCTCAGACGGGTCACTTAGTACTTTCCACACTACATACAAACTCTGCACCTGAGACATTAACTCGTTTGGTTAATATGGGCGTAGCGCCTTTTAATATCGCAACCACTGTTAACTTGGTTGTTGCACAGCGATTAGCCAGAAGACTGTGTGAGCATTGTAAGAAACCTTCTGAATTACCAGAAGAAGCGTTACTGGAAGAGGGCTTCACTAAAGAAGAGCTGAACGAACTCACAGTTTACGAACCTGTAGGTTGCGATAAGTGTACATTAGGTTATAAAGGTCGTGTAGGTTTATTCCAGGTAATGCCAGTATCCGAGGCAACTGGAAGAATAATTATGGAAGGTGGAAACGCGATTGATATCGCAGATCAGGCCAAAAAAGAGAATATTCCTGATTTACGGAGAGCTGGGTTAAACAAAATTAAATTAGGGGCTACCAGTCTGGAAGAAGTTAATCGAGTGACGCAAGATTAATATAACCGTCACTTGCTAGGCACCGATGTAGCTCAGTCTGAGAAATATAGTAGATTCCTAATTGTGTTACTATAAGCGTTACATTATTGAATCGATAATTTCAATTTGAACTAGCAGGTAAGAAATATGGCGACAGCAGTTAAAAAGCGTGGGGCAGCTGCGAAAAAACAAAAACTAAAGAACTTTCAGTACAAAGGAGTAAATAAACAAGGGCAGAAAGTAAGCGGTTCCATGCCCGCCGAGAGTGCTGATGCTGTTAAAATGCAGCTTCGTAAACAGGGTATTACCCCGAAAACCGTTAATGCTGAGTTATTTTCTTTTGGTTCAAGTAAAAAACCAATTAAGCCGGTTGATATAGCAGTTTTCTTGCGTCAATTAGCAACCATGATGAAAGCGGGTGTGCCGCTGGTACAGTCCTTTGATATTATCGGTAAGGGGCATGAGAATGCCAGTGTCCAAGACTTGGTGCAAAACATTAAAGAAGAAGTTGAATCAGGTAGTCCCTTTGCAACAGCATTGAGAAGCCATCCTAAGTATTTTGATGACTTAGTTTGTGATTTGATTCATGCTGGTGAGCAGTCGGGCACACTGGAGCAAATGCTCGATCGTATTGCGACCTATAAAGAAAAAACGGAAGCACTGAAGTCAAAAATTAAAAAGGCAATGATGTACCCTACAGCAGTTATCGTCGTTTCTATTGCGGTGACGGCGGTATTGCTAATATACGTTGTACCAATGTTTAAAGATTTATTCTCTGGAGCTGGAGCTGATTTGCCGGCACTTACAGCCATGGTAGTAGGCGCTTCTGAGAGTATGCAAGCCAACTGGTATATATACTTTGGAGTACTAATTGCGATAGTCGTTGGGTTCTCCCAAGCTAATAAGCGTTCCAAAGCCTTTAGAGAGGCGAAAGACAGATTCTTGTTAAAGGTTCCCATTTTTGGACCCTTAGTTCAAAAAGCGGCTGTAGCACGGTATGCACGTACATTAGCCACAACTTTTGCCGCTGGTGTACCCCTGGTTGATGCCTTGGATTCAGCTGCAGGTGCTGCTGGTAACACAGTTTACAAGAAAGCTATTATGAAAATTAAGGATGATGTAACTAGTGGTTTACAGATTAATATGGCAATGACTTCAACTGGTGTGTTCCCTAATATGGTCAACCAGATGGTTGCTATTGGTGAAGAGTCAGGTGCCGTGGATACCATGCTGTCGAAAGTTGCAGATATATATGAGGCTGAGGTTGATGATGCGGTTGATGGATTAAGCTCCCTGATCGAACCTTTCGTAATTGTATTTATCGGCGGCCTGGTAGGTACTATCATTGTGGCGATGTACTTACCAATCTTTAAACTGGGTGATGCATTCTAGAAACAATTAATATTAAGAAAAATTATGATTGAATTATTATCTTCTAACCTGCCTTTATTGGCAGGTTTTGTTTTTGTACTGGGTTTGTTATTTGGTAGTTTTTATAATGTTGTTATTTATCGTCTTCCTACCATTTTGAACCGTGAGTGGCGCGGAACTGCAACTGAGATATTGACTGAGGCAGGCTGTGAAGTTAACTGTCCGGATGATAATACTAAGGAAACATTTAATTTAGTTACACCGCGTTCGAAATGTCCTAAGTGCGGTCATAAAATTTCAGCCTTTGAAAATATTCCCGTGTTTAGCTGGATATTCTTGGGTGGCAAATGTCGTTCCTGTAAAAGCCGAATATCATTTAGGTACCCTTTTGTCGAATTGTTGACTGCTTTTACGTTTGCAGTGTGCGCCTGGTCCTTTGGATTTAGCTGGTTAACGGTCTACGCAATCCTGTTTACTTCATTTTTGATCATTGGTAGCTTTATTGATTATGATCATAAGATACTGCCGGATCAGTTAACTCTTCCCCTGGTCTGGGTCGGTTTAACTATTTATTTGGTAATTCCTGGAGAGCTACTACAATCAAGCTTTGCTCCTAATCTTTCTTCCGCAGTAATTGGAGCATTGTGCGGTTATCTCGTTCTTTGGTCTATTTATTGGTTGTTTAAATTGATAACTGGAAAAGAGGGGATGGGGCACGGTGACTTTAAGCTACTTGCGGCAATTGGTGCTTTTGTAGGAGTTAAAATGCTACCGTTGGTGATTATCCTATCCACAGTGACTGGTGCGGTATTAGGAATCCTAACAATGATAATCAGCAAAAAAGGCCGTGATCATGCCATACCATTCGGTCCATTTTTAGCCATTGCCGGTTGGATTACCCTGATTTGGGGAGAACCATTAACCCAGTTTTATCTCAGTCAACTTGCTCCTTAGCTTGGAAGCGGCATGACGCTTCATATCGTTTTAACTGGAGGAATTGCTAGCGGGAAGTCTGCGGTTAGCCAATTTTTTGAGGAGCTTGGCATCAAAGTTATTGATGCCGATATTTTTTCAAGAAGCGTGGTGGCCAAAGGTTCTGCTGGATTAAAGGCAATTTCCGAACATTTTGGCTCTTCAGTTCTTTTGGAAGATGGTACTTTGGATCGTTCCGCGTTAAGGGAAATAGTCTTCAGTAATCAAAGTGCCAGGCAATGGTTAAACCAATTGCTTCACCCGTTAATTCGTGCCGAAATGTCTGGCGCTAGAAAGGCATCTGAGCAGGCAAAGGAGCTTTATACCATCAATGTTATTCCTTTGTATTATGAAACAATACATGGCACCGAGGAAGAAAATAACTACCACAGGGTTATAGTGGTCGATACTCCTGAAGAAAAACAGCTGGAACGTTTAATGAGTCGCGATAACAGCTCTAAAGAGCAGGCTCGAGCTATATTGGCGAGTCAAACGGGTAGAGAAGAGCGTTTATCAATAGCAAATGATGTCATTCAGAATAATTCTGATTTGCAATCATTAAAACAACAAGTTATAAAACTAGATAGCGTTTACCGTGAACTAGCAAGGAACTAAACTCAATGAGTGAGTCGGGTGAGTCCATACTATATGAGCATCCCCTGAGCGAACAAGTTCGTACCTACTTACGCTTAGAGCGGCTATTTTCCATCCAGTTACATTTGCGTGAGCAGGACTCTAAAATCTGTCATGTCACTGCTTTACGGAATTTATGGGAAATTCTTGATTGCCTCGACCGTGGCGATATTAAAGGTGAATTAATAAAAGAACTTGAAGCTCAGCGTATTCACTTTCAGCAATTGAAAGAAAGCCCTTACATTGACAGTTTGAAACTACAGCGATTTCTTGAGCAGCTTGAGCAGTTACTGATTTGGCTTGGCAGTTACCAAGGAAAATTCGGTTTTAACCTCCGTACAGACCGTTTTATAGAAATGTTAAAAAACCGAATTCGGATGCCGGGTGGAACTTGTAGTTTTGATTTGCCGGAGCTGCATCTGTTCCTAAACAAGCCATTTGACTACAGACAAAATAAGTTTATCGAATGGTTTGCACATTTGGAGGGATTAGCTCAGTGTATAAAAATATTGCTACGATTATTTCGAGAAAACAGTGAGTTTGAAACTGTCAATTGCCATCAGGGCGTTTATCAAAGCCATTTATCAGATAAGCACAACCCTCAGCTTATCAGAATCCGCTTACCAATTGATGCAAAATATTACCCTGAAGTCAGTGGGTCGAAGCATTACTTCAGTATCCGTTTTATGGAGCCGAATGAAGCTGAAGTAAAACCTGTTACATCGGATTTTAGTTTTGAACTGGCAATTTGCTGAACCAGTTTAATCTTTATGCTTAAACTTGATCTTGGCTGGAGCATTACAAATCAAGCCTTAGGGATAAATCCACTGCTCTAAGATTCTTGGTCAGCGCCCCCACTGATATGAAATCAACGCCTGTTTCTGCTATGTCTCGTAATGTTTCCAAGGTAACATTTCCTGAGGCCTCGATTTTGGCGGTATGTGAATGCATCTTGTTGATGGCAACACCAGTGCGCATATCATCAATACTAAAATTATCTAACATAATGACATCAGCCCCGGCATCAAGAGCCTTATCCAGTTGTGAGAATGTTTCGACTTCAACCTCAACTAGCAAGTCAGGATGATTCAATCTAGCCGTGATCACAGCATTTTTAATTGAGCCACAAGAGATGATGTGGTTTTCTTTGATCAGGAATGCGTCAAAAAGGCCCATTCGATGGTTTTTACCGCCTCCGCAATACACAGCATACTTTTGTGCTAAACGCATCATAGGTATGGTTTTGCGGGTATCTAGTAGCTGACAATTAGTTCCCTTGAGCTCGCTGACATAGCGGGCCGTCATGGTAGCTGTTCCTGATAATGTTTGTAAAAAGTTCATTGCGCTGCGTTCAGCGGTCAAAATTTTGCGAGCGTTGCCTTCTATTTCACATAGAGTGTCATTCGCTGAAACCTTTTCTCCATCCTCACACTGCCAGCTTAATGATATTGAGGGATCAAGTTTTTCAAACACGCGGTTGAACCAGTCTATACCGCACACTACCGCATCTTCTCTTGTTATCAATCGGCCTTTAGCAACTTTATTTTCTTCGATGAGTTCGGCAGTGACATCTAGTCCATTCAGTCCATTTAAGTCCTCTTCTAAGGTTCTATTAACTTGGAACTCAATGTTGTCTTTAAGTTGTTTCTGATAAGGAATATCAATCATAATAGCCGTACTCTTTTCACAGATTTTGAAGAATGGGTTTCCATTTTCTATGTGTGGTATTGTAATCACAAACTCAGGCTTTAGGAATAGTATGGCAGTAACAACTGAGCAATTTTGTTTAAACTTACATAACGGTCTAATTGAACAGGCGCGTCAATCAACCTGTCCCCATTATGATGATAGAGAGTGTGACGATATAGATTTACTCGTAATTCATAATATTAGCCTACCTCCTAGTCAGTTTGGTGGACCTTATATTGATCAGTTTTTTGCGGGGTGTCTGGATCCAGAAGTAGATAGATTCTTTAAGGAAATTGCCGGAATTCGAGTATCTAGTCATCTTTTAATTCGTCGAGACGGTGAGTTAGTTCAATATGTTCCATTTCACAAGCGCGCATGGCACGCTGGCGTATCGAGCTTTAATGGTCGAGAGAAATGTAATGACTTTTCTATTGGTATCGAGCTGGAGGGGACCGACGAAATACCATACGAGGATATACAGTACGAAGTATTGGCCAAAGTCACCAAATTATTAATGACTGCTTATCCTAAAATTACTCAGGATCGAATTACGGGGCACTGTAATATTGCTCCAGGTCGCAAAACCGATCCCGGTCCTGCTTTCGACTGGGAGCATTATTTTAGGTTTCTCCCCGACTTTGAGTAACAGCTGAACATCTACGATAGTCTATGGTATAACAAACATGTGCATCGACAACTAACGATAAAGGATGAAAACAATGGCACTGCTAGCATTGGTTATAGCAATATTAATCGAGCGCTATTACCACAGTAATCAGTCTACTACCCGTGACAAACTGAGTAGCGATAATTGGTATTTTAGTTACTCCAGGCTATTGAAAAAAACTTTTGGGGATAAGTCCTGGTACCGTGGCTGGGTACGTGAGTCTGTTGAAGTTTTTATACCGACTATCGCTATATTTATCCTGTTTAAACTTTTTGATGATGGGTTCATCGCATCTTTGATCGTACTTGCTTTAATGGTTCTGATATTAGTCCACGCTTTCGGTCCACAGCTGCCTAGCAAGCAGCTTGAAAACTTCTTTAAAGCACTTGAGGATAAAGATGATCCGCAGGCCGCTTATGAGTACGCAAAAACTTACACCGGTAAAGAAGCCGATACTGAAGAGCAAATGATAAAGCAGGTAACTGATAGCATTTTTTATAACGTGGAGAGTCAGTACTTCAGTGTGGCAATCTGGTTTGTATTTCTTGGTCCTGCAGGGGCACTGTTATATAGAATGCTGCTTTGGCAAGAACAAGAAGCTTCTCTTGGAAATGTGGGTAAGAAAGTATTGTACTTTATGGAATGGGTTGCTTGCCGGGTCTCAGCCTTATGTTACCTACTGGCGGGTGATATGGCGCATGGTATTGATAAGATCAAAAGTGAGTATTTTGATCTCGATGTCTCAGGTAAAAAACTACTGATCGACACCGCCGTAGCCAGTATGGGCCAGAGAAGCACGGAAAATGGTGTCGCATCGGAAAATCATTGTGCAATATCCCTTTCACAAAGATCCGGGGTTATATTATTCGCTGTGATTGCTATAGCGTCTTTACTGGGTTGGACTTTTGTCTAAATAGCTAACACATGTTAATTATGGTAAGGCGTTTCATTTAGGTCAGACCAGTAAGCAAAACTGCTTGGTTTTTGCCCGAAACGGTATCTTTTTCAGGACATTTTGACTAAGATGATGGCTTTGTGAAAAGCAATGAATATAGTTAACGCATGTTAATTAAATGATGTGCGGCTGTCATTAAGGCGATAAATATGTCTGAGAACGATTTAAAACAAAATGCATCAGAAGCAGATGTGGACCCAATCGAAACCCAGGAGTGGATCGACGCACTGGATGCAGTCATGGCAGAAGAGGGTGTCGAGCGGGCGCACTTCTTATTAGAAAAATTAGTAGCGAAAGCACGTCGAGCTGGTGCTAATTTACCGTTTGATTTAACAACGGCTTATCTAAATACTATTCCTCCATCGCAAGAAGCTCATATGCCTGGCGACCAGGAAATGGAACGTCGTTTGCGCGCCATTATCCGTTGGAACGCAATCGCCGTTGTATTGCAGGCATCAAATAAAGAATTAGAGCTAGGTGGGCACTTATCCAGTTTTGCTTCGAGTGCAACCTTATACGACGTAGGTTTCAACCACTTCTTCAAGGGTAATAACGAAGACAAAGGGGATCTGATTTATTACCAAGGCCACTCATCACCAGGTATTTATGCTCGAGCCTTTCTTGAGGGCCGCTTAACCGAAGACCAATTGAGTAACTTCCGACAGGAAGTTGATGGAAAGGGCCTGTCATCATACCCTCACCCATGGCTAATGCCTGAGTTCTGGCAGTTCCCAACGGTATCCATGGGGCTTGGTCCAATTCAGGCCATTTACCAGGCACGATTCTTAAAATATCTTGAAAACCGTGGTCTTGCTGACACCAAAGGTCGAAAAGTATGGGCCTTCCTGGGCGATGGTGAGATGGATGAACCTGAATCTTTGGGTGCTATCAGTCTTGCTGGCCGTGAAAAATTGGACAATCTTATCTTCGTTATTAACTGTAACTTGCAGCGTCTTGATGGGCCGGTACGTGGTAACGGCAAAATCATTCAGGAGCTTGAAGGTGAGTTCCGCGGTTCTGGCTGGAGCGTGCTTAAGGTTATCTGGGGTCGTTACTGGGATCCATTACTAGCCCGCGATACAGAAGGACGTCTACGTAAAGTGATGGAAGAGACAGTAGATGGTGAATACCAGAACTGTAAAGCAAAAGGTGGTGCCTATACACGTGAACATTTCTTCGGCAAAGATCCAAAGCTCAAAGAAATGGTCGCCAATATGTCTGACGAAGACATCTGGCGCTTGAATCGTGGTGGTCATGACCCACACAAGGTTTATGCTGCTTACCATAAAGCGGTCAATACAGAAGGCCAGCCAACAGTTATTTTAGCTAAGACTGTTAAAGGCTATGGTATGGGCTCTTCTGGCGAAGGTAAGAATGCAGCGCACCAGGTTAAGAAAATGAATCTGGAAGCTTTAAAGCACTTCCGTGACCGATTTAATGTCCCTATTCCAGATGACAAACTGGAAGACGTTCCTTTTTATCACCCCGGTGAAGATAGCCCTGAAATTAAATACTTACACGAGCGTCGTGAGAAACTCGGCGGTTATCTGCCATCTCGTCGCGCTGAGTCTGACAGTATTGATATTCCACCTCTGGAAGCATTTGAGGCTTTATTGAAGTCAAGCGGTGACCGTGAAATTTCAACAACTATGGCATTCGTTCGTGGTTTAAACGTATTGCTAAAAGATAAGAGCCTGAAAGAGCGTATCGTTCCGATTATTCCAGACGAAGCTCGTACCTTTGGTATGGAAGGCATGTTCCGCCAAATTGGTATCTACTCATCAGTGGGTCAGCTTTATGATCCGGTGGATTCGGATCAGATCATGTACTATCGAGAAGATAAGAAAGGGCAGATCCTTGAAGAAGGCATTAATGAAGCTGGAGCCATGTCGTCATGGATTGCTGCCGCAACCAGTTATTCAAGCAATAATTTGCCAATGATTCCTTTCTACATTTTCTATTCAATGTTTGGTTTTCAGCGCATTGGTGACCTGGCATGGGCAGCTGGTGATATGCAGGCTAGAGGCTTCCTTATTGGCGCAACGTCTGGCCGTACTACACTGAACGGGGAAGGATTGCAGCATCAGGATGGCCACAACCACCTGATCTCAGCGACAATTCCGAACTGTGTCAGCTACGACCCAACTTACGCCTATGAAGTTGCCGTGATTGTGCGAGAAGGTCTGCGTCGTATGTATAAGAATCAGGAAAATGTGTTCTATTACATTTCAACATTGAATGAAAACTACGCGCATCCAGAAATGCCCGAAGGTGCTGAAGAAGGCATTATTAAAGGCATGTACCAATTGAAAGCCAATAAGTCGCGCAAGAAAGCTCCACGTGTACAGCTCATGGGTTCGGGGTCAATATTACGAGAAGTAGAGCACGCAGCTGAGTTACTGGAAGAAGATTTTGGTGTATTGGCTGATATCTGGTCGGTTCCAAGTTTTACGGAGCTACGCCGTGAAGGCATGTCAGTTGAGCGTGAGAATATGTTGCATCCAGATAAGAAAGCGAAGAAGTCTTACGTTGAGAAGTGTCTGGAGAAACAAAAAGGTCCGGCTATCGCAGCAACGGACCATATCAAGTCTTATGCCGATCAGATTCGTAACTTTGTACCCATGAGTTACACGGTTTTAGGAACTGATGGTTTCGGTCGTTCAGATAGCCGTGAAAACTTACGTCGATTCTTTGAAGTTGATCGTTATTATGTTGTTGTCGCTGCGCTAAAGGCGTTAGCTGACGACGGCGAGATTGATGTTAAAGAAGTCACTAAAGCGATTAAGCGTTACAACATTGACGCTGATAAAGCTGACCCAGCAACCCTATAATTGGAGGAGGTTCCCTTGGCAAATTTAACTGAGGTAAAAGTCCCCGATATTGGCGATGCCAGTGGGGTTGATGTCATTGAAGTATTGGTCAACGTTGGTGATGAGATTGATGTTGATGATGGCTTGATAGTTCTTGAAACCGATAAGGCCACGATGGAAGTACCATCAAGTGATGCGGGTGTGGTTAAGTCGATCGAGTTGAAAGTGGGCGATAAAGTCTCTGAAGGCGACTTAATTTTAAAGTTAGAGGCCAGCGAGTCGGAGTCTAACCAAGATTTGAGTGACGATAACGATTCTGATGAAAGCTCAAAAGAATCAGAATCTACGGCTGAGTCTGATTCTGCGGAAGACTCAAAAGATGAGTCTTCTGAACAACCTAAAGCAGCTTCTGGTGGTACAAGAACCGAAGATATTGAAATACCAGATATCGGTGATTCTGAAGGCGTCGATGTTATCGAGGTAAGCGTAAAAGCTGGTGATAAGGTTGAGCAGGACGACAGTCTAATCGTCCTTGAAACAGAAAAGGCAACGATGGAAGTTCCATCCCCTTTTGCTGGCACCATTGAGTCAATGACAGTAAAGGTTGGCGATAAGGTCAGTCAGGGCGACAAGATTGGTACCATGACAGTGACCGAAGCTGGATCTGATGACGATAGCTCGACCGATAGTACGACAGCTTCCTCTGACTCAGCAAAAGAAGAGGAAAAAGAGGCTGCGGTTAAAGATACTCCGATGCCAAAATCTGAGTACAAGCCGGCACCTGTGGCGGTGGAACCATATGAGCGCAGTGAAGGCGAAGTGGTACATGCCAGCCCGGCTGTGAGACGTCTTGCCCGAGAATTTGGAGCCGATTTATCGAAAGTTAAAGGTTCGGGACGTAAGAATCGTATCTTAAAAGAAGATGTGCAGTCGTACATTAAGTTTGAGCTCTCGCGTCCTAAAGCCACGGCCAATACGGGTGGTGCTGCTCAGCCAGACTTGCCTGAAATTGATTTTTCCAAGTTTGGTGAAGTGGAAGAGAAGTCATTATCACGTATCCAGAAAATAAGCAGTGTTACTTTGCAGCGAAACTGGAACTTGATACCCCACGTAACTCAACACGATGAAGCGGATATTACTGAGCTGGACGAATTCCGTAAATCAATGAAAGAAGAGGCTGCAAAAGACGGGGTGCGATTGACTCCACTAGCGTTCATTATGAAAGCGCTTGTTGCAAGCTTGAAAGCGTTTCCGACATTTAACTCATCCTTAGCAGCGGATGGCGAAACACTAATATTAAAGAAGTATTTCAATATTGGTGTAGCTGTAGACACGCCGGATGGTTTGGTTGTACCGGTCATTCGTGACGTTGATAAAAAGTCAGTCTATGAACTTGCCACTGAACTGGGTGAAATGTCTGAGAAAGCTCGCGATAAAAAGCTGACAGCTCAAGATATGCAGGGCAGCTCGATGACCATTTCATCGTTAGGTGGTATAGGCGGTACTTCGTTTACACCTATCGTTAATTGGCCTGATGTCGCCATCCTTGGTTTATCCCGTAATCAGATCAAGCCTGTATGGAATGGTAAAGATTTTGAACCAAGAATGATGTTACCAATGTCGTTGTCATACGACCATCGTGTAATCGATGGTGCCGTTGCAGCTCGATTTATTGTCCATCTGAGTAAGATGTTAGGTGATATTCGTCGAACGATCCTATAGGTCCAGTAACGTTATATTGAATTGTTTGATGATTTTTCGGCCAAATTAGGTAAAATACGCGCAAAATAAGCGCTTAAGATTTAAGAGTTGATACTCTAAATTCAGATAGAAAAGAGGAACTCATGAGTAATTTACACGCTCAAGTCGTCGTTTTAGGTAGTGGCCCAGGTGGCTACAACGCTGCATTCCGTGCTGCTGATTTAGGTATGGATGTCATTTTGATTGAAAAGTACGACACGCTAGGTGGTGTCTGCTTGAATGTGGGCTGTATCCCATCAAAAGCATTGTTGCATACCGCAAAAGTTATCGATGAAGCAGAAGAAATGTCTGCTCATGGTGTTAGCTTCGGTAAGCCAAAGCTAGATATCGATAAAATCCGTGAGTATAAAGACGGTGTTATCAAGCAGCTAACGGGCGGTTTAGCTGGAATGGCCAAAGGCCGCAAGGTTAAAACTGTTCAGGGTTACGGTAAATTTACTGGTGCTAACGAAATTGAAGTTGAGCATGACGGTAAAAAACAAAAAGTAACTTTTGACAACGCTATTATCGCGGCAGGCTCACGTGTGGTAGATCTTCCATTCCTGCCGGAAGATGACCGTATTGTTGATTCAACGGGTGCACTTGAGCTAAGAGATATTCCAAAGCATATGTTAGTGATCGGTGGCGGAATCATCGGCCTTGAGATGGCGACAGTTTATCGTGCATTAGGTGCGAAAATTACTGTGGTTGAAATGGCTGATCAGTTGATTCCTGCTGGTGACAAGGATGTGGTTAAGGTTCTTGAGAAGTTCATCAAAGGTAAATATGAAAATATCTTGATGGAAACCAGTGTGACAAAAGTAGAAGCTAAGAAAGATGGCTTATATGTCACATTCGAGGGCAAGAATGCACCAGAAAAACCACAGAAATTCGATATGATTCTGTCTGCGGTTGGTCGTCGTCCAAATGGTGATTTAATTGATGCCGATAAAGCTGGGGTTGAAGTAACCGAGCGTGGCTTCATCAACACCGACAAGCAGATGCGTACAAACGTACCGCACATCTACGCTATTGGTGACATTGTGGGCCAACCTATGTTGGCACACAAAGCGACAGCTGAGTCACATGTGGCGGCCGAAGTGATTGCTGGGAAGAAGCACTACTTCGATCCTTTAACTATTCCATCAGTCGCTTACACAGATCCTGAAGTTGCATGGGTTGGCTTGACTGAGAAAGAAGCGAAAGAACAAGGTATCGATTACGGCGTGGGTAAATTCCCATGGGCTGCATCAGGTCGTGCTATCGGTGTTAACCGTAAAGAAGGCTTCACTAAGTTGTTGTTTGATAAGAAAAACAACCGCGTAATTGGTGGTGCAATAGTTGGTGTTAATGCTGGTGAATTGATTGCAGAAGTAGGTTTGGCAATTGAAATGGGCTGTGATGCTGAAGATATTGGTTTAACGATTCATGCGCACCCAACATTGTCAGAATCTGTGACTTTCGCGGCAGAGGTTTATGAAGGCGTGTGTACTGACCTTCCACCTCAACGAAAAAAGAAATAAGAAATATTTATTTCTGTGATTATAAAAGCCCCCTTAAAGGGGGCTTTTTATTATGTTAATAATAAACAATAAAGGGGAAGTGATATGAGAATAATTATTTTATCTCTACTATTAGCGGGTTGTTTAAGTGCATGTAACACTAGTCGTCCATTGACTAACCTGAATGATCACAATATTGAATACTTAGTGGGTCAAAATAAAACTCTTGATGATGTGAGAGTGAGTATCTTACAGGCGGGTCAGGTTTTAGGTTGGGAGATGCAGCAGGTTAAACCAAATCTTATAAGGGGAACTCTTGTTTTAAGAGCTCACACTGCTGTGGTTGATATCCCATATAATTTAGAAAGTTATAGCATCCTTTATGTGGATAGCGTTAACTTAGATTATGACGGTACTAACATTCATCGCAGTTATCCGCGCTGGGTCAATAATCTGAAGGCGAAAATTGATGAGTTTATTGTGACTAAATAGTCAGACTGTCTAGAATTTAAAGGCTTCCCTCGGGGAGCCTTTTTCTATGTTTAGAGTTGTTTAAGGAGAGGGCGACTTTTTAATTATTTTTGATTTTCGCTTGCCTGCCAATGCGGTCGTTGCCGAACCTAGAACGACCATAATAGAACCAACGATGCTTAGTGCATTTAGCGGCTCTGAAGGAAGGTATGCTGGGAAAAAGTAAGCAACTACTTTCATCGCCAGGATGGTTACAAGGGGCGTTAGAGCGAGAATAGCGCTAACTCTTGTTGCTTCCCAATGGGCCAGTGCTTCTGCGAAGGCTCCATAGGCGACGATAGTGTTCAGGCAGCAGAAAACTAATAACCCCCAGCCCAGTGTATTTAATGGCATGACCTGAGAGGGTTCGCTCCAAGGCAATAGGATGAATACACAGGTAATATAAATAATGAACATGATCTGGTTAGAGCTATAGGTATTCAGCAGTTGTTTTTGTGCCAAAGCATAGCCAGCCCAGGTAATCGCTGCCAGGAACATCCAGAACAATCCAACAGTATAGGCTCCGTCGATATTGTTAAGGATTTCCTCGAAACGCATATTGAAGAATAATATCAGCCCAATAACAAAACTACAGAATCCTAGCCACTGCCATTTGTTGAAGCTCTCTTTAAAAACAATTAAGCCTCCCAGAAGCATGAACATTGGTGCCGTTTGAATCATTACCTGAGCGCTACTTGGCGTTATCTTGTCCACACCAAATAAATAAAACACATAGTTCGCGCAAAGTCCGAGAACCGCGATAAGCATTAATAGACCCGCAAATCCTTTTAAAGCTTTCAGGCTTGGGATACGTCTTCTGAACAGCATGTAAAAAAATAGGAAAATACCGGCTACTGCGAAGCGATACCAGGTAACGGTGACGGCATCCATCTGTAATAGGACACCCTTTAGCGCGATTGGAAGTAAACCCCAAAGAAATACTGTCGTCAGGGATAAGATCAGGCCTAATTGCCAGCGACCGGATACAGTGTGCATAGTGACTCTCGAACTGACATAAAAATCCGATTATGCAGTAAAAGAAGAGTCGATACTAGCCATCAATGGAACTATAACAGGATTGATTGTTTTAGCCTTAAATTCTATGATGCTTTATCTAAAAAATACGGGGAAACATTGGTTATGAATTATGTTAGGACCTTGTTGAACGGAGCTCTATTAGTGACAGTAGGAACAGGTTTTACGTCGGTACAGGCTGATACAGGTGAAGATATGTTAACGGTTGAGCGCATTTACGCAGATCCTTCTTTAACGGGCCCAGCACCACGTTCTGTCAAACTTTCTCCTGATGGGCAGCGTGCGACCTTCTTGAAGGGAAAAGAAGATGAGCAGGAACGTTTGGACTTGTGGGAATATAATCTGGCAGATAAGCAATCCCGGATGTTGGTAGATTCTGCGAATTTAATGCCAGGGGAAGAAAAACTGTCGGACGAAGAAAAAGCTCGACGTGAGCGTATGCGTTTATTTGCCAAGGGTATCATCAACTATTACTGGGGTGATGATGGCGAAACTCTGTTATTCCCACTAGGTGGCGATATTTTCGTTTATGATTTAAACAAGGCCTCTGAAGATGCGACCAAACAGCTGACCCAGACCGAAGCTTATGAAACCGATGTAAAACTTTCTCCTGACGGTAAAAGCGTCTCGTTTATCCGTGATCAGGACATCTTTCTGGTGGATATAGATACAGGAAAAGAACGCCAGTTGACCTTCGATGGAGAGGGTACCATCAAAAATGGTATGGCTGAGTTTGTAGCACAGGAAGAAATGGGCAGGCTGACTGGATATTGGTGGTCACCGGATAGTAAGAAACTGGCATATTTGAAGGTTGATGAGTCTCCGGTAAATGTTGAAAAGCGTTATGAAATTAACGCCGAAGACTTTACTGTATTCGAACAGCGCTATCCGAGCACAGGTACTAAAAACGTCACTATAAAGCTGGGGGTACTTGATTTAAAAAGTGGTGAAACTACTTGGATAGACACTGGGGACGAGCAGGATATCTATATACCACGTGTAAAGTGGTTACGAAATTCCCAGCAGGTTTCTTTTCAGTGGCAAAGTCGTGATCAAAAAACGTTAAAGCTTATGTTTGCTGATATAGAGACTGGAAAGTCACATAAGGTTATAACTGAAACCGCTGATACCTGGATTAACCTAACCAAAGACCTATATTTCCTAAAAGGGCGCGAAGCCTTTGTCTGGACTTCAGAGCGAAGTGGGTTCCGACATATCTACCTGTATGATCTGAAAGGGAATTTAATCAATCAACTGACTAGCGGAGATTGGGTTGTTAATGAGGTGTACGGTGTCGATGAAGAATCTGGGTTGATTTACTTTGATGCTAATAAAGAAAGTCCACTGCAACAAGATTTATATTCTGTCCCTGTGAATGGCAATGGTGATATCAAAAAGATTACAGAGGGTGAGGGGGTTCACACTGTCAGCTTTTCAAAAAATATGGAGCTATTTGTAGATTACTTTTCCTCGGTTAAGCAGCCACCACAGGTCAGCTTACGAAGGGCTGATGGAACATTAATTACCTGGCTGGAGAAAAATGAGCTAAACAAAGAACATCCTTATTACAGTTACTTTCAAAAAGCACCTCAACCTGAATTCGGTACTATCAAAGCTGAGGACGGCCAGCAGATGTATTACCGACTGTATAAGCCAACTGAAATGAAGAAGGGAAAGCAGTACCCGGTTATTGTTGATGTTTATGGTGGGCCTCATGCGCAGCGAGTACAAAACGTTTGGGGGGCACGTAACACCTATTGGCACCATATGATGGCAGATAGGGGTTTTGTGGTCTTCTCGTTAGATAACCGTGGCTCCTGGAATCGAGGTAAAGCTTTTGAGGATCCCATTTACCGTAAACTGGGTGAAGTAGAAGTTAAGGATCAGGTAAAAGGTGTCGAGTTCTTAAAGACCTTACCGTTTGTCGATCCTGAGCGAATTGGTATGTTCGGGTGGTCCTATGGCGGCTACATGACCATCATGAGTATGTTTAAAAAACCGGACGTATTTAAAGTCGGTGTTTCAGTAGCACCAGTGACAGACTGGTATCTTTACGATACACACTATACAGAGCGTTATCTTGCTCACCCGGATGAGAATAAGGAAGGTTATGAAGCAAGTAATGTTTTCCCTTACCTTGAAGGCTTAAAGGGTGACCTGATGATCATACATGGCATGGCAGATGATAACGTCTTGTTTACTAACAGTACTAAGTTATTTAAAGCCTTGCAGGATGCCAATAAACCGTTCGATATGATGAACTATCCGGGAAGTAAACACTCTATATGGGGTCAGAAAACACGAACCCATGTCTTTAATACAATTACCGATTTTTTTGAAGAGAACCTAAAGTAATCATTGTTAGAAAAGCGGCTTATGCCGCTTTTTTAATAACGTAAGTTTGAAGTTAGATTTGATATTTTCCTAACGAACGCTTTATTCTGTAATAAGTTAAAAACTAACGGAGCGACAAATGAAAAACATTGCGGTATTAATTTTATTGTTGTTGGGCAGCGCTCAGGCAGCAGATGTACCAGAGAATTTCAATATTGAAATATTCGCACCCGATGTTGAAGGCGCCAGGCAAATGGCTTTATCGGATAGCGGGATAATTTATGCTGGTACTCGTAAAGCGGGTAAAGTGTATGCAATTGAAGATACTGATGGCGATTATAAGGCAGACAATGTCTACACGATTATTGAAGATCTCTATATGCCTAGTGGTGTGACATATCACGATGGAGACCTATACGTTGCAGAAGTTGACAAGATCCTTCGTTTTAAAGATATCGATAAAAATTATAAAGAAACTCCTGAGCCTGAAGTGGTTTATGACAACCTTCCGGATAAAAGTCATCATGGTTGGAAGTATATCAAGTTTGGCCCCGATGGCCGCCTATACATCCCGATTGGCGTACCTTGTAACGTATGTGATGAAGAGGATAAGCGATTTGGAACCATTATCAGCGTAGACCTTGAAACTAAAGAAAGAGAGTTTGTTGCGACCGGAGTACGGAATAGTGTTGGTTTTGATTGGCATCCAGTCACCGGCGAGCTTTGGTTTACGGATAACGGGCGTGACTGGCTAGGGGATGATGAGCCCGCCTGTGAATTAAACAAGGTTTCAGAAAGTGGCGAGTTTTTTGGATTTCCTTATATTCATGGAGAAGACTTTCCAGATCCAGCCTTTGGTGAAAAGCTGGGTGACCGCGAGTTTACTGCCCCAGAATGGGAGTTCCAGGCACACGTAGCACCATTAGGAATGCACTTCTACACCGGTGAGATGTTCCCAGCATCTTATAAGAACTCAATATTTGTGACCCAGCATGGTTCATGGAACCGAAGCACTAAGGTTGGATATAAAGTCGTGCGATTAACACTTGAAGATAATAAAGTTGTATCACAAGAAGACTTTATAACCGGCTGGCTGGTTGATGGTGAAGTAAAAGGGCGACCCAATGACGTTATTCAGTTACCAGACGGTTCATTGCTGGTATCGGATGATGGGTTTGGAAAAATTTATCGAGTAACTTACCAGAAATAGTTACAGTCTAATGAAAAAAAGCCAGAGCATTGCTCTGGCTTTTTGTTGGCAGTAAAAAAACTACCAAATTTTAACGCGCTTTTCAGGCTCAAGATACATATCATCCGTTGGTTCTACGTCGAAAGCTTCGTAGAATTCAGGCATGTTACGCACTGTTCCGTTGGCACGGAATTCACTTGGAGAGTGTGGGTCAGTATCGATTCGCTTGCGAAGCTCTGCATCACGATATTTACGACGCCATACCTGTGCCCAACCATAGAATACACGCTGATCTCCGGTTAAGCCGTCGATTACTGGCGCTTCTTCGCCTTCTTTAGACAATTGATATGCTTTATAAGCGATAGTTAAGCCACCTAGGTCACCAATATTTTCACCTTGAGTAAACTCACCATTGACGTGTACGCCATCAAGAACCGTGAAGTTATTGTATTGGGCAACTAACTTGTCTGTACGCTTTTCAAACTCTTTCAAATCTTCTTCAGTCCACCAGTTGCGAAGTTTGCCGTCACCATCATATTGGGCACCGGAATCATCAAAACCATGCCCCATTTCGTGACCAATAACGGCACCGATACCACCATAGTTGACAGCATCATCAGCTTCCATATTAAAGAAAGGCGGCTGTAGAATAGCGGCTGGGAATACGATTTCGTTCATGACTGGATTGTAATAAGCATTAACCGTTTGTGGTGTCATGAACCACTCTGTGCGATCAATTGGCTGACCCAGTTTTTCACGATTTTTCTTTACTGAAACTAAGCGAGCACGCTTCATGTTACCGAAAAGGTCATCTTCTTTAATTTCCAGTTCAGAGTAATCTTTCCACTTATCAGGGTAACCAATTTTTGGAGTAAACTTGCTAAGCTTATCCAGTGCCTGTTGCTTAGTATCTTCACTCATCCAATCAAGTTCTTTAATTCCTTGTGCATAAGCGCGGCGAAGATTTTCTACTAGCTCAACCATGCGCTCTTTTGCTTCTGGTTTGAAGTGTTTCTTAACGTAAATTTTACCAACAACTTCACCCAGTGTGCCGTTGATAACATTAACGCCACGCTTCCATCGAGGTTCCTGTTCTTCAACGCCACTCAAAACACCTTTATAGAAGCGGAAGTTTTCCTGTTCCATTGCTTTGTTAAGGAAACTCGCGCTATTAGTGATCGCATGCCATTGGAAGTAGGTTTTCCAGTCTTCAAGTGGAACGTCTTTAAGCATGCCATTGAGAGCTGCAAAGTAATCAGGTTGGCCAACGATGACGCTCTCAACGCCTTCTAGCATTGAGTTTTCCTGCCAACGGTTCCAGTCGATGTTAGACATGGTGTTTTGCAAATCCGCAAAACTCATTTTGTTGTAGCGAGCTACTGGGTTACGTAGTTTTTCCTTTGGCCAATGCTTCTGAGCAATGCTAGTTTCCAGCCCCATGACCGTAGCCGCTTTTTCTTCGCCGCCTTCTACGCCGGCAAGTTCGAACATTTTAGCGATATGCTCAACATACTGGTCGCGGATCTTTTGGCTTTTCTCGTCTTCTTTTAAGTATGAATCACGACTTGGCAAGCCAAGACCACTCTGGTTCATCTGCGTGATGTAAGTATCAGGCTGCTTTGCGTCTACGTAGACATAAGTACTGAATGGTGACGTAGAGACCATTTGGGCATAGGCAATATATTCTGAAAGATCAGACAGGTTTTCAATAGAGTTAATTCGCTCTAGTTCTGGTTGAAGAGGCTTTGTACCCAGCTCTTCAAGCTTGGCAGTATTCATATAGCTTTCGAAAAGATCGCCAACCTGCTGTTCTTCTGAACCTTTCTCAGCTTTAGTTTGAGCTGCCTCTTCAATGATTTCGCGAACATCTTCTTTAGCTTGTTCTGCCAGCTTTGTAAAAGAGCCATAGTTTGATTTATCCGCCGGAATTTCAAATTCTTTAAGCCATTTACCGTTTACGTGGCGGAATAGATCGTCTTGGGGACGAACGGAGTTGTCAAAATATTTAATATCAATACCAGAGACAAGTTGCTGTTTTGTTTCTTTTTTATCGGCTTTTGGTTCAGCCTTAACAGCTTGCTCTTGGTTAGCTTCTTGGGCCGCTGCTTTAGTCTCAGCTTGCTTCTGATTGTCATCAGAGTTACAAGCCGCTAAAACTGCTAAGCACACAGAGCTTATGATCAGTTTTTTCATAGGACACCTGTATCGTTATCGTGAAATTAGAATTTTTCTAGCGCAACATACTACCAGAAATCAAGGCGAGTGGAAGTGGTGGGTACTATCGAAACGTTACAGAATATTTCGTTCGAGAGATAGGTCAGATTTCAGAGCTTTAATTACTGACCACTCCCGGTGCTCCGGGAGTGGTCTCCCTGGAGCTAGCCCAGTTCAGGCTGCAACTTCAAAATTTTGTCTAGGATTTCCCCTTTAATAGCAACTTTATTACCGCTTCGGTAATCCAGCATGACGATTTTGCAATGGCCTAGCGTGGTTACTGTATTTTGCTTTTCACTGTATGCCTGGTATTCCATGACGAAACCAAATTCATCTAACTCACTGATTCTGGTACCAATATGGAGCGTGTCAGGATAAAAAACAGGACGTCGATAGCGACAATAGATATCTCCCAGAATAGGGCCTACGGGTGACTTCTTTATATCCGCTTCCATCTGCATTGCTTCCATGTAGGCAATACGTGCGCTTTCAAAATAACGGAGATAGCTAACGTTATTGACGTGCTGAAAGGCATCCATTTCTCCCCAGGCGACGCGAATCGGTAAGACCACGGGATAATCTTTTTCAAATTGCTCTAAAGTTTCGGCTGAATTAGCTTTCATAATCTAACTTGTTTGTTAACTCATCCGACCATCTTAACAAGGAAGCTCTTATTGGCGAATAGTTTTTCTAAATTATGTTACTCGGCTAGCCAATATTGACGAACTGGATATTATTTACACTCGACTTTTCCGATGTCTCATCATCGTTCTCTCCCTTTTGTTGAGGAAAGTCGGGTGTGTCGAATAAAGTGTCGCCGCCGGCTCTTTGGGTCATGGCGTCTTGTGTAAGTCCTTGAAAGTCATAGAGTTCTTTATCAGAAAGATGCGATGGTGCAACGTTGCTCATAGCTTTAAAAATGGTTTCGACCCGCCCCGGGTATTTACGGTCCCAATCCTGCAGCATGTGCTTTATATTCTGACGCTGCAGGTTCTCCTGCGACCCACACAGGTTACATGGGATAATTGGAAATTCTTTGGCTTTGGCAAACTCGGCAATATCTTTCTCTTTGCAGTAAGCCAGCGGACGGATCACAATATGTTTGCCATCATCGCTTTTTAGTTTTGGCGGCATGGACTTCATTGAGCCACCAAAGAACATATTCAAAAATAGCGTCTCAATCATATCATCTCGGTGATGCCCCAGCGCGATTTTAGTAATACCGTTTCGCTCAGCCCAGCCATAGATAACACCACGTCGTAGCCGAGAGCAGAGCCCGCATGTCGTTTTGCCTTCCGGAATCACTCGCTTCACAACACTGTAGGTATCTTCCTCAATAATTTCAAAGGGCACATCTATAGAGGAGAGATAGTTAGGTAAAATTTCCTCAGGGAAGCCCGGCTGCTTCTGGTCTAGGTTGACTGCTATTAGCTCAAAAGATACCGGTGCACTTTTTTGAAGGTTCATCAAAATATCCAGCAAGGTGTAGGAGTCTTTTCCTCCTGACAGGCAGACCATGACTTTGTCGCCATCCTCGATCATGGAAAAGTCCATGATTGCCTTACCCACATTACGGCGTAGGCGTTTCTGTAATTTGTTAAATTCGAGTTTGCTGCGTTTATCCGTCATGATTACACACTAAAATTGCTGGACTAGTTAAAACTGGCGCTATTATACATGAAGATAGTGCGAATTAAGCCTCTTTATTGAAATATCGGGTCCCACTAGCTAACTAGTAATTAACAAGTAACTTAAGGCCTGAACTACTCTAAGGAATTGCCCGAAGACTTCTTTTAAAGTAGGTTATGCAATAATTCCCTGAAATTTATAAAAAGTATAAGCCATCATCCATGCTGAATATTATCTGGTTATTCTTCTTTGTTATTGCATTTGCTCTTGCAACCTTTGACTGGTTGTTTGGCGGGAATCAGGCGGCTTTCCCCGATCTGGTAAAGTCACTGTTTGATATGGCCAAGCTCAGTGTGACTATTGCCATTGGGCTCATAGGCGTTTTGGCTTTCTGGCTTGGTTTACTGAGAGTCGCGGAGAAAAGTGGTCTGGTCAATAAGCTGGCACGCCTACTGGCTCCGCTATTCACCAAGTTAATGCCGGAAGTGCCAAAAGGGCATCCTGCTCTAGGAAGTATCAGCATGAATATGGCGGCTAACATGTTGGGGTTAGATAATGCAGCAACTCCAATGGGTATTCGGGCCATGGAGCAGCTGCAGGAGCTAAATCCTAACAAATCGACTGCAACCAACGCTCAGATTTTGTTTTTAGTCTTAAACACATCCGCGGTGACGATTATCCCGATTACGATCATGCTGTATAGGGCTCAGATGGGGGCATCCGATCCTGCCGCAATATTCCTGCCCATTTTATTAGCAACCAGCGCTTCGACGTTTTTTGGCCTTCTCGCTGTTGCATGGATACAGAAACTATCTATTTTTAACCGGGTTGTGGGATTATATTTTATTGCTTTTGCCTCCGTCATTGGTAGCTTAGTGACAGCTTTATTTATGTTGCCTGCCGACCAGATGTCGGAAGTAAGCTCTGCTTTGGGTAATTTTTTATTGATGGGGGCAATTGTTCTCATACTGCTTCATGGTTGGCGACGCAAGCTGGCTGTGTATGAGGAGTTTGTTGAAGGGGCCAAGGAGGGGTTTAAAGTTGCCGTAACCATTATCCCTTACCTGGTAGCGATGTTAACCGCCATTGGAGCTCTAAGAGCATCCGGAGCATTGGATGCGTTTGCATCCGGGCTCAGCTGGATTTTTTCCGGCTTAGGGTTAGATACTCGTTTTGTTGAGGCTATTCCAACGGCACTGATGAAACCATTTAGTGGCAGCGGGGCTAGAGCCATGATGTTGGAAACTATGGAGTCACAAGGGGTAGACTCATTGGCAGGTTACATGGTGGCGACCATTCAGGGCAGCACAGAGACTACTTTTTATGTATTGACGGTTTATTTTGGTGCTGTGGGCATTAAAAAGGTCAGGCATGCATTGGCGTGTGGATTGATTGCTGATATCGCAGGAATTGTTGCCGCCATATCACTGGCGTATTGGTTCTTTACTTAATAGGTGACTTTTTAGTTATTTGGCCAGCGGATCTGCATTTTTGCTCCGCCTAGCTTATCGGACTGTGCGATGGAAAACTCTCCTTCGTGCCAAATAGCCACTTTACGAACGATGTAAAGTCCCAGGCCGAAGCCCTTATGGTTTTGCTCTTTGGTATTTTTTCTGCTGAAGGGCTGCATAAGGTTGTCTGCATTATCACCAACTCCAGGGCCGTCGTCCTCCACAGATAAAATACAGGTGTCGTCTTTCAGACGGAAATCGAGACTGATGGTTTGTTTAGAGAATCTTAAAGCATTGGTTAAAAGGTTTTGTATGGCGATAGACATAGACCCCTGGTCGAAGTAAGCCATAACATCATCGCTGTGGTATTTGATGGCTGTTTCCTGCTCATAAATAGAAAACTTGTCGTATATTTCCTGCAGGAAATTTTTCATGGAATGTCGTTCACGGTTGATACTATCTGCTTCATTTTCTACCTTAGCAAAAGAAAGGTAGTCGTTAACCAATGATTCTATTTCCGCTATATCATTTTGAATTCGCTCTTTCTGTGAGCGCTTGATTTTTGGCGCAATAATTTCCAGCATAAACTTCATTCGAGCTAACGGAGTTCGAATTTCATGGGAAATGGTGCGAGACAAATCCTTATTCATCTGGATAAAACTCACGATCTTATCTGACATGGAATAGAATGATTTGGCTAGAGGGAAGATGTTGGATGACTCTTTGATTGAGTGACTCATGGGTGTCGGGTGTCGACCAAATTCAGCCGCTTCGTTTTGTAGTTGTTGAAGATCTCTGAAGATAGGACGCATTAAAAAAAGTATCAGGCACGCCAAGCTGCTATAGAATAGCGGGATTATATAAGGCTCGATATTCGAATCTTTCTTAACATCCTGAAATGGCCCAAACATTGTCAATGTTTGTCCTGACTGATTTTTTTTGTAGTAGAAAGTATTGCCATTATCATCGGATAAGGCGATGACATTACCTGTGTCCAGAAGTTGTTCTACGTCCTCAGGTAAGACTAAGCTTTCAGCTGATATAGTGTTAAAAAGGGGAAGCTGACCTGTTGAGTTACCACTCTCTGTTGCTGGCTGATTGTATCGTTCAATAAAGTAGTCGATATCAACCTGGTAGCTTTTATTCGGCTCCTGTATTGCATTGTAAATCTGATTAAATGACCAGATTAATAGCGCAGCAGCCAAAACAACTAAGGCATAAAAGCGAAAAAACTGAAACTTCATCAGTTACTCTGCCGACTTTGTATAGGTGAACAGGTAGCCTTTGCCCCAAACGGTTCTAATGACCAGTCCGGGTATATCGAGACTATCAAGCTTGCTTCTTAAGCGACTGGTTCTTGCATCCACCGTTCTATCCAGTCCATTGTACTCTCTCCCAATAATTAACTTAAAAAGTTGCTCGCGCGATAAAATTTTCCCCTGATTCTGCGCAAAAACCCACAACAGGTCAAAGTCCTGACTGGTGAGATCCAATACCTGATCAGACAGCGTTGCGGTTTTGGCATTTTGGTCCAAAACTAAATCAGAAATTACAATTTTATCCTGAGCAGAAAAGTCCTGAGTTTTTCGAAGGTTCGCTTTAATTCGAGCCAATAAAACATTTGGCTCAACGGGCTTAACAATGTAATCAATGGCACCAAGCTCTAACCCTCTAATCTGGTCTTCGTCATCACTCAATGCGGTTAAGAAAATAATAGGACACGGAAACTTCTGTTCCAATGTGCTTTTCAGGTTAAATCCATCAATGTCGGGCAGCATGACGTCACAGACAATAAGATCATAACTGTCTGTGTCTTTGATATTGTGAACATCAAGGCCTTTAGAAATATGGGTCAGTTCAAAGCCTTGTGAACTAAGGTATTCTTGAATAAGCTCAGCAAGGGGCAGGTCATCTTCAATTAGCAGAATTTTGCAGTCAACTAACATATTCAGATAATTCCTATGCCATAGTGTCGACGTTTACGTTCTTTAGCGGGCTGAAACATACTGAGTATGAAGCGACCTGTTGCCAGAATATTGTTGTCATCGTTATTCTTGGCCAAAAGCTTAATACTACTATTTGCTTTGACGGTTATTTCAAGATCGGCCTTTTTGATATCTTCTTCACACCAGAACGGCTCTTCACTCCTAGAGTAGTAAATGCAAACATCATATTGTTGCTGACTTCGGTAAGAGACCTTTAGTATCTGTTGGCAGACTTCACCTTTCACTTTGATTACACAAACAGATGGGGTAATCGTTAAGACCGCTTTCTTCTGGTGAGTTATTTTAGATTTCTTTTGCCAGGGGTTTTCTTCTCCGGCGAACGCTTCTTGGGCAAACACTAAGCTCATCCCTATTATTATATAGAGAATGAATAGTTGTGACGTTTGCCCTAATGCTTTCATTTTACAGCGTATATTTTATCCCAAAAAAGTAAGTGTCCGTGTGCTTTGTATTTACGATAAGGCTGTCGGTTATTTCATCAGATAGTAGGTTTCTCTTGATTAATAACTGCCAGCTCCAGTTGTCATGAAACGCATATTCTGAGTTTACAATAAAAGAATAATTATTGCCTGAGGAATTGGGTTGATAAGTAAATGCCGGAAGCAGCCCCTCCTCAGGAGTAATGCCATAATAATACTTTAATAACTTTTTGCTCTTATGGTTTGCATTTGCCCCTAAATACAGTGACCAGTTATCAGTTAGCAAAAAGCGCTTAGAGAGACCCAGAGTTACCTCGTAGCCGTTATGCACATCGGTAATGTCCTGATAGTAGCCCGCGTTTAAATCCAACCCTGCCAGCTCATAACTAAGAGCAAGGCCAGCCAGATAGGAGATGTCTCTGTCGATATCCGGGGGGGAGGGATTCTTGGGTCCCTTAAGGGTGGTGATGTTCCTAAAGCAGAAAAAACACCAAAGTCATCCAGGTTGAAGTAAATACCGTCTTCATTGAGTTTCCCTACAATGTCGAGATAAAAATCTTCATCCTCATACAGGCTGTAACCCATGGTGGTATTTTCAAGGAAAAAACTCTCACCATAATAGCTGATGTTTGGAAGTAGATAGAGATCAAAGTCATCTACATTACTGATAATACTTTCTACTTGCCCATAGCCCAGGCTTAGAGAAATATTCCATTCTCCAGAATTAGTTTTGCTATTGTGGGGATCATCATTTTCAACTTGCTCAACAACATCAGGATCACTTTCGATGACCTCGATTTCAATTTCAGTCGTTTCGGCATGCACAGTGGCTGCCAAAAGCCAGAAAATAGATGCTATAAAAAAAGGTTTTCTCATTCTTAAAATATTATCAGCGGCGCTCTAAAAGCACATCAGTTTGTACCAGAATTTAGTCTAGCAACGCCTTATAGGGTTGTCCAACCAGTAAACTGAATTCGTACAACTTCGTACAAACAGTTATGGAAGTATTTGATTGTCTGTTATTCGTACAATTTCGTACAAATCATCCCTCATCAATAAGTTTATCTATGTGCTATACCTTCTTTCGCTTAATAAAAGTAATTGAATTGAAAGAGGAGTTTTGTGGTGAAAATTATGACCATCGCTTCAGTTGTCGCAGCCGCTGTTTACTCAGCAGGTATAGCCGCAACTGCAAGTGCAGTAGGTAGCAGTGATACCTACCAGATAAAACCGATTAATATCAGTCCCGAGGCTGCCAAGAGCAGACTTGAATCCAGTGCAGGCCAACAACCTCAAAGTGAGTTATTGGAAGGATTCGGTGCTAACCTAAAACTAAGCCCAAAGGTAAAATTTAAACCAGAAGAGGGTATTTCTGGGGTACACAACTACATCATCCAGTTAAAAGACGCTCCAGCAGCACTATACACTGGTGGTACTAATGGGGAAGGCGCTACCAAGCAGCTGTTCTCAAATAAAAATCTCGGCCCTAGTAAAAGCAATCTTAAGTCAAACTCTGCAGTGGTTGAGTACACCAGTAAGCTAAAAAGCAAGCAGGATGCTTTAGTCAGTAAAGCAAGTTCTGTCGGTGTCAGTTTAAACGTTAAGCAGAGTCACCAGATTGCAGTTAACGCTATCGTGGCTGAGATGACACAAGAAGAAGCCGAGCGTTTATCCAAGCTGGGTGATGTTGCTTACATTTCTCGTGATGTGAACAACGAGTTGTTGATGGATATTGCACCTGAGCGTACAGGCGTGCCTAATGTCTGGGCTGATACCAGTATCCCGGACTTTGCCAACGGCATTAAAGGTGAAGGCATGTTGGTGGGTGTTATTGATACCGGTATTAACTCACAGCATCCATCATTTGCAGCTACCGGTGGTGATGGTTATACGGTTCAAAACCCATTAGGTTCAGGTAACTATCTGCATGACTGTCAGAACGCTGACTTTGCTGATATGTGTAATGATAAATTAATCGGGGTATGGTCAACGCCAATTATTACCGATGCGTTCAGCGATCCTGAGTTTGCCCAGTCTCGTCCAGCTAATGGTGAAGACTACCAGGGCCATGGTTCGCATACTGCCAGTATTGCTGCTGGTAACGTTTTGTATGATGTTCCTTATAAAGTACCAGCTCTTGCTGTGACACACGAAGGTATTGATACAGGCTACACTATTCCTGAAATGTCGGGAATTGCCCCGCACGCTAACATTATTTCGTATCAGGTTTGCTATCCGGGTAGCGGCGGTGCGGATAAGTGGGTAGGCTGTCCTAGCTCTGCAACTTTGCAGGCTGTCGAGCAAGCAATTTTAGATGGTGTTGATGTTCTTAACTACTCTATTTCTGGCGGTTATGACTCGCACAACGACCCTGTGGAGCTGGCATTCTTATCTGCTCATGAGGCGGGTATCAATGTGGCTGCTTCAGCAGGTAACGCCGGTGCATACCGTTCTGTTAACCATGTTTCTCCTTGGTTATTATCAGTAGCTTCAAGTCAGCACGGCCGTAGTTTTAATGTTCAGACTGGCAAGCGTCTTCAGGACTTGAGTTACAGTGGTACCTCTCTTCCTGCAAGCTACCGTACAGACGTTCAAGGTATCAATACAGAGGCTGTATCTGGTCCTATGGTGTTGGCTGCGGACTATGGCGACTCACTATGTTCTGCACCATTTGCGGCAGGAACGTTCGCTAATGGCGAAATCGTATTCTGTGAGCGTGGTGTTACACCTCTTGTCGATAAATCTGCTAACGTTGCAGCTGGCGGTGCCGCAGCAGCGGTAATCTATAATACTGCGGATTCTTCATCGGATATGTATCCTAACATTCCGTATGAGATTCCTACGGTTCAGATGGATCGCTATGACGGTCAGGCTATGGTGACATGGTTGAATGATCTCGATTCACACTATGGAACCATTCCAGCTACGGTTGTTAATAGAAACATAAATCCTTCACTAGAGGATGCGATCTCAGTTTTCAGCTCAAAGGGCTATGCTTACTTAGAAGAATACCGCGAATCAACAGCGCCTTCGATTACTGCTCCGGGCTCTGATATTTATTCAGCTTATTCAGCGGATCAGCCGTTCACTCTGTATGCTAGTCCAACCGAGTTTAACGCAATCAGCGGTACTTCAATGTCGAGTCCTCATATCGCGGGTGCGATGGCGCTAGTGAAGCAGGCTCGTCCGGACTGGACGCCATCGGAAGTCATGTCGGCGATTCAGCTTACAGCCAATGATGAAGTGGGTGATCGCTTCGGTCGTCCAGAGCTAACAAACCCATGGTTCTATGGTTCGGGTATTGCTCAGGTTGATAAAGCTATTCATTCAGGTCTTATCATGAATGTACCGGTTGAGCACTACAGCATCGCTAACCCACATCAGGGTGGTAATATTGGTGCTCTGAATACACCTAACATGGTGGATTCTGCATGTTTCCAAAGTTGTAGCTGGGTACGTGAAGTGACAGCGACTGTAGATGGTACCTGGAACGTATCGACTGAAACCTCTGAGTACAGTGTTGAGGTGGAAGCTTTCCCTAGTACTTTCTCCCTGAAAGCGGGTGAAACACAGCGTATTATCATTAACGGCTCTTGGATTGACTCAAGAAGTGTTCACTCATCTCCACGCGGTCTTTCTGTTTTCGGGCAAGTTCATTTCACTCATGAAAACCCAGCTGTACCAGTTGCCAGCATGAACGTAGAAATGGAACTGGATAGCGGTACTTTACCGGAAGTTGTTGAGTACAACGTCTTCTCTGAAAAGAGCAGCCACAACATCAATGATATTGAGCTTGGAGAAGCGCCCAACCTGACGGTTAAAGCATTCGAACCTGCAATGGCGAATATCGAAGAAGTGGAGCTTGTAGAGCGTAATTCTGGTAACGGCTCTAATCTGTTTGAAGTAGCCCAGGACTTGGATAAAGTTAAAGTATCATGGGTGTCAGTTCCTGAGGGTGCTAAGCGTTTCGTTGCAGAAGTTCTTGAAAGTGGCGGAGCTATTAACCCCAATGAATTTACTCGACCACAGGGTAATGCCGGTATTTATGTTGGTATCGACGCCAATAAAGACGGTGTAATAGATTATGACAGCGAAGCTATCTGTAAATCAGTTATTAACTCTTTTGAATTGAAAGACTGGTGTAATATTCCAAACCCTGAAGCGGGTGAGTATTGGGTGGTATGGCAAGAGCATAATTACAATACACGCAGTTACCTAGGGTATGAAGATGCTATCTTTAAACACAAAGTGGCGACTGCCGTTGTGATGGATAACGAAGCGTCTAACATTGTTGTTGATGCGCCTGTCTCTAGCGAGCTGGATCAATTATCAGACGTAACATTAACATTGGACGACTCAAGCTTCGCAGAAGGTGAAAAATATTATACTGCAGTAGAGTTTGGTACTGATGCAAATAACCCAGGTAACATTGGTTTAATTTCAGCGAACTTCGTACGCCAGCAAAATGGTATCAATTTGACTTCAAGTCAAAATGGCGCAGTTGTTGGTGATGTCATCGACTATAAAGTGGCAGTAAGTGCCAACCTTAGCGGCGCTGACCGTAACTTCTCTATCTCTTCAGAAATTCCTGAGGGTCTTGAGTTGGTTCCTGGTAGCGTCAAACTGGTTGATAATCGTTTCGCTAACGCTGATGTTACTGAAAATGGCAATACTTTTACCGTTTCTGGACTTCAGGAAGATAGTCGTGACCGTGAGCGTGAGTATATTATTACTAACTCCCTTACCGATGCGACCTGTCGTACACCAGTAGGTAACGGTGGCTATGTTAACTTGTATGATTACGGTATCAAGCCTGTTGACGGTGCTCCAGAAAGTAACAGACAGCCTGGTTTACAGGTAACGCTGAATGAAATCTTCCAGGATGGTCGTTCAGCTGCCGGTGAAAAGTATGCGTTATACAACTACTATGAAGGTGGTATGTTCAACAGCCAGAGCCTGTATATCTGGGGTAATGGTATGGTTGATCTTCATGGCTATGCACCTGGTTTCTTCGGCTCTTATCAGAACGCCGCCTTTAATGAGAACTACAAGGCACCATCTTTCGCTAACATGGGTGTCTTCTGGTACGGTATGGCGGGCTTTGGTGCTCAAGGCATGGAGTTTGGCGCACCTTATGTTGACGAGGGTGTTGAGGCAGACGCTTCTGGTATCACATTCGTACAGCTGGTTAACCAGCAAAATCAAGGTACTCATGTTCTGATCGAGTGGGATAACCTGCAGCACGTAACAGGCGAGTCTTGTACTTTCCGTGGCTGTGCTGGTTGGGGACCGAACACTAACTCTACAACGTCTGTTGATGCTCAGTTAATCCTTGCTCGTGATTACAGTTCAGCGACTGGCGCATATGAGATGGTGTATGCCTACGACAATATGCAGTTTGGCAACTATACCGGCAATGGCTCTCAGTTCCAGCAGTTTGCAACTGTCGAAAATATCGCTACGGCGGGTGTCCATGGTGGTGCGAGTCCTTGGGCTGGAGGTCCGATTAATGGCTTCATAAACCAAAGTGTTATGCCAGACAACAATGGTTATGGCGGGTTAAACAACTTCCTGCGTGACGAGATGGCCATCTGTTTTGACTACAACGGTCCAGAAGTTACTGCATTTGAAGTTGAGTTCCAGGTTAAAGTTTTACCGGAAGCAATTGGTCAGAACTTTGACATTCTGGCAGAGCTCGTGCTTGATGGTGTGGGTACGAAAATCCTGACGGCGCCGTTAAAAGCTCCATCAAACATCACTATCTTCAGCATCAATGATCAAACAATGGAAGAAGAAGGCACGATTGAAGGCATCCAGGTTGCTTACATGGATAACAACAACGTATCTAACACTATTATTGTTTCAGGCGAAGGCGTTACAGCCGATGTGCATGGTCACACTAATGGTTCAACGTTTGACCTTATCGCAAATGAAAACTTCAGTGGTACTACTGAGGTTACAGTAACGGTAAGAGATGATAATCAGGCAACGGATCAGGCCAGCACCAAGTTTATGGTAACGGTAAATCCTGTAAATGATGCGCCTGTAGCGGCAGTTGTTGCTGAAAGTATCAGCATTACAGAAGGCGATACTGTGACTCTTGATGCGACTCCAAGCCATGACCCTGATGGTGATAACCTGAGCTTCAACTGGAGCGGTGATGTAACTATTACTGACCCATCAGCAGCCAAGACTACTGTCTCTGGTTTAACTGAGGGCTCATACAGCTTCACTGTGACAGTAAGTGATGGCACTACTCATGACAGCAAAACAGTGGAAGTAGACGTTGCTGCCAAACCAGATACTGGTGGAAATACTTCCGGTGGCTCTGGTGGTGGTAGTGCTGGCTGGTTATTGCTTCTTGTATTAGGTGCGTTTGCGAGAAAACGCTACACGAAATAAGTTGTAAAACTATCCTATCTAGAAAAACTCAGGCTCCGGCCTGAGTTTTTTTATGTGCACTAAATGTAAATAATTTTGACACTGATGTTAATTGGTAGAGTATTTCATAATGATTAAAAAGCTACCCAGTAAGTGAACGCTTACCTGTGAAAAAAGATGCAAAAATGACTTGCAAAAAACGCATTTTGTAATAAGCGATATTACAAATGAGGTAAAAGAAATCCACAATAAGCGTATAGCGCTTAATTTATAAGGGTTTAGATTTGTTTAATACTTAATCAGGGTGTTTTTAGCCTATAAATAAGATGCTAAGTTATTGAAAAATATGATTAAACTCGATATCTGTACAAAAAATGAACAATTTAAGAGGGGGCGCCATGTTTTATGGGCTATGTGAGTATTTCTGCAATTTTTCCCCAAAGTTATCCACAGGAAATGTGTAAATTTTTTTTACGTTATTGTGACAATAATAAGCCTGTACAGAAATTAGACAGGCTATATGACAGTTACTACTCTTTAGTTGCACTGGCAACGGTATAGGCAGGGCCTTGTTTATGCTTTTTATAATTACCAAATACTTCTTTAAAAGCTCTTTTCATGAAGTCCCTGAGCCCCGTTATGGTTACAACATAGAAACGGCCACCGGGTGCTAAGCGTTTGTATGCGTCATGAAGGAATATATATAAAAGTTCGTTACCAACCTTTGCCGGGATATTAGAAACGATGATATTAAAGTCAGTCTCGTTCACTTCTGAAAAACCATTACTTAAACGAGCAACGGCGTTACTCAGTTGATTTTTTCGAGCGTTGCGTTGTGCGTAGTCAACAGCTACATAGTCTTTATCCACCATGATGACTTCTCCCTGAGGAGCCATTTTGGCCATGGTTAACCCTAATACTCCGTAGCCGCAGCCCAGGTCGAGACATTTGTCACCAGGTTCGACATCAAGATACTTTAGTAACATGATTGAGCCATCATCTATGGATTTAGGAGAAAAGATCCCCCAGGTTGTATCAAAACTCATAGGAAAGCCGTTGAGTGTGGTATCAACGGTCAGATCTTTTTTCAGTTCGGAAATCTGGTCTTTACTGTAGTGTGCCATGTAGCAACAAGTATGGGCTGGTTAAAAGAGGGCATATTCTAGCACTGAGAAGAGTAAATCCCTAATCAAGCAGTAGGTGGGTGTGTTAAGATCGGCTCATCTTTGACTAGTCAGTATGACTTAATATATGCAACAAGCCCCATTTGTTTTTTTCTGCCGTCCTGGATTTGAGTCTGACTGTGCTGCAGAAGTTCAGGCGATAGCCAATGCTTATGAGTTAGCGGGCTATGCGAACGCACCAACTGATTCAGGATATGTACGATTTTTCCTATTCGATGAGGAAAGTGCCGAACAGTTTTTTGAAATGCTCGATCTCAATGACATTGTATTTGCCAGACAGTGGTTCTGGGCTAAAGCTGAGCTACAGGATTTACCGCTGGAGGATCGAATTAGTCCGATTATAGAAATGAGCTCTGGGGGGGCAACCGGGAACAGTGTATTAGTCGAACATCTCGACAGCGATGAAGGGCGAGAGCTGTCTAAATTCTGTAAGAAGTTTTCGACACCGCTGACTATTGCTCTCGAAAAGCAGGGTCTGATTCATGAAGACAGCGAGTTTCGCCTTCATATATTATTTTTAGCCAATGACCACTGTCTGGTTGGCTACTCTCCTGTTGAGCGTTCCAGCGAGCTTAAAGGCGGTATTCTGCGCTTAAAATCACCCAGACATGCTCCAAGTCGTTCGACCCTAAAACTTGATGAGGCAATTCAGGTTCTAATGTCGAAAAAACAACAGAAGCAGGTATTCCGCCTGGGAAATACCGCTGCCGATCTCGGAGCCGCTCCCGGAGGATGGACTTTCCAGCTGGTCGAGCGAGGTTTACAGGTTTCGGCTGTCGATAATGGGCCAATGGATAAAAAGCTGATGGCGACGGAGCAGGTTGAGCACTTTAAAGCCAATGCGTTTAACTGGTTTCCTGAAAAGCCAGTGGACCTGGTGGTTTGCGATATGGTCGAGAAACCCTCTCTAGTGGCAAATCTTATGGCATCATGGCTGGAAGAACAACATGCCCAGCAGGCAATCTTTAATTTGAAGCTCCCGATGAAAAAACGCTTTCAGGAGGTAGCAGATTGTATTGGCTTAATCTGTGACCGACTTGAAGAGGCTGAGCTTAGCTACCATTGGCAGGCAAAGCACCTATACCATGATCGGGAAGAAATCACCGTGTACTTTAGAGTGAAGTAGGAGAGCTTAGAAGTGACCGATAAAACCATCCCTTTAGGTAAAGAAGTTTCTTACCCTGAGGAGTATGATGCCAGTTTATTGTTTCCTGTTGCCAGACAGGTCAAACGTGATGAGCTGGGTTTAGATAAGAAACTACCATTCCATGGAAGCGATTTCTGGAATGGCTATGAGCTATCCTGGCTTAATAAAAAAGGGAAGCCACAGGTGGCCATAGGTGTTTTCGAGTTTGCCCATGATACTGCCAATATCGTTGAGTCAAAGTCTTTCAAGTTGTATTTGAATTCATTTAATCAGGCTCGCTTTCAATCTTGGGAAGAGGTGGAGAAGCGGTTGCACCATGATCTTACAAAGGCTGCTAACGGTGAGATTCAGGTGTCTCTGTATAGCCTAAGTGACTATCAGCAAAAGTTTCCCGTAATCCAGCCGGAAGCGATGTTAATTGACGAACTGGATATTGAGGTAAAAGATTACGATTATGACGCGAACCTGCTGAAAACTGATACTGGAGTTGTCAGTGAAATGCTACAAAGTGATTTACTCAAAAGTAACTGCCTTATTACATCTCAACCTGATTGGGCGACGGTTTTTATTGAGTATAAAGGTCAGCAAATTAATCATGAGTCATTGCTTCGCTATCTGATTTCTTTTCGTAATCATAACGAATTCCATGAACAGTGCGTGGAGCGTATATTTACCGACATAATGGACTTATGTCAGCCAGAAGAGTTGACGGTTTATGCTCGCTATACGCGCCGAGGTGGTCTTGATATTAATCCTTGGAGAAGTAATGCTAAAGGGCATACAGGTAAGAACTCTCGCTTAGTTAGGCAGTAGCGAACCATTAATGAGTATTAAAATTGCAGGTATAAAAAAAACCAGCCCTAGGGCTGGTTTTTTTTGTTTTAAGCATTGATTATTCTGCGCCTTCCATCAGCTTCTTAATCAATGGTGAGATAATTAACATGAAAACAGCGATACCCATCGCAACATAGCTTACGTTTGTATAAACATCAGCATAGGTTGCTTTAGCTGCTGCAACATCAGTTAATTGACCACCGATAGTTTCTGCACCGGTTGTCTTTGCGATAACACCTGCCAGGAAGTTCGACAGACCACTGTATAGGAACCACGCCCCCATGGTCATACCAACAGCCTGGGCTGGAGCTAGTTTAGTTACCGCAGATAGGCCTACCGGAGAAACCATTAGCTCACCAAGAGTATGAAGAAGGTAAATCAGGAAGATGAAGTATACCGCTGTATATCCGACCTCACCTGAGGCTTCGATACCGCCAACCAGGGTCAAGAAACCGAAACCACACAGGAACACGCCCATGGCGAACTTTACTGGGGTTGGTGGGTTAAGCTTACGCTTCGCCAGGAAGCTCCATAACCACGCCAGAATCGGTGCGAACATAATGATATAAGCAGCATTCAGCGACTGGAACACTGGCGCCGGAACAACCCAGCCCATCATGCTTCGGTCGACCAGGCGGTCTGTGAATAGGTTCAATGAAGAGCCCGCCTGCTCGAACAATGCCCAGAAAGGAATCTGCGCAAGAATGAAGTAAATCGCAGCAAACATACGGTGGCGTTCATCACCTTCAAGTTTGATGATGGCATATGCAATCAGGATAAGGAACATGCCGATACCCAGGAAGCCAAAAATATCGCCCATAATTTCTGCGTTCATCACGAAGAACATTGAAATAGCGATAATGCCGACACCAATCAGGTAGCACATCCACTCGTAATTAAGGAAGGCAAATACTTTCTCTTTTAACTTTGCAGGGTTTGGTGGTTCCGCTTTACCTTCAAGCCACTCGCTCTTCCAGATAAAAATAACCAGACCGAACACCATACCAATACCTGCCAGGCCGAAACCATACGCCCAGCCCCAGACGATACCGATAATACCGCAGGTTAGCGATGATAGTAATGAGCCCAGGTTTATACCCATATAGAATAATGTAAAACCGGAGTCACGGCGTGTATCACCGAATCCATATAGAGAGCCGACGATTGTTGAAATGTTCGCTTTCAGAAAGCCAACACCTGCGATAATCAGGGCTAAGGATAAGTACAAAATGTTGACGTACAATGGTTGCTTTTCGATACGGCTTTGATATTCATTGCCTTCAATTACTGCTGGCAAATTCAAAGCTTCAGCTGAAGATATCTTCAGGTCATGCGGGGCCTTTAGCTTAACCTCTGACTTACCGTTATCACCGGTCAATAGGTATTCGGCTTCTTCACCGCTGCCAGTTTGCGTCAATGTGTACTCATTACCACTATAGCGAATAGTTTTTGTTATAGACTCGGCGCTTGATTGAGAGTTAAGCACTTCATAGTCAAAGCCATCGATTTTAGTTGGAACCTGAGGACCTAGCTGGTAAGAGGCTGACAAGTATAACGTTGGGTTAGTACCGAATGTCATGGCGCGATATTTGCTCATGTTAACGGTGCCTTTAACTCCATCTTTCTCAATAGTCAGAGTCTTTTTATCTTCAACGCCTTGCTCTATCAGCTGATACTCCTGACCATTATAGGTTAGAGTTTTAACTGTTTTATCTTTGCCCTGAGCTTCTTCTGCACCATTCTCAATTGAGTAGTCAAAACCACCAAGCTTACTTGGCAAGCCAAGTGCCGAGGCATTGCCTATTTCTAGCGTTTGGTTACCAAAATTAACATAGCTCTGACCTTTGTCGGTTTTAATTATTTGGCGTGCATCGCCACCTCGACCATCAAGAGTAAGCTGGTACTCTTTATCTGCATAGGTCATCAATTCTTTGGAGCCACTGCCTTCGAAGGCCATCCCGATATGACCCATTACCAGTAATATGGCGCCAAAGGTCACTGCTTTTCGTGTTCCGAGGTATCTATCGGCTAGTGAGCCACCGATAATGGTCATCACGTAAACTAGAGCAGTGTATGCACCATAAAGGATGGTAGATTTCTCATCTGAGAATAAGAAATGCTGGGTTAAATAGATGATTAAAAGGCCTCGCATACCATAGTATGAGAAACGCTCCCACATCTCTGTAAAGAATAGAATGATTAAGCCTCTCGGATGACCGAGAAAGGTCTTTTCATTCCCAGGATTGCTTATATTAGTTTCAGCCGTCATTGTCGGCGACTCCTATCGAATTTGTGAATTAATGCTAAAATTGTGAACTATCGAACTTATAGTTATTAGGTTCTGGGCAGTCCTTCAAAGAAATTTAAGCCCAAAACAGACCCGATTAGTTTAGCGATGAGGCGGCTGAAAGCAAGGAAAATCGGACTTTTTCGTGTCGTTTTGTGTAAAAAATAGGCATCTCTATTTGTCATCAAAGTCATAGTGGAGTATTAGCAATGCAACAGTTTGACCTAAATTTATCCTCCGGAGTTGAGCAGATCGAACTACCAGTGGATGATGAGCATAGAAAAGAGGGAGCTATTGTTAAGTTTCAGAGTGATTATTTAGGCCCGCAGCAAGCCATTGATTTTTATAATAAATTATATAAGCAAGTGGATTGGCAAAAGGAAACCTTATGGATTTTCGGTGAAGAGCGGCTGGTCCCGCGTTTAGTGGCCTGGTATGGCGACCCTGAAGCGGAGTATCGATATTCTGGTAAGCTGCATAAACCGTTGCCTTGGATAAGGCCACTTCAAGATATTAAGGAACAACTGGAGCAAACGCTAGGTTGTTGCTTCAATAGCGTGCTATGTAACTTATACCGTGATGGTTCTGACAGTATGGGCTGGCATGCAGATGATGAAAGGGAGCTGGGTAGCAATCCAGTGATTGCATCGGTCAGTCTGGGAGCTAAACGAGCATTCCATCTTAAGCACAAAAAGAATCCCAAATTGAGACACAAAATGTCCCTGACTTCTGGTAGTCTATTGGTGATGCAGGGTGCAACCCAAAAATTTTGGTTACACCAGGTTCCTAAAGAGCCAAAAATAACAGAAGCAAGAATTAATCTTACTTTCAGAAAGGTTATCCTGTAAAACAAATCTTAATAGTCATCATAAGGAGTTAATGTGTCATTCTTAGCATGTCGTGTTTTTAAAGATCCTGAAATTCATCATGAGCTGGTCGAAATGGAGACGCAACAACTGAGTGAGGGTGATACCTTAATTCAAGTCGATTACTCCAGTATCAATTACAAGGATGCACTTGCAGCGAGCGGCCGTGGTGCCATTCTAAAATCATTTCCGTTGAATGCTGGCATTGACCTGGCCGGTAAAGTGGTTGAAACCACTGGCCCGGGACTCAAAGAAGGCGATGACGTCATCGTCAACGGTTGTGGTCTTGGGGAAAGCTTTGATGGTGGCCTGGCGCAGTTTGCCAGAGTCGACAGTCAGTATGTGATGAAACAGCCAAAGCAATATTCGGGCAGAGATGCCATGATCATTGGCACAGCCGGTTTTACTGCAGCACTGGCTATTTACCGGATGGAGGTCAATGGGCAGACTCCTGATAAAGGCCCCATAGTAGTGACTGGTGCCAGTGGTGGTGTGGGTAGTTTTGCGGTAAACCTTTTAAGTAAAAAAGGCTATGAGACCATTGCAGTAACGAGCCAATCGTCTATGCATGATTACCTGAAGGACTTGGGGGCAACAGAAATTAAAAACCTCAGTGACTTTGAATTAAGTGATAAGCCTTTGTCGAAAGGAGTTTATGGCGGGTTAATTGATAATATTGGCGGAGAAACTCTAAGCAAGTTAATGGCCAATATAGATTTATGGGGCAATATTGCCTGCATTGGTCTGGCCCAGAGTCCGAAGCTGGAGGCAACTGTTCTGCCGCTCATTCTAAGAGGGGTGAGCCTGCTCGGAGTGAGTTCGACTAATTGCCCGATGCCGCTACGGGAACAGTTATGGCATCAGTTTGGAGCTGATAATCCATTGCCGGATTTTGGGAAGATTTTAAGTAAAGAAATTTCCCTGAAAGATGTTTCACCTTATTTTGAAGAGTTAATTGATAATAAACACCATGGTCGTTTGATTGTAAACTGCCAGTAAATATAACAGTAAGAACAATAAATGGAATCGAGCTATCAACTTGAAGCGATAGATCCTGATCGTAGTGTTGTTATCACTGGTAGTCAGCGTCTATCGCGTCATATCCGCGAAGAATTTAATAAATCGCAGGCAGCTAAGGGTAAAACGGTTTGGTCGAGCCTGGAAGTTATGCCATGGTCAGCCTGGAGTTCGCTACTTTGGACCTGGTTGGGTGAACAATGGCCTGCCAATGAGGAGCCGCTACCTTATGTGCTGAGTGAAGCTCAGAGCTCTTATCTATGGCAGGATATCGTAGAACAATCCGACTGGAACAATTATCTATTACAAATCCCAGCTACTGCCCAAAAAGCCTGGCAAGCCTGGCAGCAGTATCAGCAATGGCAACTTGATTTGAATGACTCTGTGCCCTGGGATAAAGACCAGCAGGCTTTTGCTGAGTGGCGAAAAACTTTTACGCATATGCTTGAACAGAATCGCTGGTTGGACAACCCCTCAAGCATGAACAAGCTCATCAAGCATTTTGAACTGATTGGCAAGATGCTTCCCAAAACAATTTATTTGGCGGGTTTTGAGCAAATTAGCCCACAGCAAAAAGCCTTATTCGAGTGTATGAGCGATCTGACGGAGGTGCGGTGGTTACAAAGAGATAGTTCGCAGGCCAAACCGCAAGTATTTCGTTTCAACAGTCTGCGGGAAGAATTTCGACAAGCCATTATCAGAGCCCGGGAGGCAGTTGAAACGGAATTTAGAGACAACCCTCATTTTAAATTCGCTATCGTGGTTCCTGAGCTTGAAAAACACAAGCCTCTACTGGAAAGGCTGTTATGGCAGGAGATGACTCCCTGTCTAAGCATTTCCGACAGCGAGGTTCAGGGCTTGTATGACTTTTCCTTGGGGGAGCCATTAACAAGGCAGCCTATTATACAAACAGCACTGAACTTGATGTCTTTTGCTAACGGTAGTATTGATAAATCAACATTTAGACAAATACTCATGAGCCCCTATTGGGGACTTAACAAAAACACTATTCAAGTCAGGGCTCAGTTAGATAAGAACCTTAGAGAACAACATAAAGAACGTTACACTATAGAAAATTTTGCTTCTCTAGAAAAAAGTTCGCAGCTTGATGAGCTTGCGGCATGCTTGGGTGCAGGGCGTGAGCTGGTCCGTGAAAAGAGAAAAATTACCGACTGGATGCAGGTCCTCCCTGAGTTACTTCAAGTGCTTCAGTGGCCGGGGTATAGAACATTAAATAGTCGCGAGTACCAGATAAAACAAACTTTTTTAGAGTGTTTTAATAGCCTGCGGTCTCATCAGTTATTTTATAAGGACGCTATTAACTTTACGCAGTTGTTATCGTTATTAAAAACGGTGGTTGCTGAAAAAGAATTTCATCAGGAGCAGCCAAAGGCTCCCATTCAGATCATGGGTATATTGGAAACCCTGGGTTTAGAGTTTGATGAGGTATGGTTAACAGGCGCCACTTATCAGGTGTTGCCTGCAAAGCCTAACCCTAACCCTTTTATTGAAAAGCAGCTTCTAAAGCAACATGAAATGCCGGGGAGCTCGAGCCAAAGAGAGTTAGATTATGCTCAGCAGCTAATCGAAAGTCTGTTGTACTCCAGCTCGCGCGTTACTTTTTCTTACCCATTATTTGAGGGAGATAGTGAGCTAATGCCCAGTCCTTTATTGATGAAATATAAGCATCAGGACGTTGCGGCAAGAGCGCTACTGGCACCGGATTATATAGAGCAGTGCAAACAAGAAAGTTATGTTAAATCCTATGAGGATGACAGCGGAATAGAACTGACCGAACATGCAATTAAGGGTGGTACTGGTTTCTTTAAGGATCAGATCAACTGTCCGTTTAAAGCTTATTTGACCTATCGTTTAAAAACCAAAGCATTTGAGGAAGTAGAGCAGGGTCTTAATGCCATGGAGCGGGGTCAGATCGTGCATAAAGTCCTAGAGCGATTCTGGAAACAACAAACGTCCAGTGAGATTATTCATAACCGTGACGAGCCTGAGTTAGCGGATATGATAGAGCCATTACTGGAACAGGTGCTTACAGAATTTAAAGATGAATTGTATTACCTGCAGTTGGATTCATTTTATAACAACGAAAAATCTCGATTATTGAAACAGCTATCCAGGGCACTATTTGTCGACAGCAAGCGATTACCGTTTGTTCCTCTGCATCATGAGCAAAGGCAGCAGATTGAGGTGGCGGATTTGGTCTTTAATTTACAGGTGGATCGAATTGATAAGGTGGACGATGGCCTGCTCATTATCGATTATAAAACAGGTAATGCTCAGAGGAAGTCTTTAATAAGCGAGCCACCTGAAGAGCCCCAGCTGGCTTTATACGCCATTAACCAACATGATGAGCCGGTTGCAGGTGTAAGCTTCTTTAATATAAATGCTAAGGAAGTTCGATATCAGGGTATCGCTGATACCATTGAAAATTTAGCACTGGGAAAACAAAGCGCAACCAAAACGCCAGTGGCTGAACTAATCGATGGCTGGAAACTTCAGCTGGAAGAAGTAGGACAGGCGATAAAGCAAGGTAGGGCTGTTGTTAATCCGCGTAGCTGTGACTACTGTGATTTCAGTTCCGTTTGTCGAATTAATCAGAGACGAAAGGGCTCACTCAATAATGTTCAACAGGGAGGTTCTTATGATTCGTGATCAGCAAGCGCGACGAGACGCGATTAATCATGAACGCTCCTTTATTGTCCAGGCACCAGCCGGTTCAGGTAAAACAGAGTTATTAACTCAGCGGGTGTTAAAGCTACTGAGTGTTGTGGAAAATCCTGAAGAAATCGTTGCCATAACTTTTACGCGTAAAGCTGCTCGAGAAATGCAAAACCGGATTATTGAATCACTGTATGCCGCATTAGAAGAGCAGCCCATTGAAGAGCATAAAATTTTAACCTGGCAATTAGCCAATCAGGTGTTAGAGCGAGATCGCTATTTAGGCTGGGGACTGCTCAGTAGCCCCCAACGATTACAAATTAAGACATTCGACTCCTTGTGCGCTTCTTTGGCCAATCAAATGCCAGTGCTGGCAAATTTTGGTGGCCAGTTAAGCCCAACAAACAATCCTATGTTGCTCTATCAACAAGCTGCAAAGACGGTAATAGACGGAGTCAGGACCAGTGAACCCTGGGCTGAGCATGTATATCGTGTACTGGCTCATACTGACAATAAAGTTCAATATCTTCAGGATTTGCTGGCTCAACAGTTAGCGAAGCGCGATCAGTGGTTGCGTTTGCAGAGTGAAGGAGCGAATGAACGAGCCGTTTTAGAGCAGGGTTTTTCCGATTTATTATTGGTGCAATTAAAGCAGCTTGATAACGTGTTGACTAAAGAAAAAAAAGATAAGCTGCTAGCAGATATTATTTTTGCCTCTGATTATTTTGATGAAAGCCATGAGCTTGCTGGTCTAAAGCAGTTAACGGAGTGGCCGGAGCCGGTAGTCGAATGCTTGCCGCAATGGAAATTAATCATTTCTTTCTGCTTAACAAAACAAGGTAAGCTACGCGCAAGCGGACAGCTACCTCCGCAAACAGTAGCTGAAACCAAGGAAGAGAAACAGCTGATAAAAGCTCGCAAAGAACAGTCAAAAGAATTGTTCAATGAGCTAAAAGAGGAACCTTCGCTAGATGAAAAAATGTCATCGGTTGCAAACTTCCCTGATCTGCATTTTCAAGAAGGTGAGTGGGAAGTTATTGAATCCTTAACAGAATTAATGCAGGTAGCGGCGGCAAGTTTAAAAGTTGAGTTTAAAAATAGTGGTGAGGTTGATTATACAGAAATAGCTATGGCAGCGAGCCGAGCTTTGGGCGACATTAATCAGCCCAGTGAACTGGCATTGAAGCTGGACTATTCGATATCCCACATACTGGTGGATGAGTTTCAGGACACTTCCTTTAGCCAGTTCAATCTAGTCGAACAGCTGACCGCTGGCTGGCAGCCAGATGATGGACGCACTTTGTTTGTTGTCGGTGATCCCATGCAGTCGATTTACCGGTTCCGTGAAGCTAATGTGGGTTTATTTATACAGGCAAGAGAGCATGGTATTGGTGATATATCTCTAGACTTCCTGCAACTAACCAGTAACTTCAGATCGAGTGAAAAGGTTGTGAATTGGGTAAATAAAAGTTTTGAAAAGGTCTTCCCCAATTATGACGACCCCGTTCTGGGCGCGGTTACTTTAGCTCAAGCTGATGCCACTCAGGATGAAACATCTGGAGATGAAGTCGAATACAAACTATTTTTTGATGACGATAAACTGGCTCACGAACGTGAGGCTGATTATATTGCCAGCTCTATAGAGTGGTGTCTAAAGAATTATCCTGAACAGGATATTGCGGTACTTGTCAGAGCAAGGAACCACGGAGAAGAAGTGATACAGTCACTACGCGAACGTGGAATTCCTTACGTTGCTGAAGAGTTCGAGCAGCTTGAGCAAAAGCAGCCGGTTCTTGACCTGCTTACTCTATTAAGAATATTACTCCATCCTCTGGATAAAGTGGCTTGGATCGCACTCTTTAAGTCCCCCTGGTTTGGGCTAAGCTTGAGTGATATCACACTTTTAGTGGAGCAGTTCGAAGATGACTTATCACTGGTAACCGAGCAGTATGCTAACGTTACCGGGCTCTCGCAAGAAGCAAGGACATGTCTAGAAAGACAGGTTCCGGTTTTGAAACATCATCTAAGTTCTATTTATCAACAGCCGCTAGCAATTCAGCTGGAAAGTTTTTGGTTGCAATTGGGTGGAGCATTAGCTCTGGATGACGATCAATTGGAACAACTGTATACAGCTTTGGATTTCATTTCAGACTTTGAGCAACAGACGATTATCAGTGACTACCATACCATAGAAGATGCTTTAAGCCAGCTGTTCTCTCCTCCAACCCGTTCAGAAAATTGCCGTGTGTCTATTATGACCATGCATAAGTCTAAGGGCCTGGAGTTTGATACCGTTTTTTTACCTCGGCTGGACAAAAAGAGTGGAGCTAACGATAAATCATTGATGGTATGGGAGGAGTTCCCAACATCGGATGATCGCAGTCAGTATCTTTTGGCTCCCGTAGATCAGGCTGGAGAATTAGAGTCACTATATAAATTGGTCAGTCGGTTCTCCAAAGAAAAAGATCGACTTGAAAGTGCGCGTTTACTTTACGTTGCTGCTACACGAGCTAAGAGGCGTCTTTATTTAACTGGTTGTGGTAAGTCTAATTGGAATGCAAAGAAAGAAGAGTGGGGCTTATCGAAATTTGATAATTCAGCCTTGATGAGTTTATTGGCTCCAATTTATGAGAACCAAATTCAAGCAGAATTTATGCGGTTTCAGGAGCGGGACATTCAGCCAGCTGAACAGGAAGAAGAAGTATTCGAACAGGGTTGGTTAAAACTCATGCCTGAATGGAAATATCAGGCAATTAATTTGCCAGTTCATAAAATGAACTTTGAATTGGCCAAAACTGAAGTTCAGGAACTGGAGTTTGACTGGGCAACTGATGTTGCTAAAACGATTGGTATTTTAATTCATAGGCAGTTGGAGTTGATAGCCAATAAACAGTGGCAGTTAACGCGTGACAATATAGAGCAATTTGCTACAAGAGCTTATCAGCAATTGAAAACCAGCGGTTATGATGAGAGTCGTGCTCAATATGCCAGGGAGCGTTTAACCGAGGGCTTATTGAATGTTTCTGAAGATGATCGCGCGCGGTGGATATTACAGCCACACCGAGAAGCGCGTTGCGAGCTGGCTTTGACCGGAAATATTGATGGTGACTATAAAACCTTTGTAATCGACCGGACATTTGTTGATGAAGGTGGTACGCGCTGGATCATTGATTATAAGTCAGGTTCTCATCTGGGTGATAACGTAGAAAACTTTATAAGGTCTGAAGTTGAACGTTATCAGCCCCAGCTAGAAAATTATAGAGAGTTGATTAAGGCAGTCGATGATAGACCGGTTAAAACCGCATTATATTTTCCAATGTTAAAGCATTTTGAATTACTAAGTTAGCGGAGAACAAAATGAAAGAAGTCATTGATACGGGACGACTATTATTACGTCCCTTGAAAGAATCTGACTTTGAAGATTATTGTGACTATGCGATGGATCCTGAAGTCATGAAATATATTATGCCGGTTTCATCTAAAAAGGATGCCCACCAGCTATTCCTAAACCACTTTGGAGAGTGGACCGGTGAAGAAGGACGATGGATGGGAGCAGCCGTGGTACTAAAATCGGAGCCTAAGCTGATAGGGGATATTGGGTTTCGTTACGTTAATAAATACCACGAGCAGATTGAAATCGGTTATAAGTTCAATCGGAATTATCATGGTAAAGGTTTTGGAACTGAAGCTACTAAGGCGATGTTAAAGATAATAGTAAGAGATTGGCCATGCCATAAAATTGTTGCTTACTGTGAACCTAGAAATATCGCGTCATGGAAACTGATGGAGCATTTCGGGATGGTGCGAGAAGCTTATTTCAAAGAACACTTTAAATTTGATGGACGCTGGCAAGATGAAGTGGCATATGGATGTCTGACACGGAACCTTAAACTTTAAAAAGGAGCCTGTTGGCTCCTTTGTTTTTTCAAAAGAATCAAGAGTTATGCGCTTTGCTTTGAAGCGATCCATTCCCGTATTTTAGTTTTCAAAACCGGCATTGGTAATGCTCCGTCAATCAAAATTTGGCGGTGGAATTCTCTAATATCAAATTGTTCGCCAAGTTTTTTCTCCGCTTCAGCTCTTAATTCAGTAATTACTCGCTGCCCTACCTTGTATGAAACAGCCTGTCCGGGCCATGCTATGTAGCGCTCAACTTCTGAGACAACATCGGTATCGGCCATCGATGAGTTTTCCATCATATAATCAATGGCTTTTTGGCGGGACCAGCCTTTTGCATGCAGACCCGTATCAACCACTAAGCGCATTGCGCGGAGCATTTCATCGCTTAAGCGGCCATAATACTGCATTGGGTCAGTAAACATACCCATCTCTTTACCAATTGACTCAGCATATAAAGCCCAGCCTTCAGAAAAAACGCTTAATCCCCCGAAGCGTCGGAACATTGGTAAGCCTTCAACTTCCTGCTGCAGAGAGATCTGAAAGTGGTGTCCTGGTGCCGCCTCATGCAGAGATAAAGTTTCCATTCCAAATTTCGGCTGGCCTTTGAGATTGAAGGTGTTGACGTAGAATATGCCCGGACGACTGCCATCTGAACTGCCTGCCATATAAGACGCACCTGATGCTGATTCGGCACGGAAAGCTTCTACCGCTCTAACTTCATAATCTGATTTGGGTTGAACATCAAACATTTTCGGTAATAGCTTATTTACTTTGGCCTGAAGATCGCGATATCCCTGTAAAAGCTCCTCTTCATTATCGTAATAAAATTCAGGGTTAGACTGTACATAAGCGAACCAGTCGCTGAGGCTGCCTTCGAAGTTTTCCTGCTTCATGACATTCTGCATCTCGGCTCTAATTCTTGCGACTTCCTTTAGGCCAAACTGGTGTATTTCTTCTGCAGACAGATCGGTAGTAGTGAACGTTTTAAGTTGATAGTTGTACCAAGCTTCACCGTTAGGTTGTTCACTTAAGCCAAATGTATTACGTGCGTGTTGTAAGTAATCCTCTTCAATAAAATCATGTAAGCGCTTATAAGCTGGCACTATGTCCTCTGCAATCACTTTTGTGTAGGCTTCCTTCAAACGTTTTTTATCTTCTTCAGAAAAGTCTTCTGGGAAACTCTCAATAGGTTGGAAGAATATACTGTCGGTTGGTGAATCAACGATATGGGCCTTAACCTGAGGTAAGACTTTTTCCATTAAGGCTTTAGGCTGCACGACATTTTTTTCAATACCCTGGTTCATATTAACAATAAGCTGATCCAGGATCTTCACGCCGTCATCAATACGCTTTAACCAGTTGTCGTAATCTTCAACTGTTTTGAATGGCTGTAGGCTTTGGCCTGATCCCAGTTGGGCAAAAAAGCTGGTCAGGTTATTAGACTGATTAAGCGGAATCAGGTGCCCGGGGAACTTTTCCCCTTCAAGAGCCAATTCGGATTGATAAACAAAGACATCATAACTTAAGCGGTCTTGTCCAGATAACAGGGTACGGTCGATTTGCTTGACTTTTTGCAGCCAGCTGGCTGTAAAGTTGTGCATTTTCATTCTGTACTCTGCGGATAAAAAGTTTGGTAGCTGGTCGTTATATCGGTTGTCGCCGATGGCTGTAGCTCGAATGGGATTGAGCTTTAAACTCTGCTCGAAATTTTCAGCAAAAAGTTGATTTAATTTTTCGGAAGCTTCTTCTGCAGTCATTGCCTCTGACTGTCCAGCCGTAGTTTCAGCTTTTTGAATTGGTTGGGAGTTTAGAGTTTTGGCCTCTTCATCCGTGCATCCCACCAGTGCTAAAGCAACACTAAGACTAATTAATGTAAGTTTCTTATTCATTATAAAATTCCATTGTTGTGACGTGTTGTTGTGCTGTTAAAAACATTACCACAAAAAATCAGTGCGTAGCGGGCTTGAAATATCTTTTTACACATCTCATGGGATATGCAATTATACTGGTCAGTCCAGATTGAAATGTACTTCAGGCAAAACTACATAGGGGATAGTTTAATGAGTGAGAACAACCGACTAGCCAGGCTGGTAAAAAAGATAGAAAGTCTGCCTGGTTTTTTACAAAAACCAGCTCTTAACTTTGCTCTGCGTCGAACCGTAAAGCTGGTGGGAACCGCCAAAGTTGAAGTCCTTATGTTGACTAAAGCACATTCCGAGTTCAGGCTGAAAAATAGGACTAAAGTCCAAAATCATATCGGCACCATTCACGCAGCCGGTATGGCCCTTATTGCTGAAACAGCCACTGGTATGGTTGTTGGTATGAATGTTCCCGACGATAAGGTTCCTGTCATAAAGACTCTGAAGGTTGACTTCCTAAAGCGTGCTAAAGGGGATCTGGTTGCAAAAGCTCATCTTACTGAACAGCAAGTTAATAGTATTTTGACTTTAGAGAAAGGGGAAGTAGAGGTTGCTGTATCAGTTACTGATGAGGAAGGGAAAGAGCCTATTAATTGTCAGATGATTTGGGCGTGGACACCAAAACGTTCATAAAAGAACAGTTTTGGTTTGCTTAATTTATCGCCTTTGAATCAAGACAATCAACTTTAAAGCCAACTCAAAATCAAAATATACAACTTTTCTTTTGAAATTGACCAGATGACAGGGTTTATGGCTATGAAGTAGCCCCGTGATTGGTTAAAATATGCCCCTTTTGCGTAACAAAGAGCGGTAATACCGCATATTACGGCAATAATTTGGGGCAGTATGTTAGAAGTTAATCCAATAAGAGAACATTTAAAAGATATGTCTGAGCGTGTCGAAACGCTTAGGGGGTATCTTTGACTTCGATGCTAAGAAAGAGCGTCTAGAGGAAGTCACAAGAGAGTTAGAGCAGCCTGATGTTTGGAATGATCAGGAACGGGCACAAGCCTTAGGTCAGGAGCGAGCCAAGCTAGAAGCGGTGGTTGAAACTATCAGTCAACTCGAGCAAGGCGTAACCGATCATTTAGACCTGCTGGAAATCGCTGTGGAAGAGGATGATTCCGATAGCGTTGAAATGATAGAAGACGAAGTCAGCGGCCTCGAAAAAATGCTGGCAAAGCTGGAATTTCGTCGCATGTTCTCTGGTGATATGGACGATAGTAATGCCTACCTTGATATACAGGCCGGTTCTGGCGGAACGGAGGCTCAGGATTGGGCGAGTATGTTGTTAAGAATGTATTTGCGTTGGGCCGAGAGTCGAGGTTTTAAAGTTGAGGTCACGGAAGAATCTGATGGAGATGTCGCTGGCATTAAAAGCGCTACCATCAAAGTTGACGGAGAATATGCGTACGGTTGGCTTCGAACTGAAACAGGTGTCCATCGTTTAGTACGAAAGTCGCCTTTTGACTCTGGAAACCGTCGCCATACATCTTTTGCCTCGGTATTTGTTTACCCTGAGGTGGACGATGATATTGATATTGAGGTCAATCCGGCGGATTTGAGGGTAGATACATACAGAGCCAGTGGTGCAGGTGGCCAGCACGTTAATAAGACAGATTCCGCGATTCGACTGACTCATGTTCCAACAGGTATTGTGGTTCAATGCCAGAATGATCGTTCCCAGCATAAAAACCGTGCTGAAGCGATGAAAATGATGAAAGCTAAACTCTATGAGCTTGAGATGCAAAAGCAGCGAGAAGAGCAGCAAGCCCTTGAAGAGTCTAAGTCGGATATCGGCTGGGGCAGTCAGATTCGATCTTACGTTCTTGATCAATCGAGAATTAAAGACCTGCGTACTGGACATGAGTCCAGCAGTACTCAAGCTGTATTGGACGGTGATTTAGATGACTTTATCGAGGCATCTTTAAAGGCAGGTGTGTAACTTACTGCTCTCGTAACGGTCATAATAAAATGATGCTAAGTTTTGAGCGTATGACTATGCGCTAGCTAACGCTAGGAAATCAAACCTGAAGGGTGCGATACTGAGTGATTAGCGACATTTATTTTCACAGAAAAATGATGTGTGTTTTTGTACCGTTTATCGGTACTTGTTTTAATGATTAAGTAATTAACTTGAGGTGAAGAGAAAAAATGAGCAATCAAGAAACCCCAGTCGTCGACGTCAACGAACAAATTACATTGCGTAAAGAAAAGTTGGCGGAGAAACGAAAACAGGGGATTGCCTTTCCGAACGACTTCCGTCGTGACTCCCTGGCTGCTGAGATCGCTGCTGAATACGGCGATAAAGAAAAGCCTGAGCTGGAGGAAATCGGTAAGAAGGTAAAGGTTGCTGGTCGTATCATGTTATTCCGTAACATGGGTAAAGCGAGCTTTATCACCATTCAAGATATGTCAGGCCGAATTCAGTCTTACGTGCGTAAGGATCAGGTTGGCGATGAAGTATATGATGACTTTAAGACTTGGGACATTGGCGACATCGTTGGTATTGAGGGTACGGTATTTAAAACCAATAAAGGAGAGCTTTCAGTCAAAGCTTCTGACATCAAGCTTTTGACCAAGTCTTTGCGTCCACTACCTGATAAATGGGGTGGTTTATCGGATCAGGAAACCCGTTATCGTCAGCGTTACGTCGATCTGATCGTGAATGAAGACTCTAGAGCAACGTTTATAGCTCGTTCAAAAGTGGTGAAAGCGATCCGCGACTTTTTAGAAAATCGAGACTTCCTTGAAGTCGAAACTCCAATGATGCACGTCATTCCTGGTGGTGCTACCGCGAAACCATTCGAAACGCATCATAACGCTTTGGATATGCCATTATTTTTACGAGTTGCACCTGAGCTATACTTAAAGCGTCTGGTCGTGGGTGGTCTTGAGAAGGTGTATGAGATAAACCGTAACTTCCGTAATGAAGGCTTATCGACTCGTCATAACCCTGAATTCACTATGTTGGAATTCTACTGGGGTTACGCTGATTATAATGACCTAATGGATTTAACTGAAGAAATGCTACGTTATACAGTTGAGTCAGTATTAGGTACGACAGTTTTTGAAAGTAGTGGTGAGACTTATGATTTCGGTAAACCTTTTGAGCGTATGACGGTGCTTGAAGCGATTGTTAAGTACTTACCCGAAGTCACGGTTGACCAGCTGAATGATATGGAATCCGCAAAGAAAGTTGCTAAGGCCTGTAATGTAAAAGTTGAAGATAGCTGGGGCTTGGGCAAGATTCAAATTGAAATCTTCGAAGAAGTCGCTGAGCACAAGTTGATCCAACCAACGTTTATAACGGCTTATCCAGCAGAAGTCTCGCCTCTGGCTCGTCGTAACGATGAAAACCCATTTGTTACTGACCGTTTTGAGTTCTTTGCCGGAGGGCGCGAATTGGCGAATGGATTTTCAGAGTTAAATGATGCTGAAGATCAGGCAGAGCGCTTTAAAGCTCAGGTTGAAGCGAAAGACGCTGGTGATGATGAAGCGATGCACTATGACGCTGATTATATCCGTGCCCTGGAGTATGGTCTTCCGCCAACAGCAGGCGAGGGTATTGGTATTGATCGTCTGGTGATGTTGTTAACCGACAGCCCATCAATTCGTGATGTACTATTGTTCCCTCACATGCGTCCAGAGTAACAGTTAAGGGCCCGCTACTGCGGGCTTTTTTGTAACTAACATTTTTTGATTCTAGTTAGAGAAGAGGTTTTATGGCTTCTGATATTGATATTCGAATGGCTTTACGCGCTTACCAGAAAATCGTTGAGCTTGGTGAGAAACGTGGTAATAAGTACTTTTATAAAGGGATTAATGCCTATTCAGACTTAGACGGATATAATGTTGATCTGACCGACGATAAGGTAACTTTAAGCATTAACTTTCATAGCAAATATAACCTGGAGTACAAGAGTGTTCTGGACAAAGACGAGTTTATGGAAAAGTTAGCCAAAATCGACAAAATAAAGTTGAAATAAAAAAAGCCCGGTAAAACGGGCTTTTTTTTTAAGATAGGCTACTTAAAAGCTAGATCTTTTCAAACAGCAGCGAGCAGTTGGTTCCACCAAAACCAAAGCTGTTAGACAAAAAGCTTTTTATTTCAGTATTATCCATACGTTGTTGAACGATGGGTAAACCCTCTGCCTTTTCATCCAGCTCTGTGATATTCGCTGAAGCCGCAATGAAGTTATTCTCCATCATGATAAGGGAGTAAATTGCCTCATGGACCCCTGTAGCACCCAATGAATGTCCTGCTAATGACTTAGTTGAGGCTATGTAAGGCACTTTATCAGGGAAGACCTGTTTGATGGCTTCTAATTCTGCCGTGTCACCAACAGGGGTACTGGTACCGTGAGTGTTAATATAATCCACAGCATTCTTTGTGCTAGCTAGCGCCTGCTGCATGCAACGTACGGCACCTTCACCCGAAGGTGCTACCATGTCGTAGCCATCTGATGTAGCGCCGTAACCCGTAATCTCAGCATAGATTTTAGCGCCACGAGCTTTAGCATGTTCGAATTCTTCCAAGACCAGGCAGCCACCACCAGATGAAATGACAAATCCATCACGTGTTGCATCGTATGGACGTGATGCAGTTTCAGGACTATCGTTATATTTACTGGAAAGAGCACCCATAGCATCGAACAGCACGGTTAAACGCCAGTCTTCTTCCTCACCGCCACCGGCAAACATAATATCTTGCTTACCTAGAGCAATTTGCTCGTAGGCATTACCGATACAGTGCGCACTGGTCGCGCAGGCTGAAGTGATGGAGTAGTTGATACCCTTGATTTTAAAAGGGGTAGCTAGACAGGCCGAGGTGGTACTGCCCATGGTTTTGGGTACTGCATAAGGACCGATTCTTTTTGCGCCTCGAGTTTTAGCTATGTCTATAGCTTCTACCTGCGTGCTTTGCGAGCCTCCTCCAGAACCCATGATTAGGCCTGTACGGATATTGGAAACTTGCTCATCACTTAAGCCTGCATCATCAATTGCCTGTTGCATTGAGATGTAGGCATAAGCAGCACCGTCACCCATGAAACGAAGCTTTTTCCTATCGATATGCTCCGAAACATCAATATCAGGTTTCCCAGCCAGGTGACTACGTAAACCATGTTCTTCATAGGCATCGATTTTTTTGATACCAGACTTACCATCGATTAAAGACTGTTTTACATTTTCGATATTATTTCCGAGGCAGGATACGATGCCCATACCTGTGACTACTACTCTTTTCACAATAACACCCGCTTATTGAAAATTTTCTGTATTGTATAGTTTTTTACTAGAAATTGTCGGTAGACTCGAACAAACCGACGCGCAAATCTTTGGTTGTGTAGATTTCTTTGCCATCCACTAACATTCTGCCATCAGCAATGACCATTTTCAGTTTTCTAGTAATAACTCTTTTGATGTCGATTATATAGGTTACAAGCTTCGCTGTCGGCAAAACTTGCCCTGTAAATTTAATTTCTCCCGAACCCAGCGCTCGTCCTTTTCCAGGTAATCCTTTCCAGGGTAGGAAAAAGCCGGTTAACTGCCATAGCGCGTCTACGCCTAAGCAACCGGGCATAACCGGGTCGCCCTCAAAGTGGCAATCAAAGAACCATAGGTCCGGTTTAATATCGAGTTCGGCAACAATTTGCCCTTTATTGTACTCACCACCCGTTTCCTGAATGTTGGTGATGCGATCCATCATCAACATATTAGGTAGAGGTAGCTTGGCATTTCCTTCGCCAAATAATTTGCCATGACCGCAATCCAGCAGATCTTGCTTACTGTATGAAGATTTTTGCATAAGGTGAAGATGCCTTGCGTGCTTGAATAAGCAGTTTTTGATAAAGCTCTATTGTGCCTTTTTTCTAAGCACAAGGTGGTATGGACAGTGGGATGTTTGCACAATTCTATCAGTAACTTATTGATATTTAGTGTTTTTTGTTAATGTAAAGATTTGTCATGATGGTTTTGCTTAGAAGTATCTACCGCTTTCTGCGTGCAACACTTTGTTACGAGTTTGCTTTGTCTTGTAGTGAGGCCAGCGGTATAGTTTATTTTGATTCATTGTAAGTCGCTAACAGGCTTATCAATTAACAATTATTATTAATACTAAGTTGTGAGAGGAGTCCCTATGAAATCCACAAAGTTTCAACTCACTGCGGTTGCTTTAGCGGTCTTGTTGACCGCTTGTAACGGTGAAGAGGCTGATAAGAAAAAAGTAAGCACGGCTGTTAAAGTAGAGCAGGCCACCGCCAAAGAAAAACCTGCTGAAAACAGTAAAGAGCAGCAGATGACAGAAGCTGAAAAAGCCAGCGCTATCTATGAGGCCTATTGGGAAGAAAACCTCAAAATGAATCCATTATCGGCCACCTTTATGGGAGATCATCGCTTTAATGATCGTCTGGGTGATTTTGGCACGGAAAAGGGACGAGCAGAAGCATTAGCATTCAGCAAAAAGTATTTGAGCAAGATACAGGAAATTGATGAATCTCAACTGGAAGGTCAGGCCTTACTGAGTTACCAGATATTTAAAAACGATCGTCAGGCGGAAATAGCTGGAGCTGAATTCCCTGATTATATGCAGCCAATTCAGCAGTTTTACAATCCATTTAACTTCTTCGCGATGCTGGGTTCTGGTCAGAGTGCCCAACCATTTAATACGGTTAAAGATTATGAGAATTGGTTGAGTCGTATGGAAGAAGCGTACACTGGCGTAGATGTCATAATCAAGAACATGCGTACTGGGATGGAAAGTGGCGTGGTTCAGCCAAAAGCGTTGATGGTTAAGGTTGTTCCTCAGTTAAAAGCGCACATGGTTGATGATGTTGAAGAAAGCTTATTCTATACCCCAATCAAAAATATACCTGAAGACTTTTCAGAGGAAGATAAAAAGCGTTTGACGGACGAATACGTCAAAATGATTGAGACCATGGTTGTACCTATGTACACCAAAATGCATGACTTTATTAAGGATGAGTATATCCCAGCTGCGAGAGAAACAGCGGGCATGATTGCATTACCAAATGGTAAGGAGTGGTATGCATTTAAGGTAAAGCAGACTACTAGCACGGAACTGACTCCGGATGAAATTCACCAGATAGGACTTGATGAAGTTGCTCGAATTCATGGCGAAATGCAAGGTGTTATGGATGAAGTGGGTTTTGAAGGAACTTTACAGGAGTTCTTCGAGTTCACTAAAAACGATCCAAAGTTTATTTTTGAAACGAAAGAGGACATGCTTCAGGCCTATGAAAATTTACGCGAAAAGCTGGATGAAACGGCACCGGACTTATTCAAGGTCATTCCAAAAGCTCAGTTCGAGATTCGTGCGGTAGAGGCCTTCCGTGAGCAATCTGCATCTGCAGCATCTTATCAACGACCTGCCCCAGACGGCTCTCGCCCTGGTATTTTTTATGTAAACACTTACGATTTGAGTGCGCGTCCAACGTGGACGGTAGAGTCGCTGTACTTGCATGAGGCCGTGCCGGGACATCATTTCCAAATATCAACCCAGCAAGAATTAAAAGACATACCTGACTTCCGCCGTTTTGGTGGTACTACTGCCTATATTGAAGGGTGGGGGTTATACTCTGAGTCATTAGGTAAAGAGATGGGTGTTTATACCGATCCATACCAATACTACGGTGCTTTAAGCGCAGAACTATGGCGAGCTATCCGCTTAGTGGTAGATACTGGCTTACATGCTAAGGGCTGGACTCGTGAAGAAGTACTGGATTATATGGAGAAAAACTCGGCTGCCGCCAAGGCTCGTCGTGTATCTGAAGCGGAGCGCTTCATGGCGATCCCAAGTCAGGCTCTCGCTTACAAGATTGGTCAGCTAAAAATTCGTGAACTACGAACTTTGGCTGAAACTGAGCTAGGTGAAGACTTTGATGTGCGTGAGTTCCACTATCAGGTTCTGAAGGATGGCGCACTTCCGTTAAATATTCTAGAGAATAAAATCAAGAAGTGGATTGAAAATCAAAAAGCCTAATGCAAGTCGATAAATTATGAAGCGGCCTTTGTGCCGCTTTTTTTATGCTTGGTATACTGTAATTACCGGGCCGCATCAGTCCTCTACATTATGATTAATTTAAATTCCTGTAACATTTCAAGCTATAGTCTCTCTAATTCCTATCTTAAGACAGGAGATAAATTCTTATGAAATTATTTAGCAAGCTCTGTTTAATGCTTGTCATGCTGGTATCAGCAAAACTGGTGAGTGCTATTGATAGAACTCAGGTGGTTGATGATCCGAATGATGTTTCACCTCTTCTTATAGGTCAGGCAGCTCCAGATATTATGTTATTTGATAGTGAAGGTGCTCCATTCAGCTTACTGGAAAAGATATCAAAGCAGCCAACTATAATTGTATTTTATCGGGGTGGCTGGTGCCCATTTTGTAATGCCCAGCTGAGCCAGCTTCAGGATATCCAAGATGAGCTAAAAGATTTGGGCTACCAGCTATTGGCAATTAGTCCGGATACACCCAGCGAGTTGAATAAAACGAGTAAAGATAGAGAGCTAGATTATCAGTTGATTTCAGATTTTCAGCTGAAAGCGACAAGGCAGTTTGGTCTGGCTTTCCATATTCCAAATGATTACAGAGATAAGGTTGAGTCGATTGGAGGAAAAACGGTACGCTTGGCCGGGGATGATAAAAGCACTTTACCAGTACCCGCCGTATTTGTATTCGATAAAGATGGGATCATTCAGTTCCAATATGCCAACCCAAACTATAAGGTTCGTATCGAACCGGAATTATTACTGACTGCGGCCAAACTGGCGTTGGAAAAGCAGTAGATGTTTTAAAGTAAGCGCTGTTTGAAAGCAGCGCTTACGAATAAACTGTATCAGGAGAGAATTTGAAGGCTGGCCTTGTTATCGCCAATGAACAGGTTCTGCTCTAAGGCTTTGTCATTGAGGCTTATCAGACAGTAAGTTTTCCCATCGAATATGGTGGTCCGGATAAGTTCGCCAACTTTTTTATCATCGCCGTCAAAGACTTTGCTTAGTTCCGCAAGTCTTACCTCTTCATCGATGGATGTCAGAACCGAATGGGTTTTTAAGTTTCCTCGGTAGTGCATTCTCGCGACAATTTCCTGGCCGGTATAACACCCTTTATCAAAGCTGACTCCACCAACCTGGGGTAAGCCAATATTATGGGGCAAGTGATGTTCTATGGCAGCCGAGCCAAATATAGGCAAGTGTGCCTGAAGCTCAATGTAGTCCCATGCGTTATTATCTGCAAGTGTTGTACCCGCTAGCATTTTTATCAGCTCACCTGCCCGATTTTTCCGACTTATAAGGATCGAAGCGTTAAATAGGCTGTTCAGGTGAAGGTCGTAGATACCATTGAGGTTACTGACGGAGAGTACTTCCATATCCGTGGACACATTACCCTGTGACTTTTGAGTATGGCCCCAGAGTTCATAATCTTTACTGGCATCAACCAGTTCAGTTTGGAAAAACGCAGCGTACTTGGCTAGTGTATCTAATGTATGTTGCAGGGTATCTTTTGGAAGGAGCAGCAAATAACTCTGCTCGAACTTCATGATATAAAACACGCTATGCAACCGACCTTTAACGCTACAGATACCACCAATACTAGCCTGGGTATCGGTAATGTTTTTCATATCGCAGGTTAGCTGGCCCTGCAATAGCTTGAAGCTGTCTTCGCCAGAGACCTGAATCACGCCATAGTGACCAAGCTCGCAGGCAATATTTTGAAGTTGCGGAATATGCTGGGTTGCATCTTGATTGGTGAAATTCATAAAGCCCTTATTGTTTACCGTCGAATTATCAGTACGAAACCCAAATCAGTTTCTGCGATGATTTTACTCCTAAACTTAGCGGTTTTGCAGTGTTAAGGCTATAATTAACGGAAATTATTTTAGTGATAAAGAGCAAGCAGTGAAAGAGCAACAACTTAAAAAGCTTCAATGGGGCAGCAGACGTGGCATGTTAGAGCTGGATGTAGTATTAATTCCATATCTTGAGAGTCGGTCGAATCAGTTCAGTGAAGAGGATGTCGCTCTATATGGCGAATTGCTGGAAGAAACAGACCCTGATTTATACGCTTGGATTATGGGGTTTGAAAGACCCAAACCAAAGTTTGCGAATTTGGTAAGTTCTATCAGAGAGTTTGTGGACCAGCAGATAAAAACATAATGAATTTCAGGATCGAATTAAAAAAAGCCAAAACCAGTCGCATAATCTTTGCCTGTGTATGGCTGGCTTTCTTGCTGTTGTTTTTAGTGACTGGACTCGTCCAGCAGAAGTGGATTTATGCGATGGTAGGAATACCTGCGACATTACTTCTTGGTGCATGGCAGTTGAAAATGCTAGAAGGTCTATATAAGGATGTGACCGAGCTGATTTTCTTTGAAGGGCGCTGGTTCATTATTGAACGCGAATTAAAAGTGGCGATTGAAGTTAAGAAAGAGTCTGTAATATGGCCTCTGTGGGTAACACTGAAGTATCGAAAGCTGGATCCGTCCAAGCCGAATCAAACATATCAGTTGATATTATTTCGAGATGCAATGAAGGATTCAGATTTCCGAAAATTGTCGAGAACTCTCAAGTTCTATAAGGCCGAGTAACTAGTCTCGCGGTACCAGCACTGAGTCCTTTGCGGTTTCCTTCTGCTCCGGGTAATCGAGCGTAAAATGTAAACCCCGGCTTTCTCGTCGTTGCATGGCGCACTTTACAATCAATTCGGCTACCAGAACCAGGTTTCTCAGCTCAATCAGATCATTGCTTACTTTAAAGTTAGAATAATACTCATGAATTTCCTGCTGCAACAGTTCAATACGACGCATTGCGCGTTGAAGTCGTTTATCCGTTCGAACAATACCGACATAGTCCCACATCAATTGTCTTAATTCATGCCAGTTGTGACTGAGAACGATTTCTTCGTCAGAGTTTGTAACTTGGCTCTCATCCCAGTGAGGTAGCGGTGCAGGTTCTATAATGGTATCCCAGATTGATTCAATATCCTGCGCTGCGGCTTGCGCGTAGACCAGACATTCAAGCAGTGAGTTGCTGGCCATGCGATTAGCACCGTGTAAGCCCGTGCAGGCTACTTCACCAACGGCATAGAGTCCATCGACGTCGGTACGACTGCGTGTATCCACCCGGACACCGCCACAGGTATAGTGAGCCGCTGGCACCACAGGGATGGAGTCGGTTGTGATATCAATACCAAACTTAAGGCATTGCTGGTAAATGGTGGGGAAGTGACTTTTGATAAACTCTGGCTCTTTGTGTGAAATATCCAGATATACACAGTCAAAACCATATTTTTTTACTTCGTGATCGATTGTCCTGGCCACAATATCGCGTGGCGCCAGCTCAGCCCGTTCGTCATACTCGGGCATAAAGCGTTCGCCGTTTGGCCGGCGTAGCACAGCCCCTTCCCCACGAAGCGCTTCTGTTATCAAAAAACTTCTAGCCTCAGGGTGATATAGGCAGGTAGGGTGGAACTGATTAAATTCCAGATTAGCGACGCTACAGCCAGCACGCCATGCCATGGCGATACCATCTCCACTGGCGATATCCGGGTTCGATGTGTACAGATAGACCTTACTCGCTCCACCTGTAGCCAGAACAACGAATCGTGCCTGAATAGTTTCTACTCGATCTTTTTGTAAATTAAGTACATAAGCTCCCTGGCAACGCTTGTGCTCAAGACCTACCTTGTCACCAGTGATTAAATCAACGGCAATATAGTTCTCGAGAATTTCAATATTAGGATCAGCCTGGACAGCTGCCACTAAAGTCGTTGATACAGCCTTACCAGTAGCATCATCGGAATGGATAATGCGTCGTTGGCTATGACCGCCTTCTCGCGTCAGGTGGTATACTTCATCTTCCTTACTAAAAGCTACGCCACGCTCGATTAACCACTCAATGGCTTCTCTTGAATGTTCCACAGTAAAGCGAACGGCATCTTCTTTACACAGCCCAGCACCAGCAATCAGAGTGTCTTCTACATGGGAGTCAACTGAATCATTTTCATCCAGTACAGCAGCAATACCGCCCTGAGCATAAAAAGTTGAGCCCTCAGTAACTTCTGCTTTACTGAGTACCGTGACCTTACCTTTATGAGCAAGGCGGAGAGCGACTGACAGGCCTGCTGCGCCGCTTCCTATCACTAATACATCGGTTGAGTGGATCCGTGGTTGCTTAGAGTCTTGCATGGAATTTTTATATGTTGGGAACTTTTCCTGCATTAATCAGGTCAGTCTTTACCATTAGCTAGTGGAAACTTGTTGCGTTTCCTAGCACAATAACCAATAACATAATGCGGACTTTACCATAGTCACTTGTTTTCGGTTAGTTTTTTCTATAAAACAAGGCATTAAAAGACAAGTTACAATGATGATTATTTGCCCTGCAAATATAACAAGAACGGGGACCATTGATGAGAAGTGGACAACTAAGTAGAGGACAGTATGTCTGAGGCTGACGTAGACTCAGAGTTAGTTAAGCGTGTCCAGAAAGGCGATAAGAAAGCCTTCGATATGCTGGTCGTTAAATACCAGCAGAGGATTATGAATTTAATTTCTCGATTTGTGCGGGACCAGGACGAGGTCATGGATATCTCGCAGGAAGCATTTATTAAAGCATATCGCGCCTTGCCTAACTTTCGCGGTGACAGCGCGTTTTATACGTGGCTATATCGTATTGCAATCAATACAGCCAAGAACTTTTTGGTATCCCAGGGTAGGCGCCCGCCGGGAAGTGATATTGATTCAGCTGATGCAGAGCAATATGAAGGTGGCGATGCTCTCCGTGATGGGGGCAGTCCCGAGCGGTTGATGTTCAGAGATGAAATTAAGAGTCTTATTTTTAAAACTATCGAAGAATTACCGGAAGATTTGCGGACAGCCATTATGTTACGTGAAATTGACGGTCTCAGTTATGAGGAAATTGCTGAGTCTATGGATTGTCCTGTGGGTACGGTTCGGTCCAGAATTTTCAGGGCTCGGGATGCGATAGACCAAAAGATCGCGCCTTTACTGGAACAGGGGTGGCGTTCTTAGAAGGGATATTTCCCTTAAAGTAAGCTGAATAGACAAACTTTTTTACAAAAACTGTGAACTTTTCATTGGAACACCAGTCAATTGGTATAAGTAATGTAAAGTGAGTTTACAAAAATAATTTTCACACTGATGCAAAGTTAATGGCTTGCAACGCTTTGCAGGGTTAATGGCAAAAGCCGATAAAACATAGGCTTTAACTGCAAAGTAAAACAGAGGTTATAAGTTAATGAGCGATACAAGGCGTTTTGATAAAGAACTGCTATCTGCTTGGGTGGATGGACAAACATCAACCAATAATAATGGCCTGATGGATGAAGAAAGCTTAGAGCAGGGCAGTGAATCGATGTCCGTGTGGGCTCGTTATCATATGATTGGGCAGATCATGCGTGAAGAGACGCATAGTCCAGACTTAGACATTTCAGGTAAGGTCAGTCAAGCGATTGCTGATGAACCTGCTCACCAGGCAAAGGCGGCAGACAGTAACGTTATCGCGTTCCCGTCACGTCTGTGGAAACAGGCTGGTGGTATGGCAATAGCTGCCTCTGTCGCTTTAGTCGCTCTATTCAGTATGTCTAATACACAGACTGATATATTCGCCACAGAACAACTGGCTGCACAGAATAAGCAGATGAATGCGGCTAATACTTCTACTGCTGCTATTGCGTCCAACGCTAATCGTGAAGAGCTGCAAAGAATGCATGATATGTTTTTGAAACATGAGGCTCTAACGCGTCAAATTACCGGCATGAGCAGTTTGCCTACAGTAACGGTTGTCAGCAACCAGAAGGTTATACCTGTGCAGGTTCCAATGAGAGCTTTAGAGCAGAAGGGTCATGAAAAGGAGCAGTACGAAGAGTCGCAAGAGTAAAACAGGCCGACAATAGCGGTCATTAAAAGCGCTCTACTCAAGCTGACTACTTTGAGTAGTTCAAATAACCATATTTTGCGCTAAAATAAAACCCATCGTAAGGTGGGTTTTTTTTTGCCTGATATACAGCGAGCTGAGATATTGATTAATGTTTACAGAAATCGGACATGTAGTCGCCGTTGAGGGTGACAGGGCCTGGGTTCAGACCCTTACTAAGACTGGCTGCTCCAGTTGTCAGGTCAACACGACCTGTGGCAGTGGAATTGTTAATAAAGCATTTTCTCATAAAGTGTTCGTCACACCTTTAAAAAATACTTTGAATGCCCATATTAATGATGAGGTTGAAGTGGGTATTCCTGAAGATTTAGTGCTGAAAGGTTCCTTGGCGGTGTATTTACTTCCTCTTATCTTCCTGATGCTAGCTTTAGGTTTATCTTCAATATTATTTCCTCAATTGTCAGAGTTAGGCTCTATCCTGAGTGCTACTGCTGGACTTGTTACAGGTTTTCTATTCGTTAGATGGCTGTTAAACCGTGAAAAGAACAAAACTCGACTCGAGCCTAAACTGATAAGAATTGTAAAGAGACCGATTGAGGTGACACAAATCGTAACATCTGATGACTAGATCTTGTCGAACTTGTGGGAACCGAACGGATAGTTTTTTTTCAAAAGGTTATAGTTATAAAAATCGTCGTATTGGAGATAACATCATTATGTTGAAGCGCTTTTTATCCTTAACTGTAATTGCTTGGCTATCTTTGTCAGTGGCCAGTGTAGATGCAAAATCATTTCCTGACTTTACTCAGCTAGTGGAGAAAGTTCAGCCGAGCGTTGTAAGTATTAAAGTTGAAGTGAAACGCTGGGGCCGGGTAGTTGGCCGAGGCGGTGGATCAGGTTTTATTGTTGATGAAGATGGATACATTTTGACTAACCATCATGTGGTAGCTGATGCTGAGACACCTGTTGTCAAACTGTATAATGGTCGTGAGTTCGATGCAGAGGTTATAGGTAGTGATGCCAGTACAGACGTAGCACTTCTTAAAATTGATACTGAAGGACTGGAGTTACAAGCTCTTGAACTCGGCAATACACGTGATTTGAAGGTTGGGCAGTGGGTCCTTGCTTTTGGTGCGCCCTTTAACCTGGAACAAACCGTGACTGCAGGTATAGTTAGCGCCAAAGGGCGCGGTGAAGTGGGATCACAGTATGTCCCGTTCGTTCAAACTGATGTAGCGATAAACCGAGGTAACTCGGGTGGTCCCCTCATTAATCTCGATGGTGAAGTAGTTGGTATCAACTCCATGATCTTTAACCCCATGATTAGTAGTGGCCTATCATTCTCTATTCCTATCGATCTGGCGGATAATGTCCGTAAACAGCTTTTAAAAGATGGTAAGGTCAACAGAGGATTCCTAGGTGTTACTTTTGGTCCGATTGATCAGGACAAGGCTGATGCTTTTGGTCTGGACAGTATCGGTGGTGCCCTGGTAACTCGAGTGCTCCCTGACATGGCAGCCGATAAAGCTGGGATTAAGGTCGGTGATGTGGTGACAGAAGTTGATGGAAAGCCAGTACGTAAGGCTCAAGATTTACCATTTTACATTGGGCAAATGCCTGCAGGCAAAGAAGTGGAGTTAACCATCGTCCGTGACGGTGATAAGGAAACCGTTGAGGTCACTTTAAGCGATGCTAATGGGCAGGTTGTTGCAAATAATGATTCAGGTAAAAAAGAACTGGGTCTGGCTGTAACGGAGCTAACGCCTGATCTAAAAGAAGCAACAAGTATTGATAAGGGCGTTATAATTCGTGAGGTTGAGCGTGATAGCCCGGCAGCCAGAGCTGGTTTACGCCAGGGTGATATCATTCAAAAGCTACACCGAACTACTATTAGAAATATGAAGGACTTCCAATCAGCGCTTGCTACTTTGCCTGATGAAGGAAAGGTCGCGATATTAATAGTCAGGCAGGGTGTGGGTAGTGACTTCCTGGTCATCGAACTGGAGTAATATGACATCAATTGGGGCCAGCAACTTAGCTGGCCTTTTTCATGGATTCAGCTAAAATAGGCCGCTTAGTCTTTAAACTATTATCATTACACTCATATTTCGGCCGGCTTTGTCTTAAAAATTATTGATAGAAAAAAATTAATACTTATAAATCAATAGATTAAGAAATCTCTGGTGTTGGAAACAAAGGGTTTAGCGGAACATATATGGCATATACCGATTTTATTCGTAACTTCTCAATCATCGCACATATCGACCATGGTAAGTCGACCTTGTCTGATCGACTGATTCAGCATTGTGGAGGATTAACTGAGCGTGAAATGGCTGAGCAGGTATTGGACTCCATGGATCTAGAGCGTGAGCGCGGTATTACCATTAAAGCTCAGAGTGTTACATTAAATTATAAAGCTAAAGACGGAAACACATATCAGCTTAACTTTATTGATACTCCGGGCCATGTGGATTTCTCTTATGAAGTATCCCGTTCCTTAGCTGCTTGCGAAGGTGCTCTATTAGTAGTTGATGCTGCACAGGGTGTTGAAGCACAAACTTTGGCGAACTGTTATACCGCAATCGAACAGGATCTCGAAGTCGTACCCGTTTTAAATAAGATTGACTTACCTGCTGCTGATCCTTTGCGTGTTATGCAGGAAATTGAAGATATCGTCGGCATCGAGGCAATGGACGCTGTCCAATGCAGTGCTAAAACAGGCGTTGGAATCGAAGAATTGCTGGAAAAAATTGTCAGCGATATTCCACCAGCTTCTGGTGATCCTGACGCGCCTTTGCAGGCTCTTATCGTTGACTCCTGGTTTGACAATTATTTAGGTGTGGTTTCTCTTGTTCGAGTAAAGCAGGGCACGATTAAGTCAGGCGATAAAATGCAAATTATGTCGACCGGTAAATCGCATGTGGTTGATCACGTTGGTATCTTTACACCGAAACGTGAGGATACAGGGACATTGAGAGCCGGTGAAGTAGGCTTTATTATTGCCGGTATTAAAGATATTCAGGGCGCTCCTGTAGGTGATACTATCACTCTGGCTAAGTCGCCCGCTGAAAGTCCTTTACCAGGATTCAAAAAAGTAACTCCACAGGTTTATGCTGGATTGTTCCCTGTAAGCTCTGATGATTATGAATCATTTCGCGATGCATTATCGAAGCTGAGCTTGAACGATGCATCATTATTCTTCGAGCCAGAAAACTCAACGGCACTTGGCTTTGGCTTCAGGTGTGGATTCCTTGGGATGCTACACATGGAGATCATCCAGGAACGCCTAGAGAGAGAGTATAATCTCGACTTAATAACCACTGCGCCAACGGTTATTTATGAAATCTTAACCACTGATGACGAGTTGGTTTATGTTGATAACCCATCAAAGCTTCCTCCACTCTCAAATATCGCTGAGATCAGAGAGCCAATCTGCGAGGCCAATATATTAGTACCCCAGGAGCATCTCGGTGGTGTAATTACCTTGTGCGTTGAGAAAAGAGGTGTACAAACTCGTATGCAGTATGCGGGTAACCAAGTAGCGCTTACCTATGAAATGCCAATGAATGAAGTTGTGCTGGACTTCTTTGATAGACTTAAATCTGTTAGTAGGGGGTACGCTTCATTAGACTACCAGTTTAAGCGTTATCAGGCTGATGAGCTGGTGCGCCTGGATATCCTAATCAATGGAGACAAAGTGGATGCTCTAGCGTTAATTGTGCATAAAGAGCAAGCCCAATATCGTGGGCGTGAGCTGGTCGAAGCTATGAAAGAGATTATTCCGAGACAGATGTTTGAGGTCGCAATCCAAGCTGCGATTGGTAACCATGTTATCGCACGGTCGACAGTTAAAGCTTTACGTAAAAATGTTTTAGCGAAGTGTTACGGCGGTGATGTTTCTCGGAAACGTAAACTATTAGAAAAACAAAAAGCTGGTAAAAAACGCATGAAGCAAGTTGGGAAAGTTGAAATTCCACAAGAAGCGTTTTTGGCTGTGTTGAATGTTGGTAAGGATAATAAATAATGCCGAGTATCTATTACGATTTTGGTTTTTACCTTGGCGTTGCAGCATTAATTACTGGTGTTGTGACATTACTGGACAAGATCTGGTGGCAGAAAAAAAGAGCTGAAGCTGGCAAGATTCAACTGGATGAAAAAGGGGAAGAAAAATTTCCGCCTTTCATAGACATCTGCCGATCTTTTTTTCCCATCATCTTTGTGGTGCTGGTACTACGTTCTTTCTTGTATGAGCCTTACCGTATTCCATCAGGAAGCATGAACCCCGGCCTGTATGATGGCGACTTTATACTAGTCAATAAATTTGCCTATGGCATACGTTTACCGGCATTTAACACCAAAATTATTGATGTAGGTGAGCCTCAAAGGGGTGATGTCATTGTTTTCCATCCGCCACATGAGCCGCAGCAGGCATATATTAAAAGACTTATCGGTATTCCAGGCGATCGTCTTGAATGGGACCGCGGAACTTTGACGATTATTCCACAGTGTCGGAATGCAGTGAATGTAGACGGTCAATCGTGTGACCCAATTACTATTAAGTCAGAGTTTGTTTCGGATAAGGTGGAAGACTTGGTACCCGCTGGGAATAATTATGATACTTACAGTGAAACCATCAATGGTGAATCACATGACCTCATCTATCTGGAAGATAACGCTAAACCGAGACGATACCACAGTTTGAGAGAGCGTTGGACCGAGGTGGTACCTGAAGGAAAATACTTTGCTATGGGTGATAATCGTGATGGCAGTCTGGATTCAAGGTTCTGGCGTTTCATTGATGAAGAAGGGATTATTGGTAAAGCGGCTTATAAATGGATTTTTGTGAGTTTCACTGAAGATCCTGTTTTATTTGGAAAACATTTACCAAAAGGTATATCCTTTAGTAGAGCTGGTGCTATAGAATAGATGTTAAGTGCCTGAAAAAACAGATGATTGTATTTTCGAGGAGTATGGGGAATATGTTCGGACAAGAAAAACTAAATAAGAAAATAATGAATAGACAATACCAGGGTGGTATGACGGCTGCAGGCTGGCTCATCATTATGGGTATTGTTTTATTTTTCATGTACTTAGCGATAAAGCTTGTTCCCGCTTATATGGAGTTTTTCAGCATTAAAAGTTCTATAGAATCGGTTGCTCTGGAAACCAGTTCTAGTTCCAGCAAGTCGGAAATTGAGCGTCTTATCTCAGGTCGATTTAATATCAACAACATAGATATTATTAAAGCAGATGATGTTGATATAAAAGAAATCACTGGGGGCCGAGCTCTTTATGTTGAGTATGAAAGCAGAATAGCTCTTTTTGGTAATGTCAGTGCGTTGCTTGAGTTTAAGCACGAAGAGCCTTTGAATTAGTGTTATAAAGCCGAGATGAATCAACAGCAGCAGCAAATCGAACGTTTTTGCCGACGTCTCGGCTATCAGTTCTTAGACCCACAGCTTATCACCAAGGCGCTGACACACAGAAGTGCTTCAAATCATCATAATGAACGCCTGGAGTTTTTGGGCGACGCTGTACTTGGCATGGTCATTGCGAGAGCCTTGTTTACACAGTTTCCTAAAGTTGATGAAGGCCAGTTAAGTCGAATGCGTTCGAGCCTCGTTAAGGGTAAAACCCTGGCAGTAATAGCCAAAGAAATTGACTTAGGCGACTATATTAACTTAGGCGAGGGCGAGCTTAAAAGTGGTGGGTTTCGCAGAGCATCAATCCTGGCTGACGCGTTTGAGGCGGTTATTGGTGCCGTGTACCTGGATGCTGGGTTTGAAAAAACTAACACGCTTATTTTAGAACTGTATGGTCAGCGTTTGACTGAAATTAACCCTGCTGACACACAAAAAGATGCTAAAACTCGCCTACAGGAATTGTTACAATCTCGTCGTTTGTCCTTGCCTGAGTATGAGTTACTTGATGTATCAGGTGAGCCACACGATCAGACCTTTGAGGTGGCCTGTTGTATTACTGAAAAGGCAATCCAAACCAAAGGTTCCGGCAGTAGCCGTCGCAATGCAGAACAGCTAGCTGCTGAAAAAGCTTTAACCGAATTACAGCAATTACTCGCTTCATAAATAGAGTGTCTTCATGAATCATTCTTCTGAAAACCACACTGAGCAACCTTTTCGTTGTGGTTACGTCGCCGTTCTGGGTCGCCCTAATGTTGGTAAATCAACATTAATGAACCATATTCTGGGTCAAAAGGTGAGTATTACCTCGCGTAAACCCCAAACCACTCGTCATCGAGTGCTAGGCATTTATACAGATAATGAGGCACAAATTTTATTTGTTGATACTCCCGGCATCCACAGTAAGGAAGAACGAAGTATCAATCGCTACATGAATCGGGCTGCAACAAGTTCAATGACTGATGTTGATGTTTTGCTCTTTGTAGTCGACGGTACTCAATGGACTGATGATGATGAGCTGGTTCTTAACAAGGTATCTCAAGCAAAAGGAAAAAAGGTACTCTTCGTTAATAAGGTAGACAAGTTAACGGATAAAGAAGAGCTACTGCCGCATATAGCTCAAATTACTGAAAAATGTCACTTTGACGCTGTTTTTCCTGGTTCGGCGTTAAAGGGCCAGAATCTGGAACAGCTGACGGCGACGCTGAAAAGTTATCTTCCAGAGGGCGATTTATTTTACCCTGAAGATTACATTACGGATCGAAGCGAACGCTTTATGGCGGCTGAGCTCATTCGTGAAAAGCTAATGCGATCTTTAGGAGAGGAAATTCCTTACTCATCGACGGTAGAAATAGAGCAGTTCAAATTTAATGACAAAGGTGTGCTCACTATCAGTGGACTCATCCTTGTAGAGCGTCCTGGACAAAAAGCCATTATTATTGGCAAAAAAGGTCAGAGACTGAAGCAAATTGGACGAGATGCGCGACTCGAAATGGAAGAACTGTTCGACTGCAAGGTCTTTCTCGAACTTTGGGTCAAGGTCAAGGACGGTTGGGCCGATGATGAGCGGGCTTTGAAATCACTGGGTTACAATGATTATTGATGAGTCACTCCGCACTATCTCAATCTTTTGTTTTACATACCAGACCGTTTAAAGAGTCTAGCTTAATCCTTGAGCTGCTTACACTAGAGGAGGGACGCTGTAGCGTTCTAGCGCGCGGAGTCCGAGGAGCCAAAAAAAGTTCCAAGCGTGCTTTACTGCAACCCTTTCAACCTTTGGCTCTGAGCTGGGTTGGTCGCAGTGATTTAAAAACCTTAAAGCAGGTTGAACCGCTTGGCCCCAGCATAGCTCTCAGTGGTATACCAAGCCTATCGGGTCTCTATATGAACGAACTGTTGTTGAAGCTCCTGATTCAATGGGACCCTCACCCCGATATTTACGATGCTTATCAAAGGGCCTTATATCGATTGCAGTCAGAGCCTTCACCTGCTGTTGTCCTACGAGAGTTTGAACTTGGTATTTTAGATGACCTAGGTTACGGCATAGACTGGGCCTGTGATATCCAAGGGGACATTATCAATGAACAGTTGGATTATGGCTTTATACCAGAGCAGGGATTTGTGCTGATTGGGCAGGCGCCCAAAAGCGCTTTGAAAATTAAAGGTAAGAATATCCTTGCTGTTGCCAACAGACAGTGGCAGACCTCAGGCAGTCTATCTACTGCCAGAAAAATATCTCGAGCTGTGATTGATCCACTTATTGGTTTTAAGGAGCTTCACAGTCGTAAGCTTTTACAACAAACACTTGCTATTCAAGGTTAGGTTTCCTACCCTTTTAAGTAGATAAATTTTTACGGAAAAACGAATGAAAAACCCAATACTTTTAGGCGTTAATATCGATCATATTGCAACGGTACGTAATGCTCGTGGAACGAATTACCCGGACCCTGTACAGGCTGCATTCGCTGCTGAACAAAATGGTGCGGATGGGATTACGGTTCACTTACGTGAAGACCGTCGCCACATCACTGATAGGGATGTCGAGTTATTGGCTGGAACAATTCAAACTCGAATGAATCTTGAAATGGCCGTTACGGAAGAAATGCTCTCGATTGCTGAGAGAATCAAGCCTACTTATGTCTGCTTGGTTCCCGAAAAGCGTGAGGAACTCACGACAGAGGGCGGTTTGGATGTTAAAGGTCAGGAAAGTAAAATTAGAGACGCCTGCCAGCGAATGTCAGAAGCAGGAATTCAGGTATCCTTGTTTATCGATGCTGATTATAAGCAAATTGAATCTGCAGCCAATGTTGGCGCACCACTAATTGAAATACATACTGGCCATTATGCTGATGCAGAAAGTGAGGCTCAGCAGGAAATAGAACTGGAGAAAGTAAGACGGGGTGTTGCTCACGCAGTAGGGCAGGGTCTGCAGGTAAATGCAGGTCATGGGCTTCACTACCATAACGTGCAACCAGTAGCAGCAATAAAAGAAATTGTTGAGTTAAATATCGGCCACGCCATTATTGGAAGAGCCTTATTCAGTGGTTTAGAGCAGGCTGTATTGGATATGAAGAAACTGATGGTGGAGGCCAGGCAGTGGCCATATTCGGAGTAGGTACGGATATTGTCAGCCTCGCTCGAATCGAACGTTCTTTTCAGCGTCATGGTGATAAATTTGCCGAGCGTATTTTATCTGATATTGAATTAAACGAATATCAGCAGAAAAAGAATAAACAGGCGTACCTGGCAAAAAGATTTGCTGCAAAAGAGGCTATCAGTAAAGCTTTGGGTACCGGTATGAGAAAAGGAATTCACTTCCAGCAGCTAGTAATAGTCAGTTCCGAGTTAGGAAAACCGGAAGTTCAACTTTATGGAGCTGCTAAAGATTGGGCTTCCAAACAGCATATCAATACTATTCACCTTACGATAAGTGACGAGCGTGACTTTGCTGTTGCTTTCGCAGTTGCAGAATCAAAATAAACACATAGTGACGAATAAAAAACATTGCAGAAAGGATCAATATAAGGATAAAAAAGTTAATGGAGTGATCTGGAGTAGTCTCAGACTGAGGACTTAGAACCTGAGCTTGCCTTGAAGTGTTAAAAGCGAGGATATGCCCCCGCTTTTTGATTATTAATCTAGAAATAAATCTTTTTGAATTTTGTCTTCATGTTCTGGTGAATAGGCATATTGACTGAAGTCTGTCACCCGGGCGGCCTTAAGAACCTCCTCATCTATTAACCAAAGGCCAGTGTAGTTCTGGCTGGGATGAGTCAATATTACCTTCGCTGCGTCAGCCATAATTTGTGGCTTTCGGGCATAATTCAAAGTTTCTTTGTTGCCAACAGCAAACTCAATAGCTGCCGTTGCAATATAGGTTTGGGGCCACAGTGTGTTAACTGCTATTCCGTGCTCTTTAAACTCTGCCGCCATTCCTTTGCTTAATATACTCATTCCGTACTTAGAGAGTGTGTAGGGGCTATAGTCTTTAAGCCATTTTTCATTTAGATTAACTGGCGGTGACAAGTTTAAGATATGTGGATTATCCGACTTTTTAAGATATGGAAGCGCATAATGACCAAAGCAGTATACAGCTCGAGAATTAACTTGCTGCATTAAATCATAGCGCTTGGGTGATGTTTCCTCAACGGTGGTCAGGCTTATCGCACCGGCATTATTTATAACGGCATCAATACGTCCAAATTTTTGACCAATGTCATCACACAGTCGTTTAATTGCTAATTCCTTGCGGACATCCAGTGCTACAGGAACCGCTTTTCCGCCAGCTTTCTCAACTTCTTCTGCTACTGTGTGAATCGTACCAGGAAGTTTTGGGTGTGGCTTATCTGACTTTGCGGCAATCACAACTGTCGCACCTTCTTTCGCGAAAGTTAAAGCCATTGCTCGACCAATACCGCGACTGGCTCCTGTAATGATAATAACCTTATCCTTGAGCTCGGGCATTACAGTAGTTCCTCTATATCTTCTTTTATCGCTTCCGGTTTAGTTACCGAACCGTAGCGCTCAACAACTTTACCGTTTTTGTCTACCAGAAACTTAGTAAAGTTCCATTTGATTTTCTTCGAACCCAAAATGCCAGGGGCTTCATCTTTTAAGCGCTTAAAGATTGGGTGTGCGTTGTCACCATTGACTTCAACTTTCTTGAAAAGAGGGAAGGAGATATTGAAGTTTAGATCACAGAAGTCTTTAATTTCCTCATCCGACCCTGACTCCTGCTTGCCGAACTGATTACAAGGGAAGGCTAATATCTCCAGACCTTGTCCCTTGAATTCCTGGTAAAGCTTCTCTAAGCCTTCATATTGAGGTGTAAAACCGCAGGCACTGGCTGTATTAACAATCAGTAACACTTTTCCTTCGTAATCACTGAGGGAAACCTCTTTTCCATTATTTAAAACTGCTGAGCAATCGTATAAGGTAGTCATTCATTTTCCTCGCTATGGTCTTTGGCTTACTCTAGCCTTAGCGGTTGATTGCTGTCAATCACAAGGTAAATCAGTACCAATAAATAGCAGGCAAATCAGGAAGCAATAACGCACCGGGATTAAGCTCATTAAATTTCATTTTAAATAAGGGGTCGTTATGACATTGAAATCACTCCTATTAGGTGTGGTTAGCGTAATCGCGCTATCTGGAAACTATTCTGCTCTGGCTGATGATGTGCCGAGTATTAGCGAAGATGCTCTTAAAGTAGCTGCAGAGCTACGAGATGAGGCCTTAAAATCCTCAAAGGGCTATGACATAGTTGAGTCGCTGACCACTGAGGTTGGGCCGCGAATGGCTGGAACCCCTGGCGATGCTGCCGCGGTAAAGTGGGGCGTTGCCAAGCTTGAGGAGCTTGGTTTCGATAAGGTCTGGACCGAACCAGTTACTTTTCCCACCTGGAAGAGAGGTATTGAGACTGCGGAAGTAGTGGCTCCTTATCCTCAACCCCTGGTCATTACTGCTCTTGGTTTTAGTGTTGGTACACCTGAAGATGGATTAACTGCGGAATTGGTTGAGTTTGATGATCTGGCTGCTTTGGAAGCATCTGAGGAAGACTCTGCAAAAGGTAAAATTGTCTTTATTAAAAATCGTATGAAGCGCGCTAAAGATGGTTCTGGTTATGGTCCAGCGGTCTCTGCCCGTACTCGAGGTGCATCAGAAGCTGCTAAAAAAGGCGCTGTAGGAATTCTGATTCGTTCAATAGGGACTGATAGTGATCGAATGGCGCATACTGGAGTCATGAACTATGAGGAAGGAATCAAAAAAATTCCTGCTGCAGCTTTGTCAGCGCCTGACGCTGATCTTCTAGAGAATATGCTTCGCCGTGGTAAGCCCGTTATCGTTAAAATGACTATTGGCGCGAAACAAGGTAAAGAATATACCAGTCATAATGTTATTGGTGAGATTACAGGAAGCGAGAAGCCGGAAGAATACGTCATTATTGGAGGTCACCTCGACTCTTGGGATTTAGGCACCGGAGCAATTGATGATGGAGCCGGTATAGCAATAACAACAGCAGCAGCAGAGCTAATTGGCAGACTTCCTGAGCGACCTAAGCGCTCTATCCGAGTGATTATGTTTGCCAATGAAGAGCAGGGGCTGTTAGGAGGTAAGGCTTATGCAAAGGCTCATAAAGATAAGCTTGATAATATTATTACCGCGGCTGAATCTGATTTTGGTGCCGATAGAATATGGCGTATAGATTCAAAGGTGAAAAAAGAAGCGTTACCTGTGGTTATGGAGATAGCTAACCTGTTGAAGCCTCTGGGTATTGAGTATGGAAATAACAAAGCTGGCGGTGGCCCCGATTTAATACCGCTAAGACAGCTAGGAATTTCAGTTTTCTCATTACGTCAAGATGGCATGGATTATTTTGATTACCATCATACGCCGAACGATACATTGGATAAAATAGATCCAGAAGCCCTGGATCAAAATACCGCGGCCTATGTGGTCTTAGCCTACATTGCTGCCCAGATGGAAGGTGATTTTGGTGGCGGTTTTACCAAGGAACAATAAATAAACCTTTATTGGGCAGCACTAACGCTGCCCAATTTTTTGATGAATCTGACAGCTCGGATGTGTTATCGTTTAGACTTCATCGGTCCAGGGGGAGAGAAATGTCCAAGCTCATCACCACTGAAGTCATTAACCATGTACTTCATATAGAATTTAACCGACAAGACAAAAAAAATGCATTAACTACCGATATGTATCGAGCATTAAGTTATGAGCTTGCAAGTGCAAAGCGTAATGAGGATGTACGAGTTGCATTTTTCAAGGGTAGTGAAGGTTGTTTCAGTGCTGGTAACGATATCGCTGATTTTTTGGAGCAGCCAGTCCTGGATGAAGGCTCACCAATTTTGAACTTCTTACATGAGTTGGCCAATTTTGATAAACCCATTGTGGCAGCAGCCTCAGGCCCTGCTGTTGGAATTGGCACCACCTTGTTGTTGCATTGTGATTTGGTTTACGCCACGGAAAAAACGTATTTCTGTCTGCCTTTTGTCGATCTGGGGCTTTGTCCGGAAGCCGGTTCAAGTTATCTATTGCCTCGTCAGCTGGGCTATGTGCGCGCTGCAGAGCTATTACTATTGGCTGAGCCTTTTGATGGCAACAGAGCGAAGGAACTGGGTATCATCAACGATGTTGCCTCACCTGATGAATATATTCAGGTTGCCCAGGAAAAGGCCGAGAAACTGGCTATGAAACCTGTTCATGCTTTAAGAGTCAGTCGTCAATTAATACGTTCGAACTCTGGGTTTGTCAGTAAAGCGATTGAAAGAGAGGCCAGAAGTTTTTCTGAGCTACTCGGTAGTGATGAAGCAAAGGCTATTTTTAAGAAGTTTTTAGAAAAGTAACTTAGTAATCGTCTTCGTCGTCTTTATATGGTTTAGGCTTAACACCCTTTGGAATCTTAAACTTATTGTTCCTTTTAAGTACAAACAAAGTTGCACCAATGATGGCGAAGATGAGAAGGGTAACTAATATCGCTTTCCACATAGATCGCTCCTTAATTATTCTTGGCAAATTGTGTAAACATATTTTCTGGTCAGACTTTCAAGCCGTGAACAGATTTCATCCTTGCCGCCAATATCTTTTTCACTTAACACCTGCTTCAAAAGCTCCAGAGGAAACTCTTGTAATGCCCTGTCAGCAATGGGGCGATAGCTAATATGCCAAGGTTCGCAGGCAACCCCTCCCTTATCTTCTCTGTATGGACGGAAGAAATCAAACTTATTTAAATTATAATCCAGCCATTCGTCGAGACGCGAGCAGGGACCGTTATCCGAAAACTCCTCTTCAACAAGTTGTACCTCATAGCCTTGATCGACAGCTGCGGCATCAAAAATATCAAAGTCAGTTCCCCAGTGGTGGCGACTGGTTCCCGGTATGGCCGAATAATGAAGAATAGCTTTGATCCGCTCTATTGGTGTAAGTTCGAAAGAGTTAACAGTTGTACCGTCTCTCAAATTTAACTCAACATCATTATTAAATTTGTAATTCCAAATCTCAGCCTGGCGCTCAAAGCTTCTATAACTGCTAATCACTCTCAGTGGGATACCATCAATTTCTGACTGGCGAATGAGTTTTGCTAGCGGCACCAGAACTTCATGATGACATTGAAATTTTTGACCCAGAAGTTCGCTATTGTCTTCGATACTCAGTAAATGTTCCTGGTTTAAGCCAATGATTTGCTCTGGTGTCATCATAGAATTAGATACAGTCATAATATTAAGCGTTGTCGGTTAGTAAACGTTTAAGCACGTTGTAGTAGATGTCTGATAAGCCATATAAATCATCAATTTTGACGCATTCATTAATTTGATGGATGGTTTTATTAACAGGCCCGATCTCGACCACTTCAGCACCTGTCTTTGCTATAAAGCGACCGTCCGAAGTTCCACCGCTGGTCAATGCCTGGGTTTCTCTGTCACAAACGGTTTTGATTGCTGCTTTTGAAGCCGCCAGCAACTGACCTTCATCGGTTAAGAACGGCTCTCCATTCAACTTCCAGTCCACCTGATAATCCAGTTTATGGCTATCCAGGATATCCAGAACGCGTTGCTTCAGCTGGTCAGCATTAGACTCAGTTGAGTAGCGGAAGTTGAATTCTATATATTTTTCGCCAGGGATGACATTGGTTGCTGTGCCAGCTTTTTCAATTGCGATCTGAAAGCTGGTTGGAGGGAAAGATTCATTCCCATCATCCCAGTGAGTTTGACTTAACTCATGTAGAGCCTGATAAGACTTATGTATGGCATTATCAGCCAGGTGGGGGTATGCCACATGACCTTGTTGTCCGAGTATTTTTAGAAAACCCGTGAGCGAACCGCGGCGCCCATTTTTGATAACGTCACCCAGCTCAGCGGTACTTGATGGTTCACCAACGATACAATAATCAAAGGGCTGGTTTCGATTCATCAACTCTTCTACAACACGCACGGTACCGTTGATAAACGGACCTTCTTCATCGCTGGTAATAAGGTAGGCAATTGAACCTTTGTGGTCGGGGAAGTCTTTAACGAAGCGTTCAGTAGCAACAATCATGGCTGCTAAACTTCCTTTCATGTCAGCGGCCCCCCGGCCGAATAGGTAACCATCTTTTTCTGTGGCTTCAAACGGGTCTGTATTCCAGTCATCCAGATTACCAGCGGGAACGACATCTGTATGACCTGCAAATACAAATACTGGGCCTTCTGATGCTCCTTGTCGTATGGACCAAAAGTTTTGAGTATCTTCAAAGTCCATGATTTCATTTTTAAAGTCATGGCGACTTAATAGATCCATCATCAGTTTTTGGCAACCTGCGTCTACCGGAGTCACAGACTCACGGTTAATCAAATTTTTTGCCAGATCCAGAACATCGGTAATCATAAGAAGACTCTTTCAATTAATTAAAAATATCGCTGTACTGCTCAGGTTTGAAACTTAGGTGCACTTGATCACCTTTGACTAGAACAGGGCGTTTGATCAAGGTCACTTTTTCTTTCATCAAATCAATAGCAGAGTCACGATCAATGTTATCTTTTATAGATTGATCCAGTGGGCGCCAGGCGGTACTGCGTTTATTCAGCAACTTTTCCCAGCCAATAGCATTATCCCAGGCTTCTAACGTTGAGCGCTCTAAGGGGTTTTTACGATAGTCGATGAACTCATGCTCGATATCATTGGCCTCTAGCCATTTTACGGCTTTCCTGACCGTATCGCAGTTGGGTATTCCGTAAATTTTCACCATAGTTTTTAATTAAACCTCTTTTCTTATCCTTGCTCTTTGTCCATGCGTAATAATTCATTAACGCTGGTTTTAGCACGAGTCTTGGCATCCACCTGCTTAACAATTACCGCACAGCTTAAGCTATATTTACCACAGCTTGAAGGAAGGCTACCTGGAACAACAACGGAGCCAGCAGGGACGCGGCCATAGGTCACTTCATCGGTCAGGCGGTTATAGATTTTAGTACTTTGACCAATGAATACGCCCATGGATAATACCGAGCCTTCCTCGACGATAACGCCTTCAACTACTTCAGAGCGAGCTCCGATAAAGCAGTTATCTTCAATAATGGTTGGGCCGGCCTGAAGCGGCTCTAGAACCCCACCAATGCCAGCGCCACCTGAGAGGTGGACGTTTTTGCCGATTTGTGCACATGAACCGACTGTCGCCCAGGTATCTATCATGGCACCCTCATCAATGTATGCACCGATGTTAGTGTAGCTAGGCATGAGAACAACATTTTTAGCAATATACGAACCATGGCGAGCGATAGCATGAGGCACAACACGAGTTCCACCTTCTTTAAAGTCTTCCTCGCTCATTCCCTGATATTTCATTGGAACTTTGTCATAAAATTGAGCCATATCGGTGTCGATAACTTTGTTATTGTTTAAACGAAATGACAAAAGTACCGCTTTTTTAAGCCACTGATTTACGACCCATTCGTTACCTTGTTTTTCAGCAACTCTTGCTTTGCCCTTATCCAGTAGATCTAATGCTTCAGTTACTGCCGCCTTGATCTCTGCTGAAGCGCTTGCAGGAGATAGGCTTTCTCTATTTTCAAATGCTTGCTCAATGGTTTGTTGCAAAGACATGTCTTTTTCCTCAAATAATGTTAAGCATTAATTGCTTGCCCTAAATGTTCTTTAATTTTTTCAATTCGGTTTTTATCAATAATGGGCTGATGGTTTCTATCACTGACTGTAAAAGTATCTTCTACCCGTTCTCCCAGTGTGACAATTTTTGCCGAATGCACTTCAATGTCACAATCACGAAAGGCTTGACCAATATTAGCCAGCAGAGCAGGGCGGTCGAGCGCAGTAATCTCTAAAGTGGTGAAAGGACTATTGTCGTCGTTAATAAATTCCACGTTAGTTTTAACGGTGAAGTATTTAAGTCTTGTAGGGACAGCTCGACTAACCGATATGGCGCTATTGTCCATATCTGAAAGACCGTCAATCAGGTTATCCTGTATTTCTTGAATTCTTTGCTCGTAGGACAATGGATGGCCTTGTTCATCTAACACAATAAAAGTATCCAGGCAGAGTCCTTTGGGCGATGTAAAGAGCGTCGCAGCCTGAATATTGAGATGATTCTGACTCAAAAGAGCTGTGATTGATGCAAAGAGATCGGGCTGATCCTCTACAGCGATAAAGACTTCTGTACCGGCTTGAGAGCGGTGATTTTTTATCGCTACATAAGGCAGCTCGGGCTGTGAAAGCAGTTGCTCCGTTTGCCATATAATCTGTTCAGGGTGGTACCTTAAAAGGTAATCGTTACCCAGCTCAGAAAGCAGCTCGCGAACCGGCTCAATAGACTCCCCGGTTTTAGTGAACTGTTCTAACACCTGCTGTCTAGTGTCTTCCATCATCTGGTTCTGGTTGGCCCTTGGTGTTGACTGAGTCAGATAATGTTTAGTAGCCAAAAACAGCTCTTTAAGCAGAGACTCTTTCCATGAATTCCAGAGAGTTGGATTCGTTGCGCGAATATCGGAAACGGTTAAAACGTATAGCAGCTCAAGATGCAAAATCGATGGTATTTTGCTGGCAAAACTTTCAATGACGTCGGGGTCACTGATGTCCTTGCGTTGTGCAACCAAGGACATAATCAGGTGATTTCTTACCAGCCAAGAGACAAGTTCGGAAATGTGCTGATCTAGTCCTATTGAGTGGCAGTATTCTAATGCATCAACAGCACCAAGCTCAGAATGATCTCCACCACGACCTTTGCCGATGTCGTGGAAAATAGCTGCAAGATATAAAGGTGTGGGATCTACCAGCGTTTTCATGATTTTGCGGCACAGCGGGAACTCGTGGCCATATTCACTCTTGTTATAGCGAATGATATAGCGCAGTAAGAAAAGCGTATGCTCGTCCACCGTGTAAGCATGAAAGAGATCGAACTGCATTTGACCTTCTATTTGAGCAAACTTAGGAATCATAGCTCCTAATATATTGGTTCGCTTCATCAGGGCAAAGCCACGACTGGTTAGCTGTTTGGTCGATAAAAATTCTTTGAAGTAGCTGATATTAATTGCATCGCGTCGATAATGGCGGTTAACCATTTGTTGGCTTGACCGGATTTTACGCATAGTCTTTGCTTCAATCTGAATGATTTCAGGGTTCAAGGCAATGTGACGAAATATTTTTATCAGTGCATGAGGTTTGCGCAAAAAAAGGTCGGGTGTTTTTATGCCAATACGCTGGTTGTGTAAATAAAAGTCCTGGTCTAGATCGATGATTTGTGCAGACTTGCCGAGTTTTAAATATTCCTGTTCAAAAATTTGGAGGAACAATTCATTCAGGTTCCTAATAACCATCACAGCCCGGTAATAGCGTTGCATGAGATGTTCAACGGCCAGCTTGTTATCATGGTCTTCAAACCCTAACCACTCTGCTACCTTTTTCTGATGCTCGAAGAGCAAACGGTCTTCACGTTTGCCGGTTAGTACATGCAGGGCAAAACGAACTCTGTGCAGGAATTGTTGCCCATTGAGTAAGCTCCGGTACTCGCGTCGTGTGAAAATCCCGTATTTAATCAGATCATGTAAGCTACTAGTTTTAAAGTGCTTCAGAGTAATCCACTGAATAACCTGAAGATCTCTCAATCCACCCGGGTTCGACTTAATATTCGGCTCTAAATTGAAGGACGTTTCTTTAAACTTTAGATGTCTTGCGACCTGCTCATCCAACTTGGCTTTAAAGAATGCTTCCGATGGCCAGAAATCCGGTTGTTTAATTCGCTCGTTAAGGCCTTTTAATAATTTGCGATTGCCGCAGATAAAACGTGACTCAATCAGGTTTGTGGCAACGGATATATCTTCAAGCGCTAACTGTTCGCAATGATTAATAGTTCGGACACTGTGACCGACCTCAAGCCCGATATCCCACAGGAAAGCCAGCCAGGCTTCCAGCTCCAGGTTACTATCTTCCGCTTCTTCACTATCGTCGTTCAGCAGGACGAGGATATCGATATCCGAATAAGGCTGTAGTTCCTCGCGACCATAACCCCCAACAGCTATAAGCGCTGAATGGCTATGGACAGAAAATTGAGACCAGCTAGTTGCCAATATGTGGTCGATTAAGGCACTGCGAGCACGTAGTAACTGGATAATACTGGTGCCTTTCTGGAATTGTTTGGTTAGAGCATCCAGCCCCGCCTGTAGGTAATTCTTATAGATCTTTAATCGATCAAGCCCATCAGCTGATTGGCTTTTTTTGACCAGTTCAGCTGCTTTGGGTAGGTAGTTAAATTTATCAGGACTTGCCACTCCGCGTTCCTGTTCCTAAATGGATTCTTCGTCGCGTTTAGTCAGAACTTCCACGCCATCTGCTGTAACCAATAGCGTGTGTTCCCACTGTGCGGATAACGACTTATCCTTGGTGAGAACTGTCCAGCCATCTTTCTTGTTATGCTTCACGTAACGTTTCCCGACATTAACCATTGGCTCAATAGTGAAGGTCATACCTTCTTTTAGCTCTACACCGGTTCCCGGACGTCCATAGTGAGTTACCTGCGGTTCTTCATGGAACTTTGAACCGATGCCGTGCCCACAATATTCCCGGACAATAGAATAACCTTTGCCTTCAGCATATTTTTGAATGGCATAGCCTATATCGCCCAGTCGTGCACCAGGCTTCACCATCTTAATCGCGTTATAGAGGCTCTCCTGAGTCGTTTGAATTAGCTTCTTAGCTTGCGGTGTAGGCTCGCCTACCACAAACATTTTGCTGGTATCACCGTGAAAACCATCTTTAATCACCGTGACATCAATATTGAGGATATCGCCGTTGCGAAGAGGCTTTTTGTTTGGAATGCCGTGGCATACTACATCGTTTACCGAAGTACAGATAGATTTTGGAAAGCCACCATCAGTAGCCACAGGCTGTGTTGGATTGCCTTCAGCATCCAGAGTTACCGGGTAGGTAGAGCCACCATAGTTCAATGTGGCTGGGTAACCGCCTTGTTTATGAACGATGTGATCATGGCAAATTTGGTCAAGCTCTTCTGTGGTGACACCCTTTTTGATGTGCTCACCAATCATTTCTAGAACTTCTGCCGCCAAACGGCCTGCAACACGCATTTTTTCTATTTCTTCAGGAGTCTTAATCTGGATACCCATACATAGCCTGGTTAATAATTACGTTTTGCCCTCAGTAAGTCTTTTCTTGCGGGGCTTAAATAGGCGTCTATTCTAACGAATTGTGATGGGCAAGGGAAACCCGATAGCAACAAGATATAACCAAATAGCGAGTGTGGATGACCCGAGGATACGTTTTCATAGGTGGGCAAAGTCAAATGTCGCCATTTTGAGACATTTGTCCATCTTGTCTTCCACCAAATCATTTTTACTACAGGTCAGTAGCCTCACTGGCTGGGTTTTGAAATAGCTGTAAGAAAGCGCGTGGGTAATAAAGACATGGCTTACCTTAGGTTGTGTTTTTATTCTTAACTTCCAGGACTATTCCAATGATGATGCCAAAAACTGCTCCCAGGCCAACGCCGAGCGGTAAGTTTTCAAAGGTAATACCAAATGCGGCACCGACTCCAACGCCAATCCCCAGCATTGCCCCAACGTAAGTTTTGCCGTTATTACCTTGTGGTTGTTTGTTACTCATGTTGACTCCTTAAGCGTCGAGTTCATCATTTAGCCAGCTTAGTGCTCTTTTTATGTCTTCAAAAAATTTGACCTCACCTGAGGTAAACCAGTCACCCACTTTGGCAAAGGTTTCTTGCCAGTCCTTATTGCCGTATATGGCTATTTTGCGAAATTTACTACCATGCTTTAAGCCAAGCTTCAGGTCATCCCAGGCCGCTCTAGGCTCCCACCCCTCAAGCTCTGTACCATCTATTAGTGCATCAATTTCTGGGTTTTCAACAGATTGCAGCGCCGACTCAAGCATCGGGAGCATTGTCTGGTAGTCTTGATGGGTGAGCTTTCCTGTCGCCTTAAGGGTTAAAAAGATATTGTTACCGTGACGTTCCAGACCAACTCGTAAACCGTGAGATTTAACTTCCATAAAAAACCTCCTGCTATGTAGAAATTATTGATTCAGTATAAGGGTTTCGCTTAATGTTTCATTGAAGGTATACCAAAGTTTAACAGCTCAAGGGATGATGGCAAAAAGTACCTGGTTTAGAACAGCATTACTTTTTGAATAAATCATCCATGTTATTAAAACCTTTGAACTCAAGAGCATTGCCCGACGGATCATTAAAAAACATAGTGGCCTGCTCTCCGGGCTTACCCTCAAACCGAATGTATGGTTCTATGACAAATTCAACGTCATTCTGCTTTAAATGTCGGGCGAGTTGTTTCCAGTCGTCCATATCAAGCACCACACCGAAGTGGGGGATGGGGACTCCATGACCATCTACTGATGAAGTATTGGCTGCCTTGACCTGCATCTTTTCGTCTAAGTGAACGACTAATTGATGTCCATAACAGTTATAGTCTATCCAATGCTCACTGGAGCGACCTTCTTCGAAATTTAATAGCTCGCCATAAAACTGGCGAGCTTGAGCTAAATCATGTACTGGAATAGCCAGGTGAAATGGTTGTGGCATAGTTAATTAGTTAAAGTCTATAAGGTTTGTTGCTATTTATATCACTTTTAAAAAAAGCAATCAGTTGCCATGGTGAAGTTTTACAGATTGGGCAATTTGGGAGTTAGACTTTTTTCACAAACTCGGACTTGAGTTTCATGGCGCCAATCCCCGGGATTTTACAGTCGATATCATGATCGCCATCTACCAGGCGGATATTTTTAACTTTTGTTCCAACCTTCACTACCTGAGAAGAACCTTTAATTTTAAGGTCTTTGATAACCGTAATGGTATCACCGTCCTGTAGGATGTTTCCGTTAGAATCTTTGATTGAAGGTTCATCGGAAGCGTTGTCTGCGCCGTTCTGCGACCATTCGTGTCCACACTCAGGGCAAACATACATATTTTGATCTTCATAAGTGTAGCTAGAGTCGCACTGAGGACAGTTAGGTAATTGGCTCATAGTTCAAATCTGCATAAATAAAAGTTATGCCATTATAAGATAATTCGCAATCAATAGTAGGATGTTTTTGTGTATCTATAATTAATTAGCTAGCGGTAGTCTTTTGGAGCTCCTTCTTCGCATTTTACACAGTTCAGTTCTTCTCCTAGCATCTGATTTCTACCGGCCTCTGTCTTAACCCACGGTCTATTAAAGAATGGCGGCTTGTGTCGAACATGCTGAAAATGACCACAGGCTAACTCAGCAACCCAGTCATCATGTTCATCCTTATGGTAACCAGTAATAGGTTTCTTCATAAAAGTACTAATTGGCAGGGCTTAATAACCAGATGCTTTCTTTAGCTTCAACCTCGCCTTTCAGGCCACCTTCAACGTGTTCTGTTTCCAATAGCTCGATACCATAACTGGCTTCATAATAACTTTTGAGCATCGATTCGCTGATTGCAAAAGGAGGGCCACTCAGCGCGTTTTGGTCATATTCAAAGGTGATTAATAATTGTGGTGCCTTGTAGGTTATGCTTTCGACTTGCTGACTATAATCCTTACGCATTGATTCAGGTAGCGCTACTAATGCTGCTCTATCATAAACGGCATCAACAGCTCCTAATGTATCTGCGTTGAGCTCAAAAATGTCTCCTGCAAAAATATCAATGCGGTCGGCTTGATAGTGGGTTAGATTTTCTGATGATGTGACGGATGGTTCCAGGTTAAGCTCCTCAAATAACTCTTTTATTGCGGTCTCACTGAGTTCTACGCCGACAACATGACAGCCTTTTGACAGTAGCCAATGTATGTCATGCGTTTTACCGCATAAAGGGACAAAGATTCGAGAACCCGGGTGTAAGCGTAGTGATGGAAAGTATTTAATCAGTAATGCATTGGCATGGCCTTGATGAAAGCCAATTTCTCTACTGTGCCATTTATCCTGCCAGAATGAGGGATCCAAAGAATACTCCTTACTATTTTAATCTAAACATAGCTTATGAATTAATTACTACCGAGGATAGTAAGGTCTAATCGTTTTAGCAAGTTAAGCCGTCATCGGTGATTAGGGCGGTATTAGTCTGGCTTTGTCTGAAGTGTGCTTTGGATTATAATTATTAATGAATAAAATCTATGTAGTCTATAGTTTATAAAAATATAGGGATCAAAGGCTTAGCGCTATACTTGAACAGTAGCTTGGGAATTAAATCAAAGGAGCCAATCTCATGCGTAAACAAACTATCCCATTCCTCGTAATAGCTTTGAGCTTTTCTTCTATGACGATGGTTAGTTCAGCTAATGCTAAGGAACAAAGTATGACTGGTCATAACTGGTGGCCAGAAAAATTAAATCTAGAGCCTTTACGTCAACATACACCTGAGTCCAACCCCTACGGCGCTGATTTTAATTACGCCGATGAGTTTGAAAAGTTAGACCTTGACGCTCTAAAGAAAGATCTTAAGGAATTGATGACGACATCACAGGATTGGTGGCCTGCAGACTATGGTCATTATGGACCGTTCTTTATTCGTATGGCTTGGCACAGTGCGGGTACTTACCGTGTTTACGATGGGCGCGGTGGAGCAGGCGGTGGTCAGCAACGTTTCGAGCCACTGAACAGCTGGCCGGATAACGTTAGCTTAGATAAGGCTCGTCGTTTATTGTGGCCGTTGAAGCAAAAGTATGGTCGTAAAATATCATGGGCTGACCTGATGGTACTTGCCGGTACAGTGGCAATGGAAGATATGGGCTTTGAGACCTTTGGCTTCGCTGGTGGCCGTGAAGATGACTGGGAGCCGGATAACGTATTCTGGGGGCCAGAAAATGAGTGGTTGGCAGCGGATCGTTTCCATGGTGATCGCTCTAAACGTGATTTGAAAAAGCCCTTTGGTGCCACTCAGATGGGGTTGATTTACGTCAATCCAGAAGGCCCAGATGGAAAGCCGGATCCATTGCTAGCGGCGAAAGATATACGCACAGCGTTCGGTCAAATGGCAATGAACGATGAGGAAACGGTGGCACTGATAGCAGGCGGCCACACTTTCGGTAAGGCGCACGGTGCGCACAAGCCAGATGAATGTTTGGGACCTGAGCCTGCAGCAGCTGGTATAGAAGAACAGGGTATGGGCTGGAAAAACAAATGTGGTAAAGGGAATGCAGAAGATACCGTTACCAGTGGTTTGGAAGGTGCCTGGTCGGTCAATCCAACAGCTTTCACAACTCAATATCTTGATAATCTATTTGGTTTTGAGTGGGTGCAAACAAAAAGCCCAGCTGGAGCCACTCAGTGGATACCTAAGGATGGACAGGCTTCCAACTTAGTTCCAGACGCGCATATTGAGGGTAAGCGACATGCCCCAATCATGTTTACCACTGACCTGTCGTTAAAGTTTGATCCTGAGTATCGAAAGATCGCTAAGCGTTTCCAGGAGAACCCTGAGGAATTTGAGCTTGCGTTTGCAAAAGCCTGGTTCAAGTTAACACACCGCGACATGGGCCCCCGTGCTCGCTATGTCGGTGATCAGATTCCAGATGAAGTCTTAATGTGGCAGGACCCTGTGCCAGAAGTCGATCATAAGTTGATTGATGCAGGTGATATCGCTGATCTGAAAGAAGAAATCCTGGGCTCTGGTTTAACGGTTCCTGAACTTGTGAGAACCGCCTGGGCTTCTGCATCATCATATCGCGGCACAGACATGCGCGGCGGAGCCAATGGTGCTCGTCTTAGACTAGACCCGCAGAAAAGCTGGGCTGTGAATAACCCCAAAGAGTTGTCAAAAGTCTTATCCACCCTAGAACATATTCAAGAAGATTTTAACGACGATCTCTCTGGCGGTAAAAAAGTCTCACTGGCTGATGTGATTGTGCTGGGTGGTGCTGTAGCAATTGAAAAGGCAGCCGCAGATGCGGGCTATGAAGTTACTGTACCCTTCGAGCCAGGACGCACCGATGCAACGCAGGAGCAAACAAACGTTAAGTCGTTTGGTCACTTAAAACCAAATGCCGATGGCTTCCGTAATTACTTCAGTGCAGAAAGCCGCATGTCACCAGCGGAGATGTTAGTTGAAAAAGCAAACCTTCTAACATTAACGGTTCCTGAAATGACGGTTCTTGTGGGTGGTATGCGTGCATTGGACGCCAATACCGGTGGTGCCGATCATGGTGTCTTTACGGATAAACCGGGTGAGCTTAGTAATGACTTTTTCGTTAATTTACTGAGCATGGATACCAAATGGTCGAAGTCTGACACAGCTGGTATTTATGAAGGTCATGATCGGGAAACAGGTGAGGTTAAGTGGACGGCGACTCCTGTTGATTTGATCTTTGGATCAAACTCAGAACTTCGAGCGGTTGCTGAAGCTTATGCAGCTGATGATGCTGACGAAAAATTTGTAAATGACTTCGTCGATGCGTGGGTAAAAGTAATGCAGCTGGATCGTTTTGATCTTTAAGTTTTCTGTTTACGTCAACAAAAAAGCCATCCATTCGGGTGGCTTTTTTTGGTCTTAAGCTGGACAAATTTAATTGTGCCCACCATAAAGTTTTGTTAGGGTCTACGATAATAAAAATTAAATATTAAAGATTAAAAGGAACTTAAAAAAATGGATAATAATTATCGAGGGACCGTTGTAGCCAATCTTCATTACTTTTTTGCCATCCTCTTATATTTTACCTTTAGCCCATTTTCTTTATTCACAATAATTTTTGGACTATTTTATAAATTTTCTTTTTCTGTAATGGGGCTCGGAGGTCTGGGATTCATTGGGATTCTTTTGGTTAATTCATTGCCTATCATAGGTTTTTGGATCTGGAAAAAAGGTTTGCTTCCCGTACATGAGGAAGGAGAAAGGTTGGCAGGAATTGTTATCGTGGCTATTGCCAATTTTCTCGTTTTAATTGGTATTGGTGTTTTCTGGTATTTTGCTTCACAAGCAAAGGGAGGCGGAACTATTTCGGGCGTCCCACTTGGGATGTGGGGTATGTTATGTATGCTAATTCAGTTAATTGGAATGATCTTTGTTGAGTGGAAGCGTTGGGGGAATTCTAGTAATCCCAAAATTTTCCAACTGATTGCATTGGGCGTGCTAGCCATACCCGCTTTGTTTGTGCTGCTCCCTATATTATTTCAAATAATGATGAATATTATACGTTAAAATGAAAGAACTCATTGAATTATATAAGAAAGTAAGGAGCTCTAATGCCTGTAACTAGCTCACCAGAATGTAATCTTATCTTTTATACAAATCCACAATCACGAGGACAAATTGCCCGATGGATGCTGGAGGAAGTTGGAGCCGAGTATCGACAGGAAATACTGCAATACGGAAGCCAAATGAAAAGCGAGGAGTATCTTAATATCAACCCCATGGGTAAAGTACCTACCATCGTCCATAATGGAAAAGTGGTAACAGAGTGTGCTGCTATCTGCGCTTACCTAGCTGATGCCTTTCCTGAGGCGGGTTTGGCTCCATCTCTGGATAACAGAGTAGAATATTATCGATGGTTATTTTTTAGTGCAGGGCCGCTGGAAGCTGCGCTTGTTAATCGCTCTCTTGATGTCACCGTCAAGAAAGAGCAGGAGACAATGGTTGGTTACGGTTCTTATGATAGGGTTCTGGATGTATTATCAGAACGTCTTCAAAACTCACCCTATATTGCTGGTAATGAATTTACTGCTGCTGATGTATATGTTGGCTCTCATATCTTGTGGGGGCTTTTCTTCGGTACTATGGATAAACGCCCTGGATTCAAAGAGTATTCAGATAGACTGGTACAGCGTTCGGCATTTATAGCGGCGAAGAAGATTGATGAGCAGCTGATAGCTGAAGCTGAAAAGGGTGGTTAAAGAACGTATAGAAACCGACAGTTCTAAAGCCTGAACTGTCGGTATAATTATGTCCGAGTAAAATCCTTTGGTTTGCCTTTTGTTAGAACGGTTACATAAGCTAGGTACACAAAAGATAAGATCACAGGAATAGCGTGCCACCAATTGGTTAAATAAGAGGAGTTATTACTGTAGAAAAATATTAGCAGTATGATTACTGTGAGACTTGATAACGGCAGTATGAAAACGAAAGCATTGAGTAACGCTAACTTAAAGCCTTTAATTTGATGTGTTATGGTTGCTCCAGACGCGCTGGAAACCACAAACATAAATTGGAAGCCCGCGAACATAAGCTGTAAAAAGCAGCCTATAATTAATACCGTTAGAGACATGTTCCTTCCTTTGTAAACAAACTATTATCCTTCTAGGTTAGGGCACTCGCCAAGTCGTTTCGAGGTCCAGCTCATGTTCATTTCCATTACCTGGCCCATCATGTTCATGGCGATATCCATTGAACCTTCACCCTCGTTATCATTAGCTTCATAATTACCAGAGATGCTTGAGGTTACCCCTTCACTACTACATTCCATAGCAAAGTCTAAAGTGTTTCCAACCAGATCGTTATGAGTTAGCTTGCAGCCTTCCATCTCCTGTACTAAATCCGATGGGTCAATGGTCTTTTCTTTTATGCATTCCTTAGTAGTCTGAGTAACATTGTCACCACTTATGGGGTTTGTCCTTGTCATGGTGGTTTCCCATAAGCCGGGATTGATTTCCAGGCCTTCAGACAGTGCTGAAAAAGAAACTGTTAGCGCGATGAGCCCTGAGAATATTTGTGTCTTCATTATTTCACTCCATGAATCCTTAATGTTTGAAGATATCTAGATTACCGTTTTGTTAGGAAAAATACCAATACAACATCAGTAGCTCTCAAAACGTCTAGACCAGTTACCACCATGATGTCTGTCACAGGCTTCTTCGGTATCAAAGGTGATCTGTTTTCGGCTATTCTTAACCGGGACGTTAATCGCCTGTAGCTTTTCCGTAATTAAAGACCGTAAAAAGCTATCCTGGTGTTCTTGTATCGCTTTTGAGAGCGATTGGTCATTATCAAAAATACAAACGACCAGTAATGAGTCTGGATAATGCCTATAGTCCACCATGTGAGTTAACCATTCAAAGCCTTCAATAGAGTCCGAAAGAATGTGGCAAGCTTCGGTCAGAGTGCTAATTATCTGCTTTTCTATTTTTTTATCACTTTTATTCATAAGTTAGAGTGGGTGTAGAGTAGAAATTGACTTCGATATATATCCAAGTCGAGCGTTACCCAACCTCATTGTTTTCAGCAGGGAAGAGTAAGCCTATCGTGTTGTGATGGTGATTCCAATCGTTACAAAGAAATATTTAAACTCATGGAGTCAGGCTATCAACCTTATTCTAAGGGAAGCTATATTGATTGTGTTTTTTACAAAAAAGGAGTAATTTCTTTAGTAAACGTCAGGAATACCCTGTATTTCGCTGGTTTTGCTGAGGAGAGTGTATGACGGCAAGTAATCGTTTGTTTATTGTCTGGGCCTGTATCCTTTCGTTGATTAGCTGTACCAGCATGAAACCGGTGCCTCCCGAAGAGACAAATAGCAAAATTCAGTTCAAGGATCGCATCATAATTTATGAGAAAAGCGGCCGCATTATCGATATGAAGGTCGTCAGTGTTGAACAGGACAGGGTGACCGGCTCGCTGGTAAAGGACCCCCTGACATCAGTTACCATACCATTTGCAGATATTGAGAAAGTAGAAGTCGAGTCAATTGATGGGGGTATGACTACTTTGGCGGTATTAGGTGGTATTGTACTGCTACCTTTTTTACTTCTTGGTGCCATGTTCGGTGTGATGGATAGCGTAGATTCGCATTAACAGAAATATTAACTAATAAGCTCCGTTCAGCTATTTCAAAATAATAAAGTCCCATAAAAAAAGGCAAGCCTCAAGAGACTTGCCTTTTGAATACTTAGCTAACTAATTAAAGCGCTACAATATTCTCAGCCTGTGGGCCTTTCTGGCCGTCAGTAAGAGTAAACTCAACTTGCTGACCTTCTGCCAAAGTTTTGAAACCTGAGCTGCTAATTGAGCTGTAATGTGCAAATACATCTGGACCAGACTCTTGCTCAATAAAACCAAAACCTTTTGACTCGTTGAACCACTTAACGGTTCCTTTCACTGTGTTAGACATAATAATATCCTGTAACTTAAAAATAATTGTGCCTTCATGAGGCATGAATAGCTGTAAATGGAGACTGATATTTAGAAACTGCAGGACAAAGAATTAATAATAAAACAATGAAATGTAGGATGAAAATAGAGACTTCTTTCTAGCTGGTGACCAGAGTATAGGGTTTATGACCCCCTGTCTACTTATATTTCACTTTTATTCGCTTTCTTTCTCAGTGGGTAAATCGTTACATACCTGACAGGCGATGTTTTTCTTAAAGTAATAGGTTCGTGTCGCAAGGAAAATAGTAGAAGTAATTAGCGCCCATAAAACTCCAAATTCAATAGAGTAATCTATACTTTTTCCCTTGAGGTACTGAACTCCAGCTAAAAGTACAAACAGTACAGCTGCCATCATTGCATATTGAATAATCCATTTTTTCCACGGTAAAGGCATAGGTCCATCCTTGAATAAGTTTGCTTTTAAATAACCATAGTTTTATTGGATTATGGTTGCAAGAATTGAATGATTAGCTTTTGTTACGAATTATGACTCTGGCTTCAATTCCACTATGGCTTTCCTCTTAAGCCTGTAATGGGTCAGCATTGTTTTATAATCTGAGTGTTTAGCTCTGGTATTGAGAGGCCTTCAGATATTGCACTGAAAGTCGAAACTCCTAGCCAGACTATTGCTAGCGCAAATAATGGGAATAGGTACCCCGATACTTTGGCTAATTTAGCTCTACGACCTTTTAGCACCTTGAGCTTTTTTGGCCATGGCACACTCTTGGGGGGAAACTGATCCTCACCACTACTTGAGGCATAACTAAAGTAGCAAAAATATAAAGAAGTAATAAAGACAATGGCAGGCAATAAGAAGCATAATTCCAGCAAGGCAAGCAAAGAAACGCTGGTATTAAAAATGACCGCGCAATCTGTTTGCTCAATAAAACTGATGTAAATGGTCAAAGCAAAAGCAACTGTTACCAATGCTATAAGTGGAAAGTAAAACCGCAATCCCTTCATTAAATAAGCACTCCCTTTGTATTAAATCCAGCGGCGAACTTGTGACTTGTATTTGTCGTATGACTCACCAAATTTATTCATCATCCATCGCTCTTCCGGAATGATTTGAAACCGATTCATGTACAAGACGAAAATGGGGAGTAACAGCAAACTTAGCGGGCTGTTTAGTTTTAATCCCCAGGCGCACAATATCAGAAGAAACCCCAAATACATCGGGTTGCGACTGAAACGGTAGACACCACTCACAACCAGCTTTTCAGACTGATCAGGTACACGAGGATCGACCGTGGTACCAGCTCTGCCGAATTCCCAAACGCCAAGAGCCGCAATACAGCAACCAATGAACCCAATACCTGTTGCTAACCAAGTCGCACCCTGAAAATCAAAGCTCCAGCTTGGGGTCAGGCGTGACACGCCCCACATACTAGCAGCAACGATAATAACCAGTGCAACTGGTGGAATTTTAAGTTCGAGTGAATTCATTTCTATAATATTTATGTGAAATTTTGCCAATCTTACCAGACTTCTTTTAGAAATTTGGTACGTATTACGTCAAGATTCATCCTTCATATACTAGATTCGGGCTTTTGCGTAACAATCACAAATCGTTAAGTGGTAAAGTTCCCCCCCCGGTTCTCTGCAGGGAAAATTAGCGCTAAATCACCCAAAAATATTGCCTTGTACCCTGAAAAATGGTATAAAGCGCGCCGTGGCTCGAAAGTGCGTCTAAACCCGTACAATTATTGAGCTGCAAATACGATTATTTACTTAAAACACACGCAGATCGGCACATTTGCCGGGGTGCTCCTCCAGAAGACTTTTTATTAAGACACTGGTTGGGGTCGGGAAATGGGATTTGCGGAGGCTTAACCCGAAATTCGGAGAATTTTATTATGTCTAAAGTTAGTATGCGTGACATGCTACAGGCGGGCGTGCACTTCGGTCACAAAACTCGCTTCTGGAACCCTCAAATGCGTCCATATATCTTTGGTGCGCGTAACAAGATCCATATCATCAACCTTGAAGAAACAGTACCTATGTTCAACGACGCGTTGAACTATCTAGGTAAAGTCGCTGCTAACAAAGGTAAAATCCTTTTCGTTGGTACTAAGCGTGCTGCTGCGGATATCGTTAAAGAAGAAGCGACTCGTTGTGGTCAGTACTTCGTCGATAAGCGTTGGTTAGGCGGTATGTTGACTAACTACAAAACGATTCGTGGTTCTATTAACCGTCTGAAAGACTTAGAAAAACAGTCTGAAGATGGCACGTTCGATCGTTTGACTAAGAAAGAAGCGTTGATGCGTACACGTGAAATGGAGAAGCTTGAAGCTTCTATCGGCGGTATCAAGAACATGGGCGGTCTTCCAGACGTATTGTTCGTTATCGACGCAGATCACGAAAGCATTGCAATTGCAGAAGCTAACAAAATGGGTATCCCAGTAGTTTCTGTTGTTGATACAAACTCTAACCCGAAAGGCGTCGATTACATCATCCCAGGTAACGATGATGCGATCCGTGCTATTCGCTTGTACTGTAAAGCAGTTGCTGACGCGGTACTAGACGGTAAGCAAAGCAACACAGTTGCTGACAGCGACGAGTTTGTTGAAGAGGCTGGCGAAGAGTAATCGCTGACCCTGTCGAGATTGAGAAAGGGGGCGTCGCCCCCTTTTTTGAAAAAAACTCGATCAAAAGCCTTTATATTCAATAAGCTATAGAGCTTCATAAAGGTTTAAACACTTAGGTGTAGACTTTTCTAATTAAAGTTTTCTGCTGAACCTGAACAGCAGACTAATCTATCGGAGATACTATCATGGCAATTACTGCTGCATTAGTTAAAGAATTACGTGAGCGCACTGGCGCTGGCATGATGGAGTGCAAAAAAGCGTTGGTTGAAGCTGACGGTAACATTGAAACTGCAATCGACAATATGCGTAAATCTGGCCAGGCGAAAGCTGCCAAGAAAGCAGGTCGTGTGGCTGCTGAAGGCGTTATCCTTGCAAAATCAGAAGGTAACACAGGCGTACTGGTTGAAGTTAACTCTGAAACTGACTTCGTAGCGCGTGATGACAGCTTCAAGAAGTTCTCTTCTGAAGTTGTTGACGTTGCTCTAGAAAACGGTACAGCTGACGTTGAAGCTCTAAACGCTGCAACAATGCCTTCTGGCGAGTCTGTTGAAGAAGCGCGAGCTAACCTGGTTGCGAAAATCGGTGAGAATATCACTGTTCGTCGTGTTGCTAAAGTTGAAGGTGACACTCTTGGTGCTTACGTTCACGGCGGTCGTATCGGTGTTCTAGTTTCTCTAGAAGGCGGTGACGAAGATTTGGCTCGTGACATCGCGATGCACGTAGCTGCAAGCAACCCTCAGTTCAACACGGCTGACGACGTTGATCCTGAAGTTATCAACCGTGAGAAAGAAATCATTAAGGCTCAGCCTGATATGGAAGGTAAACCAGAAGACATCGTTGAGAAAATGATGGGTGGCCGTATCAAGAAGTTCGTTAATGAAATCACTCTAGAAGGTCAGAACTTCGTTAAAGATCCTTCTACGACTGTTGGTCAGCTTTTGAAAGAAAAAGGTGCAAAAGTTGCTTCTTACACTCGCTTTGAAGTAGGCGAAGGTATTGAGAAGAAAGAAGACGACTTCGCATCTGAAGTTGCTGCTCAAATGAAGAAGTAATTGCTGACAAGCAGTACTATTTAAGAAGAAGGAAAAACTATGGGCGACTTAGCTTACAAGCGTATTTTATTAAAATTGAGTGGCGAAGCTTTAATGGGGCAAGAGGCGTTCGGAATCGACCCTCTGGTTCTCGAAAGAATCGCCAGTGAAATAAAATCGTTATGTGAGCAAGGTATTCAGGTCGGCGTAGTTATTGGCGGCGGTAATATTTATCGTGGCCAGAAATTATCAGAAGCTGGCATGAACCGTGTGACCGGTGATCACATGGGCATGCTGGCGACTGTAATGAATTCACTTGCTCTACAGGATGCTTTTGAACGTATCGACCAGCCAGCAAAAGTGCTGTCGGCGATGCCAATCGATGGTGTCTGTCAGGGCTTCTCTCGTCGTGGTGCTATTAACGCTTTAGATAAAGGACGTGTTGTTATTTTCTGTGCTGGAACAGGCAATCCGTTCTTCACTACAGATACAGCTGCATGCTTGCGTGGGATTGAAATTGAAGCCGAGTTGATTCTTAAGGCAACCAAGGTCGACGGTGTTTATTCGGCAGATCCTGCTAAAGATAAATCTGCGGTTAAATACGATCGTTTAAGTTACAAAGAAGCGTTAGATAAAGAGCTGGCAGTAATGGACTTAACGGCATTTTGCCTGGCTCGTGACCACAATAAAAATATCCGAGTATTCGATATGACCCAGCCAGGCTCGCTTGAGAATGCTGTGATGGGTAAAGATGAAGGTACGCTGATACACCCTTAAGCAGGGAGTAGCTACTGCTTTTATCGTTGAATCAAGCGGTTAATCAGGCATAATAGCCACATTAAGATTATAACAAGCAATTGTAGGAGATAATTCTGTGATTAATGACATTCAAAAAGATGCCGACCAGCGTATGGATAAGACCATTGAGTCTTTCAGGCACGATCTTGCAAAAGTTCGCACAGGCCGCGCACATCCTAGCTTGCTTGAGCATATTACAGTTCCTTACTATGGTGCTGAAACTCCGATTAATCAGGTAGCCAGCATCAGCGTACAAGAAGGCCGTACATTGGTTCTTCAGATTTTTGACAAGGGTGCAATTCAAGACACAGAAAAGGCTATTTTAAAGTCCGATCTTGGTTTAACGCCAAACGTTGCGGGTCAGGTCATCCGTATCACCATGCCTCCTTTAAATGAAGAGCGTCGTAAAGAGCTTATTAAAGTTGTTCGTGGTGAAGCTGAAAATGCTAAAGTAGCGATCCGTAACATTCGTCGTGACGCTAACAACTCGGTAAAAGAGTTAGAAAAAGAAAAAGAAATCACAGAAGATGATTTACGTCGTGCAGAAGAGCAAATTCAGAAACTGACTGACGCTAAAGTGGCTAAAGTTGATGAGTTTCTAGAGGAAAAAGAGCAAGAGTTAATGGAGATCTAATTCGACTGCATTAGTCTTGATGACTTCTGACGCCGTGAATCTTTTCACGGCGTTTTCGTATATACTAACTAATTCGCTGAATGTAAGGCTCAACCAGTGTCAAAAAACGAAACACAACCTAATATCCCACAGCATATAGCTATCATTATGGATGGCAATGGTCGCTGGGCTCAGGCTCGGGGAAAACAGCGTGTTTTTGGTCATAAGGCCGGGATGGAGCGTGCACGTGAGATGGCCGAGGTCTGCGGTGAGTTGGGTGTTAAATATTTGACTCTATTTGCCTTTAGCAGCGAGAACTGGAATCGCCCTAAAGACGAAGTCAGTTTCCTTATGGAGCTGTTCGCGACAAGTCTGAAAAACGAGTCGAAAAAACTGAACAAGAACAATGTCAGGTTAACTGTTATTGGTGATAAGGACGGCTTCGATAAGGCATTACGAAAAGCTATTGATAAAGCTGAAGCGTTAACGGCCGGTAATGATGGGCTTTTTCTGCAAATAGCTGCGAACTACGGCGGTCGTTGGGATATAGTCCAGGCGGCGAAGAAGTTAGCAGAGGCGGGACAGGAAATCACAGAAGCATCTATTGAGGAGCATCTAGTGACGTCGGGTGGCCCAGCTCCGGATTTATTGATCCGCACCGGTGGCGAGGAGCGAATTAGTAACTTTCTGTTATGGCAGGCGGCTTATTCTGAACTGTATTTTAGCCCGAAGCTATGGCCAGACTTTGATCGAGAGGCTTTGCAGCAAGCAATTAATAACTTTAATCAGCGCCAGCGCCGTTTTGGGAAGACCGGAGAGCAGGTGACAACAGCAGATAAAGGAGACTAAATCAGTGTTAAAACAAAGAATTATCACTGCTGTTTTATTGCTACCTTTGGTGGCGTGTTTATTATTTTTACCGAATTTAATGATATTTTCCGCTATTTTGGTGCCGGTGTTCGGCATCCTTGCTTGGGAATGGTCTAAACTTATACAGGCAGGCAGCGTCTTGAGAGCCGTTTTTATCATTATGGTTCTGGCAGCCATTGGGTCGTTGGGATACCAGCTATATAGTAATCAGTTCTTCGAATTAGCAGAGATCCCGCAACAGTGGCATCAATTATATCCATTTAAGTTATTACTTGTGGCGTTAATGATCTGGGTAGTAGCTGCTGTTCTTGTCATAGTCTATCCAAAGGGTGGGCGAGTTCTGTTTCGTGGCCCTTGGCTTAGGGCATTGCTTGGTATTGCCATATTAGCCGCGGCCTGGCTGGCTATTGTTCTTATTAGAAGCTTCGATATCGCGCAAAACTACTACACGGGCTCATGGATGCTTCTATTGATGCTCTTTATTATCTGGGGAGCAGATGTTGGTGCTTACTTTGCCGGTAAAAACTTTGGTAAAAGAAAACTGGCACCCGTCGTTAGCCCCAATAAAACGTGGGAAGGTGCTATTGGAGGATTGATTCTGGCTGTCATTTTAGGAATTGTGGTTTCTGTTGCACTGGGGCTTCATTTTAAATGGACACAATTGGTCACTTTTGTGGTCTTAATGGTCATCCTGTCGGTAATCGGTGATCTCTTCGAAAGTATGCTGAAACGTAAAGCTGAGATAAAAGACAGCAGTAACATTCTTCCCGGCCATGGTGGCTTACTGGATCGTTTGGATAGCACCCTGTCTGTAGCACCGTTCTATGTTGCCGGGGTATTGTGGCTAAAGCTGCTGGGTTAGGGCAAAGAGTTATTTATGAGCGAGTCAAGCCAACAGTCACTTGAAAACATCTGTATCCTAGGTGCGACAGGATCAATCGGTACCAGTACTTTGGACGTTATTCGACGTCACCCGGATAAATACCGGGTTTTTGCATTGACGGCTCATCGAAACCTGGAGCAGCTCAAACTGCAATGCCAGGAGTTTGAGCCTGTTTATGCGGTAATGCCAGATCCAGAGTTGGCGCAGGAACTAGAGTCGTTTCTTACTTACAATAAGTTAAATACGACTGTTTTGCATGGTGCTGATGGTCTGGAGTTCGTTGCCAGCCACGAGCGTGTTGATACCATCATGGCTGCAATCGTTGGAGCTGCGGGTTTATTGCCAACATTAGCGGCAGCTGAGGCGGGTAAGAAGATTTTACTGGCTAATAAGGAAGCGCTGGTAATGTCAGGTGCTTTGTTTATGGATGCCGTTAAATCCCATGGAGCAACCTTGTTACCGATAGATAGTGAGCACAATGCTATTTTTCAATGTCTGCCGGAACATTTCGTCCAGCAAGGAATCCAACATTGTGGCATCCATAATATTGTTCTGACAGGCTCTGGCGGACCTTTTCTGCATAAAGACTTATCGGAGTTTAGCAGTATTACTCCAGAGGAGGCTTGCGCTCACCCTAACTGGGATATGGGGCGGAAGATCTCTGTGGACTCTGCGACGATGATGAATAAAGGGCTGGAGTTGATCGAAGCCTGCTGGTTGTTTGATGTTATGCCGCAGCAGATAGAGGTGGTACTGCATCCGCAAAGTATTATTCATTCCATGGTTCGTTATAAGGATGGTTCGGTGTTAGCACAGATGGGTAATCCTGATATGCGAACCCCAATAGCACACGCTATGGCATTTCCGGAGAGAATTGATGCAGGTGTGGCTCCGCTCGATTTTATGGAAATTAGTCAGTTAACCTTTGATCGTCCCAGTAAAGAACGTTACCCTTGCCTGTCCCTCGCAAGTCAGGCGATGGAGCAGGGTGGCAATACACCAGCTAGACTTAATGCAGCCAACGAAGTTGCGGTAGAAGCTTTTCTGAATAGAAGTATTGCTTTTACTCAAATTGCGGAGGTTATTCAGCAAACATTAACTTCCACAGAGTATGCTAAGGCATTAAGCTTGGAGGCAATTTTAGCCGCTGATGAGCAAGCCAGAGAGTTTGCACAAGATTTAATTCAAGACATGACCATTCATTCGTAATCAGGTGAGAAATACAGAGTGACCACTGCAATTTGGAGTATCTTCGGCTTATTAATTCTGCTAGGCATCTTGGTGACCTTCCACGAGTGGGGGCATTATTGGGTCGCTAAAAAACTAGGTGTGAAGGCACTGCGCTTTTCTGTTGGCTTCGGAAAGCCTCTGTGGAGTCGTTTTAACAAGAACGGGACAGAGTTTTGTATCGCACCGATACCATTGGGCGGTTACGTTAAGTTTGTGGATGAGCGTGAGGGGCAGGTTGCAGAGAATGACTTGCCCTATGCTTTTAACCGGCAGCCGGTATGGAAGCGGATTCTGATAGTTCTGGCCGGTCCTATGGCTAATTTCCTACTAGCCATTTTGATATATGCATTTGTCTTTATGCTGGGCATATCCGTTGGTAAGCCGTTTGTTACAGATGTCTACCCTGATACCCCGGCAGCCAGTGCTAATTTTCCTGAAAAAAGTGAAGTGATATCCATTGGCGGTGAACCAGTGAAGAGCTTACAGGATAGTCTCTTTGCCTTACTGGATCATATTGGTGATGACACACAACTTGAAGTAGTCGTTAAGCCCGTTGGAGAAGAGTCAACGAAAACGGTCATGCTGGATATTAGCCAGTGGCAGGAGCCCGATGAGCAACGGGATTTATTTAAAGCATTAGGCCTGGAATTTGGCCGCGTGGACGGCCCAGCCGAAATAGGTGTGGTTGCTGAGGGCAGTGCTGCCGAAAGGGCCGGATTAAAGGTCGGTGACCGTTTTGTCAGCATTGAGGGCGAGCCTATCGAGTATTGGAGCGAAATGGGACAAGTTATAAGCTCCAATCCTCAGCAGGAGTTACAGGTACAAATTAACAGAAACGGTTCTTTAATTGATTTGACAGTAACTCCAGACTTGAGACCGGGGACCAATGATCAGGGTGTGCTTGGTGTTGGTGCAGCATTCATTGGCTATAACACCATTCATTATGGGTTCTTTGAGGCCCTCGGAAAGGGCTCTCAGGAGACCTGGCAGATGGTCGAGCGTATTACCAGTTTCCTGGGTAAATTAGTTACTGGCAAATTATCCATCAAAAACTTAGGTGGACCTGTCGGAATCGCACAGGGGGCGGGGCAGACAGCTCAGGCGGGGATGGTTGCATTCTTGCTTTATCTCGCTATGATAAGCGTCAACTTGGGCTTTGTTAATCTACTGCCGATTCCTATGCTCGATGGCGGGCATCTGATGTATTATCTGGCCGAGTTGATCCGCGGAAAACCAGTTTCTGAAAGAATTATGGAACTTGGGATGAGAGTTGGCATCATATTACTGCTGACGTTAATGGCTGTAGCGCTATTTTTTGATATAGATCGATTAAACCAATAGAGATAATTAGATGCATTTGATAAGAAAAACGGTAACTGCATTAGTTTTAGCGGGATTATTTAGTAAGGCTCAGGCCATAGAGCCTTTTGAAGTTAAGGACATACAAGTAGAAGGTTTGCAGCGTGTTTCCCTGGGTAGTTTTTTTACTGATTTACCCATTCGAGTGGGCGAAACAATCGATGACGCTCGGGCACCATCGATTATTCGTGCGGTCTACCGTACAGGTAACTTCGACTTTGTTAAACTCGAAAAAGAGGGTGATACACTAAAAGTTATCGTTGTTGAGCGGCCAATTATCTCAAGCATTATCATTGAAGGTAACAAAGTCTTAAAGACAGAACAGCTAGAAGATGGTATGAAAAATGCCGGTATTGCTAAGGGCGAGGTTCTGGACAACTTTGTTTTAGATAAAATTGAGCAGGGTATAGCAGACCAGTATTTCTCAAACGGCCACTACCACTTGGATGTGGAAAAGAAGGTCGTTGAATTATCCCGTAACCGTGTACAGTTGAGAATTAATATTAAGGAAGGCGGTTCTGCAAGAATAAAAGAGTTTAATTTAATCGGTAATAATATATTTCCAGATGAAGAGTTAATCTCCCAGTTTGAACTAAGCACAGGCGGTTTATTCACCTTTATTACTGATGATAATAAGTACTCGAGTAATACCCTGGAAAAAGACCTGGAAACGTTAACGTCTTATTATAAAGATAGAGGTTACCTAAAGTTTTCAGTGGACTCTACCGAAATTTCGCTTTCTGAAAATGCTGAAGATATTTATATCACCATTGGCATGAGTGAGGGTGAGATTTATAAAGTATCTGACATTGATATTATTGGAGACTTCACGGTAAAAGAAGAAGCTATTCGCCGTCTCATTCCTTTAAAGAGTGGTGATGTATACTCAGCAGCTGCAATGACTTTTGCTGAAGAACAAATTAAGCAGTTACTGGGATTATATGGCTATGCCTACGCTGAGGTTAGGACAATGCCTGAAGTTCAGGAAGACACTGCTGAAGCCAAATTAACGGTGATTGTTGACCCGGGCGAACGTTACTATGTTGATAACGTCAATTTTAAAGGCAATCTTACTACGGATGAAAATGTTCTTCGTAGAGAGGCTCGTGTTACAGAAGGTGCGGCCTTATCATCTGCCCAGGTTGAAAGGACAAAATTACGACTTCAGAGACTTCCTTTCATCGAAGATGTGAAAGTGGATACCGTTAAGAAAGAGGGTACAACAGATCGCGCGGATGTTAACTTCACCGTAAAAGAACGTAACGCGGCGCAAATCTCCGGCGGATTTGGTTATAACGATTTCTACGGTTTTAGTATTAATGGCGAATTATCTCACCAGAACTTTTTAGGAACAGGTAACTCAGCTTCCATTGGAGTTAATACCAATAAAGCGGTAAAAAGTGCCAATATCAGTTATACCGATAATTACTTTACCCAAGACGGAATTGGCCTAAATACAACATTAAATTACAGTGAAACGGATTACAGTAAGCTGAACCTCATTGCTCAGAGTCTTGATACCACAGCTTTGGGTTCGACTTTTTACTTCCCTACTGGAGAGTTCTCCAGCTTTAGTATTGGTGGCAGGTATTCTGAAAACTCACTGACGTCACCTGTGACGAGCTCACAGCGTGTGATTGATTTCTTTGAGCTTCTAGGGGCTGATGCAAGAGCTGATTCCAAGGTCGATTTTGATATTGTCTCAGCAAATGTTGGTTTCCGTTACAATAGTCTGAATCGAGCCATATTCCCTTCCAAGGGTGTTGATCATAGCTGGCGTTTGGAAGTGGGAACAGAAATTGGTGACCTTCAGTATTATAAAGCTACGTATGACTACAGTTATTACTTCCCAATTAGTGAAGATAATGACTGGATCTTCTCGGTACGAGGAGGAATGGCATATGGTGATGGATTAGGCGATACAGACGCTCTTCCATATTTTACGAACTTTTATGCTGGTGGTAGTGGCTCTCTGCGTGGTTTTGAGCCAAATACGGTCGGCCCAAGAGATATTCAACGCTTCAGGAGCTCTGTATCAGTTCCAGGTTCAACGCCCGGTTCAGGTAATACGACTGTATACTTGCCGGAAGAGTATGATCAGATTGCAATAAGCCGCTATTCCATTGGTGGTAATGCAAAGTTCCTGAACTCTTTCGAGTTAATATTCCCAACACCATTTATAGACGATAGCTCAAGTGTGAGAACGAGCCTCTTTGTGGATGTGGGGAATGTATGGGATACTGCGTTTGACGTATCAGAGTTTGAAAGTCTTCGCGTTAGCCCAAACAGTCAATTAGGTTATGTTCCAGATTTTGCGGAGTATAACGATTACAGAGCATCCTACGGTATCTCGTTACAGTGGTACTCGCCGATGGCGCCGCTACAATTTAGTCTGTCTCGTCCGTTAAAAAATCAACCATATGACGATACAGAAACCTTTACATTCAATATTGGTAAAACATTTTAATTAAACTGGAGAAAGATTTTGAAAAAGATAGTATTTGCATTTTTTGTGAGCCTTATGATGCTTCCTGCAATGGCAAGCGCAGAAACAAAAGTAGGAGTTATTGATACCAATTACATTATGGCTAAAACTCCAGAGCGTGAAGCGATTCAAGAAACTTTGACCAAAGAGTTTGATGGTCGTAAAAATCAGCTTGAAAGAGAGCTGAAAAAGCTTGAAGATGACAGAACTAAATACGTAAACAACGCTAAAACAATGTCTGATAGCCAGCGTACAACGACTGAGCGTGACCTGAAGAAACGTTCTTCTGACTTTAAGCTTAAAGAAGAAGCGTACCAGGAAGACTTTAAACGTCGTAGCCAGGAAGAAATGAAAAAGCTGGGTCAAAAGCTACAAGAAGCTGTTACAACAGTAGCTAAAAATGGCGGTTTTGACATGCTGGTAGATCGTAGAGCTGTGCCTTATATCGGTCCTGGGGTTCAAGACGTATCAGACCAGGTGTTACAAGAACTATCGAAATAATTATTTCGCTAAGGAGTAGTTTTGCAAAAAACACTTCAAGAAATAGCTTCAGCCATCGGTGCTGAGCTCAAAGGAGAACCGCAGTTAATTATTACTGCGGTTTCGCCGTTAGATAAGGCTGAAAAAAATCATATTAGCTTTATTAATCAGGCTAAATACGCATCACATGCTCATTCTTCACAGGCTTCCGCTCTGATAGTAACTCCTGAAATAGCAGAGGGGTTGGAGGGGAATTTGCTGGTGATGAAAGATCCGTACCTTGGCTTTGCTAAAGTATCCCAGCTGTTTGACTCTACCCCAAGGCCACAACCCGGTATTCATCCCTCTGCAGTAGTTGCGGAAGGGGTAAAACTTGGTGATAACGTCTCCATTGGGGCGAATGTAGTAATCGCTGAGGGTGTTGTTATTAAGTCTGGTTCAATGCTGGAGGCGGGTGTTTACATCGGTGAGAACTGCCTGATTGGTGAGAACACAAGAGTCTATCCGAACACAGTTTTATACCATGGCGTTACATTGGGACGTGACTGTATTATTCATGCCAATGTAGTAATTGGTTCTGATGGTTTTGGTTATGCCAATGAAAAAGGACAATGGGTAAAAATTCCGCAGGTTGGAGGGGTTAATATTGGAGATGAGGTCGAAATTGGCGCTCATACTGCTATTGACCGCGGAGCCATGGCAGACACTGAAATTGGCAGGGGCGTAAAGCTGGATAATCATATCCATGTAGCTCATAATGTGAAGATCGGAGATTACACGGCAATTGCGGGGTGTACCGCAATTGCAGGTAGCGCAGTGATTGGGAAACACTGTACCATTGCTGGTAGAGTGAGTATTTTAGGTCACTTGTCGATATGTGATAATGCTCATATTACAGCAACAACATTCGTCAATAAGTCGATTACCAAACCTGGTGCGTACTCTTCAGGAACAACGTATCAAGATAACAAAAGTTGGCAAAAAAGCGCTATTCGCTTCCGCCAGTTGGATGATATGTGGCGTAAAATGAAGCAGATTGAGAAAGAGATGCTTCAAATGAAACAAAATAGAGATAATGATAATGAGTAACGATAACAACTCAAATGAAATGAACAGTATGGATATCTACGAGGTAATGAAACATTTACCTCATCGCTATCCGTTTTTATTGATTGACCGCGTATTGGATTATACGCCTGGGGAAAGTTTGACTGCGATTAAAAATGTTACAGTAAACGAACCCTTCTTCCCGGGACATTTCCCGCACCGCCCAGTATTCCCGGGTGTTTTGATGCTGGAAGCTCTGGCTCAGGCAACGGGTATTCTGGCATTCAAAACGACAGAGGATTTGCCAAGCGATGATTCTTTGTATTACTTTGTAGGTATTGATAACGCCCGTTTCAAAAAACCTGTTGAGCCGGGTGACCAACTTCTGATGGAAGTTGAAGTAATTAAACGTAAACGTGACATGTGGAAGTTCAGTGCAAAAGCTAGCGTGGATGGCAAAGTCGTTTGCTCAGCTGATTTAATGTGTGCTCGAAAGGACATAGTGTGATACATCAAACTGCCATTATTGATCCAACCGCAGAAATTGCGGAAAACGTAGAAATAGGTCCATACTCAATTGTCGGTGCTCACTCGAGTCTTGGGGAAGGGACTGTCGTTGGTCCTCATGTTGTCATTGGAGACCATACTGAAATTGGGAAAAATAACCGTTTTTTCCAGTTTTCTTCGATAGGCGTCGAAAACCAAGATAAGAAATATGCTGGAGAGCCTACCAAAACCATTATTGGTAATGGTAATGTATTCCGCGAGTGCTGTACTGTACATCGCGGCACGGTTCAGGACCGCGGTGAAACTCGCATTGGAGACGATGGCTGGTTTATGGCTTACACACACATTGCCCATGACTGTAGGTTGGGCAATGACATCATCATGTCAAACAATGCTACCTTAGCAGGCCACGTAGAAGTGGGTGACTTTGTTATCCTGTCTGGTTTCGCGAAGATACATCAATTCTGCAAAATAGGTTCACATGCATTCGTCGGAATGGACTGTTCGATAAGCAAAGACATTCCTCCGTTTGTACTAGTGGCAGAAAACGCTCCTTTCGGACTTAATTCAGAAGGTTTAAAACGTAGAGGTTTTAACTCAGAATCAATAAGCGCGCTGAAAAAAGCCTACCGTTTCCTATATCGCAAATCCCTAAAAATGGATGAAGCGATTGCGGAAATGTCACAGTTAGAGGACCGGAATGTTGACTACTTGGTTGAGTTTCTTCAATCAGTAGAGCGCGGTATTTTAAGATAATAATAAGCCCCATGCTGCCAGTAAAATCCATTCAAAGAATTGCTATTGTCGCCGGAGAAGCCTCCGGCGATATTTTAGGTGCCGGATTAATTTCCGAGCTGAAGAAAAAGTATCCTGACGCTGTATTCGAAGGCATTGCAGGGCCTTTGATGAAGAAAGAAGGGTGTGCCAGCCTGTACCCGATGGAAAGCCTCTCGGTGATGGGGTTACTTCCGATTCTAAAAAAACTACCGGAGCTATTGAAACTAAGGGCTAATCTTGCTCGATACTGGGTTGATACCAAACCTGATTTATTTATCGGTATTGATGCACCAGAGTTCAATATAGGACTAGAGCAAAAACTAAAAAGTCATGGCATAAAGACCGTGCATTACGTTAGCCCCTCAGTATGGGCGTGGCGACCTAAACGCATACATAAAATCAAAAAGTCTGTGGATCTAATGCTGTGCCTGTTTCCCTTTGAGCAACAGATATATCAAAGGCACGCTATTGACAATTTTTGTGTTGGACACCCACTGGCTGATGAAATCCCTATTAACACTGATAAGCAAAAGGCTCGTGATGAGCTTGACCTTGATAAGGATGCACAGCTGATTTGTATCATGCCGGGAAGTCGTGGTTCCGAACTGAAGTTATTGGGCCCTGACTTTATTGAAATGGCAGTGCTGTTAAAAAAGTTTTATCCAGAGGTAACCTTTATCGCTCCAATGGCGAATGAGAAGCGTCGTTTTCAGTTCCAGGAGCAATTGGCGAAAGCCAGTGAAAAGTACCCAGACCTGCCAAACATACGCTTAATTGATGGTCAGTCTCGAACTGCCATGACTGCCGCAGACTATATCGTGATGGCGTCGGGTACAGCGACTCTCGAAGCCATGTTGATCAAGCGACCCACTGTTGTTGCTTACAAGGTAGGTGATGTCAGCTATCGAGTATTTAAACAGCTGCTAACTATTGATAGGTTTTCTATTCCGAATTTATTGTCAAAGAAAGAATTGTTACCCGAACTTATACAGGACGAGTGTACAGCGGATAACTTATTTGCTGAAGTAAGAGCCTGGATCGGTGATCATGATAATAATAATGGCCAGCGCTGGAAGGAAACAGAAGCTGAGTTCACTAAATGGCATGAGGTATTGAAGAAAAATGCCAACGTTTATGCCGCTGACTCCATCGAACACTGGTGGTCAGAGAATGGTATACGCCAGACAAAGGCCCTTGAGAATGAGTAACTCTATGAATAACCGACCTGTGCTTGTTGCGGGTGTAGATGAGGTCGGTCGTGGACCATTAGCGGGGCCAGTCGTCGCTGCCGCGGTTATTCTCGACCCAGAAAATCCTATAGATGGATTAGCTGATTCCAAAAAGCTCTCTGAGAAGCGTCGTGAGGAGCTTGCTGAAGAAATTAAAGTGAAAGCTTTATCATGGTCCATATCGAGGGCAGATGTTGAGGAAATTGACCAGATTAACATTCTTCAGGCCAGCCTGTTAGCAATGAAGAGAAGTGTAGAAACCTTGTCCCATCCGCCTCAACTGGCTTTAATAGATGGTAATCATTGCCCGGAACTGGACTGTGCCATGGAAGCAATTATTAAAGGGGATAGTAAGGAGCCAGCTATAAGCGCGGCGTCTATACTGGCCAAAGTGGCAAGGGATAATGAGATGAAAGCGATGGAAGATAAATACCCGGGATATGGATTTGCCAAGCACAAAGGCTATCCAACCAAGCAGCACCGAGAAGCCATCATCAAGTTAGGAATTACTGACATTCATAGAAAGTCTTACGCCCCGGTGCAACAGCAGTTAGAGCTTTGAGACCTGATTCGAAAGAATCTTACTGCAATGCATTCTGGACCTATTTATAATGGGTTGATATTAACAATAACTCAAACGAACAAAATAGAGTAATTATGGCACCTCGCTTTATTCATTTAAAAGTTCATACTGAATACTCAATGGTGGACAGCCTGATCCGGGTTAAGTCGCTATTGGGGGAGTGTGCCGAGCGAAATATTCCTGCCGTGGCAATGACCGACCAGATGAATATGTGTGGTCTGGTTAAGTTTTATTCTAATGCCGTTAAATCTGGAGTTAAACCAATAGCAGGTGCAGATTTACTGGTGCAGGACCCGGAAGAAGAAGAAAACTATTTCAGGGTCACCGCTCTGTGTATGGATAAGCAGGGTTACCTCAATTTAAAGTATTTAATTTCTCGCGCTTACTTAAAAAACCAGCACCGTGGCCTACCCTTAGTTAAGAAAGAGTGGTTAGCAGAGCTTAATGAAGGCCTGATTATTTTATCTGGCGGTAAAGCCGGTGATATCGGTAAAGCGGTACTTGCCGGTAAAATGGATCAAGCCGCTGAGTTCCTGGGCTTCTGGAATCACCACTTCTCTAATCGTTTCTATCTTGAGTTACAGCGTACGGGACGTCCGTATGAGAATGAATATATTCATCAGGTTATTGGTTTAGCCCAAGGCTCCAGTACACCTGTTGTTGCGACCAATGATGTCCGCTTCCTAACCAAAGATGATTTTGACGCACATGAAGCTCGAGTTTGTATTAACCAAGGGCGAGTGCTGGCCGATCCCAGAAGACCAAGGGATTATTCTGAACAACAGTATCTTCGCTCTGAAGAAGAAATGGTGGAGCTGTTTGATGATATTCCAGAAGCTTTAGAGAACACCGTCGAAATTGCTAAACGCTGTAACTTGGACCTGCGTCTGGGTGAATACTTCCTACCTGAGTTCCCAATCCCTGATGGCATGACCATTGAAGAATACTTTGAGCATGTGTCGAAAGAAGGGTTAGAAGAACGACTGGATCACCTATACGACCGAGAAGCAGATAACTTTGCTGAAATTCGGAAACCATATGACGAGCGTCTACAAATTGAGTTAGACGTGATTAACTCGATGGGATTCCCGGGTTACTTCCTTATCGTTGGTGACTTCATTCAATGGTCTAAAGATAATGGCGTACCCGTTGGTCCGGGTCGTGGTTCTGGTGCGGGTTCATTGGTTGCTTACGCCATGAAAATTACCGACCTGGATCCTCTGGAATTTGATCTGCTATTCGAGCGATTCCTAAATCCAGAGCGGGTATCGATGCCTGACTTTGACGTAGACTTCTGTATGGAAGGGCGTGATCGGGTAATTGATTATGTAGCGGATCGATATGGGCGAAACAGTGTATCGCAGATTATTACCTTCGGTACCATGGCGGCCAAAGCGGTAATCCGTGATGTTGGCCGTGTGTTGAGCCACCCCTATGGATTTGTCGATAAAATTGCAAAACTCATTCCTTTCGAAGTGGGCATGACGCTGGAGAAGGCTTATGAAGAAGAGCCTGAGCTTCCGCGCCTGTACGAAGAGGATGAGGATTTCCGTGAAGTTTGGGACCTAGCTCGCAAGCTGGAAGGCGTGACCCGTAATGCGGGTAAGCACGCTGGTGGTGTGGTTATCGCACCTGGCGATCTGGAAGAATTCGCGCCTCTATATTGCGATGAGACAGGTAGCAACGTTGTTACCCAATTTGATAAAGATGATGTGGAAAGCGCCGGACTGGTGAAGTTTGACTTCTTGGGTTTGCGAACGCTAACTATCATCGACTGGGCATTAGAAACGACCAACCGCATTTTAGAAAAGCGGGGTGAAGAAGCGGTCGATATTGCAAAGATTGATACCGAAGATCCAAAGGTATTCAAGCTCCTGCAGGAAGCCAATACCACGGCTGTATTCCAGCTGGAATCTCGTGGTATGAAAGATTTGATTAAGCGACTTAAACCCAACCGCTTCGAAGACATTATCGCACTGGTGGCGTTGTTCCGACCGGGGCCGCTTCAGTCGGGCATGGTTGATGACTTCATTCGCCGTAAGCACGGCCTGGATAAGGTTTCTTATCCGCACCCTGATTATCAGCACGAATGGCTGAAAGAGATTCTCGACCCGACCTACGGCATTATCCTGTATCAGGAGCAGGTGATGCAGATTGCTCAGGTGCTGGCGGGGTACTCACTTGGTGGCGCGGACTTACTTCGCCGTGCGATGGGTAAGAAAAAAGTCGAAGAGATGGAACGCCAACGAAACATCTTTAAAGAAGGTGCAGAGAAAAATGGCGTAGATGGCGAGCTCGCCATGAAGATTTTCGATCTGGTAGAAAAATTCGCGGGTTATGGTTTTAACAAATCACACTCGGCGGCTTATGCATTAGTTGCTTACCAGACAGCATGGCTGAAAACGCATCACCCAGCCTCGTTCATGGCCGCGGTGATGTCGTCAGATATGGATAATACCGACAAGGTAGTGACCTACGTCGAAGACGCTGAAATGCAGGGCATTACCATTACGCCTCCTGACGTTAATAAAGGCCAATACCGATTCTCAGTCGATGATGAAGGTCGTATTGTTTATGGTATTGGTGCCATTAAAGGTGTTGGTGAAGGTGCGATTGAAAGCATCGTTACTGAACGTGAAGCCAATGGTGACTATGAGGATTTATTCGATTTCTGTAGCCGAGTCGATTTAAGAAAAGCCAATCGCCGAGTGCTTGAGTCCCTGATTCGTGCCGGGGCGCTGGATAACTTAGGGCCAAACCGTGCAACCCTGATGGCATCGCTGGATGAGGCTATTAAAGCTGCTGAGCAGTTTAATAAGAGTCAGGAAGTAGGGCAGGACGATCTTTTCGGTAGTGTAGTAGCAACTACAGCCTCAGAGCAGCATCAGTACGTACGAGTTAAGCCTTGGACCGACGAACAGGTACTACAGGGCGAGAAAGAAACCTTAGGGCTATACCTGACGGGGCACCCGATCGATCGCTATGTACCTGAAATTCAGCAGATGAGCATTACTCGACTGCGTGACTTACAACCAACAGGACGTGGTCGTACTACCCGCGTAGCTGGGCTTATTATCGCCATGCGTGTTATGACCACTAAGCGTGGCGATAAGATGGGCATTTTAACCATTGACGATAAATCTGGACGCTGTGATGTCACCGTCTATGCGGATACCTTTGAAGCGTATCGTGAAACCCTGGTTAAAGATACCGTTGTGGTGATTGACGGTGAAGCCCGTCATGATGACTACTCGGGTGGAACCAGTGTCAGCGCAAACAGTATCGTCTCATTCGAACAGGCTCGTGAGCAGTATTGCAAGAAAATAGTGATAACTGTATCGGATACCATTATCGGCCCTGACACCATGACTGAACTGCATGAAAAGCTCAATCAGCATAAAGATGGCAGCTGCCCGGTTGTGGTGAATCTACAATACCAGCAGGCTAAACTATCGGCTGATTATAATCTCGCTCCGGAATGGGCGGTTCAACCAACGGACTCGCTGGTTTTTGCCTTAAAACATCTTCCAGGGTGTGTTGAGGCAAGAGTGGAGTATTGAGCTTTACTTGTCATACCGTTAAATCGTCATACTGCGAGACTAGGAGGAACCTTGCAGGAGATTATTTTCAAACCTTAATTGAGCTTATTTATACCCTTTTCTTTGCTTGTCCAAAGAAAAGGGCGAAAAGAAAAGACACCCCGATATTGAGGTCATGCAAGCATGACTTCCTTCGATATTCCCAAAATACTTAACGCACCAAGGTTTACAGCACGTCCATGTGCTGTAAACCTTTATCAAAATCATCCACGATTTTGATTGCTATATTTTGTGGATACCTCAGCTCAATATAAGGGGAAATTTAGCGCTAGCCTTTATTTGCTGTATAACTAAAAAGCTCACATTAAAATTGTTGAAAGATAGTTGTAATAAAGTATCAGCGCTTATAAGTTGTTATAGAGAAATTATTAAAGTGAAAGATTGGATGTAGATGGAAATTAATCACCCCTTCAAAAAGTGGACAGAGTGGAACTGGAAAGTTGTAGCTACTATATTTGTTCTAGGTACCGTGGCTGCTTTAATTTTTGAGTCTGATATTGTGATAAATGATATATCTTTTGTAGTAACGGTAACAATATATAATTTTTTGTCTCTTGCTCTGGTAAGCGGTCTTGTTTACTTTGTATTGTCTATACCATTTGCTTTATTCATATACGCCAGACAGCGGAATAAGTTAAAAAGAAACTAAGGATATGGTTATGAGTTCTAAATTGTTATTACTCCCTATGCTGACCCATGTCATTTGGGTGGCGTTGCTATACGTTTTGTTAACGGTAGTTCGTGCGCCTGCGGTGTGGGGTTTTATTAAATCTAAGAAAGATTCGTGGGCTGAAGTTGAGCCTCGAATAAGCGCTAACCTTTCAAATCAGTTTGAGTGGCCGCTCTTTTTCTATGTCATTTGCGTACTAATTATTTCCATGGGGAATATCATTGAACCGATTCAGTTTTGGTTGGCATGGGTATTTGTAGGCGGTCGACTTTTACATAGTTTTATCCAGATTTTAACGAACAATATTCGATTAAGGGGTTTAGTTTTTACCATTAACTTTTTAGCGGTTATTGCGATGTGGTTGCTGTTTGTTTTTTAGTGTTCTTTGGGAAATTTCCAGTTAAACTTGCTACGTTTCCACATCATGGCAGATAAACCAAAGTATAAAGACATGTATAAGGCGAAGTGCCATTCAATAATATTCTCGGCCTGATCAGCCCAGCTCACACCAGTAGCTTTGATAACAACATTGGCAATTCCTAAAAACCAATAAAGAATAATCAGGAAAAATTGAGCCCTTAAATAGCCTCTGGACTTTATATCTAAATGTCCGACGTTCGTTTGTAGAATTCGTACACTGAGCATTTGAGACAGGAGTGTTAGCGCGAAATAGAAGGTCGTGCCGTAGCGTCGCAAAAATTGATAGGCTTCTCCTTCGGTGCCTAGAAAGTCGACGTAGAGCACTAAAAAGACTGCGCCAATGGAGCCTAAGTAAAAAATAGTACGGTGAGTTTTCTGAGTAATTTGCCGCAACCAGACACTTTGCAAATACCAGAATAAGGCCAACAGTGCTGCGATGGGCATCATCAGCCCGCGAAACAGAAATATAGCATTCCCTTCGCGTGCTGCCCGACTGATTGAGGTGCAGCCTTCAATGTATGGAATACATTCTTTCGCCACACCTTCCCATAAGCCAAGTAAAAACGCCCCATGTGCCGCGACGATGGGGATTATGCAAACGCTCCAGGCTATGTGGTGTGGACGCAAAGGGCCTCCTTACAGCTCTTCTTTAAAGTGTATCTTGACGCGGAGTATTCCATATAAGGAGCTCCGCGCCTTTTGTACTATAGTTTCTTCTTCAACCGCTTCTCCACCATCTTTTTTTCCCAGTTGATGTTGAGGATATTAATGACTTCGTGGGCTTGAAGGCCATGAACAAGTAGTACAAAACTCCATGCACCCCATGGGAAAAGCATTTCTGATATTCTTCCTGTGAGAATAAATATAACAGAAAAAATGATGTAAAAAATTACGTGTCCGTAGAAGTCTTTGAGGCCTTTGACGTATTGCATGGCATCCGCCTCCTCATCTGAAACTTTCTCTACAGGTTTTTCCGTTGCTTCAGTTTGGTCGTTTGTGTTCTGTGTATTCATTACAGGCTCCTTGGTTTGATGTTCCTGAGAGTCTTTTGTGATTAACTCAGGGTTTTGAAAGGTGGCGATATCCACTTCAAACACAGAGGCAAGGGCTTTCTGGCTTTCAAGACTGGCAGGCTTACCACGTTCAATTCGTTGAATGGTGCGGGCGCTAAGTCCGGTCATTTCAGCAAGTTGTTCCTGTGACCATCCATTTCGTAATCGTAGTTTTCTTACAATCATGTCTCTTCCTAAACCGTAGTTGTTGTGTTGCACACTGTGTTGTGGCTATCAAGTGAGCCTGTATTATCGAAATACGGAGTTGAGTATACCACGACAGGATAGAGACAGTAGTAGGATTGTCACCTGACATTTAGGTGACAGTTCATATAAATCAATGGGTTAGAAGTGGGTCGAGACTAAGCAGTAGAGGGTCAACGCGCCTAAAGTGAAACTCAATACGCCGTAAACATGTATATACTTTTTTACCGTTGGAATGACTTTTTGAGCAAATTTCTGATGCCAGCGCCAGGGTAAACCTATCAGCATAAGGGATGTAATAATAACCACCCAACCTAAAATACCAAAGAGGTCGCTATATAGCATTATGGGTGAAGCTGTAACCAGCGCTGCTCCAATTATAAGTCGAAGAGTTTGTTCTAGAAAATGATAGAAAGGTGTTTTGGCGAAGGCTTCTAGAAAATGAATCGCTTTGGTTTTTGCAATAATAGCCACAGGCTCGAAACACATCAGGCCGACAGCAAAGAGCACAACGATAATTTGCGAAATGGTTTCCATAATTAAATCTCCTTGATATTTTTATATTTATATCACGCCTTCATGTTTGAGCAACCACTCTTTAGCTTTTAGACCTCCAGCATAACCCGTCAGGGAGCCGTTGGAACCGATAACTCGGTGGCAAGGGACAATGATAGAGACAGGATTTTTACCATTAGCCGCACCGACGGCGCGACTGGCATTTTTATTGCCGATGGCTTCGGCTAACTGGCCATAGTTCCATGTTTGGCCGAAGGGAATTTCCATGAGTGTTTGCCAAACTGTTTTTTGAAAGTCAGTACCATGAGAGTCCAGAGGGAGGTTGAAGCTTTTCCTTTGCCCCGCAAAATATTCACTTAACTGTGTTTTGGTGTCGTCGAGGATAGAGTTGCTTGTAGCAACTCTATCTTTCTTATCCAGAGCCTGCCAGGGTTTGAACAATACAGCTCTTAGATGGTATTTGGTTGCATAAAGGTGCACCATTCCAAAAGGACTGGTCATTTGTTGATAATATATTGTCATAGTTCTACCGTCATAGTTCTACCAAGCCTTTTTATAAACTATTCCATAAATGGAGCGTGGCATAACTGCGCCAGGGACTCCATTTGCTAGTGTCTGTCATTTGATATTTTTCCAAGGCCTTAATAACGCCTAAATCTTTTTCAGGAAAGGCATCAGGATCCAGTCCGCTTCGCAGTTTGATATATTCATAACTCCAGGGACCAATACCTTTGATATCCAATATTTCTTGAAGATCAAACTCACGATTAGAATTTTCTTGTTCACAAAACCACTGGGCAAAATCTGTTAACGTTTGTTTTCGTCGCCCCGGCATTTTTAGAAAACTGAGGTCAGCTTTCGCAACCTGGCTGGGAGTGGGAAAATATTTCATACCATTGGATGTTTCAGAACCAAGCTGTTCAATGAGTTTGTGTGTATGCCCGTAGGCTGCTTTTACCGAAACTTGTTGTCCCAATATGGCTTTGATTCCAGCTTCAAAAGTATTCCAGCAGGCGGGTAGTCGTAACCCTTTGGTTAAGATTGACTTGAGCTGTTTATCTTTCGCCAGCTGTTTCTCAATAGTAGCGACGTCGCTATCTATATCCAGCACCTTTTTAATTTGTGCAATTGCAGGCATGAGATATGCGGTATTTTCTATATGGATATCGACCTTAAAGCAATTTTTTTGAGCAACGTGTACAGCTCGAAACCATCCTTGAGTTTCTTTTAAGCTAAAGGTGCGGCTATAGCAATCCGACGACACCTTTTCGATCAGAGGCAATTCACGCTGCTCCAAAAATTGCTGCATTTGCGTCCAGTTATAGGGTGGCTGGTAAGACAGTGTGAGTTGTATGGACTGTGTATTACTATCAGAAGGAGCTTTCCGTCTGAGTTCCGATGGGGTTAATTTCATGGTTTGTTTAAAACTATCGTTAAATCGTCTGACGCTGTTAAAACCAGAACTCAAAGCAATATCAGTAATTGGCATCTGCGTTTGATGTAGCAACTGCTTTGCTAGCATCAGCCGTTGGTGATTAGCAAAGCTCTGTGGCGACATGCCCAGATGCTGTTGAAAAAGCTTACGTAAATATCGACTGCTGATACCGAGTGATTCGCTAAACGATTCCAGGTTGTGATTGTTTAACGCGCCAGACTGAATACGCTGCATCGCCTTGTTAAGAACAGCTTGATTACCAAGCCAGGCACTGGATAAAGGGGCGGATTCAGGGCGGCAGCGTAGGCAGGGTCTGAATCCGGCTTCCTGTGCTTGAGCTGCACTTAAAAAGTACTCAACATTTTCTTCTTTCGGCGGGCTAGCAGGACAAATTGGGCGACAATAGATATTGGTCGTTTTTACCGCTATGAAAAACTTCCCATCATAACGAGCATCACGGGCTAGCCGGGCTTTCTGGAAACTTTTCATTTGATTGTGTCTGCAACGGTTCGAAGTCATGACAACTATACTAGCACTAAGTACGGGATAAACTAGCCATATTCGGAACTAAATGTGGCGTTGGGACGAAACAAAATAAGAGCCATAGTTGATAAACAGTTTAGACCAGTTGCTCTCGTAGGCAAAGTTACCTTTTATAAAGCAAAGGTTTCAGGTTAAAATAACAGAATTACGCCATAAATAAATCAGTTGAATAGGCATGAGTTTAAACTTTTTAGATTTTGAGCGCCCGATTGCGGAGTTAGAGGCGCAGATTGATGAGTTACGTTTAACCGGTGAAGACACGGAGATCAACATCAGCGAAGAAATCGAGCGTTTACAAAAGAAGTCTAAGGATCTGACGAATAAAATATTTTCAGATCTTTCAGCATGGCAGGTGGCTCAATTAGCGCGCCATCCTCAGCGTCCTTACACGCGTGATTATATAGAGCATGTGTTTGACGATTTTGAGGAGCTTGCTGGTGACAGAGCGTTTTCCGACGATGCTTCTATTGTTGGCGGTCTTGCTCGAATCGATGGTAAACCATGCATGGTGATTGGTCATCAGAAAGGGCGCGATACAAAAGCAAAAATTAAGCATAACTTTGGTATGTCGCGACCAGAAGGTTACCGTAAAGCAAAACGACTAATGGAAATGGCAGAGCGTTTTGAACTACCGGTTTTCACTTTCATTGATACTCCTGGTGCATTTCCTGGAGTTGGCGCAGAAGAACGTGGCCAGAGTGAAGCTATTGCCAGAAACCTAAAAGTCATGGCCACCCTGAAAACTCCGATTATTGCCACAGTAATTGGCGAAGGCGGTTCCGGTGGTGCCTTGGCTATTGGTGTGGGTGATAAAGTTAACATGCTTCAATACTCAACCTATTCCGTTATATCACCGGAAGGTTGTGCGTCCATTCTTTGGAAAAGTGCAGAAAAAGCCGAAGATGCAGCTGAAGCAATGGGTATCACGGCTGAGCGTATCAAAGAACTGGGCCTGATTGATAATATTGTCAGAGAGCCACTTGGTGGAGCCCACCGTGACTATTCGGAAATGGGTAAAAACTTAAAAGCTCAATTGATTAAAGATTTAGAAAGTCTGGAGCGTCTGGACACTGATAAGCTATTAGAGAAGCGTTATGACAAGCTAATGGCTGTTGGTGAAGTTACAGAAGGTTAACAGCTGCCATGACTAACCAAGAGCCAGTAGCTGAAGCTATCCATCAGTTTCTGGCTCATCTTCCTGCCGAAAAAGAATCTCGTTTTATTGTAGCCCTCAGCGGCGGCGCTGACTCCATCTCTCTTTTACATGCATTATCTCAACGTATTGAACGCCAACATATAACAGCCGTTTACATCGATCACCAGCTTCAGCCACAGTCTTCCGGATGGGGTAAATTTAACCGTGAGATATGCCAGAAGTGGGGTATTCCATTTGAAGTTGTAGAGGTGAGCGTAAACACTGATTCTGCCAGTCTAGAGAGTGAGGCTAGAAGAGCCCGATATAAGGCTTTAAAAAATTTTGTGGTAGATGATAGGACGTACTTACTAACAGCACACCACAAAAACGACCAGGTTGAGACTTTATTGCTTCAACTATTCAGAGGCGCTGGTCCTAAGGGGCTATCAGCTATGCCTGTGCAGGCCCGGTTTGGTCAGGGGTTCCATTACAGACCTATGCTGGCCGTATCGCGTAGTGATGTACTGAATTACTGTTCGGCTCATCAGTTGAATTATATTGAAGATCCCTCCAATAAAGATACGACTCATCGACGTAACTTTTTGCGATTGGAAGTACTACCACTTTTAAAGCAGGAATGGCCCCAACTAGAAGACACTCTTTGTAGGGTTAGTGAAATACAGGCCGATACTCAGGAAATGGTGGAAGAGGTCGCACAGCAAGACTTTGAGAACTGCCATACCGAGTTGAAGGGGATTAATCTAAAGCAGCTCAACCTATTATCTGAAACAAGACAAAACCATTTATTACGATTTTGGTTTTCCCAGCTTGGGCTGGATATGCCAAGTCAAAAAGTTTTGGGGCAGCTGAAACGACAAATGCTGCAATCAGCGGACGATAGCCAACCTGAGCTTCCTTATCAACGGGGAGTATTTCGCCGTCATGCCGGTTTTCTGGTATGGGGTAGAGAGGAACAGCTAGACGCTGATTTTTCACCCCTTCCCTGGGATGGAAAAGATGATTTATTGATTAATAATGGTGTTGTATTAACGTCGTCGTGGTTAAGAGAACGTCACCCAGAGCTGGTAGGAAAGTCTCTCAGGGTATCCATGAGAAAGGGTGGAGAAAGGTTCCGAAAGTTGAACGCTAAGCACACAACCAGTTTGAAGAATTATTTGCAGGAAAGTGGGGTACCAAGCTGGCAACGCTCCCAGCTCATTTTAATAAGCCATGCTGATGAGGTTAGGGCTATCTATAGTGGGCACTTAAAAGATTCTATCTAGTTCAGTCAAAGACCAATCATGATGAACGGACCAGCGTTTAACAATAGCCTCATCCATACTCCGGTTAAGGGGCCTGAATCCAATTTTTGTATTATCAAGGGCATCTTCGATGGCGATATTATGAGCATAAAAAATTGGATCGAGAAACGGCATTAACGTTGGTTCCTTCAGCACAAAATTCACCGGTTTCTTTGCTGCCAACACTTCAGTATCTTTAAAGTTAAATCCAAACTCATCTTCAGCCCCCGCATTCGCTAAAATTTTATGGTTAAACCATTCATGGGGATAACTGAGACTAATAAGATTTTTGATTCCGGTGGCTGTGACAATAATATCAGCCTCTTTAATAGCAGACTCAACCTGTGGTAATGATTCAGCAGATATCGGCTGATATCCTCGTTGATCAATCTGTCTGAGTCGTTGAGGCAGCATATCAGCAACACTGATATGGGGAGTTATTTTAGAGAAGTAATAGGCTATCCCTGTACCCACCTTACCAAAGCCGAAGATAAGTAGTTTCTTGTCCTTGAGAGAAGTTTGTGACAGCTCGGTTATTGCTCGGTAAACGCCTTCGCCTGTTCCTAGGCAGGTTTCCAGAGATTTCAGCCGAGTATTGTCGACTGACACAATAGGGACTTGAGCATCAGGATAGTTTTCATAGCGCATCGCACCCGTGCGGGTAAGCTCTACGATACCTTGTCGAGCATGACATTGCTCTATAAGTTCGGCTCCGCAATCTAGTAGAAAGTCGAAAGAGCCAGAAATCTCAGCCAGTGGTTGGTAGGTTATTCCCTCTGACTTTAAAACATCTATAGTGGCTGGGTCTTCTTGCATGAAACTGGGGTTTACTACGGTTACACTTGCTCCAGCTGCCCGTAAGCAAGCTATTTTTAATAGGGTGGTTTGGGTTAGTGGAACATTGTGTGCAACGGTCATTCCCTTAAAGGGCTGACGACTTTCATAGTCTGCAAGCATGTTATGCATGAAAGGTGCAGCTGCTGAGTTGTAATAATTAAAATAGTCGGAGAGCTGCTTCATTAAGGCTCTGATCCAAAAAATGTTAGGATATTATGTTGCTGGTTTATCGCATCATTATATCCCAGATCTATCAGGTGCTGGGTAAATTCTTCATCGAATAGCAAATAGCTTAAGATATCATTGCCATCTGTACCATCGACACCAATACGCTTGAAGAAGAAGCGCAAGCCCCTTGGTAGATTTTTAAAGTATTGGCCCGCTAACTCTGCTGGCTCAATGCTCGGTGAGATGATGAAGGCATCCACCGGTTTTAGTGGTAACTGCTCTTTAACAAGGTCTGACTCAGGTATATGTGCTATCAGTGAGTTAACCCGCATCAGTCGCTCAATATCACTCTCAAGGCTGTCTATGAATATGCTGTCAAACAAGTGACCGCCAATATCACCGATGGTTGGGATGGTAGAGCGATGCTCTGGTTCTCCCCGTAATGGCTCAACGGTAACCACAAACAGTTTATCTGCACCCAGATGTAAAGCAGGACTCAGAGGTGCTAAAAATCGTAACGAACCATCCCCAAAATGGGCATTACCAATTTTTTGAGAGGGGAAAACCATCGGAATAGCTGATGACGCCAGTAAATGATCAACGTTGAGCTTTGCGGTGCAGCCAAAACGGCGGAATCGCTTCCACTCGACCAATTGAGATAATCCTTCGAAAAAACTGACAGAGTTCCCTGTATTATAGTTATAGCAAGTTGTGCATACGGCTCTTAATAAACCCGCTTCAATATTTTTTCCAATATCTTCAAATCGTATAACATTGGTTAAAAGCTCGCGTAGAGGCGTGTTATCCAGTAGTGAATGAGGCCGTTTGGTTTCTTTTGAGGGCCAAAGGGCGTTCCACGACCAAAAAGCGGCATTTTTGAGGAGTGTTAATAATCCTGTTCTGTATACATGGCTTGGAGTAAAGCTTGCCCATATTTCTTCGAGTCGGGTGGTACCGTAATCAAACTGGTGATTATTACTGGCAACAGCCGCTGCGTTTATAGCGCCAGCCGAAGTACCGGTAATGATGCTGAATGGAGAGCGCTTAGGACGTTTTAAGATGTCATTGACGGCTTTTAGGACACCTGCCTGATAGGCTGCCCGGGCTCCGCCTCCGGAAAGAATGAGTGCTGCAGACTGTTCATTGATATCGTCATTTAATATTTTACTGTCAACAGCCATAATCGAATTACAGTGCCCAGCGCTGGCGAAGAGCTGCGTAGACTTTGTTGGGATATTTGGCTCTGCCTCGTGAGCCGTTATAACGACCTAAAGCATATGTTAGGTTGTTTTTTTCCATATCAATATACAGTTTCAGGATATTACAGCCGTACCTTATGTTCGTTTCCATATCGAATAAGGAGTCGTCTGGGTGACCAATCTCATCTTTCCAGAAAGGCATGACTTGCATTAATCCACGGGCGTTTGCTACCGAGAGGGCATAGCGGTCAAAGTTACTTTCAACTTCAATTACTGCTAGCACCAGCTGGGGATCCACACCAGCTTCATTTGCATATCGATGAACCAGCGTCAGGATCTGCAGGCGTTCCTTTTCAGGTATATGGGGCGCTCGTCTTTTTAGGCGACCGCCCATATCTTTCATCCAGACTTCGGCATCGTAACGATCGACAAAGTGATTTTTTTGCTCCATCAAAGTTTTTAGCTGCTTAGCAAAAGCTTGATCGGGGCGCTCCTGCGCAAAAACACAAGATCCCCAGAACAACAATATGATGCTAAACAGTAGGTTACGTAGCATAGTCCGTTCGTTATATTTTTAAGAGATTACCTTTTGAATATAGTCGACTACATTTTCAACTTCAAGATCTGCTTTTTCAGAGTTGTCACGGTTCTTATATTCAATAGTATTATTTTTAAGGCCACGGTCACTGACTACAAGGCGATGCGGAATCCCGACTAGCTCAGTATTGGCGAACATAACTCCCGGACTTTCTTTCTGATCGAGGAAAAGTGTTTCAATACCTAAGGACTCAAGACGTTGATAAAGTGCCTCTGCAACCTGCTGGACACTCTCTGATTTATGCATATTCATCGGGATGATAGCGACTTTAAATGGCGCAATGGCTTCTGGCCAGATAATGCCGTTATCATCGTGATTCTGTTCAATGGCGGCAGCGACAATACGTGTCACACCAATGCCATAACAACCCATCGACAATGCTTTAGCCTTACCATTCTGATCCAGCACGGTGCAATTCATTGCTTTTGAATATTTATTACCTAACTGGAAAATATGTCCAACTTCGATACCGCGCTTAATTTCCAAAACACCTTTGCCATCAGGACTCTTGTCACCAGCAACAATATTGCGAAGATCGAAAACATCGGTGTATTCTGCATCACGCTTCCAGTTAAACCCCGTCAGGTGATAGCCTTCCTCGTTAGCACCGCAGGCGAAATCGCTCATAACGGCTGCGTCACGATCAACAATCACAGGAATGGTTAATCCCTGTGGGCCACATGAACCCGGAGGACTACCTGCGGTAGACTTAACCACTTCATCGCTGACAAGTTCAAGAGGCTCGGCAACTAATTCGTGCTTACCTGCCTTCACCTCGTTTAACTCATGGTCGCCCCGTAAACATAGCGCTACTACAGGTTGTTCTTCATTAGCACCTTTTACAAACAAAGTTTTTAAAACCTTATCCGTTTCAATACCCATATGTGCTGCGGCTTCTTTTACCGTGCGGCAGTCAGGCGTCTCAACTTTACCCAGTTCCTGATTCGGAGCTGCTGCTTCACCCTCGGGAGCCAGACTCTCAGCCTTTTCTATGTTGGCCGCATAATCGCTCTCGGTACTGAAGGCAATAGCATCTTCACCAGATTCGGCCAAAACGTGGAATTCGTGTGAACCACTACCACCTATCGCACCTGTGTCCGCCAGTACTGGCCGATAGTCCAGACCAATGCGGTCAAAGATATTGCAGTAGGCCTGGTGCATTATCTGATAAGTTTGATCAAGAGACTCTTCATCAATATGGAAAGAGTAAGCATCTTTCATGATAAATTCGCGTGAACGCATGACCCCAAAGCGAGGGCGTACCTCATCACGGAACTTCGTCTGAATTTGATAGAAATTAGCAGGTAGCTGTTTGTAACTACTCAGCTCGTCTCTGATGACTGCTGTGATAATTTCTTCGTGGGTTGGACCTAAACAAAAATCACGGTTATGCCGGTCATGAAAACGAAGCAGTTCAGGACCAAATTCATCCCATCGGCCAGATTCCTCCCACAACTCTGAAGGCTGTACCGAAGGCATTAGCATCTCGACAGAGCCCGCTTTATTCATTTCTTCGCGAACAATTGCTTCTACTTTTCGCAGTACACGCAACCCAGTGGGTAACCAAGTGTATAGGCCCGAAGCAATTTTGCGAATCATGCCGGCTCTAAGCATCAACTTATGGCTTACGAGTTCAGCATCACTTGGATCTTCTTTTAGAGTCGAAAGTAGGTATTGGCTACTACGCATTGGTTTCCCTGATTGTTATTAAGACTTAAATAGTCGCCCATTGTACCAAGTATTAATTTCCCTACAAAGCAGAGAGTTAGCGAGAGCGTGAAGATTTAGCGGATTTTTATGCTTAATTTTTGTACAATGGTGGGTGCTCTAATGAGTAGCGTAGTTAGATTTGCTTTGTGATTTCCTTGGTTCTTTACGAGGGAGGTCTTATGACTACTATTGTAAAAATTGCTTTGTTGGTTTTTTCATTGGCATTATTGATGGCTTGTAACACCACACCTGAACGCGATTACATGGTTGATAAAGATAGTTCAGCGGACTATGTGTACATCATTGATTATGAAAAGGTGTCAAAGATAGAGCAGGCTGGTAGAACATCGCACTCTAATGTTGACACTTACTGGATTCATCCACCTCTTAAACGCATTACCCGAAGCGAATATGAAAAATTAAAAAAAGGCCAATAGTACTCAGCAAAAGTTATACTGAGTTATTGACCTTTTTGGCTAGACTGTTAGTCGGCTCGCTTGCCATTTATCCAAGTTTCTATAACTTGGACGTCTTTAATTTTATCTGGTGAAATAGTAAATATATCCTGATCGATTAGTATAAAGTCTGCCTGTTTCCCTACTTCTAGCGACCCGATACTGTTTTCCCAGAATCCTGCGTAGGCAGCGTCAATAGTGAAACTTTTTAATGCTTCTGCCACCGTAAGCCTCTGCTCTGGTAGCCAGCCGCCCTCTGGATGGTTGCTATGATCCTGTCGGGTGACAGCTGCATGCAGCCCCAGGAATGGGTTTGCTTTTTCAACTGGAAAGTCTGAGCCAGAAGCAATCAGGACACCATTGTCCAAAAATGTTCTCCATGCATAGGCTCCTTCTAAACGAGCTTCTCCTAATCGATCACCTGCCATATTCATGTCGCTGGTAGCGTGAGTTGGCTGCATTGAAGCAATAACACCCAGTTTTGCAAATAGAGGAATTTCTTCTGGGACAACAACTTGAGCGTGTTCTATACGATGTCTTAAGACTTTCGCCGATCGACTATCTTCCAACTGACCTAACTGTTCAAGAACAAGGTGATTTGCTGCATCGCCGATGGCATGGATGTTAGCCTGAAAATCATGACGAGTAATTAACGACAGGTAATCAGCTAGATTACTAGGCGTTGTCAGCAACAGACCTTTGTTGTCTGGCTCGTCTGAATAGGGTTCCAGTAAAGCAGCTCCTCGGCTTCCCAGTGCTCCGTCAGAATACAACTTCACAGATTGGATTTTTAAGAAAGGACGATTGACCTTACCCATGTTCAGCATAGTTTCCAGCCTAGGATCTGCGCCGCTGAGCATAGCGTAGACGCGAAGCGGTATTCGCTTATGTTTTGAAAGTTCCAGCATCAGCTTATAAGTTTCAAAATCAACTCCCGCATCGTGAACAGAAGTAATGCCTAGATCTATCAGGTGATTAAATGCCAGTTTCAGTGCCGCTTTTCTCTCTTGCTTATTCAGAGGTGGAATTTGACGCTCTACCAAGCTCATTGCTTCATCAATAAGAACACCAGTCGCCTCGCCATTTTCATCTCGAATAATTTTCCCGCCTTTCGGATCCGGTGTACTGTTATCGATCCCTGCCAGCTGTAATGCTTTTGAATTGGCCCATCCAGCATGACCGTCAATTCGGCTTAACCATACCGGCTTATTGCCAATCGATTGATCAAGGGACTCTTTTGTCGGGAACTCCTTATCTAACCACAGCACCTGATTCCAGCCGCGTCCAAGTACCCAGCGCGCATCAGGGTTATCGTTCGCATAGGCTGCAACCTTCTTAACTGTATCCTGCTCGGAACTGATACCTCGGAGGTTGACTCGCATCAGGTCAAGACCTAAACCAAGCAAATGGCCATGAGCATCAATCAGACCAGGCAGGAGAGTTTTCCCCTTGCCATCCCTGCTAATACTGACGGCGTTCATTTTTGACAGTTCTTCGTGAGAGCCAACAGCTAGTATTACTCCATCTTCAAATAAAATACTGTTGAACTTTTTTAACTCTCCGTCCTTAAAAGTATAACCATTAACATTATGCATTAAGGTTGGTAGAGCCGAGGCCATAGGAACCCACAACATGATAAATGCCAGGGAAAATAACGCTGTGAAAATGATTTTTTTCATAATTTTTCTTTAAGGACAGATAGTTAGATTAATTAGTACTGTAATACAAGTATAAATCAATATAAAGCGGCGTTTTCAACTATAAGTTATTGATTCTAATAATTAACATCAAACTGTCATGTTTTTGTCGCTCAGGCTTCACGAAGGAAAGCTATAAAGTGCAAAACTTAAGGGGATATTTATGTTTAAGTCGTTTAAAGGTTTACCTGATTTACCATATGCATTTGCATCTAGAGAGCACGCGCAATACCAGGATTCTATCCTTGAGTTAGTTCAGGAGCTTATTCGGATTCCTTCAATAACTCCTGAGGATAGCGGTTGTAGCCGACTAATAGCAGAGCGACTACAGCAATCCGGTTTCCTGATAGAGTACATCAACAAAAATTCAGTAACCAACCTATGGGCTTGTCGTGACAATAAAATGTCAAAACATCCAGCAGTGGTTTTCTCTGGCCATACCGATGTAGTTCCTCCCGGGCACGGTGCTCGATGGGATAGTGATCCTTTTACTCCGACACTGAAAGAGGGATACATCTATGGGCGGGGGGCTTCCGATATGAAAGGAAGTTTAGCTGCAATGGTAGTAGCCATCGAACAGTTTGTTAAACGATATCCGCATCACCGAGGGAACATCGGTCTAATGCTGACCAGTGACGAGGAAGGGGAGGCGGTTGATGGAACGCAGCATATTGTTAATACATTAATCCAGCGTGGTCAAAAAATTGACTATGCCATTGTGGGCGAACCTACGACAGATAAGCAGCTGGGTGACTCTATTCGTATTGGCCGCCGAGGTTCTATTAATGCAAGGATAAACATTAAGGGTAAGCAGGGCCACGTAGGATATCCAGAACAGCTGATTAATCCAATTCATAACTCGTCTAAGTTGATCCATAAGCTAGCTAACAAAAGGTGGGATATGCCCAGCCGATATTTTCCTTCAACCAGTTTTCAGCTGGTCAAAGTGCATTCTGAGAGTGGTGCCATGAATGTTACCCCGGCATCTTTGGAAATGGTCTTTAATTTCCGTTATTCGCCTCGTAACACTTTTAATAAAATTAAAAATTATGTTGAGCGCAAAGCTAAAAAATATGGACTTGAAGCTGAGTTTGAATGGGAACATGAAGCCGAGCCTTATATTACCCGGCACGGAAAGTTACGTAAGATCGTACAGAAAGTGATACAGCAGGAGCAGCATATCAAAACGCGTTTAACCACAGCTGGAGGAATTTCTGATGGACGGTACCTAAAGCAGCTGGCTGGACAGGTAATAGAGCTTGGCCCCTGTAATAAAACTATTCATCAGGCTAATGAACGTGTCTCAATTTCTGAATTAAATCATTTATGCAAACTGTATTATCGAATACTGGAAGAACTCCTGATCAAATAAATAATTCTTAGCAAAATGTTGCCCAATCAAGTTATGCTGGTTATTTATAGCAAGTCTTTGTAACCTGTACCCATTGTGAGGTTGGGAGTAATTATGTTTAAGGTTACCGGAATTGATCATATCGTCCTGCGAACTTCAAAGCTTGAGCAGATGCTGCATTTTTACCGTGGTATTTTAGGCTGTGAAATTGAGCGCGAAACTCCTGCAAATACAGGGCTGATCCAGTTGCGTGCCGGAAGCGCTTTAATTGATATAGTAACGGTAGACAGTAAACTTGGCCGAATGGGTGGAGGCCCGCCAACCAATAAAGACAATAATCTTGATCACTTCTGCTTACAATTGAAAAGTATTTCTGAGGAGGCGATCAAGCAACACTTGGAATCCCATGGTATTGAAGCAGGTAGCTTTAGCGAACGTTACGGTGCCCAGGGCTTTGGTCAGTCTATTTATATCCAGGACCCTGAAGGGAATACGGTCGAGCTACGTTCTGAACAATAATATCTAATAGCGTTGAAGTTATTTATCAGACCAGACAGCCAGTTCATTTCCACTGGGCTCTGTGAAGTGAAAGCGACGCCCCCCGGGAAATGAAAATATTGGTTTGATGATGGAGCCGCCAGACGCTTCAACAGTTTGCTGTATTCCTTCCAGATCATCACTGTAAATGACCACAAGAGCACTGCCTTGTTTGGTACTGGATTTCATGGGAGCCTGATAAAAACCGCCACTTAAGCCAGACTCTTCGAAAGCAGTATATTCGGGACCATAATCCGTAAACTTCCATCCAAAGACTTCCTTGAAAAACTCTTTTGTAGCGCTCAGATTTTTAGCCGGAAATTCGACATAGCTAATGGGTGTGCTGCTCATACCAACCTCGTCATGTTGTATATACCCTTTTTATAGCCCGAATAAAAACAAAAGAAAAGCCTGCGATGAGAACAAGGCAGGCAAAAGAGCAGGGTAGGGGGTATAGTTATAGGTTAATCTATATAGCGATTACGCTTCTTTTCTTTTAACTTAAGCAGGTCTACCCAGACCACACTATCAATACAGTCTCCAAAATCAGGGTCTACACCAAACTCATAGAATGTGACACCGCCGTCTTCGCATAAGTCACTGTATTGTTTAAACAGTGTTGGAACAGTAACTCCCATCACAGCCAACTCTCTTTTAAGCGTCTTAAAAGCTTCCGCTTGTTCCTGGTGATTGAATAAGTATTCCAGTTTCGATTTTTGTACTGGCTTTATTCGGTAAGGATTGAAAGAACGAACCAGATTGAACTCAGCACCAAAGTATCGGTTAAAGTAATAAATCAGCATATCTTTGGCGAAGGGTGGATAGTCGTTGCTTAAACTGACAGAGCCAAAAAGGTAACGTATATGAGGTTTTTGTCGTATGTATGCGCCAATTCCAAACCACAAGTAGTCCAGGCTTCGTTTGCCCCAATATCTGGGCTGAATGAAACTGCGCCCCAGCTCCATAGCGGTCGGAAATTTTTTCTGCAAACTTTCTTCATAACTGAACAAGGTTTCAGAATACAGCGTTTGGCCATCCTTGAAGGTATTAATATCAGCAATACGGTAGCTTCCAACAATTTCCAAATCGTTCGAATCCCAAAGCACAATATGTTTATAGTAGTAATCAAACTTATCCACGTCACGTCGATTACCGGTGCCTTCCCCAACTGCTCTAAAGGCAATTTCGCGTAGCCTGCCAATCTCTCTGAGAAGGGCTGAGTCAGACGTATCTTCCAGTAAATAAATACTTTTACCATCGGTTGTCTGGCCAATATGTTCACATCTGTTGAGTTCTTCGATTAACACTTTTCGGTTTTCGGGGTGAGCGATGGCCCGCTCTGTTTCAAATAACTCTTCTCGTTCTCGTTTTAAGCCATATACATGTTGCTTGAAGCGCTCAACGCTTTCTTTACTGGCGGGCGACATGCCACTGAATGATGAAAAGGGAATCAGCTTACCAATCTTTATCGGTAGCGTTAAAGAGACATTTTTAAACATTTCTCGTACCAAAAATAAAGCGCTTAAAGGTTTTGCAATTAATGAAAAGCCGTAGAAAAAGCGAGAGTTCTTTCCACCAACATGAATGGGCAGGATTGGCGATTGGGTTTGTTTAGCCATTTTTAAAAAGCCAGAGCGCCACTTACCGTCACGAATACCCTTTAATGATAAACGTGAGACTTCTCCGGCAGGGAAGAAAATAACTGCCTGTTCAGATTCCAGTGCCCGCTGGATGTTTTGTAATTTCTGTCTAGGGTTTTCCACACCCTGCCCCTTAGCTATGTTATTAATGGGCAGAAAAAATGGGCGTAGCGGTGTCATAGACCATAAAAGATCATTAACCACGATTTTTACATCCTTCCGAATAGAATGTATCAGGGCAAGCAGAGCCAGGCCATCAAGCGAACCTAGGGGGTGATTCGCGATGATGACCACTCTGCCAGAAACCGGTACATTTTCCACACTGGAATTAGAAACGGAATAACTTAATCCCAGACGCTGGTTAACTGCTTCCAGAAAGTCTACATGAGACATGTGGCTGTTTTGTTTAATGAAGTCATTAACTTCTTGTTGATGAAACAACTTAGCTAATAGCCGAGTAGCGCCGGATTGAAGCTTTGGCGTTTTCTCCAGCTGAGGCAAAAATTGTTCCACGACCTCTTTGCTGTTAATCATAGTGTTCCACCTCTTTAATGACAGACTGATGACATAAATTGCTCATAACTGGCATTATCTATAGGGAATGTGACAGCCGAATTGCAGCCTTGAGACGCTTTTGTGACAAAATTTGTACAATCTGAAGTCTGCTGTAACTTGCGACAAATCCTTGTCTCACGTACTATATGGCGTCTTTTCCGGGCCCAAATGACGATGCGGCCCTATTTATTAATTAATCGTTAGGCAGAAACGAAAACTATGGCAACTGAAATGCGCAGCCACTACTGTGGTGAATTAACGAAAAGTGAAGAAAATCAAACGGTTACTTTGTCAGGGTGGATCCATCGTCGCCGTGATTTGGGTGGCCTTATCTTTTTACAGGTACGAGATCGCACTGGCGTGATTCAGGTGGTGGTTGATCCTGATTTTAAAGAGCTTTTCAGTTTAGCCGAACAGTTGCGTAGTGAATTTGTGGTTCAGGTCAAAGGCCAGGTCCGCGCTCGTCCAGAAGATATGGTTAATAAGAACATGGCATCTGGCGAGATTGAGGTGTTGGCACAGGATCTTGAAATCCTGAACCGTGCTAAACCTCCAGCGATTCCAATCGATGAAAATCTAGAAGCCTCCGAAGAGCAGCGTCTGAAATACCGTTATCTGGACCTTCGTCGTCCTGAAATGGCAAATAACATTATTTTCCGCCACAAAGTTACCAGCGCCATGCGCCGCTATATGGATGAAAATGGTTTCATTGATGTAGAAACTCCAATTTTGACCAAGGCAACGCCTGAAGGTGCACGTGACTATCTAGTGCCAAGTCGGGTACATAAAGGTTCTTTTTACGCGCTTCCTCAGTCGCCACAGTTATTTAAGCAGCTGCTAATGATGTCTGGCTTTGATCGCTATTACCAAATCGTAAAGTGTTTCCGTGATGAAGATTTACGAGCCGATCGCCAGCCTGAATTCACGCAGCTGGATATTGAGATGTCTTTCATGAATCAGGAAGAGATAATGGGCCTGATGGAAGGTCTGGTTCGCCACCTTTTCAGCGAGCTGAAAGGTATCGAGTTACCAGAATTTCCTCGCATGAGTTATGCAGAGGCGATGGAGCGTTACGGTTCAGATAAGCCAGACTTAAGAATGGATACCGAGCTGGTCACGGTTGATGAGCTGGTTAAAGATGTAGAGTTTAAAGTATTTGCTGGCCCGGCGAATGATAAAAGTAGTCGTGTAGCAGCCTTACGTGTCCCTGGCGGTGCTCAGTTCAGTCGTAAGCAAATTGACGAATACACCAAATACGTTGGTGTCTATGGAGCTAAAGGCCTGGCCTGGATGAAGGTTAACGGTGCTGGAGCCGAAGGAATTCAAAGCCCTGTACTGAAGTTCCTGGGCGAAGATGTCGCTCTGAAAATTATTGAAAAAGTTGGTGCCGAAGAAGGTGATATTATCTTCTTTGGTTCGGATAAGAAAATGGTGGTTGCTGACGCTATCGGTGCGCTACGTCTGAAAACAGCTCATGACTTAGGGCTGGTTAAAGACGAGTGGAAACCACTATGGGTTGTTGACTTCCCAATGTTTGAAGAAATTGACGGCGATATTCACGCACTTCATCATCCATTCACAGCACCAAAAGAATTGGATGTTGAAGCAGTAAAGAATAATCCTACGGGTACTCTGTCAAAAGCATATGACATGGTGCTAAACGGAAGTGAAGTCGGTGGTGGCTCAGTACGTATCCACGATGAGGCAATGCAGGAAGCGGTGTTCGGTATTTTGGGTATCAACGAAACTGAGCAGCGTGAAAAATTTGGCTTCCTATTGGATGCGTTGAAGTTCGGTTGTCCTCCACATGGTGGTTTGGCGTTTGGTCTTGATCGTCTAGTCATGTTAATGGTTGGCGCTGACTCGATTCGTGATGTTATCGCATTCCCGAAAACGACCACTGCAAGCTGCCCATTAACTCAGGCACCAAGCACCATTGAAGATAAGTTGCTGGACGAGCTTGGCATCGAAATCAAAAAGAAAGAACAGTAGAATTTAATTTAGTAAGCGGTCTTGAGGTTTTAAAAGAAAAGAAGGTCGGTAAGACAAGTTAAATTAGGCTTAGCTCAAAGTAGAAGAACGCTTTGGGCAAAGCAATTTCAAGGCACAGGGTTAACGAAAAAGCTGAGTTTACAAATAGTAAATGAGCAGTGTGAGTTTACTCTATAACAAAGAAATTGCGACGACCAAAAGTTCGAGAGGAGTAGAAAATGGCAGGTCATAGTAAATGGGCAAACATCAAACACAGAAAAGCTGCCCAGGACGCAAAACGCGGAAAAATATTTACTAAAATCATTCGTGAGCTGGTGGTTGCAGCACGTGAAGGTGGTGGTGACCCCAATGATAACCCTCGTCTTAGAGCCGCAATGGATAAGGCGCTTGGCGCCAACATGAAGAAAGACACGATCGAAAAAGCAATCGATCGTGGTACGGGTAATGCCGAAGGCGACAACTACGAAGAGCTGAACTACGAGGGTTATGGTCCTGGTGGTGTTGCGATCCTTGTTGAGTGCATGACCGACAACAAAAACCGTACTGTGGGTGAAGTTCGACATGCCTTTACTAAGCATGGCGGTAATCTCGGAACCAGTGGCTCAGTGGCTTACTTGTTTGATAAGAAAGGTCAGTTTGTCTTTGGTGATAACTTTAACGAAGATGAATTGATGGAAGCGGCCTTGGAGTCAGGAGCAGAAGACTTTATCGCCCATGATGATGGATCATTTGAAGTACTGACAACACCGGAAGATTTTCTCGACGTTAAAGAAACTTTGAAAGAAGCAGGATTTGAAGCAGAAAATGCCGAGGTCACCATGTTACCTTCTACGCAGGCTGAGCTGGATGTATCCGAAGGTACGAAAGTTATTCGCTTAATTGATCGTCTGGAAGAGCTGGATGATACGCAAAATGTGTATACGAATGCGGACATCCCAGCAGAATCTTACGACAACTTATAGAAATGTTTATATTTGGTGAGACTTTGTTAAAAGTTTGATAAAACTGCTCATTTACATCTTTGTAAACCCCGTTTTTTATGAAACTTTTGCCGTGTCTCACCGGCATCTAAATCATCTCAAGTTGATTTACTGCTGGAGAGTTTTTTAGAAGTCTCCAGCCCTTTAATTCCCCGCGGCAATATTTTCCAGTCATGGTATGATAACTTCCAAACAATAACTTTGGTTTTAGTGGCGCCTCAATGCCGATAATATTAGGAATAGATCCCGGCTCAAGAATCACCGGCTTCGGACTCATCGAAGTCGGCGGTGATATCCCTGCGAATAAACCACGCTATATCACTAGCGGATGCATTCGCATAAAAGAAGCGTCTCTAGATTTAAAGCTAAAGCAAATCTTCGATAGTGTTTGTGAGCTGATACTGGAATTCAAACCAGATGAATTTGCCATTGAGTCTGTATTTATGTCTAAGAATGCAGACTCAGCTCTAAAGCTTGGTCAAGCTCGTGGCGCAGCTATCGTTGGGGCATCGCATTATGCTTTACCCGTGTTTGAGTATCCGGCAAGGAAAGTAAAACAGTCTGTTGTGGGGACAGGTGGTGCCGATAAAACTCAAGTCCAGCATATGGTAAAGATGATTTTAAAATTATCCAAAAGCCCACAGGCTGACGCTGCCGATGCGTTAGCTATCGCCTTGTGTCACGCTAATACGAGTCAGGGTCTGGCACAGCTTAAAGGGGCAAAAACAATAGCAAGAGGACGTTTACGTTGATAGGTCGAATTCGTGGCACGTTAATAGAAAAAACACCGCCATTTATCATTATAGAAACCAGCGCAGGCGTTGGTTACGAAATTCAGGTTCCGATGACTACGTTTTATCAGTTGCCGGAAGAGGGCGCTGAAACGACTGTGGCGACGCACCTTTCCATCTCCGAAAACCTGCATGCCCTTTATGGTTTTATCAGCAATAAAGATAAATCTTTATTCCGCGAGCTGATCAAAGTGAATGGTGTTGGACCCAAACTGGCCCTGGCCATTTTATCAGGGATGGAAGCGGACGAATTTGTCATGACTGTTCATGATGGTAATGTTGATCGTCTGGTTAAGCTGCCCGGAGTGGGTAAGAAAACGGCTGAGCGTTTACTGGTTGAAATGTCAGACAGATTAAAAGAATGGTCTGTATCTGGTTTACCGGGTTCCGACGAAGCAGCCAGCGGAACAACCAGCACAGCACCAAGAGCTGGCGATGTTACTCAAGAAGCAGTGAGTGCATTAGTCGCACTTGGCTACAAGCCACAACAGGCGAGCAAGGCTATCGCACAGGTGGATAGTGAAGGACTGAAGAGTGAAGAACTGATTCGACTAGCCTTGAGACAGTTAGCAGGTTAAACAAAGCTGGGCAAAGGCCTGGTCATTAGTTAATTGTTTCGTTTTTAATATTCTTTAAATCATTAAGATGCAATCTGTAAAAGAATGCTCTGCCATATGTATTGTCGTCAATTTTCCAGGTGCCAGACATAACCGAGCCGTTATGGCTGATGGTTAAGTTATACTGAATTTTAGTTCTTTGGTTGTGGGTATATACCTTATTGAACTCAATATACTTGCCCTGTCTTTTAGCTGTCGTATTTATAGCCGCCTGGACATACTCTCTAGGGTGGTTCCGTGGTTCTAAGAAGGTCATGCCGAACTTATCGCCCAGATCAGAAACAATCAAATGGAACATACCTTCTGGCCGACCCTTGGGTTTGTCATACTCGTAGTACCCAATCCATAAACCGCTAATATTGACTTGCTCTTGTTTATCACTTCCAGATAGTTGTTCTGAGCCGTGGGTCTGCTCTTTGCTTTCATCGGAGGCCTGAACAGGGATGTTTATCAGTAACGCGAATAGTATCGAGCCAGAAATGATTGAAATAAAGCTTTTCATACGAGTCCCATCTTATTGTTTTGTATAAATAACACACAATAAGTCTATAGCGTTTGTAAGTAGGGAGCAAATGGCTAAATTGTTGATTTTGTTAAAACGGATGCACTACACTATGAGGCTATCCTTGCACCAACTGTGAATAAAATGGCGAATAACAACTATCTGTTTCAAGAATCTCAGGCGGTCATGCCTAAGAAAATTATTATCGCGATTGTCGTATTGCTCGTTATTGTGATGGGGCTTTTTGCTTATATCTACATCTCTCAAGAGTTCCTGGGTAAGCCGGTTGGCGAGAACTCGATTGAAAGCCACTGGGCTCTGGTTATTTTTGTTGTAACAGCGATTCTGACGTATTACGTGTCTCGTTTAAAAATATTAACCCGCGTTGATGACAAGAATTTGACTATGAGCTTAGGCGTCATCGGGAAACGCCAGTTTGCATTAGATAGCATTCAGTCTGTTAAAGATTATGAAGGAAACCCCGCGGCCGATTTTCTCGGCTATGGCTATCGGATAGCTATAAAGCAAACAGGTTATATTGGCAGGGGAGAGCAGGCCATAACGTTAAAGATTCAAAATCATAAAAGAGAGCTTGTCATAACGACCGATAATCCTGAAGAGCTAAAGAAGGCTTTAGAAAACAGTTCTCAAGGGTAGCAGTGTGGAACACCATTGAATCAGAATGTCCCTTGCTCCATAAGTTGGCTATGGAGCAGGGTGATCACAGATAAGCTTAAGAATTAAACTTATTTGCCGGGATTTAAAATAGATTCTGCAATTTTCTGTGGGTCAGGCTTATCAAACTGATTCAGACACGTTTTCATTTCGCTTAGCTTGCTTGGATATAGCAAGGACTGTCTTGTAATCATGCACATACTAAACACTTGAGCGTATTGCTTAACCGCCTGCTCAGAACTTGGAGAAGGAAATTTAGTTTCTGCAAATTCCAGACACTGTGTTTTAACAGGTTGTGCGTCGTCTAAACACTGCTGTTCGGAAACGCCCCAGCAGCTGGTAAATGCCTCGAGCTTACAGGCAATGTTTTCACCATTTTCTTTAATCTTCATGCGCATGATATCAACGACAAAAGCTTCTTTGAGCTCCTGCTGTATTTGATCACTATCAGCTTCTGCTGCTTTTTCTGTACCTGCGGCGCTTTTTTCAGCTGTTTGGTTCGTATTATTGGTTGTAGTGGCACATGCAGTCATAAAAAGTGCCAGTAAAAGGGTTATATACTTCATTGGGTTACCATTATGAGAGAGTTAGTCTTTGCTAAGGGTCTTAAACCCTAAGAATATTACCAGAGTAGTAGAGCATTTGTTGTATCAGTTTGTATCAGCAGACTAAATAATACCAACTGCCAGTTCAGCCCAAATCATAAGGAAAGCCAGCAGTATGGCAAAGATTATCGCTGCACGGTATCGGTTTTGTACAGTCATGCGAATAGCGAGTTCGATCGCGACTCCGGTGACAATTAACAGAGCAGCCATTAACAAAAAGTCGTACAGGCCCCAGTTCACTTCGTTGGTAAACTGCATGGCGATAGCCGGTACCAGTAAAATAAATACGGCTATGATCCAATAAGTGACTCTCAATGTTTTCGATATTTTCATCAGGCCGCTCCTTTGCTAGTAGTCCTACTGGAAATTCTATTCCTTCTTATCCTCTGCTTTTTTAACTCGAATCTTATTACCATCGACTTCGCGTGCATTAAGATTCTTGACGGCGGCTTTTGCTTCTCCTGCTTTTGGCATTTCTACAAAACCAAAGCCCTTAGAGCCTCCAGTAGCTTTATCCATCACTAAGTTGCACCACTGCACCGTGCCATATTCTTCAAATAGTGCTGTCACTTGTTCTTCTGTGGTGGTTCGAGCCAGGTTTCTAACCAATAATTTCATAGTAAGAGTATTCTCTAAAATATTTACCGCATCATACCATCACTCGGATTTAAGCGCTGTAGATACTTTTATAATTAGGTAGTGAGCTAAGTCCAGAGTATTATTCTGATTAGAAGGCTGTCACCAATAGCCCACCAACCAACCAGATCAAAGCTAAGACCACAAGCACAGACATGACTTTATCAATCACAGAGGAGTCTTCATCGTGATTATGATCGTGGCCATGACCATGGTCTCCACTGCTCTTCTTAGCCTGAACAGCAAACCAGATTAACGCCAGGTTGATAATGAACAGGGCTACATTGAGGTAAAACTGATAATTTAGCTTGAAGAAGTCTCGACTTCCGGGTGCTGTCACTGCAGTAAAGTCAGGTAATAATCCGAGGAAAGCCAGCGAGTAGTGCAGAGTGAGCGCCGCAATGATGATAGCTAATAACATAATCGTCAGCAGATAAAGAGCCATTTTCCATCCATAGTATCTCGCATTAATTCGTAATACCGGCAGTACTACAAGGTCAGAAAAAATGAACGCGATAACACCAGCAAAGGTCACACCCTGACCGAACAGCACGGCCGCAAGAGGGATATTACCCATGGAGCCAATAAAGGTAAAGAATGCAGCTACAGGGCCCACGACGGTTTGTGCTAGGACTTCCAGAAAGCCGGGGTTTGCTGAGTTTTCACCGCCAGAACCGATAAACATGGTTTCAAAAAAACTGTCTGGCACCATGGCAGAAATAATTCCTGCGACGGTAAAACCAATAAGAACGTCGCGCCAGACCATTTGCCATTCCATGACATAGGTCTGCCCTATATTTTGCCAGCTGTTTTTGCTGACAAGCTTCTCCTTCCAGCTTAGATTCTCATCATCACCGTCTTCCTCGTCATTATCCATTTGTTTTCGAGCTTGTGCTTCCAGTCTGCGAGGACGAGTAATTCGAATCAGTAGCCATGTAACCAGTATTAGAATAAGGCCGCCAACGTATTCACTGACTACAAACTGCCAACCTAAAAATATAGCGATTACCAGTCCAAGCTCAATGACGAGATTGGTAGATGCCAAAAGGAAAGCAACTGAAGGCGCGAGACCAGCGCCCTTATTAAAAATTGCCCGGGTGGTGGATAGGGCTGAGAAACTGCAGGAGCTGGATATAAAGCCAAAAAAAGTACCGAGAGCCATGCTACGTGGGCCATCTTTGCCCATGGCTTTCTGCATACGTTTTCGAGTGACCAGCACCTGAATTAAACTACTAATCAGGTAACCCAGAATAAACGCCCAGAGAGCCATCCAGAAGAAACCGAGACTGGTAACCGATGCCTGATGCCACAGCTGGAGGAAGTTTTGCATGCTAACCTTGTATTAATAAAAACTAATATTAACAACCTAACATAGAAATCAAGTCTTTCCCAAATGTTCGTTTTTAGGGTTAAATGATTCTGGTAGAAGCTTCGGTTTATGACTAACAATCCCTTCCAGGCTTGTTGTAACCCTTTCTGGGGCTCAGCCCAGCCATACGCACTTACCAGTCTGGGTGCCTCAGGTAAATGTAGTCACAAAGCCTAAAAAAGATTTTATTGTTTTATATCTTTAATTTTCGCCATCCCAATAATCGACACCTGAGTCCTTCTCAATAAACTTGACGACACCGGACTTCTCGTCAATTCTTCCGGGAGCTGAACCAGCGATGATTCCTACTTTTCCTGATTCAGGATAAACCGCTACTTCTGGTTCTAACATGGTACTCACGCACATATAGGTTAGTGTCGAGTCAGAAGTATTAATAATCTGGTGGGCTTTGTCGGGGTTAGCGGGGGCTGAGATGAAATCACCCTCATTAATTGGGTAAGAATCCTCTCCTAACCGAACCGTGCCATGGCCACTTAGAACAAAGAACATTTCTTCGTTAACATAGTGAGCGTGAAGCGGCCACGCTCGTTTTCCCGGTGGTACACGTGTGACACGATACCCCAGTTGTTTTGCTCCAATGTTATTAGCGACGGGAGCTGTCTCAGCTTCAAAGTTGTCTCCGTGACTGTGCTTGGAGAACTCTAAATCTTTTAGGTTGATGATATGTGAGTTGCTCATAGTCCTATTTTTTTATGTTTTGTTAGTGATTGTGCAGAAAAAGCTTAAGGGTAAAGTTTGCGAATCCTGCTACAGTAATTTTATTTTTTCCAATGACCCCAGGGATCATTGCTATTAGATTTTGATTTAGTGCCGGACGGCTTCTTTCGCTGGGGCCCTGAACTCTTGCTTCGTTTATGACCGCCAGTTTTCTTAAACTCCGCAGCTTTCTTTTCACGCTTTTCGCGCTGCTTTTCGGCATCTTCCAAACTTAACTTAGCAGGTTCCCCAGGCTTTTCGTCGTCCGATACGATGCGATCACGTGGCGGAATATGGAATTGCACAGAAGAAACAGGCGGCAGGCTTTTATACTGATACATATAAAACGCTTCGACTTTTTCCCGGGCCCAGTCCGTTTTCTTCAGAAACTTAACGCTGGATTCGATGCTTGGGTTAGATTTGAAGCAATTGAGGTTAAGATAAGCATGTAGTATCTCATACCCATAATGTTCAACTAATTCAGTGACTAAGGCTTTCAGGCCAACGCCATTGAGTGGGTTATTCTTGTAATTGATTTCTTCAGACATGCAAATTTCCAGCGGAGGAGGGACTAATATAGAGCCATTATAGCTGGAATAGGGATGATAAGCACGAGAAGCCAAGCATAACTTAGCGATAATAGAGACAACGGATATTTGATCAGGCTTACTCAGCCGACTTTTTTAATATCCCTGTCCCATACGATATTTTGTTTTGCTCGATCAAAGTGTGGAGCAAATACCGACAGGGCAGCAAAGCTTTGGCCTTCTTCCAGCATTGGGCCGTGGAGGGTAGCTTTGGGTATAAAAACAAGATCGCCTTTTTGGACATCCTGAACTTCATCACCGACCCGAAACTTAACGTTACCTTCAATAATGACAAGTAACTCATCATGATCATACTGGGTATGCAGGGCATTTCCGCTGTCGCTGATAACGCCAATGTTTGCAGTTAAATGTTCTCCATCGAAAACAAAAGTTCGTTTGATTGGATCATTCTTGGTGGATTCATCCGCTCTGAGTGATGAGACAATCTGTTCCAAGTTTTGAAAGTTTGACATATGCAGTACCTCACTGCTTTGCGTCTAATTACTTAGTTCTAAAAAAAGTCGTTTACCTCTACTTTTTTCATCTTAACTGTTCCCGATGGTCCCTCGGGAATCTCCCAAGTGCCCTTCATTGTTTTGTTTTTAGCATTCATCCTCAGTTGATAATTAATGGTTGTTCCATCGCGGTATGTCTTTTTAAAAATAAAATTGTTAAGGCTCACTCTAGTATCAGTTACTTGCGCCAAGGCAGCATACTGCTCTGGCACTACGGCTGGTTCAATGATCACAGCATCTATTGCGTAGCCCTCTGATTTCATGACCAAAGTGAAAGTATTGGCTGGGGGAGTATTTGGCGTCCGATTATCATAGTCATAAGCACCGACCCAGGTACCAGTTAAATAAGGGTTACGGTTTTTAAGATCTAAAAAGAACTCCATCTTTTTTGCACTCTCAAGTGCTTTCTGGAGTGCCCGTTTTTGACCTTCGGTATATTCTTCTGCCGCTGGTGTAGCGTTACTGAATGCTGCCAGAAGCGCAATTGCTATGCTGTATAAAAGACTTTTAGAGATAATCATAAATTCCCCTTAATGACTGTTCCTATGTAAATCCTCAGGATCCAGTCTAGCACCCCATCCGGAAAAGTCGAATGAGCGCATGGCTGCTATATTGGTACAGGGAAGGAACCAAATGTTGGTAAGGTATGGTAGCTTCGTTCAGTTAAACGGAAATGGAGGGGTACTCTTTCCCACGGGATACACGACGCTTGCTTGGGCTCACTTATTACAGCCGGTTAATAATTTTTTGTATTTCTTCTTCATCAATATTTGCTGGCTGGTTGTGAAGCAAGTGTTGTAAGAATGCTAATATTGCTGTTTGTTGTTCATTATTAAATATAACCTGACGAGGTTTGCTTTTGCTGTACTCGTTCAAATTAAATAGCAGCTGCATATAGACGGTTGACTGTGGCTCTTCCCTAAAGGAACGGAGTACATAAATCATGAATGATGGTAAGGACTCCCTAAATTCTTCTGGAGTACCTTCCTCCAATTTATAAGGATTGGACTCAATCGCCTCATTAGTAAGCGGGGCACTTAATTCAAAGGCCCCCTCAATTTTATTGATAATAATATTTTCTGCTTCCATATATCTCAGTACTTAACTTCTAATTAAATATAACTGCCCCCTTTATTTCTTTAATTGGTAGCTAACATATACAAAGAGGCTATAACTGCAATCAAACCTAACCCTATGACAAGAAATAAAATTAGCATTGAATAATAAACAAAAGGGTGCTCTTTTTTGTGGTATGGTTTATCTGACATATGAACCATAACAAGCTTATGCCGAATAGCTATACAGTAGTTATAGAGGCTAACTAGCGGAGTAACTACTATAAGGCCTAAAGAGACCGCTAGCCCGTAATGCATATCACTAAAGTAATATGTTATAAGAGCAATTATAGGAATTAGTATCAATAAATAATATTGTTTACGTAATTCCTTTTTGTATAAATCTAGCCTTGTCTTCTTATTATTCATTTTCATGTAATTAAAAAGCTCTGTCACTTTAATTTATGGGCTTTCATCTAAAACCCATGGAATAGGGAAAAGAAAGTGTAAATGCTTAACGTTTTCTGATTTACGAAACTCTTCTGGTTCGCAAGCTGACGAGTTATTGATTGTGAATTGAAAGCCACTTGGCAATTTATCTTCATCAACTTTAGGATGCTTTTCTGAAATGAAGTAGTACTCTCCACCATAAAGGTGTAAGTTACTGTCCTCAGATATAGGACCGATTTCATATACTTCAGCATCTTTTAAAGGGTCAATTCCACACTGCTCGAAGAAACTAATGACTTCTTGTGGAAAGCAGTTAGGCATTTGTGCCATAAAGTTACGGCAATATTCGCAACCACATTCAAATGCACTATCTTTTTTTATAGAGCTGTAGATTTCTTTGGTTTTAGCTGAGTCCACTTCAACTATTACTTTTCCTAGAGTTGTTTTTTCTATACTAATTGTACTCTTGCTCCATTTATTCTGAGTGACATAAGGTTATTGCTTCGCTATCTACAACCCACTTATCTTTTTCTTTGATAAACACTTTATATGTTGAGCTACAGTTTTTTGCAAAGGAGCTAGGGCCAGGTTGGTGTGTATAACTGCATAGTCCGAGCTTCCCATTATGACCCTTAAACCAAGCTTCCTTTCTATTACTTCCATTAAACTTGTGGATATTACTTAATTGTAAAAGCTCATCGGATGGTTCTGTAACCAAAGACCACTCACTTACTTTAAAGTACGCGCAGTTTTGCTCTATATATCTATCTGAGCAGCCTGATATCAGGACGGTAGTTAAAAATGGTAAAATGTATTTTTTCATTAAAAATGTACTCTGAGCCCATTTATTGGGGTACCCTACGCTCGCTTTTTATTACTTGTTAGTGGGTTTAAATTTTTTATAGAGCTTATGCTCCAATATTCTTGAAATATGGATTGTCAGAAGACCAGGCTTTACTCCCATAACCATCTGCATCCTCAAATTTATACGTCATTATGATGTATTTACCAGTACCTTCAATCTGAGCACCCTTACAATAACCACCAGTAATAAAGCTGGGGATTTCATTTTTTTGTTTGAATATTTCAACTGGTAATGTCCGGTAGTCATACATAACGCTCCCTATATAGATAGGCTCCTCTTCCCCCTTTTCATAAGGCCTATTTTCATAGGTTTCTTTTATGTACGCTTCATAGTCTACATAGTTAATTTCAACAACATACCCAATAAAGATATGATCTGCATCCTCAATTAACTCTTCAATAGGCGTATAGTCAATTGTGCAGGCAAAAGCTCCTTGTATAAATAAAGCAACTGTAATTAGTAGAGGGAGTATGACTTTCATAATTTATTACTAACATTATAGTGCCGAACATTGCCGGTAATTTTTGGTTATAAACTTATTGTTATCAATGTCCGAATTTAAGACTAATACCAAGCAAACCGGACGTTAATGCCTTGTTTGTTTTAAGTGATACTAGCAAAATCAGTGTGTTAAAGGAAATATCGCTGATATACCAAGGATCGTGCTATCTCGATGAATTCCGATTGTACTGCCATCACTAACCTTTATAATGTCTGCAACTTCTATTAATCACACATTCCATGCTGTTTTTCGAGAACATGGCGCTTCGCCGTGGTAAAAAAGTTTTATTTGAAGACGCGAGTTTTATCATCAACCCTAAAGATAAGGTGGGTGTCACCGGGGCTAATGGTACCGGAAAGTCGTCGTTGTTCGCTTTGATCCGTGGGGAGCTTGAGGAGGACTCGGGCAATTTCTCGATGGCGGGGAATGTGACGATTTCGAGCGTGCGCCAGGAAACGCCTGCGGTTGAAGACTCGGCGTTGGAGTATGTGATTCAGGGCGACGTTGAGCTGTGCGAGATTGAGGCGGCTTTGGCCAAGGCTGAGGCGGAGGAAGACGGTAACGCCATCGGTAAGCTGCACCAGCAACTGGATTCGATTCAGGGCTATGCGGCACGAGCGCGAGCGGGCGCTTTGATGCATGGTCTGGGTTTTACTGCGGATCAGGAGCAGCTACCAGTCTCCAGCTTCTCGGGTGGCTGGCGTATGCGCCTGAATCTGGCGCAGGCACTGATGTGTCGTTCCGACCTGTTATTACTTGATGAGCCGACTAACCACCTGGATTTTGAAGCGGTGGTGTGGCTGGAGAAATGGTTGGAGTCCTATCAGGGCGCGGTCTTACTGATTTCTCACGACCGAGATTTTCTCGATCGCGTGATTAATCGCGTGGCGCATATCGAGCAACAGCATATTAAGCTTTATAGCGGTAACTATTCCGATTTTGAGCTACAACGAGCAGAGCAACTGGCGCAGCAGCAGGCGAACTTTGAGCGACAGCAGAAAGAGATTGCTCATATGCAGTCGTTTGTCGATCGGTTTAAAGCCAAGGCGACCAAGGCCAAACAGGCGCAAAGCCGGGTTAAGGCGTTGGAGCGGATGGAGAAGATTTCTCCGGCACACGTCGATTCGCCGTTTCATTTCAGCTTTCCAGAACTTGGCCACGTGCCCAGTCCTTTGTTACAGCTGAAAGAGGTGAGTGCCGGATACGAAACCGAGAATGGTCCGGTGACGATTTTAAAGAAAGTTGGCTTTACGCTGTTGCCAGGCGATCGGATTGGTCTACTGGGTAAGAATGGCGCGGGTAAATCGACCTTAATTAAAGTCCTCGCGGGCGAACTTGGCTTGCAGGGCGGCGAGCGCGTCGAATCAAAGCATCTGAATATTGGTTATTTTGCACAGCATCAGCTGGAGCAGCTGCATCCGGATATGTCGCCAATTCAACACCTCCAGCGAGAATACCCTGACGCCACCGAACAGGAATTGCGTAACTTTTTAGGCGGCTTTGATTTTAATGGCGACAAGGCTCTAGAACCGGTAGCTCCGTTTTCCGGCGGCGAAAAAGCCCGTCTGGTTTTAGCGCTGTTGGTTTATTCCAAACCAAATGTACTCTTACTGGATGAGCCAACCAACCATCTGGATCTGGAAATGCGTCACGCCATGACCGTGGCTCTACAAGGTTTTGAAGGGGCGGTAGTACTGGTGTCGCACGATAAGCATATGCTGAGAACGGTAACGGACGATCTGATCCTGGTTGCCGGTGGTTCGGTCAAACCGTTTGATGGTGATCTGGACGACTATGCAAAATGGGCGCTGGAGCAGTCGACCATGGAGCGTCGCTCTAATAACAGTGGCACTTCCAACGGCTCTGATGTTGCGGATGAGCAGCCAGAAGTTTCGCGCAAGGAACAGCGCCGAATCGACGCCGAGAAGCGTAAGGCTTTGCAGCCGCTGAAGAATAAGTTAAAGAAGGTCGAGCTGGAGCTGGATAAGCAGCAGAAGCGCAAGGCGGAACTGGACGAGCTGATGGCGGATCAGAGTCTGTACGAAGAATCGAACAAGGATAAGCTGGCGGAACTGAGCGCCGAGTATGGCGAGGTTAATCAGCGTCTGGAATCTCTGGAAGAAGACTGGTTGATGCTGCACGAGGAGCTGGAAAGCGCCTAGTCAGTGATGTAACCCCTTAAATTGGCTGGAAAAAGGCGGATTCTGGCCAAATGTGGAAAACGCTTCGTTGTGGTTCCATCTAACGCCGACCCTTGGTAGACTTAACCGCACTATAAGATTGAGTGCTAATAGGCACGAACGAGCCCATGATTGAGCATGACCGATTAATTAATCCAACCGAAACGACTGACGAAGATCAGTTTGATCGCGCTATTCGCCCGACTACGCTAGATGACTATGTGGGGCAGGAGAAAGTCCGCGAACAGATGGAAATCTTCCTGCAGGCGGCTAAGCTGCGTAAAGAAGCGTTGGATCATGTTTTGATTTTTGGCCCGCCGGGACTGGGTAAAACCACTCTCTCCAATATTATTGCCAATGAAATGAACGTTGGTATAAAGCATACCTCTGGCCCAGTGCTGGAAAAAGCCGGTGATCTGGCGGCTATGCTGACTAACCTCGAAGCCAATGACGTCTTGTTTATTGACGAAATCCACCGCTTAAGCCCGCATGTTGAAGAAGTGCTCTATCCGGCGATGGAAGACTATCAGCTGGATATCATGATCGGCGAAGGCCCAGCGGCGCGTTCTATAAAGGTCGAGCTACCGCCGTTTACTCTGGTTGGTGCAACGACTCGTGCCGGATTGTTAACCTCACCGCTGCGAGATCGTTTCGGTATTGTTCAGCGCCTTGAGTTTTATGATCTGAAGGATTTAACTGGTATCGTTATGCGTTCGGCTAAAATCCTTGGCTTGCGCTTAGAAGAGTCTGGCGCAGTGGAAGTCGCTCGTCGTTCTCGCGGAACGCCTCGTATCGCCAATCGTTTATTACGCCGAGTGCGAGACTATGCGGAGATCAAGTCGGATGGTTTGATTACGGATAAGGTGGCGGATCGAGCCCTGGATATGCTGGACGTCGATGCCAAGGGTTTCGATACCATGGACCGTAAGTTGTTACTGACTATCATCGAGAAGTTCGGTGGCGGTCCGGTCGGGCTTGATACACTGGCGGCGGCGATTGGTGAAGAAAGAGATACCATTGATGATGTGCTGGAACCTTTTTTAATCCAGCAGGGGTTTATTCAGCGTACGCCTCGTGGGCGTATAGCGACGAAGCTTGCGTATGAACATTTCGGGATCATTCCTTCCTCAGGCGACTTGTTCAGCGAATAAAAATGAGAAAAGATTAATTTTTTCGAGATCGCTTTAACACTATTTGTAAAGTGAATCGTTATAATACTTAGGTTTATAAAATGCAGCGTGAATTTATTTGGCCAGTTAGGGTCTACTATGAAGATACTGATGTGGCTGGCGTAGTTTTTTACGCGAACTACTTAAAATATTACGAACGAGGGCGCACCGAATGGTTACGCTCCCTAGGTTGGGAACAGGACGTTTTGATCGATAAAGGTTTGGCGTTCGCTGTGGCCCATGTCGATGCAAAATACCTGAAACCGGCTCGGTTTAACGATAGACTCCTGGTAAAAACTCGTATCGCCTCAGCAAGAAAGGCGAGCGTTATTTTTGAACAGGAAGTCGTCAAGGTGGTTGATGATGAGTCATCAGCTGAGACTGAAGAATTAGTGAATAAGGCAACAATCAGAGTGGCTTGCGTGGATATGAATACCATGATGCCGTCGCCTATGCCGAAGTATTTACAAGAGGAGATTGCACGTGAATGGTGCGAATGACATGACCATCGCTGGTCTATTTTTAGATGCCAGCTTTTTAGTTCAAGCAATCATGGTGTTATTGCTGTTAATTTCTGTAGTGTCCTGGGCTTTGATTTTCCAGCGTTCAGGAGTTTTGAACACTGCGGCACGTAAAAGTAAGCAGTTTGAGGATCGCTTTTGGTCGGGTGTTGATCTGAGCCAGCTTTCGTCTGAGTTGACGGCTGGTAATAAGACTGCACGTGGTCTGGAATCGCTATTTATTGCGGGTTATCGCGAGTTTATGCGTTTGCGTCAGCAAAAAGGCGTCAGCCCGGAAGCTGTGATGGATGGCACGCACCGAGCGATGCGTGTAGCTCACAGCCGAGAAGTGGAAAAGCTAGAGCAGAATCTATCGTTTCTGGCGACTGTGGGTTCGGTAACACCTTACATTGGTCTATTTGGTACTGTGTGGGGGATTATGAACTCATTCATCGCGCTAGGTAGTGTTAAACAGGCGACGCTGGCAATGGTTGCGCCGGGTATTGCTGAGGCCCTGATTGCGACGGCAATGGGTCTATTTGCGGCAATTCCTGCGGTAATAGCCTACAACCGTTTTACCAATCGTCTACAGCGTATCGAAACACAGTATGAAAACTTCCTCGAAGAATTTTCAGGAATTTTACATCGCAAAGCGCACAGTTAAGGTCGGGTATTGTTATGCCACATCTTGTACGTAGAGAGAGACGCCGCCTAAACGCTGAGATTAATGTAGTTCCCTATATTGATGTCATGCTGGTGTTGCTGGTGATCTTTATGATTACCGCACCGTTAATTACAGCGGGTATTCAGGTAGATCTGCCTACAGCTGCTGCAGAGCCGATGTCACCCGATGAGACAACACCCTTTATCGTGACAATTGACTCGCATGGCCAGCATTATCTGGAAATTGGTAGCTCGGCAGAAGGACGACCGGAAGCACTGAGCCGCGAAGAGTTATTGGATAGGGTTGTATTTGAGCTGGATAAAACACCGAATGCACCGATTTTGATTAATGGTGATAAAACGGTACCTTATGGTGATGTCGTAGAGTTGATGGATCAGTTGAGGCAGGTAGCAGGGATAGAAAATGTTGGTTTGATGACGCAGCAACCCAATTAGGTACTATTTTGCTAAGCGAACTTTTATTAGGTAACGGTTTTGTCGAATAAAAAGAATATTCTTCCTTTGGTTGTTTCGATTGTGCTGCATTTGGCGCTAATCGTAGTACTGGTTTGGAAGTTTATCTGGGAGCCTAATATCCCGGAGCATAAATATGTGGATGCGCCAATTCAGGCTCGAATTGCCCAGGCTCCAAAGAGTAATCCGCCTCAACCAAAGGTTGATCAGAAAAAGCTTGAGCAGGAGCGTCTGGAGAAACAGCGTCAGGAACAAGAGCGTCTTAAAAAGATTCAACGCGAAAAAGAGCTGGCTGAACAGCGAGCGAAAGAACAGGCTGAAGCTGAGCGTAAGGCGAAAGAACAGGCAGAAATCGAGCGTAAAAAGAAGTTAGCTTTAGAGAAGAAAAAAGAAGAACAGAAAAAGAAAGAAGAAGAAGCTGAAAGAAAACGCATCGAAGAAGAGAAGCGCAAGAAGGCAGAAGCTGAGCGTAAACGTAAGGAAGAAGAGGCTCGTAAGAAAAAGTTAGCCGAAGAAAAACGCAAGAAAGAAGAAGCTGAGAGAAAGCGCAAAGAGGAAGAAGAGCGTAAACGTCAGGAAGAACTCGAGCGTTTACAGAAAGAACTTGAAGCGCAGGAGTCTGAGTTCTTTGATGCAATGGAAGGTGATGTTAAGAAAGCACAGGCTTTGACAGAGCTTGAGGAACTTAAGGTAAGAATTCGCGATAAGTTGGCACGTTTGTGGAATATGCCATCGAATCCAGGCCGCTGTACCATTACGATTAAAACCGCACCCGGTGGTATTGTTCTGGATACGATTATTGTAGGCGGCGATGAGGAATACTGTCAGACCGGTATTTCTGCGATTAATCGTGCTGCGCCATTGCCGTATTCGGAAAATCCAGAAGTGATAAAAGAATTACGTAGTATTGAATTCACGTTTGATCCAACTTTGAAAGATTAAAATAACTGTGAGTAAAAACTCTATGAAGCACATTTGTAAGACATTGATGGTATTGTGGTTAGGCTTAGTTGCTGCTTCAGCACAAGCTGACATCCAAATTTATATTACCGAAGGCCGCGATGATGCGCGTCCTGTCGCTGTAGTGCCATTTCAATTTGAGAGCTCCTCTGAGGTTCAGGTAAAGCCGCCTCATGACTTTGCACAAATTATTGCCAATGACCTTGAGCGAAGCGGCAAGTTCAAAGTTACTGACTTGGCCGATTTGCCTCAGTCACCAACGACCATAAGTGAAATCGATATTGATGCTTGGAAAGAGCTGGGTGTTGATGGCGTGGTTTATGGCAAAGTTGAAGAAACTGCACCTGGCAAGTATATGGTGTCATATGATTTGATTGATCCCTACAATGACAAAGCTGTAATTGATTCGGATATCCCATCAGGCAGCTACCCTTTGGTTGATCAGGCGTTTCACCTGATGGTTTTAAAAACCAAGCTCGTTAACAATGATAACTTCCGTTGGGCGGCACATATTGCAGCTGATGAAATATACGAAGCATTGACTGGTGATAGAGGTGCTTTTGCTACTCAGGTAGCTTATGTTCAGGTGGATCGACTAGCAGCAAAACCTTATCAGTTAAATATTTCTGACAGCGATGGTTTTAATCAAACATTGGTTTTCTCGTCACCAAAACCGATAATGTCGCCAACCTGGTCGCCAGATGCCAATCAATTGGCGTATGTGAGTTTTGAAAATGGTAAGTCTGAAATATATATTCAAACTATCAGCACCGGCGAGCGTGAGCTCGTAGCGAGTTATAAAGGGTTTAATAGCGCACCAGCCTGGTCGCCAGACGGCACTAAAATGGCTATGGTATTATCTAAAGATGGAAATCCAGAGCTTTATGTGATGGATTTGGCGTCTAAAAGGTTACAGAGATTAACCCGACATTACGCTATTGATACCGAACCTTCGTGGCATCCAGATGGTAAAAGTTTGATATTCACCTCAGATCGAGGAGGAAAACCACAAATTTATCGTGTTTCACTTGCAGGAGGTGAGGCAGAAAGGGTAACCTTCGAAGGACGGTATAACGCCGGAGCTGAATTTGCACCGGACGGAAAGACTATTGTTATGGTTCATCAAAGCAATGGTAGTTTCCATGTAGCCGCACAGGACATCGATTCGGGGAACCTAACTGTCTTGACCAAGACCAGTTTAGATGAGTCGCTGTCTGTTGCTCCAAATAGTAGTATGATTATTTTCTCTACTGTGGACGGGCGACAAAAAGTGTTAAGCGCGGTATCAATGGATGGAAGATTTAAAGCAAGACTGCCAGCAAACGTTGGTGAGGTTAAAGCACCGGCTTGGTCGCCATTTATTTTGTAAATTTGAAAAAACAGTAAAAACAATCCTGGAGGATGACAATGAAACGTTCGGTACAATTACTATTGGCTTTGTTCGCGGCTGCTACTCTAGCTGCTTGTACAACTACTGAGCCAGCAGAAGACACTACTGATACAACAGCTCAACAAGAAGCAGACGCAGCAGCAGCTGCAGAAGCTGAAGCGCTTGCGCGTCAACGTGCTGCTGAAGAAGCTGAAAGACAGCGTATCGCAGCTTTACTAGAAAATAACGTTATTTACTTCGATTTCGATAGTGATGCTATCCGTAGCGGTGATATGGAATTGATCGAAGTTCACGCTAAGCACATTCAATCAACTGGCAAAAACGTTGTTCTAGAAGGTCATGCGGACGAGCGTGGTACTCCTGAGTACAACTTGGCTCTAGGTGAGCGTCGTGCAAAATCAGTAGCTCAAATGATGAGAACTTACGGTGTTGCTGACAGCCAAATCGAAGTAATCAGCTTCGGTGAAGAGTCGCCAGCTAACCCTGCTCACAACGAAGAAGCTTGGCAGGAAAATCGTCGCGTAGTAATTAAATATCAATAATTGAATTCGAAAGAATGAATTATCGATTATTTACAACAATCGCGTTTACATTACTCACAGCACCTGCTGTGAGTAATGCTGCGGCGCCAGTAGTCGATGGCAAAGCAGTGGATGCGGTGAGACAACAAGAGACTAGTCAACAAAACCAGCTGATCGGCGAATTAATGCGCCAGGTAATGCAGCTGCAGAAAGAAGTTAGCTATCTTCGTGGCAAAAGCGAAGAGCAGGGCTATCAAATCAAGAAGCTGCAACGTCAGCAAAAAGAATTATATACCGATCTTGATCGCAGACTAACTGAAGCGACTCAAGGGGGTATGTCGGTAAGTGGAGAAGAGGTGGGTGCCGCTGGTGTAGTTCAGGGTGACTCAACAGACTCTACTTCCGATAGCAACTTAAGTGATGCTCAGAAAGCCTACAATAAAGCCTTCTCGCAGTTCAGTGAAAAGAAGTATGCTTTCGCCAAGAGCTCGTTCAAATCTTTTGTGAAAGATTATCCAGAACACCCTTTATCATCTAATGCTCATTATATCCTTGGACAATTACACTTTAACGATAAGGAATATGATAAGGCAGCATCCGAGTTTGAGGCGGTTTACGCTCAATTCCCAGATACCTCGGTAAAAGATAAGGCGATGCTAAAGTTAGCTCAAACTCACGAAATTCGTGGTGATAAAGCCGCTGCTAAAAAGGCTTATCAAGCGTTAGCTGAGGCTTTCCCCAATACAACAGCAGGAAAACTGGCTAAAGTTAAACTTAGCTCTCTGTAAAAGCAAACCTGCTAAAAGTGAACAAAAGCTGTCTCTTTAGACAGCTTTTTTGTTACAATCCGCACAATTTTTAGACATTCCTTATTGTTTCAGGCCCATTTTGAGTAAATTACGCATAACAGAGATTTTCCACTCTTTGCAGGGTGAAAGCCTAACGGTTGGTTTGCCGACGGTGTTTGTACGCCTGACTGGTTGTCCATTACGTTGCACCTATTGTGATACCGACTATGCTTTCGGTGGTGGCGAATGGATGAGTTTTGAAGAAATTCTGGCTCAAATCGAGTCCTACAACTGCCCGAATATCTGTATGACCGGTGGCGAGCCGCTTGCTCAAAAGCGTGCTTATGACTTTTATAAACTACTATGTGACAAGGGATACCAGGTTTCGACAGAAACGGGTGGAGCACATGATATTTCTGTTTTGGATAAACGGGTTATGGTTGTAATGGATTTGAAAACACCTGACTCCGGCGAAATGTCCCGAAATCTTTATGAGAATATTGATCACCTGAAGCCAACGGATCAGGTTAAGTTTGTTATTTGCAGCCGTAAAGATTACGACTGGTGCAAGATGACTTTGGATAAATACGACCTTACCAATAAGTGCGAAGTTTTATTTTCTCCAAGTTACGGCCAGGTAGAATATGCCGATTTAGCAGAATGGATTCTAAAGGATAGGTTGAGGGTTCGTATGCAGGTTCAGTTGCATAAAATCATCTGGGGAGAGCGCACAGGGGTTTGAGGGGTTAAAATTCTTTTATGCTGCGTTATACGGCTCAAATAGCGTCCTCATTTACTTATAGTAAACTGTGGTTCTATTTGAGCCGAAAGCCTTGCCTAAAAGAATTTTTCCTCCCTCAAACTGTGTTATTTAAAGGAGAAGTGGGTTTGTTTTCCTGCTTCCAATCCCTGGCAACAATACATTCTACTTTAAATTGATGTGGTAAGTAGCTGTGGTGTCATAAGTCTGAGGTTGGTATCAAATTTCCCTATATAATTTTGATTATGAGGGAAGCGCGAAGCGCCTAACTTTCTGGGCGAGCTTTTTTGGTTCGTTTTTTGCACGTATAAACGACCATAAGGAGCCCCTTTGGGGAAATGAACATTAAATACATATACATGATCATAAATACCAAGCAATGAAGTATCATTTTATTATTTGAAATTCGATAGTGAAAAACATGAATAAACGAGCAGTAATATTACTTTCTGGCGGTTTAGACTCGACCACAGCTTTGGCAATTGCCAAAGAAAAGGGCTTTGAGTGTTACACGATGAGCTTTAATTATGGTCAGCGTACGGTGGCGGAACTCGAAGCCGCGAAGAAAGTTTCTGCACAGCACGGTGCCAAAAAGCACATTGAAGTAAACTTAGATATGACTGAGATTGGTGGCTCTGCGCTGACCGATCACTCTATTGATGTTCCAGTAGGCGAGGCACTTGAGCAGGAAGAGGATATCCCAGTTACTTACGTACCTGCACGAAATACCGTGTTTTTATCGATTGCGCTGGGTTGGGCTGAGGTTTTACAGGCTAACCACATCTTTGTCGGTGTCAATGCAGTGGACTATTCTGGCTACCCTGACTGCCGCCCTGAATTTGTTGAAGCCTTTGAGCAGATGGCTAATCTGGCAACTAAAGCTGGCGTAAACGGCCACAAGATGCATATTGAGGCGCCACTTATCGATATGACCAAAGCACAAATTATAAAAAAGGGAATTGAGCTTGGCGTGGATTACGGACTCACAGTATCCTGCTATAACGCCACAGCGGACGGTAGGGCCTGTGGCCAATGTGACTCTTGTATATTGCGCAAACAGGGCTTCGAGGAGCAGGGGTTTAATGACCCAACCCCATACCAATAATGAGCGCGTGATGTTTTAAAAATGTCATAATGCGACAGAATGGCAGGCTGCTTTTAACTTATTGAAAATAAAAACAAAAATTTACCTGAAATATTGCTGTCATAAATGACAAAATATCTTCATTAGTATTTATAGTCTTCTTGGAAATAATGGACTTGGCAATTAGCCAACCACCATATTTATCAAGGAGAATAGCAATGAAAAAATCAGTTGAAATAGTAGCTTTATCTGCTTTGGTTTTTACATCCCAACTGGCACTATCTGCTTCTTACACGATGGTTTCGCCAGAAGATTACCAGACTTTCAAAAATAATCGTAATCAATCCATTACCAGCTCAGTCATCGATAGCAAAGGGGCTCACTGGAAAAAGTATTCGAGCTTCCTGGGCAAAGACAACGTATGGCTATGGGTTTCGAATGAAGGTGATGTCTTGTACTGGGAAACCGAGTCTAATAATAAAAAGCTCCTGGTTGATTTTAATGACCCAGCAGGAACGCAATACAATGTCCAGCTGGATGGATGCAACGATACCGCAACGATCGTACAAAAACAGCAGTCTCTTGTGACTTCAGCTGGTGAATTTAAAAATGCTGTAGAGTTAAAGTTTTCAGGTTACTGTTTTGATGAGGGCTTAGATTCTGCATGGTTCGTACCAAATGTTGGTTTGGTCGAGTGGACACAGGACTCATTGCTGGGGCCCGTTACATTTGAGTTACAGCATGCTAAGGTTGGTGGTATGACTATACCAACACATGATGGCCTGGAAATGACCGCACAGTTTCCTTCAGAGCCAGTAATAATCAACAATCAAAGCACGGCTGAGGCTTATTTAACACTTCGTAATCACTCGGATAAACTCATAACCTTACATTTCAACTCTGGGCAAACTTACGACATTTTTTTGTATGATGAACAGGGGGAGCTGGTTCAGCAGTGGTCGCATGGCATGATGTTCACGCAGGCCTTGCAGGACATACACTTAAGACCTGGCGATGTTCATCGGTTTGGCGGTGAGATCAAGTTAACTGACTTCAAGGGAAACCCCTTAGATGTAGGTACCTATCGACTCAAAATAGAGATCGTCGGTCACTATGGACCTGAGGGCAGTGCTTTCAGTCAGGAAAGCCTGAGTGCTGAGGCACCACTGAATATCGATAAAATGATGACACTGGACTAGTGACACTCTGATATTTATTAGTCTTGGGGTCATTGCCCAAATTATACACATTCAGTATAATACGCGCGTTTTTAGAGGGGGTTAGCTCACGCTATCCCCCTTTTTGTACCATGTGAAGGCTGATTTTAAGGCCAAATAGTCGCATGGTTAGAATTTTATGGGTTTGGCGGAATACAGGCCCATGCTAAACGTTGGTTTAGCGAACGACTGAATTTGATGATATTAAACTTATTGACGGGAGTCTAAAATGGCTGTTGAACGTACTTTTTCAATTGTAAAACCAGACGCTGTAGCGAAAAACGTAATCGGCGAAATCTATACACGTTTCGAGCGTGCCGGTCTTCGTATCGTTGCTTCAAAAATGATTCACCTTTCTCGTGAAAAAGCCGAAGGCTTCTACGCTGAGCACAAAGAGCGTCCTTTCTTTGGTGCATTGGTAGATTTCATGACGTCTGGTCCTGTAATGGTTCAAGTTCTTGAAGGCGAAAACGCAATCAAAGCTAACCGTGAAATCATGGGCGCAACAAACCCACAGGAAGCGCTTCGCGGTACAATCCGTGCTGACTACGCGGTTTCTGTTGATGAAAACGCTGCTCATGGTTCTGATAGCCCAGAATCTGCAGAGCGCGAAATCAATTATTTCTTTAGTGCTGACGAAATTTGTCCTCGCACCCGATAAAACTGGTTATTTTTCTTAATTTCTTTGTTAAAGCCTTTTGCTCGAGTTCCATTAACGACTTGTTAACTCCAAGTCTCACAAAAGGCTTTGCCTCGAATTAAAGAAAAATCCCTTAGTTTTATAACTCTACAGCTTTTGCTGTAAGTTATTAAAAATGCAGGCTGAGCCTGCATTTTTTGTCTTTTTACTTTCATTGTTTTGAGACTCAATAGTCAGTCAAAATGAAAAAAGGCATTGAACCAGAGTTGATGCCATAAGTAACTTTGCTATTACGGTCCTAAACGCCTAAAATAGCGTAAAATTTATACAGGTTGGAGCATTTGCCAGCTTGTAGTCGCAAAAAGGTAGTCATAATGAGTAATCCAGAGAAAACGAACCTACTCAACCTGACGCGCGACGAAATGGTCGAGTTCTTTGTAGAGCTTGGTGAAAAGCCATTTCGTGCTCAACAGGTCATGAAGTGGATTCATCAGTTTGGTGTCGAGACTTTCGACGAAATGACCAACATCAGTAAAGCTTGCCGCCAAAAACTATCCGAAGTCGCTGAAATCAAAGGCCCTGAAGTTTTGAGTGTTCAGGAGTCGAGTGATGGCACTATTAAGTGGGCGTTGAAAATTCCTGGTGGGCAGGCCATTGAAACCGTGTTTATACCAGAACGTCACCGCGGCACTTTGTGTGTATCATCGCAAGTGGGTTGTGCGCTTGAGTGCAGCTTCTGTTCTACCGGTTATCAGGGCTTCAATCGTAATTTAAGTACTGCGGAAATTATTGGTCAGGTCTGGCATGCAGCGCGCTATTTGAATGGTAAGCATAAGAGTGATGATCGAGCAGTAACTAACGTTGTTATGATGGGAATGGGCGAGCCTTTGGCTAACTATCAGCCTGTCATTAACGCCATGGGACTAATGCTTGATGATTTTGCGTATGGTTTGTCAAAACGCCGAGTCACACTCAGTACTTCAGGTATGGTTCCGCAACTTGATCGTATGGGTGATGATATTGATGTCGCCTTGGCAATATCGCTTCATGCTCCTAATGATGAGTTGCGTGATGTGTTAGTACCGATAAATAAAAAATATCCAATCAAAGAATTTATGGCCAGTGTTCACCGTTATATGGAGAAATCCAACGCTGCGAGAAAGGTAACGGTTGAGTATGTAATGTTAAAAGATGTTAACGACACCATAGAACACGCAAAAGAACTGGCTAAGGTGTTGAAAAACACACCCTGTAAGATTAATCTTATTCCATTCAACCCGTTTCCGCAGTCGCATTACGAAACGTCAACGCCTGAGGCTATCGATGCATTTAGTAATTATTTGCATAAGAATGGCTTTGTTGTTGTGGTTCGTAGAACACGTGGTGATGACATTGATGCAGCTTGTGGGCAATTGGCGGGTAAAATTAATGATAAAACGAAGCGTCAACAAAGGCGCACACAGTTCTCGAATGATATTGATGTTAGGGCTTTAGTGTAAATCATATTGTTCAGGGTTTGATTACATTGACCGGGTAGGTATGCATGAATCGAATAAATTGGATTTTTTTAGCCGCATTTATATTTTTGACTGGCTGTCAAACAACGAGTAAGACAACCGTTTCTGCTGCAACTAATGATGGTATTGAAGTACCAAAGGGAGAAGCAGATAAAACCAAGGCCGCTGAAATCAGGTTGGCGTTGGGTTTGAAGTATATTGAAAGTGGTTACATGGAGCGTGCTAAACAAAATCTGATTAAAGCTTACGAGCATCGCCCGGATATGCCCGATGTTTTATACGGGCTTGGCTACTACTATCAGTCCGTTTATGAGTACGATAAAGCTGACAGGTTTTACTTGCGAGCTCTAGATGAAACTCCCGATAACCCTGATTATTTAAACGGCTACGGAGCTTTCCTGTGTGAGTCTAAAAAAGAGTATGCCAAGGGTATTGAGTACTTTTTAGAAGCCATTGATCAGCCTGAGTATACCTCGGTCGGCGAAGCATATGAGAATGCTGGGTTCTGTAGTATTAGCGCAAAACAATATGAGCAAGCTTCAGAATACTTCGAGAAGGCTTTAACCATAAATCCTAATTTGTCTAAGACTCTGTATGGTTTGGCAATGACTCACTATGAAAGAGGCAATGCTCGTCGTGCATCTGATTATCTGTATCGTTTCGAGGGCAAAAGCCGTCCGACGCCGAATTCGTTGTTGCTGGGTTATAAAGTGGCTAAGGTATTAAATCACCGATCTAATATGCGGAGTTACGGTGAGAAACTAATGCAGCTTTATCCGAACTCGCAGCAAGCCAATGAATACCTAACCATTCGATAATCCCATGACTGATAATTACGAGCAAAGCTCCAAGGAGCATGAGTTTGGTCCTGGAGCATTATTAAAACAAGCCCGCGAAGAGCAGGGGTTATCTTTAAAAGAAGTTTCCACCAGTTTGAAGCTGACGATGCCCGTGTTAGAGCAAATCGAAGCGGATGACTATAAGAGTGAGCTTCCGATAACCTTCTTTCGTGGTTATTTAAAAAATTATGCCGAGCTACTAAAGCTTGAAGAAGTTGATATTGTTGCTAACTTCCAGCATTACTGTGAGAAACATAAGTTATTTTCACAACCACCTCCAAAACTACGAGGTGTAGAAATGGAGCAGCCAATGACATCAAGTAATTGGCTGTTTAAAGTTATAACCGGCATTATTATTCTCATTTTAGTGGCTGCCATATATTACGTAGTGGTAGAAAAAGAATTGTGGAAGAAGGTCGTTCCGCAAGATAGTGAAGCTGAGCAGGCAACTTCTTCTGCCCTGTTACTAGAAAGTTCAGAGGAATCAACAGAAGGGAGTGAGGCTCTAGTACAGGATAGCGAATCGATTCAGGAAGATGAACTAGCAGTTGAGCAGGAGCCCCTTAGTACTTCTAGTAACCAGGAGGCTAGTGCTGACTCTTCTCAATCCGGCGAAATAAACCTTACCCAGGAACAAGCGGAGGATGTTGACTCTTCGCAGACCCAGACAGCAGCTGCATCAACAACAAGTCAGTCTGTTTTGGGTAAAAGCCTGGTTTTGAATTTTACCAGCGACTGCTGGGTCCGTATTGAAGATGCAACTGGCAAAGTGCTTGCTTTAGGAATCAAGCAAGCAGGTTCAGACTTGCAATTATCTGGGGAAACTCCATATAGCTTGACGTTGGGTAAGCCTTCAGCGGTACAATTAACCTTTGACGGTGAGGCTGTTGATTTATCTGCTTACCCTGACACTAGAGCAGCCAAGTTAACCTTGGGTGATGAGTAGTAAGCGTAACGATTTTAGTCGCATCTGATTAAACAACCTATTGAAAGTGTTGCTCATAATTAGCAACAGGTGAGAAAGAGTATGAAAGGTCATTCCTGGATCCAACGTCGCAAGTCGCGTCAAATCATGGTCGGTAACGTTCCTGTGGGTGGTGATGCCCCAATAAGTGTGCAAAGCATGACAAACACCGATACCTGTGATGTTGAAGCCACAGTTAAGCAGATTGAAGCCTTGGCTGCGACCGGAGCCGATATTGTGCGGGTGTCTGTACCAACCATGAAGGCTGCCGAAGCCTTTAAGGAAATAAAAAAGCAGTCACCAGTACCTCTTGTCACCGATATTCACTTTGATTACAGAATTGCTTTGAAAGTAGCTGAGTATGGTGCTGACTGTTTAAGAATTAACCCAGGTAATATCGGTGCTGAGGAACGCGTTAAAGCTGTGGTTGACGCTGCTAAAGCACGAAATATCCCTATTCGAATCGGTGTTAACGCTGGTTCTCTAGAGAAAGATCTTCAGGAAAAGTACGGTGAGCCTACACCTGAGGCTTTGGTAGAGTCGGCTTATCGGCATATCGAAATTCTGGAACGTCATAACTTCAAGGACTATAAGATTAGCCTAAAGGCTTCGGATGTGTTCATGACGGTAGCTGCTTACCGTATCCTGGCTAAAGAAATTGATAATCCACTTCACCTTGGTATTACTGAGGCAGGAAGCTTCCGCTCGGGTACTGTGAAATCTTCTGTAGGCCTTGGCATGCTTCTGGCCGAAGGTATTGGTGATACGATTCGAATTTCGTTGGCAGCTGATCCAGTAGAAGAGGTTAAAGTTGGTTACGATATCCTTAAAAGCTTAGGCCTGCGCCAGCGTGGTATTAACCTGATCGCCTGCCCCTCATGCTCCCGCCAGCAGTTTGATGTAATTAAAACGGTCAACGCTCTTGAAGAGCGGCTGGAAGATGTTAACGAACATCTGGATGTAGCCGTTATAGGCTGCGTGGTGAATGGTCCCGGGGAGGCTAAGGAAGTATCTGTTGGTCTAACCGGTGGCTTCAAAAAAAGCATGCTCTACCAGAATGGCGAAAAGAGCCACAAAGTTGCTAATGAAGATCTTGTGGATGAGCTTGAGTTGCAGATTCGACAGAAAATCGCAGAAAAGCTGGCCCAGAAGGAAGAGAAGGCTAAGGGAGCTGAGCAGCTTCCAATCGAAGAGATTAAATCTTAAAATCCAGTAATTACCGAATTTCAGGCGAAATAACTACTGTTTTTCGCCAAATTCGCTATAATTCCGCACTTATCTAAAACATTCACTAACAATGAATCGGGATTGATTTTGGCGCAAAAAATTCAAGCAATTCGCGGCATGAATGACATTTTGCCGGAGCAAACTCCATATTGGCAAAAATTGGAGTCGACTTTGCGTCGACTGATGGACAGTTATGGCTATTCAGAAATAAGAATGCCAATTGTTGAGAAAACAAACCTTTTTAAGCGCGCTGTCGGTGAAGTGACCGATATCGTTGAAAAGGAAATGTATACTTTTGAAGACCGTAATGGCGACAGTCTGAGTTTGCGTCCAGAAGGGACTGCCAGTTGTGTTCGTGCTGGCATTGAGCACGGCTTACTGTATAACCAAGAGCAGCGTTTATGGTATATGGGGCCGATGTTTCGACATGAGCGCCCACAGAAGGGCCGCTACCGTCAATTCCATCAGTTGGGTGTTGAGACGTTTGGTATAGCCACAGCGGATGTTGATGCTGAATTGATTTTAATGACAGCTCGCTTATGGAAAGAGCTGGGCTTGCATGACTCGGTACAGCTTGAAATTAATTCATTGGGTTCAAATGAGGCCCGTGCAGCCTATCGTGATAGGCTGATTGAGTTTCTCGAGCCGATTAAAGATAAGCTTGACGAGGACAGCCAGAGACGCTTGATGACGAATCCTTTAAGGATTTTGGATAGCAAAAATCCTGAAGTCCAAGCTTTAGTTCAAGATGCTCCAAAACTATCAGACCATCTTGACGAAGAATCGAAAGAACATTTCGAAAGATTGCGCCAAATCCTTGATGCTAATGGCATAGAGTATGTTGTTAACACTAATTTGGTCCGTGGGCTGGATTATTATAATCGCACCGTTTTCGAGTGGATTACCGATAAGCTTGGAGCCCAGGGAACTATTTGTGCCGGTGGCCGCTATGATGGCCTAACCGAACAGCTTGGTGGGCACGCTACCACGGCCAGTGGTTTCGCTATGGGAATTGAGCGAATTGTGGCTTTAATTGAAGATATCGAGCCAATAACCCCTAGCGTTGCTGACTTATATTTAGTAGCGTTGGGCGATAGTGCAGAAGTCAATGCCATACAGATAGCGGAAACATTACGGGATAAAATACCTCAGCTACGTGTCCGAAATAATTTTGGTGGCGGCAATTTTAAAAAGCAATTTAAGCGTGCTGACAAGAGCGGTGCAACCATTGCTTTAGTACTTGGGGAACAGGAAGTCCAAGAGGCTACGATTGGTATTAAATTTCTGCGCGAACAAAAAGAGCAATTACAGATTCCTCAATCAGAACTGGTTGAGACTTTAAAATCATTAATTTAACAGTAAACGTAAGATGTCGGGAGGCCAGCAATGGCTCAATATGAAACAGAAGAACAACAGGTCGAGGCTATTAAGCAGTTTTGGAAAGAGAACCGAGCTGCAATCATTCTAGGCGCTGTTATTGGTTTTGGTGGTATTTTCGGCTGGGACCAGTTTAAAGAGTACAAGCAAGAAAAAGCGGAGCAGGCTTCACAGCAGTATGCTGAAGCTATGCAAACCATTGAAGCTGGTAGCGATAACCAGAGCCAGTTTATTGAAAAAGCTGAGGTATTAAAAACTGAGCATAGCGCTACAAGTTATGCCTCATTGGCTGCTCTAAAGCTAGCTGAAATTAAAGTTTCGGAAGATAATTTAGACGCTGCAGCGGAACAATTACGTTGGGTTGTTGACCAAGGTAACAAGACCTTCGCTCCTCTTGCTCAGATTCGTCTAGGTCGCGTATTGTTAGCGCAACAGAAATATGATGAAGCAATTAAGCTGGCTGATTCAGTTTCAAATGAAGCATACAAATCAAGTGCTCTATTTATTAAGGGTGAAGCCCTGTTAGCAAAAGATGATCGTGAAGCGGCTAAAACTGCGTATATTGCAGCTAGAGCAGCTTCAGAGTCAGCAACTAACCCATTGCTACAACTGCGTTTGTCTGAGTTTGGGATCGAAGAATAAACAACAATTAGAAATCGTTCTAAATATAGGATAACAGTATGAGATTGAACCTAAAGTCAAAACTTTTAACTTCACTTGCCGCTTGCACACTTTTAATTGCCTGCTCGGATGAAGTGCTCAACGAGCCATCTGAACTTCAGGATGTCGACTCTCAGTTTGAACTTGACGTTCGTTGGACTGAGTCTGTTGGTGACGGTGCCGGAGAGAAGTATAGTGACTTGATGCCTGCTGTTTGGAACGAAATGATCATCACAGCAGATGTCGCAGGTTTAGTGACAGCATTCGATCGTGAATCTGGAGACATCGAATGGGAAGTTGATCTGAAATTACCTCTGTCCGGTGGTGTTACAGCTAATGCCGGAATTATAGTCATTGGTACAAAAAAGGCTCAGGTCATTGCGCTCAATGTAGATGATGGCAGTGAGCTTTGGCGTACAGATGTGTCTAGTGAAGTACTTGCAAAACCAGCTATTGAAAGTACCAAGGTTATAGTACGAACTGCCGATGGCAGAATTTTTGCTTTAGACATTACTGATGGCGAACAAGAGTGGTTTTATGACCGTGTGATTCCCAATTTGACGATTAGAGGTACGGCAGCACCGTTGGCGACAAATGGATACGTTCTGACTGGTTTTGCCAACGGCAAAATGGTTGCATTCAATCAGGAATCCGGAGATATGTTGTGGGAGCAGCGCATATCCTCTCCGCGCGGCAGTTCAGAAATCTCTCGTATTGTTGACGTAGATACAACTCCAGTAGTCTTTGGCACAACTTTATACGCTGCAGGATATAATGGTTATGCCATTGCGATGGATTTAAGCAATGGTCGTTTCTTATGGCGCGAAGAGCTGTCTACTGTTAAGGATCTGCTAGTAGATTCGTTGCGTATGTACTCCGTGACTAACGATGGTACCGTAGTCGCTCTAAACCGTTTAACCGGTGAAGTTTCCTGGAAACAGGAAGGTTTGAAATACCGTAGTCCTACGGCAGCGGCAGACTTTGGTGACTATATCGTTGTTGGCGATTTTGAAGGCTATGTCCATTTCCTGGATAAGTCTACTGGTCAATTTGTTGCACGTGATCACCTTGACGACTACGGTTTTGCACATCAACCTGTAGTGACTGATGATGAACTAATTATGGTCAGTCGTTTTGGTTTTATGTATGTCATTAACCAACTTGAAGAAGATTCAAAAGAGTAAGTTATATGCTTCCTGTCATTGCGCTCGTTGGTCGACCCAACGTCGGTAAATCTACCCTGTTTAATCGGCTGACAAAGTCGCGCGATGCCCTTGTAGCTAATCTGCCAGGTCTGACTCGGGATAGACAGTATGGTCAGGCCAAATTGAAGGGTCAGCCATTTATCATTATTGATACCGGCGGTATTGCGGGTGATGAAGAAGGTATCGACGACTTGATGGCCAAGCAGTCTTTACAGGCTGTGGAAGAAGCTGACATAGTTTTATTCCTGGTTGATGCTCGGAGCGGTATGACCGCGGCTGATGAATATGTGGCAGAGCAATTAAGACGTCAGCAGAAACCAGTTATATTGGTAGTCAACAAAGTTGATGGTGTTCACGCCGATGCCGCATTGGCAGAATATTACAGCTTTGGTTATCAGACGATTTTGCCCCTTGCCGCTGAGCACGGTCGTGGTGTCTCGACTCTGGTTGATACAGTTTTGGAAAGCCTCGATTTAGAACAGGTTGAGCAGGACGAGCAAACGATTGAGGAATTACAGGCGCAAGGCCTAAAGCTAGCTGTTGTTGGGCGTCCTAATGTGGGCAAGTCAACACTAATAAATCGTTTCCTTGGTGAGGAGAGGGTTGTTGTGTTTGATATGCCGGGAACCACGCGTGACAGCATTTACATTGAAATGGAGCGTCGTGGAAAGCCCTACACGTTGATTGATACGGCGGGTGTCCGACGCCGAGGAAAAGTCAAAGAGGCTGTCGAGAAGTTCTCGGTTTTAAAAACCTTGCAGGCAATCAGCGACGCCAATGTGGTTATCATGGTGATGGATGCCCGTGAACCAATTACCGATCAGGACTTAAGCCTGATTAGTCATATCATTGAAGCGGGACGCTCGATGGTTATTGCGATCAATAAATGGGATGGTATGACCGAGGAAGATCGTGATGACGTGAAGATGGAAATAGATCGCCGTCTCGGTTTTGTGGATTTTGCTCGAGTCCACTTTATTTCAGCTCTGCATGGCTCTAATGTTGGACATCTTTGGGATTCAGTCGATGAAGCGTGGAAAAGTGCTTTAGTCGAAATGACCTCATCCAAACTCACCCGTCTATTAGAGCAGGCCTACGATCGTCACCAGCCGCACGCGGTTAAAGGGCGTCGTATCAAACTTCGTTACGCGCATCCGGGTGGTCACAACCCCCCGATTATCGTTATCCATGGCAAACAGGTCAGTAAACTACAGGAAAGCTATAAGCGTTATCTGATTAATTTTTTCAGAAAGAAATTAAACTTAATTGGAACGCCTATCCGACTCGAAACAAAAGAAGGGGATAACCCTTTTGCGGATAAGACTAACAAAAGTCGTGAACTAACACGCCGTCAGCGATTAAAGAAAAAACGTGCTATTAAGAAGTTTGGTAAGAAGTGATCGGCTAGCTATCGATCACTTTGCTTCTTACTTCCCCTTCATTTAATCTCGTAACTAATATCTTTGCCTTTTTCGCTTCTGTAGCAGACTTTAAAGGTTTTCCGGCTTCATCTTGAGTAATGCTATAGCCTCTTTTTAAAGTCGCTAGCGGGCTAATATCGTTAAGTTTCTGTGCTGCCAGTGCGAATGTTTGCTGGGAATATTTCAGCTGATGTTTTATTGCCTGACGTAGCTGTTTCTCTTTTATAACTAAACGTTCCGTGGACTGCTCCAGATGTTTATGAGGGTTGTAACTCTTTAGCCGAGCTGAGAGCGTACTCAGAGAAGAAGCTTTCTGTTCTAAAAGGCGTTCCTGAGAGGTATTTAGCTGCTTGATAAGCCTTTGCAGGTCTATCTGGCTTTGTGCCAACCTTTGCTTTGGATGGACAATTCGAGTCGTTAGCTTGTCCAGTCTGGCATGGGTAACTTCAAGTCTATGCTGAAATTCATTTATAAGGCGCCGCTCCAATGTCTGGAACTTGTGCAGGATGTCTATGCGGTTAGGTACCATCATTTCAGCTGCGGCAGAAGGTGTAGGAGCCCTCAGGTCAGCAACCAGATCGCTGATCGAGGTGTCAACCTCGTGACCAACCGCAGATACTACCGGAATACGACTATTACGTATTTCACGAGCAAGCTGTTCATCGTTGAAACACCACATATCTTCCAGCGAGCCACCGCCTCTTGTTACCAGTAAAACATCGCACTCCTGCCGTTCATTCGCAACTTTCAATTGTTGAATGATGGTTTTTGCTGCCTTCTCACCTTGCACCTGCGTAGGGTAGATAATTATGGGTACCTGTGGCATACGGCGCTTGAGGACGGTAAGGACATCTCGAATGGCAGCACCTGTAGCAGAAGTAATAATACCGATTTTATTTGGATAAGCCGGGATAGGGCGTTTCAGTTCCGGATCAAACAGCCCTTCATTATTAAGTTTTTCTTTAAGACGGTTAAAGGCTATTTGTAGCGCACCTTCACCTGCCGGCTCCATATATTCGGCAATTAACTGTAGATCGCCTCGTGGCTCATAAAGGCTCAGCTTTGCTCTGAGTAACACTTGCTGCCCGTCTTCGGGGTTAAAGCGCACGCTGCGGTTTCTGTTTTTAAACATGGCGCAACGCAACTGGGCGTCGGAGTCTTTTAGGGTAAAGTACCAGTGCCCTGATCGCGGAGTGGCCAAGTTAGAAATCTCACCTGTGATCCATATCTGACCAATTTCCTGCTCGAGCTGTCGGCGGACTCTTAGGGCAATTTCGGCGACTGAATAGACTTTTCGTTGTTCGGTTGGCTCTTGCGGCTGTAAAATTGGTTGTATCATCTTTAATTCACGTGAAATTAGTTATTTACCTTGGCGGTGTAGGCACGTTATAATAACGCGCTTCATCTAGTCAGCGCCTGTCGTGCTGACGCTAAATAATACGTGGTACACCATATGCGCATTATAGAGGAAGCTCTAACCTTTGACGATGTTTTATTAGTACCGGGACATTCTACTGTCCTTCCTGCCGATGCAGACCTGCGTACTAAAATTACCCGAGATTTCGCTCTAAATATTCCACTAGTTTCCGCTGCAATGGATACTGTGACTGAATCCAGTCTTGCTATTGCGTTGGCGCAAGAAGGTGGAATGGGCTTTATCCATAAAAACATGTCGATAGAGCAACAAGCTAACCATGTTCGCCGCGTGAAGAAATTCGAAAGCGGTATTGTTAGCGATCCGATTACGGTGACTCCTGATACTACCGTAGGTCAGTTAAAACAGATGACTCAGCAACATGGCATTTCTGGAATGCCAGTGGTTGAAGGTGATCACCTGGTTGGTATTGTCACTAACCGTGATATTCGCTTTGAAACACGCGACGGTCAGCCAGTATCAAGTGTGATGACACCAAAAGAACGTTTAGTGACGGTTGAAGAGGGTGCAAGTCAGGAAGAAATCCTGGATAAGTTGCATACTAACCGTATTGAGAAACTTTTAGTAGTTAATGACAACTTTGAATTAAAAGGTCTGATCACGGTTAAAGATATTAATAATGCAGAAACTAAGCCTAACGCCTGCAAAGACCGTTACGGTCACCTGCGTGTTGGTGCTGCTGTTGGAACAGGTGCGGAAACTCCGGACCGTGTATCAGCTATTGTTGAAGCTGGTGTTGATATTATTCTAGTAGATACTTCTCATGGTCACTCTCAGGGCGTTCTAGACCGCGTAAAGTGGGTCAAAGATAACTATCCAGAGAAACAGGTCATTGGCGGTAACGTTGCCACTGGTGCTGGTGCAAGAGCTTTAGTTGATGCTGGAGCTGATGGCGTTAAGGTAGGTATTGGTCCAGGTTCAATCTGTACCACACGTATCGTAACCGGTGTTGGAGTCCCTCAGATTTCTGCAATTTCAAGTGTTGCTAAAGAGTTGGAAGGAACTGGAATCCCATTCATCGCTGATGGTGGTATTCGTTTCTCAGGTGACATGTGTAAAGCATTAGCTGCTGGCGCATACAGCGTGATGGTAGGCTCAATGTTAGCGGGTACTGAAGAAGCTCCTGGTGAAGTTGAGTTGTACCAGGGGCGTTCTTATAAGTCGTACCGTGGGATGGGTTCTCTTGGTGCTATGTCTCAGAAGAACAGCTCCGCTGATCGCTATTTCCAGAGTTCAAACGCAGCAGATAAACTGGTACCGGAAGGTATTGAAGGCCGTGTCCCTTACAAAGGTTACATGATGAATATTGTGCACCAGATGATGGGTGGTTTGCGTTCAAGTATGGGTCTTACTGGTTGTAAGAACATTGAAGAAATGCGCACCAAAGCTCAATTCGTCCGTGTTACTAACGCTGGCATGAGCGAGAGTCACGTGCATGATGTGTCGATCACGAAAGAGGCACCGAACTATCGCGTTTAACTCAGTTAATAGCTTAAGTGAGTTTGGTAGTTACAAGACGGATATGTTAAGCCGCAGATATAAGACTGCGGCTTTTTGATTTTTTACAAGGCGTTTAGGATGCTGAACGTCGATTGGATACCTAAACGAAAAAGGTAAGAATATGCAAACAGATATTCATGATCATCGTATATTGATTTTGGACTTTGGCTCTCAGTACACACAGCTTATTGCACGTCGTGTACGTGAAATTGGGGTTTACTGTGAGTTAGTACCATTTGACGTAAGCGACGAATTTATTCGTGAGTTTAACCCAAAAGGAATTATCCTTTCGGGTGGTCCTGAGTCGGTATCCGGTGAAGGCACGCCGCGTGCGCCTGAACTAGTATTTGAGCTTGGTATTCCGGTTCTGGGTATCTGCTACGGTATGCAAACGATGGCTTATCAGTTCGGTGGCAAAGTTGGCGGCTCTGAGAAGCGTGAATTCGGTTATGCAGAAGTTTATATCAATACGCATAATGCTTTGCTAGACGGTATTGAAGACCGTTTTAATGCCTCAGGTAAAGCTTTACTGGATGTCTGGATGAGCCACGGTGATAAAGTTCTGGAAGTACCAGAAACTTTTGAGGTGATTGCATCCAGTGATAATGCTCCTATTGCGGCTATGGCTCATAAAGAAAAGCCATTCTATGGTATCCAGTTCCATGCAGAGGTCACGCACACCAAGCAGGGTGGTCGTATTCTAGAGCGTTTTGTAACTGAGATTTGTGGTTGTGAGCGTTTATGGACCGCAGAGAATATTATTGAAGACGCTGTTGAGCAGATCAAAGAGCAGGTTGGTGATGACGAGGTTGTTCTTGGTTTGTCTGGCGGTGTAGATTCTTCGGTGACTGCCATGTTGCTACACCGAGCCATTGGTAAACAACTCACCTGTGTCTTCGTCGATAATGGCTTATTGCGACTGAATGAGGCTGATCAGGTGATGGCAATGTTTGGCGATAACTTCGGACTGAACATTATCCGTGTTGACGCCGAAGACCGTTTTTTAAACAAGCTAAAAGGTGTTGACGAACCTGAAGCGAAGCGAAAAATTATCGGCAAAGTGTTTATTGATATTTTCGATGAAGAGTCGCACAAGCTAACAAATGCAAAGTGGTTGGCCCAAGGCACTATCTACCCAGACGTTATTGAGTCTGCGGGCGCAAAGACTGGTAAGGCACATGTTATTAAGTCGCACCACAACGTTGGTGGCTTACCAGAAAAGATGAATTTAAAGCTTGTTGAACCGCTACGCGAACTTTTTAAAGACGAAGTGCGTAAGATTGGTCTGGAGCTTGGTCTGCCGTATGACATGCTATACCGCCATCCATTCCCAGGACCTGGGCTGGGCGTTCGTATCTTGGGTGAAGTGAAAAAAGAATACGCAGATCTATTGCGTAAAGCAGATGCTATTTTTATCGAAGAGTTATATAAAAACGATCTTTATCATAAAACAAGCCAGGCCTTTACGGTGTTCTTGCCGGTTCGATCAGTTGGTGTCATGGGTGATGGCCGTAAATATGACTATGTCGTTGCGTTACGTGCGGTTGAAACGATCGACTTTATGACGGCACGCTGGGCCCACTTACCATATGAGTTCCTGGAACATGTGTCGGGCCGTATTATTAACGAGGTCGATGGTATATCAAGAGTAACTTATGACATCTCTAGTAAACCACCGGCAACTATCGAGTGGGAATAGACTTGTCTTATTGTGGTTTAAATTTATATCCGTGATCAACAGGATGGGTTAGCTAAAAGCATAACCCATCCCTTCAATACAATGACAAACTTCACTGAACTTGATGAACACTTTATGCAAAGAGCCTTTGAGTTAGCAGAAACTGCTAAGGAGAAAGGCGAGGTGCCTGTGGGTGCGGTTTTAGTGAAGGATGATGGAATTATTGCGGAGGGTTTTAATCAGCCTATACTGAGTAATGATCCTACAGCTCATGCAGAGATCATGGCGATAAGAGAGGCGGGTAAGGTTTTGGAGAATTATCGCCTGGTCGATACGACCCTGTATGTCACACTTGAACCTTGTGCGATGTGCGCGATGGCGCTAGTTCATGCCAGGGTTTCTAGAGTGATTTACGCCACTGAGGATCCTCGTACTGGTGCCGGAGGCAGTGTACTGAATATTTTAGATAATCAGAGTTTTAATCACCGTTGTGATGTAGTGTCGGGATTATTGAAGGAGCAGTGCTCGACCCAGTTAAAAACCTTTTTTAAGGCGAAGCGCAATAAATAACCAAATTATAATTGACAATTTTTAGTTTTAACTTATATTCAAACTCATGAATACAGTATTAATCGTTAAAAAACACAACAAAAAGGCACTAAAAAAACGTGTCCTGTACTGCTGTGGGTAGAAAACGAGTAATACGCTTTTATTAAACCCGCACAGGAAAATCCTCTGCGGGTTTTTTTGTGCCTTTATTTAACAATACTGATGAAGATTTGAGGAAGTAGTAATGAGCAACAGTAATTCTTGGCATGTGCTTAAGTTTGGTGGTACCAGTGTTTCCAGTCGTGATAACTGGAATACTATAGCGGCTATCATCAAACGAAAACGTGCTAAAGGGATAAGGGTTTTTGTTGTTCACTCAGCAGTCAGTACGGTTTCCAACAGACTAGAGTCTTTGATCGGCCTGGCTGACGGAGGGGATTATCGTCCATCCTACCAGCAGCTCATTACATTACATCAAGAGTTGCTGGTTGAAATGGGCTTGCCGGAGACTTTGCTTGATCAGCAGTACGCCTATTTAAAACGCCTTCTGGATGGCATCCACTTGTTAGGTGAAGTGAGTGATCGTGTGCGTGCACTCATAATGTCACAAGGAGAGCTGTGGTCAACAAGAATCGGCCAGGCTTACCTGCAAACTCAGCTAGATGAATCGGTTAATAGATTAGATGCAAGAGACTTCTTGAAAGCGAACGAAAGTTATGATGTCGACTATCTGTGCGCTAATTGTGACTATTCTCCAGACGGAAGCTTAATCAGGACCGTAGAAGAGTCATCAGTTGTAATTACGCAAGGCTTTATTGCCAGCACCAGCGAAGACGAAACGGTTCTCCTGGGGCGAGGAGGTTCGGATACCTCTGCTGCCTACTTTGCGGCAAAGCTGGAAGCTGAGCGCCTAGAAATTTGGACTGATGTTCCTGGGATATTCACAGCTAATCCGAATCAGGTTAATAATGCGCGACTTCTAAAGGAGCTTAATTATGATGAAGCTCAGGAAATGGCTTCTGCAGGAGCAAAAGTTCTTCATCCGAGAGCAATAAGACCAGCCCAGGCAACTAAAATTCCAGTCTATATTCGCTCGACGATTGATCCTGATATCGAAGGAACTATCATTAATGACGTGGAGAACAGGTGGGGAATGGTCAAAGCCATTACAGCTAAGGAGCATATCACCTTAATATCCATGGAAAGTCAGGGAATGTGGCAACAGGCAGGATTTTTAGCGGATATCTTTTCTATCTTTAAGCAGCACCAGGTCTCTGTTGATTTGGTATCCACTTCAGAAACAAATATTACTGTCAGTCTAGACAGTTTGACTCAGGTAGTTTCCGAAAAGCAGATTAAAAACTTGGCTAAAGACTTATCTAAAATGTGCCGTGTTAATATCATGCATGACTGCTCTGCAGTTTCTATTGTGGGGAAAAATGTGCGTGCGATATTACATAAAATTGCTCCAGCCTTTTCGATTTTTGAGACATATAAAGTCTATTTATTATCGCAGGCCGCCTCTGACTTGAATTTAACCTTTGTCATTGATGATGAGCATTCCAATAAAGTGATTACTGCTCTTCATGAGTTACTGATTACCAATAACCCCAATAGTGAAATTCTGGGGCCAACCGCCAAAGAGCTGAAGCAGGTTGAGCAGACAGATACAGGCAGTAGATGGTGGCAAGATAAGCAGCAAGAGATTACTCAGTGTCTGAAAGACCGGGATAGTGCCTATATATACCACCTTGATTCGGTTAAGCAGAACATTCAAAACTTACAGTCTATCAGTGCTATTGAAAGAATATTCTTTGCTGTTAAATCAAACAATAATCCTGATGTGTTGAAAGTGGCTTACGAAAGCGACATTGGTTTTGAAACCGTATCGTCAGGTGAAGTTGATCATATTCTGAACCTATTCCCAAGCATTGATAAATCAAGAATATTCTTCACGCCAAATTTTGCGGCCCGCCATGAATACGAAGCCATTTTAGAAAAAGGCATACGGTTAACTTTAGATAGTACTTATCCAATCAGGCAATGGCCTGAGATTTTCCGTGGTAAAGATGTCTTCTTACGCGTTGATCCAAATATTGGAAAAGGACATCATGAAAACGTCAGGACTGCTGGTGCAACTTCTAAATTCGGTATCCCCATTTATGAGCTTGAGGATTTGCAACCGGTCATTGAAGAGTATGATATCAATGTTGTTGGCCTGCATGCTCATGCCGGTAGCGGTATCTTAACCAATGAACACTGGGCTGAACATGCTCGACTTTTAGCCGAAACCGCTGCTTTATTCTCCGGAGTAAAATATTTAAATCTTGGTGGTGGTTTCGGTATTAAGGAGCGAGCTCAACAGTCAGAATTAACTATGAGTCAAATTGATAAAAGCTTGCAAAAAGTAAAGTCTGAATACCCTCAGTATGAACTTTGGATTGAACCTGGCCGTTATATATCGGCAAATACGGGCGTATTAGTATCTAAGGTTACCCAGGTTAAGCAAAAGCAAAACTACTACTATGTTGGCTTAAGCACGGGTATGAACTCCCTGATGCGTCCTGCGCTATACGGCTCTTATCATAATATAGTTAACTTAAGTCGGTTAGAGCAGACAAAAGAACACCTTGCGACTGTGGTAGGCCCCATTTGTGAGAGTACAGATAAATTAGGTGTAGAAATTCCTTTCCCGGAGACACTGGAAGGGGACCTGGTTTTAATCGAAAATGCAGGTGCTTATGGCCATGTTATGTCAACACAATATAATATGCGTAAGCCCGCCGAAGAGGTTTGTATCTAATCTGCAAACTCTCTTGATCTAAATCAACTTGTCGCATACCAGAGTCATTATAGTCCTAGCAAAATCATGCTGGGACTAATTAAATGTTTTCAAAAGCAACAGAGTTATATAATGACGGTCAACATAAATGCTATGCATTCCATGATCTGGTAGCAGGAGAGGCTGTACAGGCTAATCAATTCTTGATCATTAATGGTGATAAAGCTGCACTCATTGATCCGGGGGGCGACTTAACTTTTGCCAAGCTTAGCATTGAGCTAAATAAGCTGATTGATATACGTCAAAATTTAAAGTACATCATTGCATCACATCAGGATCCAGACATTATTGCCTCAATCGGTCGCTGGATGATGCAGACTGATGCTAAAGTAGTGTGCTCTAAATTATGGCAACGATTCTTACCCCACTTTGCATCCTCATACTTTTCACAGATTGATCACCTTGAACTTGGAAAGCGTATTAGGCCGCTGGATGACCAAGGAGAAATTATACGACTGGGCTCCTCGAACTTGGTCATGGTGCCTGCACACTTTCTGCACTCAGTAGGAAACTTTCAAGTGTATGACCCTGTCAGCAAAATCCTTTTTACGGGTGATATGGGTGCGTCTTTAAAGGATTCTGAGCACTTTGCTCCAGTTGACAACTTCGAAGAGCATGTGCCTTATATGAAAGGATTTCATCAACGGTATATGGTGGCGAACAAAGCCTGTCGACTATGGGCAAACATGGTGAGAGATTTAGATGTGGAAATGATCGTTCCGCAACATGGAGCTCCCTTTAAAGGGAAACAGGTTGTTAACCAGTTTTTAGACTGGATTAGTGAGCTAGACTGCGGAGTCGATTTATTTTCGCAAAGAGATTATTCGGTGCCAGTGTAATCATTAATATGATATTGGAGCTGAACACGGGTCTCGTTATCTAAACCTTTCCACATCAGGCAGTACGTTTGGTCTATGGGAGCTTTGAAGCTGCTGGTTAACTTGGCTAGCTTTTGTGGCTCTATCGGGTAAGTTATGTTTTCACCCTGGTGGTAATGCAGGTTAAACTCGACCTTATTTTTCGCTTCAAATTCAAACTGAAGAGTCTGCCCAGCTTTAAGTTCTGGGCAGACTTCTGCTACCTGATTGGTGTTTGTGGTAACGAATATATGATGAGATTGCTCTGCTTCAGCTTCGGCAATGAGGGGCTGAATTATTAGCAGGCTCGGTAAGCTAACTGTAAAAATAGTTTTTCTCATCCTATACTTCTCCAAATTTATAGTGCCTTTAGCTGAGCACGCTGTTCTTCGATTTTCTTGATGGTGGACTCAACTTCTGCAAGTTTACCACGCTCTTTCTCAACAACTGCTTCTGGAGCTTTGTCCGTGAAGTTCGGGTTATTGAGTTTGCCAGAGATACGCTGTAAATCTTTTTCCAGTTTTTCAGCTTCTTTATCAAGACGAGCTAACTCCTGCTCAACATCTATTAGACCAGCCATCGGAATCAATATTTCCATATCTCCAGCCAGAGCAGTGGCAGACATTGGTGCTGACTCGCCAGCTTCAAGCCATTGAATAGAATCTAGCTTAGCAAGTTTTGATAAGAACGTTTTATTGGCCTCAAGACGATCTTTATCCGACTCGGAGCCGTTTCTAAACATAACGTCTAATGGTTTGCCTGGAGCAATATTCATTTCACCACGGATATTGCGCACACCGACAATCACTTTCTTAAGCCATTCGATGTCAGCTTCAGCATTGTTATCAATTAAGCTTTCATCGACCTGAGGGAAGTCCTGAAGCATAATGCTTGGACGTTCTGCGCTATCAGTTCCAGCCAGCGGTGCTACTTTTTGCCAGATTTCCTCAGTGATAAATGGCATGAATGGGTGAAGCAGGCGCATCAGTGATTCAAGAACCGTAACCAAAGTATGGCGAGTACCTCGCTTAGCTTCTTCGGAGTACTCATCACTGTACAATACTGGTTTTGACAGCTCTAAATACCAGTCACAGTAAGTGTTCCATGTAAATTCGTATAAAGCATTCGCTGCCAGGTCAAAACGATAGGTATCTATAGCCTTTTCAAACTCGACTATGGTTTTTTGTAATTCACTTTTAATCCAGCGATCGGCCAGACTGAATTCCATAGCATCGTTATGTAATCCCGTATCCTGATCTTCTGTATTCATTAGAACGTAACGTGCAGCGTTCCAGATTTTATTACAGAAGTTTCTGTAACCTTCAACACGATTCAGATCGAAGTTGATGTCTCGCGAAGTTGATGCCATAGCACAGAAGGTGAAGCGCATAGCGTCAGTACCGTATGCTTCAATTCCATCAGGGAATTGTTTACGAGTACGCTTGGCAATTTTTTCGGCGGCTTTTGGGTTCATCATTCCCGTAGTGCGCTTTGCTACGAGTGACTCAATGTCGATGCCATCAATGATATCGATCGGGTCAAGAACGTTACCCTTAGACTTCGACATTTTCTGACCCTGTTCATCCCGAATTAGCCCTGTAATATAGATTTCCTTGAATGGGATCTTGCCAGTAAACTTTAGACCCATCATGATCATTCTGGCAACCCAGAAGAAGATAATGTCAAAGCCTGTAACTAGCACACTGGTTGGTAAGAAGGTTTCCAGTTCTGGCGTTTTTTCCGGCCAGCCAAGTGTTGCAAATGGCCATAAGGCAGATGAGAACCAGGTATCAAGCACATCTTCATCACGGCGCAGCTCGATATCTCCCAGGTCATACTTTTCTCGTACTTCTTCTTCATTTCTACCTACATAGACCTTGCCACTATTATCGTACCAGGCTGGGATCTGGTGTCCCCACCATAACTGACGACTGATACACCAGTCCTGAATGTTTTCCATCCAGTGGTAGTAAGTGTTTGACCAGTTTTCTGGCACAAACTTTATGTCGCCATCTTTAACAGCTTTTAAAGCTGGCTCTGCAAGTGGGGCGATTTTCACGTACCACTGCGGAGTTAAGTAGGGTTCAATTACAACGCCACTGCGATCACCGCGAGGAACTTTAAGTTTGTGCGGCTCAATCTTTTCCATTAAACCCAGGGCTTCAAAGTCCTCAATGATTTTCTTACGTGCTTCGTAACGGTCCAGTCCACGATAGGCTTCTGGAGCATTGTCATTGATATGAGCCGTTGGAGTCAGGATGTTAATCATTTCCAGATCATGTCGCTGGCCCATTTCATAGTCATTGAAGTCATGCGCTGGAGTGATTTTTACACAGCCACTACCAAAATCTTTTTCAACATAGTCATCAGCGATGATTGGGATTTGGCGGCCAGTCAGTGGTAAGTCAATCGTTTTACCAATTAAATCTTTATAACGCTCATCTTCAGGGTGTACAGCAACTGCACTATCACCCAACATAGTTTCTGGACGCGTAGTAGCAATGATGACATGGCCTGAGCCGTCGCTGAGAGGGTAGCGCATATGCCACAAATGACCGTTTTCCTCATGCGACTCAACTTCCAAGTCCGATACTGCAGTTAATAACTTCGGATCCCAGTTGACCAGGCGGTCACCGCGATAGATTAAACCTTCATCATAAAGCTGAACAAAAGTTTCCAGAACTGCACTAGATAAGTCCTCATCCATGGTGAAAGCTTCGCGTGACCAGTCACAGGAGTCGCCCATGCGTCTCATCTGTTGACTGATAGTACCGCCGGAATGCTCTTTCCATTCCCAGACTTTATCGATAAAAGCTTCTCTACCCAAATCATGGCGGCTTTTACCTTCTTGATCTAAAAGACGCTCAACGACCATCTGCGTAGCGATACCCGCATGATCCGAACCCGGTTGCCAAAGAGTATTATCACCCTTCATGCGGTGGTAGCGGGTCAGTGAGTCCATGATGGTATGCTGAAAAGCATGTCCCATATGCAAGCTGCCAGTGACGTTTGGCGGAGGTATCATGATGCAATAGCTGTCGCTATTGTCAGTGGCACCGCCTTTTGGAGAAAAGTAGTCGTTACTTTCCCACTTTTTGTAGGTTTCTTGCTCGATTGCTTGCGGGTTGTATGCTTTTTCCATGGTTTTATCGGATCTTATACAGTTTCTGTAACAAAGCCTTGAATTATAACGCTTGTGCGCTAGATATCTATATCAGACGGTCAATTTATCCTAAAAGATTTCCCAAGAGGTACTCAATTTCAGGCTTAACCTGTCTACGTTAGGGTTAAGCCAGTATAAGTTATTGATTCTTTGGTTCTGTTACTGATTCCACACTGGACTGTTTAGTTCCTGTGTAGACAAAGGATGGAGGAATATTCAAAGGTACCCAGTTCAGCTTTAAATGCGGGAAGTATTCTTTTATGAGTGCTTTATCACTTAACCAGTATTGATACTGTAAAAAGGTGCCATTGGGCTTCAGGACCGCTTTGATATGGCTCAATAATTCATGCTTCATTTCAACTGGGAATAGCGCCAACGGCAAACAGGATACAAGGCAGTCGACACTATCTACCGCAAAATCCTGAATAATCTCCATCGCTGAGCCATGCCTGAGCTTAAATCTTGGATGATCAATACGTTCAAGAAGCGGTAACAACTGCTCTGAGATTTCATAAGCTGTAAGGGTAGCATTCTCCGGCATATGTGCTAACAACTGCTTTGTAATAATGCCATCGCCAGCACCCAGCTCAATGACAGTCCTGGCATCTGAAGGGATTTGTTTTGCCAGATTTTTAGCTAAAAACTTTGAACTACGGGCAACGCTGCCTGTACTTTTTAAGTTTTTTAATGCGTATCGTGTAAAGCCCTTCATGATGCTCCTAACCAGAATATATCTCTATAGTGTGTCGTGTTTTTATTGTTATTGCCAGCGATTAATTTTATCCCAGGGTACAGATTACAAACTATCACTGGTCTGGCTCTTCTGTACAATATCAAGGGAACGTTCCCTTCGTTCCTTAGCAATTGCTTCTTCCAAAGCTTGTTCAAACATGATGCGTTTAGCTTTGGGCATTAACCAACTCATAATTTTGCTGAATTTCTTATATTCGGCAGAGTTTACCATTTCTTCGACGCTGTTAAAGTGATGAGTTTTACCGTTAATTTTTATCTCTGGATTCTCTAACAGAGTCCGTATTTTCTTTTCTACCTCTTCGTTGTCTTGAGAGATGTTTTGTGCTGATTTTTTGTTCAGCTTTGGGGGCTTGAGATCGTAGTATGTTTTCATCGCAATGATAACAAGAGCTACACCAATACTATTTTCAAATTGTGTAGCGATAAAACCACCAACAATAATTGCAATATGAAGTACTAGTATTCGTTTATAGGGTTTTGACATTTCAGCAGTGATTGCATCAATATTCTTTTTTCTGTATGCAATTATGTACTCTACTAAGTGTGCAATAAACATGGCTAGAAGGGTTAGTTGAACTCCTCTATTTGAGAACATGTAACCAATTACGTCGATCAGAGAGTAGCGAGAGGAGGAAGAGCCTGATATCAGGTAATCTTCGAAAAAGCTGGAAATAAAAAGCCCGTGCCCATAGGTAAACATACCGTAGTGGAGGCAAAAGAAAGCTGAAAAGAAAATACCACCAATAGCAAAAAGAGCAGGATTATCGGGACGAATGGTCATCCGACAAATAGCGAATATGCCGATAATGATGTTCTCGAACCAATAGAGGAAGATGAGATCAAAAGCACTCCAGTAGCCCAGGAGCACTCCAATAAAAGGAATGGCGTTACCCAGTGCAATGGCAATGCTTCCCTTGCTAATTTTTTCTAATTCCATATCTAGTATTTTTTATGGTCTAAAGGATAGCCTCTACCACGGTAAAATTTATAGCGCTCACGAGCTTGTTCTTTTTCTTTTTCTTCGTTCGGTACAATCTCGAAGCATTTTAAAAAATAACTAAAGAAAGGCTGTACTTCGCCACTGAGGTTGATTAAACAATCATGCTGATTTTCAGGAGGCTTTTGTTCAGAGTTAGCATAACCAATCTGTACCGGCGGTGGCTTATTCGGACCTTCGCCGACCAGGTTGTGAGGCACAAACTCGTCAAGCTCCTGTGTCCATAACCATTCATCCACGGCATGGGCTTGAGCCTCATCTTTAGCATGAATATAAACTTTGCGCCCTTGCTTGTATAAACTTTGAACGCACTTACCAATCAGGCGAAGAAATGCTTCTTCGCCTGATTGACTTTCGAGTAAGTGAAAGCCGACTTGCGTCATTGGTTTATTTCACTCGGTTAAGCATGATTTGTGAAAGTAGCGGAACTGGTCGGCCCGTTGCGCCTTTCTCTGCACCACTTTTCCATGCCGTACCCGCAATATCAATATGAGCCCAACGATACTTTTTAGTAAACTTCGATAAGAAGCAGCCGGCGGTGATAGTACCAGCTGGCATACCCCCTAAATTGGTAAAGTCAGCAACGTTGCTCTTTAATTGCTGGTGATATTCATCCCACAATGGTAGACGCCATACGCGGTCTGTAGCCATATCACTGGCAGTTTCAATTTCGTTCGCTAGCGAGTTATTGTTACTCATAACACCTGAGGCTTCGTGGCCTAGAGCTACGATAACCGCACCTGTCAGTGTCGCAATATCAATCACTATTTCTGGATCATATTTATCAACATAGGTCAGAGCGTCACACAGTACCAATCGACCTTCGGCATCGGTATTGAGGATTTCGATTGTCTGACCTGATAGAGAGGTTACAACGTCACCCGGGCGACTTGCTTTACCACTTGGCATATTTTCAGCGGCAGCTACAACGCCAACCACGTTAATAGGTAGACCCATTTCTGCGACCGACTTCATTGCACCGAATACAGAGGCTGCACCGCCCATATCGAACTTCATTTCGTCCATCTTGGCGCCAGGTTTTAAAGAAATACCGCCTGTATCAAAGGTAATACCTTTACCCACAAAAACGATAGGCTTATCACCTTTTTCGCCACCGTTGTACTCCATGCAGATTAATTTGCCTGGTTGATCAGAACCCTGTGAAACTGAAACAAAAGCACCTGCTCCCATTTCTTTGAGTTCTGCTTCATCAATAATGTTGGTAGTAATTGCTGAGTAATCTTTGCTCAGTTGCTCAGCTGTCTCAGCTAAGAACGTCGGATTACATATATTACCCGGTAAATTTGCCAGGTCACGAGTCAGCGACTGACCAGCTGTAATACCTTGAGCATGACGGATTGCATTTTCAGACTCGGCCAGATCGGCTCTTGACTCAATAAATAGTGTCATTTTTCTCAGCGGTCGACGAGTTTCTGACTTCTCGCTCTTAAGTTGCTCAAATAGATACAGGCTATTATTGGCTGCTTCTACAGCGAACCGTACTTTAGAATAAAGCTCCTGGCCTTTAACATTCAATAGCGGCAGGGTACTGATTGCATCGGTAGCGCCAGTTTCGTTGATAAGCTTAATGACTTTGCCACAGATATCTTTGTACTTGATAGCATCAAACTCACGTTCTTTACCACAGCCTACAAGCAAGACACGGTCACAGCTGGTTCCTGGAACACTATGTAGTAGTAAGGTTTGACCGAACTTACCTTCCATGTCTCCGCGCTTTACGATTGAGTTTATATACCCTTCGCTGATGTCATCAATTTGTTGTGCCGCAGTAGAAAGTTTACGAGATTCAAAAACACCTACGATTAAGCAACCTGTTTTTTGTTTTTCTGGGTTACCACTCTTTACAAAGAATTCCATAGATCACCTGCAAATTGTTAAATTTCGTTTATAATGCCGTTATTGGCATAAACCGTGCCCATAGTTTAACTGATATTTTTGTACTAGGAAAACAATCAGTGTCTGGATGGGTTAAGAGTCTGAGTAAACCTTGATTTTAAGTCGTTATTTAAACCGAGAAGTATTTAGCAGCACCTTAGCAATACTGGGTGTGTTGTTCGCTATTTTTATCAGTCAACGTATCGTGAAGTATCTGGCACAGGCTGCGTCGGGTGATATTTCCGGCACTATGGTCTGGCAGATGGTGCTACTTTACTCACCGGTACTAATGGGTTTTTTACTGCCATTAGCTTTTTTTCTAGGATGTTTATTAGCCTTCAGCCGTCTGTACGTTGATAGTGAGATGGCGGTTTTACGCTCAGTCGGTGTCAGTGAAAAGAAGCTGATTAGTTTATTATTACCCATTTCAGTGATTATTGCTTTAAGCGGTGGTGCAGTTTCTCTATGGTTAGCACCCGTTGCGAACGAGACGACTTACCAAATCCGGGATGAGCACGCCAGTAAGCTGGAGCTCAGTATGTTAGAACCTGGACGTTTCCAAATCTTTCAGGAAGGAGAGGGAGTTGTTTATGCAGATTCTTCAGATAACCCAAGCCATTTAGGTAACTTTTTTCTAGCTGAGCTACCATCCGAAGCCAGTCCTTATACTAGAATCATTTCCGCGAAGTCGGCTCAGCGTTATTACGATGAAACGATGGATAAAAATTTCCTGCAGTTGAATGATGGTTATGTTTACGAACTCGACGCCAATAAGAACGTCAGAAAAATAACTGAATTCGAGAATTATTATGCTCGTCTTGAAGCCGAGCGTTCTATAGTATCTCGGCGTAAAATCTCAGCTACGCCAACCATGAAGTTATTGGAAACCGGAGACGGTGCCAGCTGGGCTGAGTTCCATTGGAGATTAGCTGTTCCATTGTCGGTGCCTTTTCTACTGCTGCTGGCTGTTCCGCTGAGTCGGGTCAAGCCACGAGAAGGCAAGTTTGCGAAGATGCTACCTGCTCTCATGGTCTATATAGGCTACATCGTTTTAATCGTTATTTTTCGTAAGTGGGTTGAGGCCGAAAAGATTCCCGGATGGTTGGGTTTTATACCGATATACCTGGTGATGGCTTTATTTGGTTTCCGATTACTGCATGCTCATGGGCGAGCCAATAATAAGAACAAAGTGAAGAAGGCTAAGGATTAGACAATGAACATCTTACGTTTTTATATTGGCAAAACTATCCTGGCAACGTCTCTGGTTACGCTGATTACGCTGGCCATTATTCGAGTACTGTTTGCATTAATCGATGAAAGTGGAGACTTTGATAAAGGATCCTATGCTTTCATGGATGGGCTTTCTTATACCTTACTCTTGGCCCCTCAGTATATTTATGAGTTCTTTCCCATGGCAATTCTGATTGGCAGTATTGCCGGACTGGGTATCTTAGCTTCCCACAGTGAACTGACCGTAATGCGTGCTGCCGGTAAAACTACCTGGCAAATTATCAGTGCTGCCCTAAGTTACGGATTACTGTTGATCGCCTTTTCTGTTTTTCTTGGCGAATTCGTCGCACCAAAGACGACCTTAATGGCGGAGAATTTACGCAACAGGGCGTTACATGGAGAACAGTTTGTCGACAGTAACCAAGGGATGTGGTTAAAAGATGGCTCACACATGGTGCATTTGGGCGAGGTTTTAAATGAGTCACAGTTAAGTGATGTGACTGTGTATGAATTTAACCTTGATAATGAGTTGACCCGTATTATTCATGGCCGGTCTGCACAGCTTAAAGGCGCTGACTGGACTTTGCTTAATGGTGACGTTATTCAGTTGGGTGCTGAGCAGGGGTTGAGTTCAGCCTTGAAAGGGCTCGATGCTTCTAATGTAGTGAGTAAAGAGCCTTTTGAAAGTCAGCCCTGGAAAACCACCATTAGTTTAGACAACCTCTCTGCATTGAGAGTTGAGCCTGAAAACATGAACATTGTGAACCTGTATCAATATCGACAATATTTAGAAGGAAATGGGCTGGAAACTAAAAACTACGATCTGGCTTTCTGGCAAAAGGTATTTCAGCCGGTTAGTACAGCAGTAATGATTATCTTGGCCGCGTCTTTCATTTTTGGGCCAATGCGCAGTGTTTCCATGGGGGCTCGAGTTTTAGTGGGTGTCTTGACCGGCATGGTGTATTTCTTTGCCGTTCGATCTTTTGGTCCAGTCAGTCTGGTGGCAGGTCTACCTGCATTTTTTGGAGCGCTCATGCCACCACTGATTTTTGCCGTAGCGGCATGGTATTTGCTAAAGAGAGCTGGTTAGCTTTTCTTCTTTTTCTCTTTATCAGGCAAAGCCACAACTCGGGTATGAGTCAGCATATCGTGCCAGCCCAGTCTCTTTTTGTTGAAGGGGCTAAACAGCATGCCTATGCCTAATAGGGACAAGACAGCTCTGGGCAGAGCCTGCTTAAAAGTTACCGGGCGACCATTATCCTGAACCAACATGATTTTCCAGGCACTCATACCTACTGTCTGACCAAAACGAACGTGAGTGCCGACGATATAAATAGCCACCAGTAGCAGTGGGGCATACTGATAGAAGATATTTCCCGCTAAAATATCAGGGTTGTCTTTAAAGCCTTGCTCGCCAATGATAATACCAGCTATGGATGAACTGAAAAGTATAAAAATAATCCAGATAGCGGCACAGATTAAACTATCGTAAAGCCATGCACCGAGCTTTTTTGTTAGCGGTGCCGGTGTGGTAATCAAAGTTTCTTGAGCTTGGGTAGCCATAGTTGTGTTTCTTTGTCTTTAATGGCCGCTAGTCTAGCAAAACCTTGCCTGCTCCACCACTTGAAACATTCCCTTACGATATTCGATAAGGACAGTTTACGGCACGAGCTTTTAACCAAGGCTAAATATTGCTATAAATGACGGACTGTGAGTTAAGGTAGGTTACCTATGAAATTAATAAAAGAAATAATCGTCTGTGGTGCACTATTAGCCGGTGGCTTTAATGCTGATGCAGGTGAAGATTATAGTCAGTGGTTAGGTGAGTTCTTTGAAGATGTTCAAGAGTATCAGCAATCACAAAACCCTGTGTGGGCTGCTCGTGAGGGAGATGACTCGGCCAAAGGCAAGCTTCGTGACGTCAGTCCAGAAGCATACCAAAAGAGAAAGAAGCAGTATCTTGCTTTCATCAAAGAACTAAAATCTATTCACCGTGATGAGTTGTCAGCTGACGAGCAGATCAGCTATGACATGATGATGGCGCAGCTAAAGCAGTCTGTGGCAGAAATTGATTTTAAGACTTATGAGATGCCTTTAACTTCAGAGTACGGCTTTCATGCACAAACCACTAATTTAGCTAATGCCTTCCGCTTTAGAACCGCTCAGGATTACAAGGACTACATTGCTCTTCTAGGAGCAATTCCAACTTTCTTTGAGCAAAATGTGTCGAATATGAGAGCAGGTATGGAGCGTAACTTTACTGTGCCACGAGCAGTTCTGGATGGGTATAGTGATGGCATAAAAGTCTACATTAAGGAGAATGCGGAAGATACCGTATGGTACCGTCCATTTACTTCCATGCCAGATACTATCAGTCAGGAAGACAGAGTAAACTTGCAAAATGAAGCTGAAACAGTCATTAACCAAAAGGTGGTGCCTCAGTATCAGGCTTATCTTGAGTTTTTTGAAAACGAATACCTACCGGCAGCAAAGAAAACCATCGCCGCAACTGATTACCCTGATGGAAAAGCTTTCTACCAGAATCAAATCAAGCTCTATACGACTTTAGACCTAACGCCTGATGAGATTCATGAGATTGGCTTAAAAGAAGTCGCTCGAATTCGTAGGGAAATGGAAGAGGTGATCGAAACCACTGGGTTTGAAGGGACTTTTGAAGAGTTTCTGCACTTCCTTCGGACCGATGAACAGTTTTATGCCCAAACGCCAGAAGAGCTGCTAAAAGAAGCATCCTATATGGCGAAGAAAATGGATCATCAATTGCCAAAGTTCTTTGGTAAGTTGCCTCGTCAGCCCTATGGCGTAGTACCTGTTCCTGAAGAAATCGCACCCAAATACACGACCGGGCGTTATTCAGGTGCTCCAATAGATAGTGCCAGAGCGGGTGAGTACTGGGTAAACACCTATGCTTTGGATAAGCGTCCTCTATATAACCTGGAAGCCTTAACGCTTCACGAGGCAGTGCCCGGCCATCATCTGCAAACTGCATTGGCGCAGGAATTAACCGATTTGCCCAAGTTCCGGCAGAACACTTATATCTCAGCTTTTGGTGAAGGGTGGGGGCTTTACAGTGAGAAGTTAGGTCTTGAAGCTGGCTTCTATAAAGACCCTTACAGTAATTTCGGTCGCCTTACTTATGAGATGTGGCGTGCGATGCGGCTGGTGGTTGATACTGGTATGCATGCAAAGGGCTGGAGCCGTGAAAAAGCTATTCAGATGATGGAGAATAATACTGCTTTATCGACCTTGAATGTACGTACTGAAATTGATCGTTACATCAGCTGGCCAGCACAGGCTCTTTCCTACAAACTCGGAGAGCTAAAGATTTTAGAGTTGCGGGCAAGAGCTGAGAAAGAGTTGGGCGAGGGTTTTGATATCCGCAAGTTTCATGATGCGGTATTAGCAAACGGCTCCATTCCATTGAGTGTACTGGAAGAGCAGATTAACGCTTTTATCAACGATCAGAAAATTGAGCAGAAAGACAATAGCTAACATTAAAGAATACATATGATAAAACAGCCTGGCGATTTAGCCGGGCTTTTTTGTGCTTATTATCTAAGAAATTGAAAGAACAAACTTCTTGACTTGGTGTAAAAGCTTACCATAATGATACCTAGAGGTTTCATATGGGGTTTTAAAGGTATCTTTGTGAGACTCTCAAGGACAATTTATCAACGTTAAATAAACGGAGTATGTTATGAATCAAAGAAATTGCGCAGAGACAGTAGATAGAATGCAGAAGGGAGTTGCATTAGGTATGTTAATTTGCGGCTTTACCTATTTAGCAATTATGGCTGAGGATTTAACACCTAAAGGTACATTTAATGATGTACTCGACTTAATTGTGATGGTTGGCGTGGTTCTCACTATGTCAGTTACCCTATTTGCGATCTGGCCTGCTTTAAAACAGAAGCTTTCAGGGAGGTTAGTTACAAACTCTGAGCCTGAGGGTTTTGTTTCAGGAGCGATGCTAAGCAGCTTTAAAAATGGATGGATAGCTACTACCTTCAGTATTACGATGCTTTTGAGTTTTTCCTCGCAGCTTGAGGACTTGGGTTTAGGCATTCGCTTTTATTTTACGACGTTGTTCGCTGTCGAGGTGCTGTCAGTTAGCATTAGCTTTTTCTGGATAACACGCGATGATAAGCAGGAAGCGCTTGAGGAGTAGCAATGCACCCTGAACTTGATAACAGAATACGAGTTTTTCGGGCCGAGCACCGTATGAGCCAGAGTGATTTAGCCGAGGCAATTGGTGTGTCGCGAAAGACCATTAGCACGATTGAGGTTGGCAAGTTTGTACCGTCGACGATCATTGCTCTAAAAATAGCAGAGTATTTTGATACCACAGTAGAGGAGGTCTTTAGCCTCATAAAAAATGAGGCGGAAACCGCCTAAAAAGCTCAGTAAGAGTATTGCAAAAAGAGCTTATTGGTTTATAATGCGTCGCACTTTGCAGGGGACTTCATCTCGTGCAAAGTCAGACGCCAGAACGGAGAATTCTGGTGGACGACCTACGATAAGTAGGGAGTGCTGCGGAGCGGTTCACGTCAGGTAACGCAAGCGTTACATTAGCTAACAGGATCAAAACTGCTAGCTGCAAACTTAAAATGCCAGAGTGGTGAAATTGGTAGACACGTCGGATTCAAAATCCGATTCCTTCACGGGAGTGGCGGTTCGAGTCCGCCCTCTGGTACCATCTCAAAGTCATGCCCTAATAGTTTTATTAGTTAACTACTTCACAAAAGCTCCTTAAAGTTTGATTTAAACAGAAGGCTAAACCCCTATAAACTGTTAGATTTGTATGGTTTTCTAGTCACATTTAACTTCGGAATTACCTTTATTGTTTAATTTTAAATTAAACTGATAAAAGTCTGTTTGAAATAAGTTTTAATATTCTGATTTTTAATGTTATTTCTTGTAATGCGAGTTTGATTTACTCCTTCCCTGCCTAATTTCTTGTTTAAAACTGATGTTTTTTACTCAAAAAAATATTGATGCTATAAGTTTCCTCGGGTTAGTTATTTTAATGAATAAAATAGATCACTAGCCAAAAACTCAACAATAATGATGGAACGCTACTAAGGGGGTAGTCTATGTTTCGAAAGTTATTGCTATTAATAGCAGGCGTCGTTATGGCAGGGGCCGTTAAAGCCAATACCGGGGTTGCATTTGTACACGGAACCGGCAGCCAGTCAGACGCATATAATGATTATTGGACTGGCGAGTTCGTGCAGTCAGTCATACAGGGGTTACCGAACTCCAGCAACTACACTGTCATAAACTGTGACTTTACGCAGTATATGTGGACTTCGGGAGCCGCAGGCTGCTTAGCTTCCCAATTAACAAATTTTATCAATAATAAGGGCATCACCAGTCTTACATTAATCACTCACTCTAATGGTGGAAATGTCGTGCGCTGGGTGATGTCAAATCCTACCTGGGATAGCCGCTATCCTAATATCATAAACCGAATTGATGAAGTTATCGCTTTGGCACCTTCAAGTGCAGGTACACCATTAGCCGATGCCGTTATCGATGGCAACGTATTCGAAGAAGCATTGGGATGGTTGCTAGGCTACCAAAATGATGCAGTAAGAATGCAGCAGGTGGCCTGGATGGAGTATTACAACAATGAGTGGCTGTATGGGACCAGTGGTCGTCCTGCTTTACCTAAACCATTTAGCTCTGTGGTCGGCACCGATGTCGAATCGGCAATTTGGGACGGAGACAGTTATTGTGGTGGATATTCTCAAAATGTAGGCCTGGAGTTTACTCAGAATTGGTTGAATAGCTGTTCAGATGGATTCCTGGATTGTAGCTCTCAGAGTGCAGCTGGCTCTGTCTGGTTTTACGATACCAGTAAAACTTATGGCGATGAGCCTTTAAGCCACGCCCAGAGCAGACGTAAATGCTTTGGCCTGGATTACTTTTTACGCACTCGAATTTAAGGAGGGATCATGAAATATTCATTAATTGCAACAGCTATTCTTTCTTTGACCACGGTCGCCGTATCAGCTAACGAAGTGCATAAGTCAGGTCAAACAGGTGCATATACCGCTAGTGGCGTATCAGAGGTGGAATCACCTTACAGTGAACGTCAAACCAAGGCCGTAAGCTACAGCTTTGCTGTGGATAGCAAGACTAACCTGGACTTCAGTACTAAACAGTCACACATACAGAGTCGACAATACTCACTTGATGTGACTGGTCAACAGTTAAAATCTGGGGTCTCCTTGAACACCTCGGCGAAAGGCGCGTTAGTTAGAATTGCTGCATTCGACGGGAAAAGCTCAATAGAGCCTGAGAGTCTGAGCTTAACTAATCAGAAAGGTGATGTTTTTAAGCAAAGTAAGGCCTTTGACACTGTGGTTGATAGCACAGCCATGAGCAAAAATGCGGCAGGCTTTCAACAGGGCACGACAGGCTTTAAGATTGCTGACAACTTAGGTGCAGGAAGTTTTGTTTTAAAAGCCAATAAATCAGTAAACCTAAATACTAACTATCGTATTAATGTGTTTGAGAAACAAAGCGATATGGAGCTGCATCTGACATCAGATAAAAACAGCTACCTGAAAAATGACACTTTGAAGGTTGATGCCAAGGTATTCAACCTAGGAAGGGTGCAAGATATATCAAGCATTAAGGGTAATCTGGTTTCTCCAACTGGAAGAACTTTTAAAGTTGATTTCCGGCAATCAAAAGATGGCTATGAACTAATCAAGCCAATGGATATGTCAGCTCACTCGGTACCGGGAGCATTGTGGGAATTGCACACTGAAGCGCAGATAAACCTAAAAGGAAAAACTGTTCAGCGTAACGGTCAGTTGCCTTTTGCTTTTGCCGAGAAAACAGCAAGCCTTGGAGCTGCTCCAATAATCACTGGTCAGAAACAGTCTCCAACAGCACAGGTTCCAGTATCAGCGTCTAAAGATGGACGCTATGAAGTCCGGGCCATGCTATACGGGACTGATAGTGTGGGTAACTTGCAGCCGATAATGGTCACCCATTCAGCTGCTAACCTTGCTGCTGGAGAAGGGATGATATCAATGAAGTTTGATAAGGATATCATTGCACAATCAGGCTTAAATGCTCCCTTTAAGTTAGAACAGCTTGAACTGAGGGACCAGGATCAAATGGTCTTAATTGATAACTAAGTTAACTGACGTGTCAGCAATAAAAAAGCCGCTAAACAGCGGCTTTTTTGATTTAATCTTGCTTCATTTTGAGGGGCTTAACCGTTATAAGCATCAATGGTAGCAACGTTAGGTTTAAGAATAGTGCTACCGCCATTGCTAATCCGGTGAGTAAACCGAAGTAAATGGATGGAATAAATTCAGATAATGCCAAGATTGCAAAGCCAACGATCACCGTGATACCAGTATAGTAGATAGCTTTACCGATACTTCCATGGCAGCGCTTCATGGTGGCTAAGTAATCATTGTCTTTAGCGAACTCAGACTTAAAACGGTGTACGTAGTGAATCGAGTTGTCCACGGCAATACCAATAACGATGGCTGCAATAGTGATTGTCATCATATCCATAGGGACGCCCATCCAACCCATAATTCCCAGCACTAAAGCTGCTGACAGGGCATTAGGGATAGTAGCCAAAATAGCAAGTATGAATGAACGGAATAGGATGATGAACATGAATAAAATCGCTATGTATACTGCGCCAATAGTCATGATTTGTGAATCAAACAAGCTTTCCAGCATGTTGTTATAAAGCACCAGCATTCCAGTGAAGTGCACTCTATCCTGATCTATTCCTGCTTCATTAACGATATAGTTATTAATATTATCAATGAGTTCGGCACGCTTTAAGTCCGGGTTAGTTTCTTCTACGCGTATATTGATTCTTATCTGATCACCATCTTCGGATAGATAAGGTGTCATCAGTGTACTTTTGACATCCTCAGGAGACTTCTGGTGAACCAGACTTAAAGTCACCTCATCAGGATAAGTGCCGCCTTCCATTTCTTTTAAAACTTTGGCGTAAGTTGCAATTGATTGAACCTTGCCTGTCACTTCCAAGCTATCAATGTAGTCGTGAATGTTTTCTACTTGCTTTAGCTTACTTGAAGTAAACCAGTACCCGGGGTCGTAGATGGAGCTATCAAACTCGTCGCCAAACTCATCAGCAAATTCATCATCATCTACCAGAGAGTCTTCTTCACCTTTATCAATGACAATATCCAAAGGAGTTGTTCCGCCAAGCTTTTGATCGATAACGGTCATTCCCTGATAAATTTCTGTTGAAGGCTTGAAGTAATCAATAAAGCGATTTTCAACTTTTAGCTGAGTAATACCGTAGGCGCTAAACACTATAATGGCTATGGTTGATAAAAAGATAACTGACTTAAAGTTAACGGTAAAACTATAGATCCAGTTGGTTACTTTATAGGTCATACTTTTACCACTGGAGTGAGCATCTTTCTTCAGTAGCTGTATAAAACTCGGGAAAATGATGAAAGTAACGACAAAGCCTAGGACGATACCAATTGTCATGATCCAGCCAAAGTCAATTACTGGTCGAATGCCACTAATTAACAGTGAAACGAAGGCAACAATGGTCGTTAGCGCAGTATAAAAACATGGCCAGAACATGGTTCTTACTGTGGTAGAGACCCTTGAGTTGAGGTCAGCATCTGGGTTAGCGGAAATATAATCTCTGTAATAAACCGCGAGGTGTACATTCAAAGCCAATATGACAATCAGCAGGATGGACGGGAAGTTCGATGATATTACGGTAATTCGCCAATCTAGAAAACTTAATAGTCCTGCTAACATCACGACAGAAACAATACAGGAGAACAATGGAAGCATGACCCATCTCAGTTTTCCAAAAAATAGGTATAAAGCCAGCATAATAAATAAAATGATGCCGATACCAAATACTGTGATGTCATGCTGAATGAACGTTAACATGTCATTGGTGATCATTGATATTCCACCAAGGTGCATATTGGCAATATCACGGTAGTCATCCATTATGGTACGAACTTCTTCTATGATATTGCTCGTTCTTTCCGAAACGACTTTACTGTAGTCATCGAATTCGTCTTCAAGTCTAGATAGCTTTTCCTGCTTTTCTTCGGTCAGGGAACCTGATTGCTTTCGCTCTTTTCTTAATGCGTCCCTTGCGTTTAATAATTCAAAGTACTTTTCATCTCGCTCAAAATTTATTTGGACTGCGCTTGTATTTCCATCTTCGCCGACTAATAGGTTTTTATAGATGGGGCTGGTAGTAAATTCCTGTAAGGCTTTTTCTCTTTTAACATCGCCACTCTGTAAGGTCGGGATTTCAGTATCTAATGCATCATCGAGTGACATCCCCTTGAGTAGAGGAACATTTAATATACTATTGATATTTGAAACGGTTTGGACACTTTTAAGCTCTTCAGTAAGGTTTTTTAATCCCTGAATGGACTCATCGCTCATCAAACCTTTGTTTGGCTGCCAGGTAATGATAAGAAAATCATCTGACCCATACTGTTCATTGACCTGTCGATAGTAGGTTAGTGATTTATCATTTTCTAATACCAGCGACTCTCCGGAGGCATCAAGCCTGAATTTTGGAAGTTGACTGGCGGCAAGCACAGTCAGCAAGATGACGACAATTAAACTGATAAGAGGGTGGTCTAATATTATCTTTTTATAAAGGTTATAGAAAAAATTCTCTTTCGGTTGTGTCATTGTTGTTCCCAGTGTTATTGAATATCGACCGGTGGCTTATAAAGCTCTGGCATTGCGCGTACGCTTTTAACGATATTGTCTTTAATTTGTAGGATTTCTATGGGGTAGCCATAGAGTCGCAAACAGGTACCTGATTGAGGAATAGCTTCTAAATATTCGGTAATCAGGCCATTTAAGGTTTTAGGGCCTTCAGTAGGCAAGTCCCAATGTAATGTTTTGTTTAAATCACGAATAGTGACGGTTGCATCTATCAGGTAAACATTATCACCGTCTTTTTGAATATCACGATTTACGCTGGACATCTCGGTCGTAAAGTCACCGACAATTTCTTCCAAAATATCATCTAAAGCTACTAAGCCTTCGATATCGCCATACTCATCAACTACAAGCCCTACCCGATCTCTTTTACGCTGAAACTTCATTAGCTGGGTATGAAGTGGTGTGCCCTCGGGAACGTAATAGATTGGATCCAGGTAAGACAATATATCTTCCGGGCTGTCAGATTCCATTTCAAGAACCCGACCAAAGTTCCTGGCATGAAGGAAACCTTCTACTTCATCTATCTCGTTCCTGAAAACGAGCAAACGTGTGTGAATACTATTACGGATTTGTTCGCGGATATAACCAATGTCATCGGTTAAATCAATACCAATAATTTCATTCCGAGGAACCATGATGTCATCGACGGTGACAGTCTCCAGATCAAGGATACTCAGCAGCATTTTTTGGTGACGACGGGGAATCATTGCTCCAGCTTCATTTACAACTGTCCTCAGTTCCTCTTGACTGAGATGATCTTCATGATCTGAGTCAGCATTGATACCAAATAATCTCAACAAGCCGTTTGCTAAAAAACCAATGAGCTTTACAGCTGGATGAAAAATACTGGATAGAAATTTTAGAATAGGAGCAGCGAAGAATGATATCTTTTCAGGATATAGCGCTGCCAAAGTTTTCGGGGTGACTTCAGCAAAAATCAAAATAACAACGGTCAACATCAGCGTCGCGGCGAAAATACCACCTTCACCCCAAAAGCGGATCGCAATAACGGTAGCTATCGCTGAGGCCAGAATGTTTACGATGTTGTTACCGAGTAAAATCAGTCCCAGCAGTTTGTCTGGACGTTTTAACATGCCATAGACTCTTTTTGCACTTTTGTCTCCACTACGAGCTCGATGCTTTAAGCGGTATCGGTTGAGAGACATCATGCCTGTCTCTGAGCTTGAGAAAAAACTCGATAACAGAATGAGTAATGCCAATATTAAGAACAGGACTCCCGTCGACAGTGTTTCCAAAATTAACTCCGTGTCTTATTTAGAGTATGAACTGAGTAACCAGTTTGGTGCCGATGAATCCAAGACTTAAAACGACAAACGCAATGATGCACAGTCTTGCAAACCGAATTCCACTAAGTTTTGAAGTCTTATAACCGATGTAAAATGTACAGAAGCTGAACCAGGCTAAAACTGAAAGAATGATTTTATGAAGTGGCTGGCTCTCTATGACGGTTTCAGGGATACCAAAGACTAGAGCAAAAGCTATACCAAGACTTATGATGCCCGATAGTACCAGGGCGGAAAGAAAATGTTCCATTTCAAGTAATGGCGGTAGAAGGGGATGAATTGAGCCAGGTTTATGACGCAACTTATCGTGTAATATCAAGACCAGAATACTTTGTAATGTTGCCGCTAGAAATAAGCTAAAACCAATAACCGCAAGCCATACATGAATGATGCTCAGTACATTATCATCAAAATTAATGATATTCGGCTCTTCAGGTATCAGGGTCAGGAGGTTGGCAATACCAGCTATTATCGCTGTGTAAAGCATTAAGTGTGGGGTTTGTCTATTAAAGCGGTACACAGCAACGAGTAACACCAGGATCAATGTGACCAGCGAGACCAGATTAAGAAGTGACAGATTCTGACCGTCAGGAGTACTTCTTTCAATAAGTAAGTAAACCACGAATAGGTGGCTCGCAGCAGGTATAAAAGGAAGCCACTTTCCCCATTCAGGAACCTGTTTCTCCGGATGCTTAAGTCGGCCAACAAGAAATGTTGCGAGGCCGAGGTAGGTCAGTCCGGTTAAAACTTGAAAATAAAGTGTCACTGTTTGTTATTGATATGAGTTGATTCTAGAGCTTATTTTAGAGGAAAAGAACTCATTAACAAGCGATTATGTTGACAATTTAGTGGTGCCGAACACTTGTTTATCAGCCCACACCCCCAATTAAAGGATATATAAAAGGTATTAAGACCTCAGGTATTATATTTGGTGGGGCTGGCGGTGCGAAGGTGATTCTGTTGAAGTAAGATTGGAATCAGTGTGCAAACCTCGCAGTAGAGCCTTGGAAATCGTGCAATTAGATATTGTTCGGGTATAATTGCTCTACAAAATTCAGATTTTAAATTTCGAGTTAGTTTTCAAACCTTGCTACAGGTCTATAATCATAAATACAGCTATCTTGAACTTAATGAGTGAGATAAAAGACAGATGTTTGATAGTTTAAGTGATCGTCTTTCAGGTGCGCTAAAGAACCTGACAGGTAAAGGAAAAATAAGTGAAGACAATATCAAGGAAACACTCCGTGAAGTCCGTATGGCACTTTTGGAGGCTGATGTTGCACTGCCTGTGGTTAAGGAATTCATTGGCGCAGTAAAAGAGCGCGCAGTTGGTACCGAAGTAGGTAAAGCTTTAGATCCTGGCCAGGCTTTCATTAAAATCGTTAATGATGAAATGGTCAAAGCTATGGGCGCAGAAAATGACGCGCTTGAGCTTAACGCCAAGCCACCTGTTGTTATCTTGCTGGCGGGCTTACAGGGCGCGGGTAAAACGACCAGTGCCGGTAAACTGTCATACCTATTGAAAAACCGTGAGAAAAAATCTGTCATGGTTACCAGTGCTGATGTTTATCGCCCAGCAGCGATTAAACAGCTGGAGACGGTTGCGGGCGAAGTTGGTGCGACTTTCTTTCCAAGCACGACAGAGCAAAAGCCAGTTGATATTGCAAAGGATGCGATAGAAGAAGCTCGTAAACAGTTTATGGACGTAATCATCATTGATACTGCGGGTCGTCTTGCAGTTGATGAAGCTATGATGAGTGAAATCAGTGAGTTACAACAAGCTGTTAATCCAACCGAAACGCTTTTTGTCGTTGACTCCATGACTGGTCAGGATGCTGCCAATACAGCAAAAGCTTTTAATGATGCTTTAGATCTGACCGGTGTCATTTTAACAAAGGCTGATGGTGATGCACGCGGTGGTGCGGCTTTATCCATCCGCCAGATAACAGGCAAACCGATCAAATTCATTGGTATGGGTGAGAAGCTTGATCAGTTGGAGCCATTCCACCCAGATCGCGTCGCCTCCCGCATCCTCGGTATGGGGGATGTTCTGAGCTTGATTGAAGAGGTTGAGCGTAAGGTCGATAAGAAGAAAGCTGAAAAAGTTGCCAAGAAGATCATGAAGGGTAAGGGCTTTGACCTACATGACTTCCGCGAACAACTTCTTCAAATGAGTAATATGGGCGGTATGGCTGGCCTTATGGATAAGCTGCCCGGCATGGGGCAGATCCCAGAAGCGGCCAAGCAAAAAGTCATGAATGATAAATCTACCGGCCGCATGATTGCCATGATCAACTCCATGACGCCAAAAGAAAGAGCGCGCCCTGAGTTAATCAAGGGCTCTCGAAAAAAGCGTATCGCCAATGGCTCCGGCACACAGATTCAAGATGTCAATCGTCTGTTAAAGCAGTTTAATCAGATGCAGAAGATGATGAAAAAGATGAAGGGCAAAGGCGGCATGATGAAAATGATGCGCGGTATGCAGGGTATGACACCTCCTGGTGGTGGAATGGGAGGTATGCCTCCATTTGGCAGGAAATAAGTTGTACTCAGATTTTGCTTTGTTAGAATCGGCCGGACTTGTAATCTAATTATTTGGAGTATTTTATGAAGTTAACTGGATTGTTCGCGGCCGGCGCGTTGTTTCTTGCATCCATGGCGACAACCGCAGCTGAGAGTGATGCGGCTAAGAAACCTTCGCAGCAAGATATGCAGGCGATGATGACTCAAATGATGAAACAGCAGGCTAAACAACAAGTTAAACAAACCTGTTCGAACGAAGCGCTGTTGTCTTGTATGGAATTGAGTGCATCAAGCTGTGAAGAAACCATGACGAATATGATGGATGATGTGCTAGAAAAGTGCATTACCCCTAACATGCAAAAGTTAATGGCTGCAAAAGGCATGAGCAAAGAAGAGCGTGATGCCCTGAATAAAGCGGTTGAAGACTGTGCTAATAAAGCGTCAGTTGAGCATGGAATTGATCCTGAACAGGCGAAACAGTGTTCTAAAAAGGCGCAAACAGCAAAATAAGCGCTAGACTTGTCAGTATCTAAAGCGGTTAAGGAGACTTAACCGCTTTTTTTGTAACTGTACATTTTCAATTGTGAATTATTGGATAAATAGTAATCACAACAAGGATTAAGGCTGTATATTTATTTGTTTTCTTCCTTAATGATAACGCTCGTCTTTTTTTGCTCCTGTTTTTCTACATAGTCCTGAAGTTGATTGATATCTTTTTTCATCCTTTTGAGGTTTTCCGGCCGAATTTTTGCAACAAATTCCAAGCACCTATCGTTACCTGCATAGTCAGGAATCATTGAGGGGCGAATAGCACTTGCGTTGCAAACGACCCTAATACGCTCACAGGCTGATACGCTCACTCTGGAAAGAGAACCTGTACACTTTGGGAAATCATCCCTTAAGTATCTTAAGTACTTTTTTGCAACGCCAAGGTTGCTGTATTTTTCGTATATCTCAGAGGAAGCCTCAATAAACTCATCTTCACGATTAGAAGGGACAAGTGCTGCTAGCTTTTTGTAATGTGCGACCAGCTGGGGCGAGTTATTTTCTTTGGCCACCTTTGCCCATGAGTAGGCTTTAATTAAACTGGGCTTACCATTTAGTCCCTGTAATTCCATAATAGAAAGGATGTATTGGGCATATTTGTCACCCGCACCTGCTAATTGAAAATATAAGGACCTGGCCTCTTCATAGTTCCCTTTTTTGAAATACTCATCAGCTAGTTCCTGGTCTTTTTTTTGAATTATATAGATAGACTTGCTTTGAGCTAGTGTCGATGCTGATAACGTAATGATAAAAATAGATAATATTAGTTTGAGCATATTATTTCCTTATTCTTTAAAGTACATCCATTACATTAGACGCTCTAGTTTAGCATAATGTGACAACTCGAGAATAAGTTATTTATAAACAATGAGTTACAGTTGCTTTTAGTGGTTAGGCTGACCATGGCGCTCTCTGTTGTTTTGGTTTTATGGTGTTTTGTTGAATTGGTAAGAGCATTTGTTAGGATCAACTGACGTTGTAATATAGGTTTTATTAGCAAAAACCGTTTCCAAAAGGGTGTGATTTCATGTAAAATTCGCGCTCTTAAAAATTTGTAAGCCTCAAAAGCGCCTTAGAAGGGGGCTTTGGGGTGTTTTGTATTTAATATAGAGGATTTAAACGTATGGTTAGCATCCGTTTAGCACGTGGTGGTTCTAAAAAGCGCCCTTTCTACCACTTAGTAGTTGCTGATATTCGCGCACGTCGCGACGGTCGTTTCATTGAGCGTGTTGGTTTCTTTAACCCTGTTGCTCGTGGTAACGAACAGCGTCTACGTGTAGACAATGATCGTATCCAGCACTGGATCGGTGAAGGTGCACAAATGACTGACCGCGTAGCAGCATTAGTAAAAGAAGCTGCTTCAGCTGAGTAAGTTATTGATTAGGTTAAGATAGTTTTCGGTCATGTCAGAAGCTTTCGAGCCATTAGTCGTTGGCAAGTTAAATGGAGCTTATGGCATTAAAGGCTGGGTTAAGGTGTATTCATACACTTCACCCAAAGAAAACATACTTAACTACAAGCCGTGGTACATCAAGCTTAACGGGCAGTGGAAAGAAGTCACTGTCTTAAACGGTCGCGAACAGGGTAAAACCTTAGTGGCCCAGCTGGAAGGTTGTGACGATAGAAACCTTGCAGAAAGCTACCATGGTACGGAAGTCGCGATTGCACAATCGCAACTGCCTACACTGAGCGAAGGCGAGTATTATTGGCGTGACCTTTTGGGTTTAAAAGTCATTAATCAAGCTGGCGAACAGCTGGGGCAGATTAAAAAGTTGATGGAAACTGGTGCGAACGATGTATTAGTGGTTAAGCGGCCTGATGGTGAAGAGCTTCTAATACCTTATGTACCAGATTACAGTATCATCAAGGTTGACCTTGAAGCGGGCATTATGACCGTTGACTGGGAGTCTGATTATTAACACTGATGGAGTTCAGGCAATGAATATCCACATAATCAGCTTATTTCCGCAGATGTTTGATGCGGTTTGTGAGCAGGGTGTAGTCGGACGAGCAGTGAAGCAAGGGAAGGTTAATGTCACGGTAACAAATCCACGAGATTTTACCCATGACAAACACCGAACAGTTGATGACAGGCCTTATGGTGGTGGTCCGGGTATGCTGATGATGACGGCGCCCTTGACTGAAGCAATAAGGTTCGCTGAAAGCTCAATGGCAATCAGCGATGATACTCAGCCGGTCTACAAGGTGTATTTATCACCTCAAGGGCAGCGTTTAGACCATCAGCTGGTTAAAAAATTGGCACAAAAGCAGAATCTGCTTTTGCTTGCCGGCCGCTATGAAGGCATTGATGAGCGGGTTATAGAGTCTGAAATTGACTTGGAAGTATCGCTCGGAGATTTTGTTTTAAGCGGCGGAGAAATCGCAGCTATGGCTGTGATGGATTCAGTAGTAAGAACCTTGCCTGGTGTTTTGGGTCATCAAGATTCAGCCGAGCAAGACTCGTTTGCGGAAGGTTTACTGGACCACCCGCATTATACAAGACCTGAGGTTTACGAAGGTCAGCAGGTCCCGCCCATATTGCTAACTGGCGACCACGAGAAAATTCGTCGCTGGAGGCTGAAGCAATCTCTGGGGAGAACCTGGCTAAGACGCAAAGATTTGTTGGAGCACATAGATTTAAATGATGAGCAAAAACAACTCTTGCAAGAATTTATTGAAGAGTACACTGCAAAAAGCTAACTCTTCTCAACGATTAATTTTGACAGAGCAAACGCTCAAATGAGGAGCAAACAGCCATGAGTAACATCATCCAACAGCTAGAAGCTGAACAAATGAATAAAGACGTACCTGAGTTTGGTGCGGGTGACACAGTCGTTGTCCAAGTTAAAGTAAAAGAGGGTAACCGTGAGCGTCTACAGGCCTTTGAGGGCGTAGTAATTGCTAAGCGTAACCGTGGTTTAAACTCTGCTTTTACTGTTCGTAAAATTTCTTCTGGTGTTGGCGTTGAGCGTACTTTCCAGACTTACAGCCCACTAGTTGATAGCATCAACGTTAAGCGTCGTGGTGATGTTCGTAAAGCGAAAATCTACTACTTACGTGAGCGTAGCGGTAAATCTGCACGTATTAAAGAAAGACTTGACGTTAAAAAGTAAGTTTTTCTTACGAATAACAAAAAAGCAGCCTTCGGGCTGCTTTTTTGTTATTGGCTGGTGTGATTATTCTAAGGAAAAGCTGACTAGGGCCGAACCATTGGCACCATCAGTATCCGTAACTTTAACCATCCCAGCATAATTACCGGCATCCCAATTCTCACCATCATTTGAAGAACGGTCCACGTATACACTGTAAACACCATGACCCGCATCCTGGAACCAACTAGGACCACACTCAACATCACATTTACTGGAAGAGGTTCCCCCAGCTGGAACAAATGAGTTGTTATAGTCGAACTGGCTTGCACTTAAGCCGGATACCGGTGAGCCATTCTTGCTCACCAAAATACGTATTGGGAATGGGTTGTGGTTTGATGAAGAGGCAGCTTCATAAGTATGCTCATCGGCAGCATCAGCACCGCATTGCACTGGTACTGAGGCGCATGCATCGGTATGAACAACGACCTGAACCTCTAAGGTATTGCTTAGACTCGAAACATCATTGGCTATATCGTCCACATCACCCTGAAGAGAGCCCAAATCTGTCTCTAAATCGTTTATTTGATCTTTAACCTGCTCTATTTCTTCAGTGATTTCTTCTACCACTCCCTGAAATGGTTGGCCTGGCGGGGTTCCTGGTGCTGAAAATGCAGTTGGTGCCACTGAGAATAAAACAATAGATGAAATAATAGGTAACTTCATAATAAACTCCTTTTTAATTCAGTCCTAAAATCCACCTGTGATAATATCAGTATAGAAAATGCTTTATAAGCACTGGGTGTGAACTGTTTAAAAAATAACCTTAAAAAGATGGGGTTTTGAGTGAATTCGGCATTAATCGAACGTTTTTGTGATCATGTATGGATGGAGCAGGGACTCTCTGATGCCACTTTATCTAGTTATCGCAGTGACTTAAAGCTATTTGCAAAGTGGCTTGATAAGGGGAGCTCTTCTCTGGAAAGTTGTGATTTATCAACTTTACAGAGCTATATGGCTTATCGTTACAAAAAAAACTACAGTAGTCGCTCAACTGCTCGGTTTTTGTCATCTGCGCGTAAATTTTATCAATATCTCCTTCAAACCAACCAGATTAAGATTGATCCAACACAACAGATAGAAACTCCTAAGGTACAACCGCCAGTACCAAAAACATTAAGTGAGAAAGATGTCGAGTTACTCCTTGCTCAACCTGAGCTGGATACACCCATTGGACTTCGGGATAAGGCAATGCTTGAACTGCTCTATAGCAGTGGTTTACGTATTACCGAGTTAATTAGTATGGAAGTTAATCAAATTGGTTTTATTCAGGGAGTGATGAGGGTTATAGGCAAGGGTAATAAAGAGCGATTGGTTCCAATTGGTGAGGAGGCTTTATCTGCTGTGCGGGCTTACTTAAAATACGGACGTCCAGAGCTTGCTTCAAACGCACCAAACGACTGGCTATTTCTCAGTACCAGAGGAAGCATAATGACGCGGCAAACCTTCTGGTATCGAATAAAGCATTATGCAAAAAACGCGGGTATCCGCACACATTTGTCCCCGCACACCTTGCGCCACGCATTCGCCACTCATTTACTGAACCATGGTGCAGACTTAAGGACATTACAGATGCTTTTAGGCCATAGCGATTTATCGACCACTCAAATCTATACCTATGTGGCAAGAGAGCGCCTGAAACAGTTACATAGTGAGCACCATCCTAGGGGCTGACTGCTTGTAAAACTTTGTAAATCAACTTACTTTTTGTGAGTTTGCGCGTCTAGAATAAGTGTTATGGAATGGAAGCAGTTCGTTAATCGCTAGTGGAACTGCTAACTCAATGAATGATTCTGATAAAATACGGTGCTATGCAAACATTGACTAAATATATACTTTTAAGTGTCATAAGCTCATTGTTTGTGGCTGGAACTCAAGCCGCAAGCCTAATGAAAAATGATGAGTCTGAGCAACAAGCTGCTTTAAACCAAGAGCAGATGCAGCAGCTCTTGCAGGAAAGATTCCCATCGGCGCAAGTCCAACATGTAACCATGTCTGATATTGAGGGCCTGTATTCCTTCATGCTTCAGGGCGATTTATATTATGTGTCTGATAATGGTAAGTACCTTATCAAAGGACAAATGCTGGATATTTCCACTCCAAAAGTGCGTAATGTCACTTCAGAGCGTGTTGCAGAAATTCAAAAATTAGAATCACCTATGCGCAAAGCTGAGATCAATGCTCTGGACGAAGAAGATATGGTGGTTTATCAAGCTCCTAATGAAAAACATGTCATAACAATTTTCACTGACGTTGACTGTGGCTATTGTCAGAAAATGCACCGCGAACGTCAGGAGTATCTGGATAGAGGCATTACACTCCGTTATCTGGCATTCCCTAGAGCAGGCTTGACCTCCAAATCTGCGGAAAAATTGCGTGGTATCTGGTGTGCAGCCGATCAACAAACAGCCATGACGGAAGCAAAAGTGCAGCACAAGTACCGTACAGGCAATTGCAAAACTCCTTTCAGAGAGCATATGGCTTTGGTCAGAAAATTTGGCCTAAATGGTACTCCGGGTATTATTCTTGAAAATGGTGACTTGATTGGAGGTTATCTGCAGGCTGAGATTTTGAGAGAGCGTCTCGACAAGCTCTTTGGACCCAAAGCAGACACTAAAGAGATTGCAACTAAATAACCTTCTCAGGGGTACAGAATAGCCAGTACTTGTCGACCTTCACTGGCCAAAACAGTGAAGGTACGGCAGGCAGCACCTGTGGACATGACTTCCAGGGGTGCACCTAACATCTGTGCCGCCTCTATCACTTCCCATGAAAGCATCTGCATAGATTTACCTGTTCCGACCAAAACCGCTTCATACTGTTTTATATCCAGACGCTTCAATAAGGCTTCGTCGAAGTTATCTATGGACTGGGGCAGCTTATCGACTGAAAGAGTGTCTAGACTGACCAGGACAGGCTTCTGATACTGCTCATCATTGATAGTAATTTTACCTTGGTGATAGGATTTTATTTGATAATGACCTGAAGATTTGTCGAGCGTAATATCCATAAGCTTTTCAAAAGTTTGGTTGAAGACTTTGCAGCCTTAAGCAAATTCCAGTATAACGAACTCCAACTTTGAGTGTAAATTATTAATCATTATATGCCATTGAAGATACGTCGTAGAGAAGCTCCTGAAGTATTACCTTTAACCGATTCAGATTTGTTAAACCGTATTTATGCAAACCGAGGTGTAACATCTAAGGACGAGCTATCTTACGAGCTTTCAGAGCTGGAGTCCTTTCACAGCCTGAAGGATATTGATACAGCTGTCTCTCTATTGTGGCAAAGCCTAAAGAATAATGAATCCATACTGATTGTTGGTGACTTCGATGCCGATGGCGCAACCAGTAGTGCGCTTGCCAAACTGGTATTAAGCGAGCTTGGAATGGATGTCGATTATTTAGTCCCAAACCGGTTTGATTATGGTTATGGGCTATCTCCTGAGCTTGTAGAAGTGGCTAAAGAGATGAAGCCTGACTTAATTATTACGGTCGATAACGGCATTTCGAGTATTGCTGGTGTTCGAGCAGCAAAAGAAGCCGGAATCAAAGTGCTGGTGACAGACCATCACCTGGCCGGTGATGAGTTGCCAAAAGCTGACGCAATAGTTAATCCAAATCAACCTGGAGATGAGTTCCCTAGTAAGAACTTGGCTGGCGTAGGCGTTATATTTTATGTGCTACTTGCCTTTAGGGCTTTTTTGAGGGATGAGGGATGGTTTGAAAAAGAGGGCAGAAAACTCATTAATCTAGCCCGTTATCTGGATTTAGTTGCCTTGGGAACAGTAGCTGACGTGGTTCCATTGGATAAAAATAACCGTATTCTTGTCCATCATGGTCTAAAGCTTATTCGAGCGATGAAATGCCGTCCTGGTATCGTTGAATTGTTAAGAATGGCTAAGCGAGACCCGGTCAAAATAAAGTCAAGCGATCTCGGCTTTGCCGTAGGTCCTAGGCTAAACGCGGCAGGTCGACTGGATGATATGGGATTAGGAATTGAGTGTTTGCTGGCAGAGACAGCTTCAAATGCCAAAGAGCTAGCTCAGGTCTTACATACCCTAAATTCTGATCGTCAGCAGGTTGAGCAGGAAATGCAAGATGAAGCCCTGTCTCAACTAGATAGTATGGACTTTACCGAAGATGATAGTTTTTCGTTGTGTCTTTATGAACCTCACTGGCATCAAGGCGTCGTTGGTTTGGTTGCTTCGAGACTGAAAGAACGGAGCTATAGGCCATGTATTGTTTTTGCTAATGCCGACGATACTTTTATTAAAGGCTCGGGTCGCTCAGTTAAGGAGGTACATATAAGAGATGCTTTAGCATTAGTAGATGCGAGAAACCCGAATCTGATTGAAAAGTTTGGTGGACATGCCATGGCTGCTGGTCTTTCTATCGAAAAACAAAAGTTCTCCGAGTTCAAAGCTGCTTTCGAGGAGGCGGTTAGAACAGTTTTGGGGAGTAATACCCTACAGGATGTTATTGAAACTGATGGTGCCCTAAGTGTTGATGAATATAGCCTGGAGCATGCACAGTTACTAGCTCAGTCAGGGCCATTTGGTCAGGGTTTTGTGGAACCAGCCTTTGATGATGAGTTTGAAGTATTAAATAAGCGAATTGTAGGTGAAAACCATCTGAAGCTGACCCTGCGAAAAGAAGGGTGCCCTCTACCAATCTCTGCTATTGCTTTCAGGATTGAGCCACAAAAATGGGAAGAACCGGTAGATGCCATTCGAGCAGTTTTCCGCCCCGATATTAATGATTATTATCAGCCTGAACTACAGTTGATTATCTCTCACCTCGAGGCAGTTTAAGCAATTCTACTAAGAATCAGTTCGCTCAGGAATGGCTGCATCACAAGCGCCCGGATCTCCAGTCCAATTAGTTTGTGTGACAATCCCCTCTTGGTTGTAGCCAACTTGAACGGTGCAATATAGCTCCTTTTTCCCACCAAAGAGTCTTGTTCCTACGCTACCGAAGAAGTTACCACCGAAGCCGCCAACCCCAATATTAAAAGAGGGCTGATTTTTTATCTCCCGAGTATTCCACTCGGCATATTTTTTTCCGTTTATTTCTCTGTCAGCGGTAGGCACGCCCCAAGTCTGGATTACAGCGTCTATATTAGCTCCTTTCCAGGCCGTTAGCTTTGTATCAACCTCCGCTGGCTGAATACTGGCGCATCCCGTCATTAACGTTACGACAAAAGCCAGCACGACACTGCGTTTCAGTTGATTCATATTTCCTCCATCAAGGATATTGACTGAAATTTGTTCAAATATTCTGGTAAGTTAACAGAAATGCATAAAGTTGTCGTTAAAATTTGTAAAAAGAACATGCAGTTACACACTTAAACTTGTTACGCAACAAAGGTGTGTCTACAATACCTTTGTAGTTAACTCTATTAATAAGGGGATCAAATAATGTCAACAACAGCTGCAAAAATAGCTGAGTCAGCAGGGATCAGCACAGAACAGGTTTCTAGCTGGGCTGCTACAGCGATGGAATATGCCAAAATTTATTTGCCAAAATTAGCTGTCGCCATTGTCATTTTAGTAATCGGTTGGATCTTGATTAGAGTCCTTCTAGGTGGCATGAAAAAAATATTTAAGGCTAGAGATTTTGATACGACATTAGAAAAATTCTTACTGAGCTTTACGGGTATATTATTAAAAATCATATTATTAATAACCGTCATCAGTACCATGGGTGTTCAGATGACCACCTTTGTTGCCTTACTTGGTGCTGCAGGCTTGGCCGTTGGTATGGCTTTATCAGGAACGTTACAAAACTTTGCTGGTGGCGTTATGCTACTCATCTTCCGTCCATATAAGGTGGGTGATTACATTGAAGCTCAGGGACATGCTGGTACCGTGAAGGAAATTCAAATCTTTAACACCATTTTGAAAACTCCGGATAACAAAATAATTATCATCCCAAATGCGCCAATCTCTAAAGACTCTATGATTAACTACAGCATGGAGGCGACACGTCGTGTTGATTTCCTATTTGGCATTGGATACGACGATGACATCGATCAGGCTAAGAAAGTTATCATGGACATCATTACCGCCGATGAGCGTGTCCATAAAGATCCGGAACCATTTATCGCTCTTAAAGAACTAGCTGATAGTTCGGTCAACTTTACCGTTCGTGTATGGGTTGATAGCGGGGACTACTGGGGCGTTTACTTCGATAACTTGGAAGCGGTTAAAAAAGCTTTGGATGCCAATGGTATTTCTATCCCATATCCTCAAACGGATGTTCATTTGCATAGAGTGGAATCTTCCTCCTAGAATGACCATTGTTTAATCAGAAAAGGCGCTTCGGGCGCCTTTTTTCTTACCTGACTACTAAATTTGCATTGAAAACAGGTGAATCTAATGCTTAATATCTGTACAATTGGCGCCCGTTTTTACTGAGCTTTCGGGCACAGTGTGATTCTAAATTTTTGATAATTTCCAAGGTCTGTAGAGTATTATGCAAGTACATTTAAGTGCTTTAGGTTGCCGTTTGAATGAAGCTGAGTTGCAAAACTGGGCAACATCATTTCAAAAAGTTGGTTATTCGCTTGCTGCAACGCCTGAGGTGGCAGATCTTATTGTGCTTAATACCTGCGCAGTAACCGCAGAAGCTGCGCGTAAATCCCGTCAGACAGTTCGTCGTTTTCATCGTAGCAACCCTGAGGCTCGTATGGTGGTAACGGGGTGTTATGCCTCGCTAGAGCCTGAAAAGCTTGAACAGATTATGGGTGTTGACCTGGTTGTTGATAATTCCGACAAAGATGTTTTGGTGGATAAAGTCAAAGACGTGCTGGATATGCCGGTAATGCCCGAATTTGCTACAGAACCTGGTGAAAGTGCTCTGTTTGCCCGTAATCGCGAGCGAGCATTTATTAAAATTCAGGATGGCTGCCGCTATAGATGTACTTATTGCATTGTAACAGTTGCCCGTGGTGAAGAAAAAAGCCGTACCATCGACAATCTTATTGAGGAGATCAATCAGCTCCATGAAGGGGGTATACAAGAAATAGTCCTGGCAGGTGTTCATGTCGGTGGTTATGGTTCTGATATAGATTCTAGTCTGTATGAGCTGGTGCAAAATGTGCTCGACAGAACGGATATGCCCCGCATCCGATTTGCTTCAGTTGAACCATGGGATCTTGGTGATAATTTCTTTGAATTATTTGCCAACCCTCGACTGATGGCGCATATGCATTTGCCCATACAGAGCGGTGCTGATAGCGTACTTCGTCGTATGTCACGTCGTTGTCGTACCGAGGACTTCGAGGCTTTGGTCAATGAGGCTAGAACTCAGGTACCTGGATTTAATGTGACAACAGATGTGATTGTTGGCTTTCCAGGTGAAACTGATGAAGAGTTTGAGCAAACCATGGAATATATCGAGAAGGTTGGTTTTGGTCATATCCATATTTTCACCTACTCGGATCGTGAGGGGACTAAAGCCGCTCGCTTACCTAATAAAATTACTAAAGAAGTCAAAAAAGAGCGTAGTCGCCGGTTACATGAGTTAGCAGCAATATTAAAAGCAGAAGAGCTCGCTTCCCAGGTCGGCCAGACTGTCGAAGTACTTTGGGAAAGCTCTAATCAACAGGTGAGTGAAGACACACAGCGCTTTTATGGTTATACACCCAATTACCACAAGGTTGCTGTAGACGTACCATTAGGTTTGAGCCCTGAACGTCTCATACTTAAAACAAAGCTGGTTTCTGTTGATGAAGAGCAAGGAATATTAATGGGCGATATAGTTGAAGATATTCCTTCGTCTTCCAGCCATCCCAACTCAATTAAGATTACTCAGCTTTAATCTGTTTCAGCGGAGCTGCTGACGCCTTCTAGGTAAGGCTGGGCAGCTTCATTGATAGCCTTCAGCTCTTCAATTAGCTCCTGATGGAGATCCTCAAGCAGGTTATACTGCTGTTTCTTGAGTTTACTTTCGTACTGATTACTTAAACGCTTCAGGCGTGGGGTTCCAACATAACAGCTAGCCCCATGCAGCTTATGGATATGTTGCAATAATTCGTCAAAATTTTGTGCCTGGTAGCATGCATGAATAACGCGACCTGTTTCATGGTTAGATTCAACCATCATCTTCAGCATATCCCTGGCTAAGTCTTCTTTATCATTAGCCAGTTTCAGACTCAGGTCCCAGTCGAGGGTTTCTTCTGTATCTTCACTGGCAAGTTCTGCCTGTTCTTGTGTCGTTGTTAGCGTGCTATCTGACTGAGTCCATTTTAAAAGCACATTAATCAAATCCTGCTCAGAAACAGGTTTTGTCATATAATCGTCCATACCCGAGTCAAGAAGCTTCTCGCGTTCGTTGACCATAGCATGTGCGGTTAACGCTATAACTGGTGTGCTTTGGTTAGTTGCATTGGCGCGGATTGTTCGTGTTGCTTCAAGTCCGTTCATTTCTGGCATCTGAATATCCATCAATATGGCATCATAGACTTTGTCTTTACTTAAGGCTACTGCTTGCATGCCACTGTCAGCGGTATCTACTTTGATATTCAAATCCTCCAGGAGCGTACTGACAAGGCGTAAATTCGCAGGGTTGTCATCAACGGCTAAAACATAACTTCCTTTTAATTCGTTGGCTTTTGAATGGGTAACGGGTGCATCTTTTGCTTTGGGTCGGGTGGTTTTATTCGAGCGTAACAGTTCAATGAGTGAATTATAAAGAGCTCGATAGGTTATGGGTTTTTCCATAGCCCGTGCTACACCCAGTGCCGATAAGCGCTCTAAGAAGTCAACGTCAGAAGACGTACTGAAGGTAATCACAGGGCATCCAAGCTGACTATTCACTTTGTTACAAATATATTCGATACGCTGAATTCGACGCCTGAATCGCTGACCACCAATAATAATTAAGTCAACATTTTTGCCGCTTTGTGCATAGAGATCGACCTCAGTCATTAGATCATCAATCTTCTCAAAACTACGGACTTGCATTTGCCAGTCTTCCAGCATCTGCGTTAAGGAGAGTCGAGTTGCTGGGTGGGGGTCGAATATAAGTACTGACTTAGAGGCCAGGAACTCACCGGTCAGGCCATCCTCAGGAAGTGACTCAGCCCGTTCACACTGTAATGTGAACCAGAAAGTGGAGCCTTCTCCCTCAGAGCTTTCGACACCAATATTGCCGCCCATTTTTTCGACCAGAGACTTAGAGATAACGAGCCCAAGGCCTGTACCACCAAACTCACGGGTGGTAGTGCTATCAGCCTGACTGAAGGCTTTAAACAGGTTGTTTTGCTGCTCTTCGGTTAAACCAATGCCTGAATCTTTAACCTGTATTTTGAGTTTCAGTCCTTTCTTGCCTTCTGATTCAACTTCAGCGTAAAGCTCGACACTACCTGATTTTGTGAACTTCACCGCATTGTTTAGCAGGTTAGTGATGATCTGCTTGATACGAATAGGATCACCAAGCAACGCTTTCGGTACATCGGAGTAGATTAATGAAACCAGTTCAATACCCTTTTCTGATGCGTTAGGGCCAAGAATCTTGAAGACATCATCAACACACTCGCGTAAATCGAAAGGATAACGCTCAAATGACATTTTACCGGCTTCAATTTTTGAGTAATCCAGAATATCGTCAATGATTGATAACAGACCGGATGCAGAGCGTTTGATATCAAACAGGAAATCTTTCTGCTTGTTGTTTAGCTCTGTCTTTAGCAGCAGATCAGTGAAACCTATGACACCGTTCATCGGGGTCCTGATTTCATGACTCATATTAGCCAGGAATTCGGTTTTAATACGGCTTGCTTCGATTGCCTGCCGACGGGCAATATCAAGTTCTAGGTTGTTAACTTCGAGGGTTTCAAGGGTTTCTCTTAAATCTTCTGTAGCCTGATCGACGGCTTGCTGCATTTCTTCCTGATTGTGTTCCATGCTTTCAGCCATCAGGTTGATGCCATCTTGTAGAGTTTTCAGTTCAGCACTGGCGTCCGAGCTGATGCGAGTATCCAGCTTCCCGTCTTTAATTTTATCAACCCCTTTAGCCATACTGACGATGGGATCCGTTACGCTGGCCGACATACGGCGTGCGAGGAAGCCACCGATCATAAGACCAATTAGGCTTATGATAATTGTGGTGATAATCGTGCTGTATCGGCTCAGCATTGAAAAGTCCTGCGACATCAATACGGATACATATCCCAGAATTTCAGTGTTGCTTTTGACATTGGTACGCCAGGATTCATGGTCTTCTGGAAATTTCGAGAGAATAGGGGCATGGAATAACATTCCGTTGGTGTTTTCTTCCATACGAGCAAAACGCATTAAATTGCTCTGGACCCCAATTTGAGCCAAATCCTGGGGACTATCCATGTGAAGCTGAGAGAGATATTCAGCAGCGCCAACTGAGGTCAGGACACGATTATTCTGATCGAAAATAGCAACTGCCAGCAACTCTTTGTCGTTATCTCTGGCAGCCTGAGCCATTTCTTGCAAGGTCTTATTGTCTAGTGTGATGATGCCGTACTCACTGGCCAGGGCTAAGTGAGTGGCAATGGTTTTACCTCGGGAAATCAGGGAGTCTTCGCTATCCTGTATGTGGTTATTGATAAAAAATGAACCCAATAATAAACAGACTAACAAAGTTGGCGTAAGAGCCAATGTCAGGATACGGCGACTGATTCCCCAGTTTCTCATGGTGTTTGATTATTCCTGTTAATCATCATGTGATGTATATATTGTAATGCTTCGACTTTTTGCATAAGACGACCCACCGTTAGTTCTTCATAACCCAGTAAGCGAGCAACTTTGCGGTTAATGCTGATAGCAAAGCTATCAGGAAACTGGTAGGGCTCCTGTAGCTCATCACTGAGCAATTGCTGGTAAAGCTTTGCTGCCTGCTCGCCTATATCATGTGGTCGGGTGCTTAATGTTAGCATTGCTCCTTCTTTTAGTACACTTTCTGAGTGAGCAATAACTACCATGCGCTGTCTATAAGCATTGATAAGAATGGATTTTCTAACTTTTCCGGGTCTGAACACACAATCGCTTTCCATTATCATGACGGAACAGCAGTTTTCTAACTGTTTCAATGCGTCTCGGCCCGTGAGCTTTGGATCAACCATAATGGGCCGGTAACTTAAATTGTAAAAGCTGGCCAGTTTACTGAATTGCTGAATATTATTTTTGGTCTTAGGGGATATGAAGCTGCCAACTTGAGCCTGGTAGGCATTGAGACTTTTAGCTAGTTGAATAAATCGTACTATCGGCTGTGAGTGAGTGATAGCGTACACATTATCTTTTGGCTTTTCTTTCAGGTTCTCAAATTGTGATTTATTCAACATGAGAGCCAACATCGGTGTGTTTAGCTCTAATGAGGCGACTTTTTGGTAGGAGCGACTGCCAATGACGATGATCAGATCAGGCTGATTACCTTCCAGTTGCTGTTGCCAGTTTGATTGACGTTCCCAAAAAATCAGGTTTTCGTCAACAGAAATGGAATAATTATTAAGCAATGTCCGTTTGAATGAATATAAAAGCTCACGCTCCTGAGGCGTCGAAAAGGCACTGAGAATATTTACCTTAACTGTTTTTAGTTTCAGTGGTTCAGCTGCTTCTGTGGAGTTGGTAAGCTGACTACTACCAAGAACTACAAGAGACATGAAAATCATAAACAGTAATGAGGAACGAAAAGAACTCAAGTCGGAATTCTCCAAGCTTTTTGGTTATAAAATCGTTATACTACGTGGTCTTTTAGCCTAATCTACCTTGCTTCGATCAGGCTGGCAAGGTTGGCTTCATTAAGACTATGATTTTAACGCGTTTTTGGGGAAAAGTGGTCAGAGTATATGAATCTATTTGTATTTGATATTGAGACAATTCCTGACGTAGAAGCAGGACGTTTATTGAATGATTTTAAGGGATTAAGCGACGAAGATGTGGTTTCCGCTATGGAGCATCTTCGAGTACAGCAGTCAGGTACTACTTTTCAGCCGCTGTATTTGCATAAAGTCGTCGCCATCTCAGCAGTATTTCGTCATGGTGATAAAGTGAAAGTCTGGTCGTTGGGCGAAGAAGACGCGGACGAGAAAGAAATCGTACAACGCTTCTTTGATGGTATTGAGCGTTTTGCTCCCACTATCGTTTCCTGGAATGGCTCGGGTTTTGACCTACCTGTGCTGCATTACCGAGCGATGAAAAATAATGTGGTCGCTCAGAAATACTGGGACACGGGTGAAATAGATAACCAATTTAAGTGGAACAACTACATCAGTCGCTATCACAATCGTCATATTGATCTGATGGATCTGTTAGCGCTGTATAACCCAAGAGCAAATGCTCCACTGGACAAAGTCGCATCAATGCTGGGTTATCCTGGCAAGATGGGAATGAGTGGGGCCAAGGTATGGGAAACCTACAATGAAGGCAATTTAAAAGCCATCCGGGATTACTGTGAAACTGACGTCTTGAACACGTATCTGGTGTACCTTCGTTTCGAAGTGATGCGAGGTAACATGACTGTCGAAGAGTTGGAAGCAGAGGAAGCATTCCTGAAACAGTATCTTGAAGCCGAGAATCAAGATCACTTTAAAGAATTTTTAAGCGCCTGGAAGGGCGAAGATTAGTTTTTGCTGTATTCAGCATTGTAAAGCCAATTTAAAAAGAGACCGATTGTAAATGGCACGTAGAAGACGTAGAAAAGCTTTACCGAAAGATCCGGTACGCGCAGAAATCCATGCTTTTTCACATGAAGGGCGGGGCATAGCTTCTGTAGATGGCAAAACCGTTTTTGTCGATAACGCATTGTTAGGCGAAGAAGTATCGTTTATTTATACCGAAAAACGCGGCAAATTTGATGCTGGCGTTGCTGAAGAAATTCATGTCGCATCAGAAGACCGAGTGACGCCTCCTTGCGTGCATGCTGATATTTGCGGTGGCTGTAGCTTGCAGCATATGAGTAACCCAGCCCAGATTGCTCATAAGCAGTCGGTATTAGTGGAGCAGCTGAAGCATTTTGGACAATATGATCTAGACAAAGATGACTATGAGCTGGTCGAGCCGATGCAGGCTGACGTTCTGGGCTACCGTCGTAAAGCGCGCCTCGGTGTGAAATACGTACCTAAGAAAGGAGGAGCGCTTGTTGGTTTCCGCGAAAAACGTAGTAGCTTCCTTGCAACTATTGATTCCTGTGTCGTTCTGGATCCAAGAGTAGGTCAGTTAATTACTCCGCTCAAGAATATGATCTCAGAGCTCGATACCAATAACAAAACAGCTCAGCTTGAAGTTGCCATGGGCGATGATCAGGTAGCTTTGGTTGTTCGTCATCTGGAGCCTCTAAGCGAAAAAGACCACGAGATGTGGGTTGAGTTTGGTAAAGAGCATGGACTTTATATTTACCTGCAACCTAAAGGCCCTAAAACGGTTCATAAGATTTATGGCCCTGATGATAGAGACTGGCTGAGTTACAAATTGGATGATTATGGCGTAGAGCTATTGTTCCACCCAATGGACTTTACTCAGGTTAACGCCAGCATCAATCAAAAAATGGTTAAGCGCGCCATCGAATGGCTGGAGCCAACCAAAGATGACCGTATCCTCGACCTGTTCTGTGGTCTGGGTAACTTCACTATTCCATTAGCCACCCAGGTACAAAACGTCGTCGGCGTAGAAGGCAGCGAAGAAATGGTTGAACGAGGCGGTATGAATGCCAAGCATAATAACCTCGAAAACGTAAAGTTTTATGCGACTGACCTTCAGGCCGACTTTACGCAGGAAGAATGGGCACAGGAAGGCTTCAACAAAGTCCTTATCGATCCGCCACGAAGCGGTGCGTTAGACGTCGTACAGAATATCGCACGTTTTAATCCAGAGCGCATTGTTTATGTTTCCTGTAACCCGGCGACTTTGGCCCGCGATAGTGGCGAGCTGAAGGAAAGAGGGTATAAGTTGGTTAAAGCGGGAGTGATGGATATGTTTCCTCATACGGCACATACAGAGTCCATCGCTTTGTTTGAAAGGGCCTAAAATCACTTTATGCTTTGTTAAAATGAAAAATTGGGTCGGTCATTTACCTAATGTAAACTCCCGCCCCAATTTTGAATTTTGCCTCGCCTAAAGCAATTTTATATCCCTTTCTTAGAAGTGATATCGTTCCGTGATTTAAGTTTTCAGGCTGGCGCTGAGCCAGCGAAGTAGCGGCTACCCTGCGCGGTACAACAAGCCATTAATTGCTTATTGTTGGGGTTCACTCTTCACCCCAACCTACGTTTACTTGACGTCAGAAGAGGGTATCATTGTTTTGCCTCGGCTAAAGAAATTTTATATCCCTTTCAGCAAGTTTCATCATCCTGTGGCTTGAGAGCTACTGAGTCAGCTAAGTCTAACAAGTCATTAATTGTTTATTGTTGGGGTTCATTCTTCATCCCAACCTACGTTTACTGAGAAGCTAAGCATCTATTATTTTAACTGACCAATCATCCCAGTGACTGACACCTAAATCATTAATAGACGAAACCGGGTGCTGGCTAAGCCACCAATTTGCAATTACTTGGTATTCTTCATTATTTAGCGTGAATGGCTTCCAGTTATCCATTCTCCCATCTTGATCACAAGGATCATATCCCTGCTCAAGAAACTGGTTTAAGATATTTCGAGGAGGAAAAAATCCAGACGACTCGATAAGTCCAAAAATACCATAAAGTACTTTTGAATTTTCAGTTAATATACTCTTAGCTAACTTGATACTCATTACTTTATTATAAGGTTGAATGATTACAAATGAAAACTAGGCTTGCTCCATGTAACCCTTTACATTGAGCTGAGTAAAGCCCAAGGCATAGCAATTTGAATCTTGGATGATTCAAATAGTGAAATTCAGGCCAGGGAAGGACTGTATTTCACGGTGCGTTAAGTGGCTTGGGCTTTATGAAGGAAGTCATTTAATGACCTCAATGTCGGGGTGGACTTCTCTTTGGTTACTTTCTCTTATCTTGTGACTTGAAGGAATACCTTTAGGTATAAGAGAAAGTGACTCGCCGAGGGGCGAAATTAAGTTCATTTAAGTGAATGTGGGGAAGATCAAAACGTACCAAAGTAATAAAAAGTTAATTTATTCTAACCCTATTAATTCTCGGCACCCAAGAAAAGTGACAATAATACTTAATTAGATAATCCCGCGGAAAATCCGCGGGATTAATTACTGACAACAAAACAGACTAATCTAAATCGAACCGATCTGCATTCATCACTTTTGTCCACGCTGCAACAAAGTCTTTCACAAACTTTTCTTTGTTGTCATCCTGTGCGTAAACTTCAGCGTAGGCTCGTAAAATAGAGTTAGAACCGAAAACAAGATCGACTCGTGTGGCTGTCCATTTGACTGAGTCGGTTTTGCGGTCACGGATTTCATACAGGTTTTCGCCTGCTGGCTTCCAGGTATAACTCATGTCAGTCAGGTTAACGAAGAAGTCATTAGTTAATGCACCTTCGTTATCAGTGAAAACACCATGTTTACTGCCACCATGGTTGGTTCCAAGTACCCGCATGCCGCCTATCAGTACTGTCATTTCGGGTGCCGTGAGTCCCATTAGCTGAGTTCTATCAAGCAGCATCTCTTCGGCACTGACAACATAGTCTTTTTTCAACCAGTTTCTGTAACCGTCGTGCAGTGGCTCCAGTGGTTCAAAAGCTTCTATATCGGTCATGTCTTCAGTGGCATCACCGCGCCCGGGTGTGAACGGAACTACAATATCAAAACCAGCTTTTTTCGCTGCTTCTTCAATACCGACATTACCCGCCAGCACAATGGAGTCTGCTAAGCTTGCTCCTGCCTCAGAAGCCAGCGGCTCAAGTATCGACAGTACCTTTGCCAATCTTTCGGGTTCGTTGCCTGCCCAGTCTTTCTGTGGCGCCAGTCGGATTCGGGCTCCGTTGGCACCGCCTCGAAGATCTGAGCCTCTAAAGGTTCTGGCACTGTCCCAGGCGGTTGAAACCATGTCACTGATGCTTAAACCACTTCGCTTGATCGCGTTTTTGAGTGAATCAATATCGTAGTCGGTGGAACCCTTTGGTACTGGATCTTGCCAGATCAAATCTTCCTGTGGCGAGTCAGGGCCAATGTAGCGCTCTTTCGGCCCCATGTCGCGGTGCGTTAATTTAAACCAGGCGCGGGCAAAAACTTCTGCAAAATACTCAGGGTCTTTATAAAAACGCTCCGATATTTTTCGGTATTCGGGATCCATTTTCATTGCCATATCGGCATCGGTCATAATGACCCTGCCATGCTGAGCTGGATCTTCGACATCAGCTGGTTTATCACCTTCTGCAATATCAACCGGTTCCCACTGCCAGGCTCCGGCTGGACTCTTTTTAGACTCCCACTCATGATTTAGCAGCATATGAAAATAGCCATTGTCCCAGCGAGTTGGGTGGGTCGTCCAGGCACCTTCAATACCACTGGTGACCGAATCTCGTCCAATGCCGCGTTTCGTTTTGTTATTCCAGCCAAGGCCTTGCTCTTCGATATCGGCTCCTTCTGGTTCCGGTCCCAGTAAACTTTCATCACCATTACCATGACACTTACCGACCGTGTGGCCACCAGCGGTTAAAGCAACGGTTTCTTCATCGTTCATTGCCATGCGTGAAAACGTCACGCGAACATCCTCTGCGGTCTTAAGAGGATCCGGGTTACCGTCAACACCTTCAGGGTTGACGTATATCAGACCCATCATCACTGCTGCCAGTGGATTTTCCAGGTCGCGCTCACCTGAATAGCGGCTATTTTCATTATCACTCGGCGCGAGCCACTCTTTTTCAGCACCCCAGTAAATATCAATTTCTGGGTGCCAGATATCTTCTCGACCGAAAGCAAACCCATAGGTCTTGAGTCCCATTGATTCATAGGCAATGGTGCCAGCATAGGCCATTAAATCGGCCCAGCTAATTTTGTTGCCGTACTTTTTCTTAATCGGCCAAAGGAGACGTCTTGCCTTATCTAGATTGGCGTTATCAGGCCATGAGTTGATAGGGGCGAATCGTTGATTACCGGTTGATGCGCCACCACGACCGTCGGCAACCCGGTAGGTTCCTGCTGCGTGCCAGGACAAGCGAATCATCAGGCCACCATAATGTCCCCAGTCTGCAGGCCACCAGTCCTGACTATCGGTCATCAACGCTGTCAGATCTTTTTTCAGGGCATCGAAATCAAGCTTTTTAACTTCTTCACGATAATCAAAATCATCACCCATTGGGTTTGTCTTCTTATCGTGCTGATGGAGGATTTCAAGGTTTAGGTTGTTCGGCCACCAATCTGTGTTCGACTTATTACTTTTGGTGATTGCACCGTGCATCACAGGACACTTCTTCTCAGACATAAGAATCTCCTTGTAGATAGTTGACGCTACTTTGTCGTTATTTTTCAGTAAACTGCAAGTAGGTGTAACGAATAAAAATTTACTATAACACAGGAATTGAATATTACTTGGCTGAGAATTGGGCTATAGAAAGGCTCTATGATGATGGTTATTTTTTTAGATTACTCATACAGATAGAGCTTATTGATGAAGTTTTTCATTTTCAATAATGCTATCTGCTGGGATTCAATCATGGCGAATTCTGAATTATTGCTTAAAACGGCTCAACGAACTTCCAAAAATTTTCGATACTGCTACTATGTTCTTTTTATGGATTATAAAGTCAGCTTTTACAAGGCTTTGGTTTACTAATAAAAACATAAATGACATACGGGTATGAAGCGGAAAGAGCACGATATATTTGACATAGTTGAATCGGGTCATTTTGATTTTAACCACTGGTTAGAATTGAATGAATTATCACTGGCGGATAAGGCAAAAGCCAAAATGGAGAAGGCTGTAGCTCTAGCCGAAAAGAATGTATCAATCACCCCCATCATTCGATTAAATACTCTTGCAGCAGGACTTGAGCTGGCTGAAGTTCTGACTCATTTTAATGCTGATAATGAGACCCTGACCGCGGCTATCCTATTGCCAGGAGTCATCAGTCAGTCCATTGATCTGGAAACCATCAAAAAGCAATTGGGGACAAGGATTACCGAGCTGGTGAATGGCGCCGGTCAAATGGAAGCGATGCGTTCACTGCAGCAGTCTTCCGGGGCCGAAAATGACGAGCAGCAGGTAGAGAGTCTGCGGAAAATGCTGCTGGCGATGGTGAATGATGCCCGTGTGGTTCTACTGAAGCTAGCTGACCGTGTGGTGACATTGCGTCATATCAAAGATGCTAAGGCGGATCTGCAATACCTTTTCGCCAAAGAAACCAAAGATATTTTCGCACCGCTGGCCAACCGCCTTGGCATCGGTCAGTTAAAGTGGGAGCTGGAGGATCTGGCTTTCCGTTACCTTGAACCTGATGCCTACAAAACTATTGCTAAAAGTTTGCGTGAAAAGCGGGTAGCACGAGAGCAATACATTGATGACGTGATAAGCCTGCTGAACGCTAAACTTGAAGCGGAATCCATCAAAGCTGATGTTACCGGGCGAGTAAAACATATTTACTCCATCTGGAAGAAAATGACCCGCAAGAAGGTCAGCTTTGAAGAAATTTATGATGTACGAGCAGTGCGAATTTTAGTGGATAAAGTTCAGGACTGTTATGCAACTCTTGGCATTGTTCATGGTAGCTGGCAGCATATTCCCAAGGAGTTTGATGACTATGTCGCAACACCCAAGGAGAATGGCTATCGTTCGATTCATACTGCTGTAGTTGGCCCGGAGGGGAAGGTACTGGAAGTACAAATCCGAACCCATCAGATGCATGAGGAAGCGGAAAAGGGTATTGCTGCGCACTGGGCCTATAAAGAGGGGGCGAACCTGAGCAAGGTGGGTGTGGATGAAAAAATTGCATGGATGCGTCAGTTACTTGAATGGCAGAGTGAACTGGCGGATACCCACAGTGATGATTTATTGGACGAGTTTCAGAGCTCGGTAGCAGAAGACCGAATCTTTGTCTTTACGCCGCAAGGAAAGGTGATTGATTTACCAGCAGGAAGTACTCCCATAGATTTTGCATACAGAATTCATACGTCTATTGGACACCGTTGCATTGGTGCAAAGGTTAAAGGGCGAATCGTTCCTTTGACTCATAAGCTAAGTACCGGTGAGGTCGTAGAAATCATGACCAAGAAAGAGGAGCTACCCAGTCGCGACTGGTTAATTCCTTATAATGGGTATGTAGGAAGTTCTCGTACCCGAAGCAAAATCAATCAGTTTTTTAATAAACTCGATCAGGAAGATAATGCCAACGAAGGCCGGATTCTTATTGAGAGAGAATTAAGTCGAAACCAGTTATCCGACATCGATCATCGAGAGTTAGCCCAGCGTCTGCACCTGGCCAGTCAGCAGGAGCTTTATGTCAAAGTGGGCACCGGTGACTTGGGTATTATGCAGGTTCTTAATCGGGCTAAAGAGCAAAAAGAGGCTCATGAGCCAAAGCGGGATATCCAACCCGTACTGCGCAAGAAATCCAAACGCAAGTCGATGAGTGATATTTCGGTATCGGGCGTTGGCGATCTTTTGACCCAGATCGGTAAGTGCTGTAAGCCGGTACCGGGTGAAGAGATTGTTGGCTATATCACTCGCGGCCGCGGTATTGTGATACACCGTCAGGATTGTACTCACGCAAAAAAAGCACTCAAAGATAAGCCTGAACGGTTGATTCCGGTTACCTGGGAGAAAGAAGCGACCAATGCTTATGCCGTGGATATCAGGATTGTCGCTCTGGATCGTAAGTCGCTTTTGAAAGATATCACCACTATTTTGGCTAATGAGCAGGCTAGTATTACGGATTTATCAACCCGTAAAAATAATGAGCAGGTTGAGTTATGGATAGAAGTAGAGCTGAGTCAGGTCGACGACCTCAATCGAGTGATGACGCTAATAAAGCAATTACCGAACATATACACTGTTGAGAGAAGAGCTCATTAATCTATGTCTGAGTTACCCACATCGTTAAAGCACACGCAGCGCCTGCTTGGCATTATGCAGGCATTACGTGATCCAGATAACGGCTGTCCCTGGGATAGAAAGCAAACCTTTGAAACGATAGTGCCGCATACGCTGGAAGAGGCTTATGAAGTTGCCGATGCCATTGAAAGCGGTGATATGGCGGAACTTGAAGGTGAATTGGGGGATTTACTGTTTCAGGTCGTGTTCTACGCGCAATTAGGTCAGGAACAGCAGTTATTTGACTTTGAATCGATTGCTCAGGTCATGTCTGACAAGTTGATTCGACGTCATCCGCATGTCTTTTCAGACAAGAAGCTGGAGACCGATGCTGACATTAAGAAAAACTGGGAACGGCTAAAACAGCAGGAGCGGCAGGCTAAAAATTCGGAGAATACCAGTTTACTGGATGACCTGCCGAAAAGTTTCCCTGCACTATCGTTGGCACAAAAAATGCAAAAGCGTGTTGGTCGTCATGGTTTTGATTGGCCCGAGATAGATGGCGTTATTGAAAAGCTGGAAGAAGAAATTGCTGAGTTAAAAGAAGCGATAGCGAGTAATGACCAACCGCATATCGAAGAAGAGATGGGCGATCTGCTATTTAGCTGCGTTAATCTATCAAGACACCTCAAGGTCGATCCGGAAGCGGCTTTAAGGGCGAGCTGTCGTAAGTTTGAAAGTCGCTTTCGCGCCTTAGAGTTAATCATAGCTGAATCCGATTTAAGTGTGGATAGTGCAACCCTTGATCAGCTGGAATCTGCATGGCAAAAAGCAAAAAGCAGGGGTAGTTAGTTATTTACTGCTTTTAGCGATAATTCTGTCCAAATGATTAGCGAATTTCATTCGATCGGCCTGATTCAAAGGCGGTGGCCCACCGCTCTGGATACCGCTGGAACGCATCGTTTCCATAAAGTCTCTCATCGTCAGGCGCCCTTTGATATTTTCTTTAGTAAAAAGTTCTCCACGGGGACTAAGCGCGGTACACCCTTTATCAATGACCTCGTCTGCCAGTGGGATATCGGCCGTAATAACCAGGTCGCCTGAGCTGGCACGACGAACGATTTCATTATCGGCGACATCAAAGCCAGATTCGACCTGCAAGGATTTGATAAAGGGGGACGGTGGTACCTTGATGTATTGGTTTGCGATTAGGCAAGTCGGTATCTCAGCGCGTTGAGCTGCTCGGAAGAGAATATCCTTGATAACAACTGGACAGGCGTCAGCGTCGACCCAAATTTTCATGAATACTGGCTTTGGTGTATTGAATTGGCATCATCATAAAGTATCAGGCTAGCGCTGTCTCCTGTTGGTCGAGTGATTTCTCTGATTTTTAATTAATGCAAAAACTCCTCGCCAATCATCCGACCTTTTTGGTATACTATTTTCCCGTCCTGGGAGTCCTTTCTTCTCAAAGACAAACGTACGTTTATCAACCAACATATTTGAATAATTGAATCAAATTGGCATGTTGGTAGTAGTGCTTTAAGTAAGATAAAGCATTGATTTTCAAAAATAGGTTTCTAAATCGTGAACGACAACTTGTAATGGTTATCCATAGGCAAGGCGTTTTGCGATTTGTTGTATTTATAGCAGTTTTCACAATAGTTTGGGTAGTTGGATTAGGCTTATGACCAAGTATGTATTTGTAACCGGTGGTGTTGTTTCTTCTTTAGGTAAAGGTATCGCGGCGGCTTCTATGGCTGCTTTGCTTGAGTCTCGCGGCCTGAAAGTCACGATGCTCAAACTCGATCCTTATATTAATGTTGACCCGGGAACCATGAGTCCTTTCCAGCATGGTGAGGTTTTTGTGACCGACGATGGCGCAGAAACAGACCTTGATCTTGGTCACTATGAGCGCTTTGTTCGTACCCGCATGAAGCAAAGCAATAACTTTACAACCGGCCGTGTGTATTCGGATGTTCTTCGCAAAGAGCGTCGGGGTGACTACCTGGGCGGAACGGTTCAGGTTATTCCTCATATCACTGATGAAATTAAGCAGAAGGTGAAAGAAGGCGCCGAAGGCTATGACGTTGCTATGGTTGAAGTCGGCGGTACGGTAGGTGATATCGAGTCTTTGCCATTCATGGAGGCGATTCGTCAGCTTCGTTTTGAAGTGGGTAAAGAAAACGCCATGTTTGTGCATCTGACGTTACTACCTTATATCGCTGTTGCTGGTGAACTTAAAACCAAGCCAACTCAGCACTCGGTTAAAGAATTACGTTCGATTGGTATTCAACCTGACATCCTTATTTGCCGCTCAGATCGTACTATTCCTGCGGGCGAAAAGGCTAAGGTTGCATTGTTCACCAACGTTAAAGAAAAAGCGGTTATCTCACTGCAAGATGTTGATAGTATTTATCGGATTCCTTCAGTGTTACTGAACCAAAAAGTCGATCAGCTCATTTGTGAACGTTTCAATATTGAAGCACCAGAAGCAAACTTGGCTGAATGGGAAGAAGTGCTTTACCGTGAAGCAAATCCAAATGGCGAAGTAGACATCGCCATGGTGGGTAAATATATGGACTTAACCGAAGCTTATAAGTCACTTACGGAAGCCTTAAAGCATGCTGGTCTGCATAATCGCCAACAGGTCAATATTCATTATGTTGATTCGCAGGATATAGAAAAGCGTGGCACAGAAATTCTTAAGGACATGGATGCCATCTTAATCCCAGGCGGTTTCGGAGAGCGTGGTGTTGAAGGCAAGATTGCGACAGCGCAATTTGCCCGTGAAAATAATATTCCTTATCTAGGCATCTGCCTGGGTATGCAAGTCGCTGTGATTGAGTATGCACGTCACAAAGCTGGCTTAGAAAATGCAAATAGTACGGAGTTTGATTCATCAACTCCAAACCCTGTCGTCGGCTTAATTACTGAATGGATCAACCGTGACGGTTCTACAGAAGAGCGCACAGATGATTCTGATTTAGGTGGGACCATGCGACTGGGTGCACAACCTGCAGATGTAAAAGCTGGAACTAAAGCGCATGATATCTATCAAAGCGATGTGATTAATGAACGTCACCGTCACCGTTACGAAGTTAACAATAACTTATTGCCAAAACTTGAAAAGGCAGGCCTTGTGGTATCATGTACATCCAGTGAGAAGAAGCTTGTAGAAATGGTTGAGCTTAAAAATCACCGCTGGTATGTAGCGTGTCAGTTCCACCCTGAGTTCCGCTCAACGCCGCGTGATGGTCATCCATTATTCAGTGCATTCATTGCTGCAGCAAAAGATTACCATGCTGAAAAAGCTGAAGCGTAAGTCTGCAGCGTAAACAGGTGAAAGCCGAAGGCAGAATTATGAAGTTATTAAATTGGGAAGTTGGACTGGATCAGCCGTTCTTTTTGATCTGTGGTCCTTGTGTTATCGAAAGTGAACAGTTAGCGATTGATACTGCTGGTTTCTTGAAAGAAATGACGGATCGTCTTGATATACCGTTTGTTTATAAATCATCTTTCGATAAAGCAAACCGTTCTTCCAGTAAAAGTTTCCGTGGTCCCGGTTTGGAAAAGGGTCTGGAAATTTTGCAGAAAGTTAAAGATCAGGTTGGCGTGCCAGTTTTAACCGATGTCCATGAGGATACGCCGTTTCAGGAAGTGGCGGATGTAGTTGATGTAATGCAAACGCCAGCATTCCTGTCACGCCAAACGAACTTTATCCAGAAAGTTTGTGAGCCGGGTATTCCCGTTAATATCAAAAAAGGCCAGTTCTTATCCCCTTGGGATATGAAAAATGTTGTCGAAAAAGCCCGTGAAACTGGCAATAACAACATTATGGTTTGCGAGCGAGGTGTATCGTTCGGTTATAACAATTTAGTCTCTGATATGAGAGCGTTATCCATCATGCGTGACACTGGCTGTCCGGTGGTTTACGACGCTACTCATTCTGCACAATTACCCGGTGGCCAAGGCGCTTCTTCCGGCGGCCTGCGAGAAGTTATTCCTGTATTGGCTCGTGCTGCTATAGCGGCAGGTGTTTCTGGAGTCTTCATGGAAAGCCACCCAGATCCAAGTATCGCCAAGTGTGATGGACCAAACTCCTTCCCTATGTACCGTATTGAAGAAACACTCAAAGTCATGAAGGAGCTGGATAATATCGTTAAGCAGGCAGGGTTTGCTGAAGATTCTATCAGCGATTTTGGTAGCGGCGATTTACTGTAATTTAATTTTTTAATTATTTGTTTTGATTCTATAAAACATTAGAGGGTGTGATTTTGAAAATCAAAAATGTTATTGGACGTGAAGTTTTAGATTCTCGTGGTAATCCGACAGTTGAAGCTGAAGTGATTTTAGAAAATGGTATTAAAGCCATTGCTTGTTCACCATCAGGTGCTTCTACAGGTTCTCGTGAAGCGTTGGAATTACGAGACGGTGATACTTCTCGTTATTTAGGAAAAGGCGTATTAAAAGCAGTTGCATACGTAAACAATGACATTAAGAACGCTCTTGTTGGTCATGATGCCTCTGACCAGGCCGCTATTGATCAGATTATGTTGGATCTTGACGGTACTGAGAATAAAGAAAAATTAGGCGCTAACTCAATTTTGGCTGTATCACTGGCTAACGCCAAAGCAGCAGCTATGGCTTCTGGCAAGTCACTGTTCGAGCATATTAGCCGTGATGGCAAGTTCTCTATGCCAGTACCAATGATGAATATTATCAACGGTGGTGAACATGCGGACAACAACGTTGATATCCAGGAATTTATGATCATGCCAGTAGGAGCGCCAACATTTTCTGAAGCGCTGCGCATGGGGGCAGAAATCTTCCATAACCTGCGCAAGGTACTTCAGGCTAAAGGTTTGAATACAGCTGTGGGTGATGAGGGTGGCTTTGCGCCAGACCTTGGTTCTAACGAAGAAGCGATTCAAGCTATCGTAGAAGCAGTCGATAAAGCTGGTTACAAGCTTGGTCAAGACGTTGCTTTAGCACTGGATATTGCATCAAGTGAATTCTATAAAGATGGCAAGTATCATCTGGCATCTGAAAACAAAGAACTAACCTCGGAAGAGTTCGCTGATTATTTAGCTGACTGGGTTGAGCGTTACCCAATCGTTTCGATTGAAGATGGTATGGATGAAGGCGACTGGGATGGCTGGAAAATTCTTACTGAAAAAGTTGGTGATAAGTGTCAGCTAGTCGGTGACGATTTATTTGTTACTAATACTAAAATTCTTCAGGAAGGTATCGACAAAGGCATTGCCAACTCCATCCTGATTAAAGTTAACCAGATCGGTACATTGACAGAAACGCTAGCTGCTATCGATATGGCCCATAAAGCAGGTTATACCGCAGTTATCTCACACCGAAGTGGTGAAACAGAAGACACCACTATTGCTGATTTGGCAGTGGCGACTGCTGCGGGTCAAATCAAGACTGGCTCGCTATGTCGATCAGATCGTGTGGCTAAATACAATCAATTGCTACGTATTGAAGGCGAGCTGGATGGTAAAGCGCCATATCCGGGTAAAAGTGCTTTCAAGTTTTAAAGGCTGTAATTGCTGCGGTTTATAACCGCAGCAATTACTTTATTTAGGACTCTTTTTCTGGCATTGTTTATCATATGAAGTGGATTGCTCTGATATTAGTCATTATTTTGATGACCTTACAGTACCGAATATGGTTCGGAGAATCTTCTTTTCGAGAAATAAACTTACAACATCAGAAAATAGATAATATCAAAATAGAAAATAAAGAATTAGCACTAAGAAACCAAAAGATCGTTGCTGAGATCAATGACCTGAGAAATGGAACTGACGCAATAGAAGAGCGTGCCCGTTATCAGTTGGGAATGATCAAAGAAGGTGAAGTGTTTATTCGAATTTTAGACTCTCATTAACGAGGCTTAATATATGAGCTCCGGTCGTATTTGGGCAGTCATTCCTGCCGCAGGGATTGGTTCCAGAATGAATTCAGATACACCAAAACAGTATCTGGAGATTGACGATAAAACCATTCTCGAACATAGTATTAATCGTTTTCTCGAACACTCAAAAATCCATAAAGTTATAGTCGTACTCAACCCCAAAGATAGTCACTGGCAAGAACTTCCTTTTAAGAATAACTCGCGAGTAGTTACTGTTATCGGGGGTAAAGAGCGAGTGGACTCTGTACTGGCCGGTTTGCATGCTATTCAGGAGCAGGAAGTAAGTCATCATGACTGGGTCATGGTTCATGATGCTGCAAGACCTTGCCTTAAATCAGAACACATTGACGATTTGATTCATTCCAGGGATTCGTCACCGGATGGCGCGATTCTAGCCATTGGTGTTACTGATACCGTAAAGCAGGCAAATCATAAACAGACAATAGATAGGACCATCGATCGTGAATCTATATGGTTAGCGCAGACCCCACAGTTGTTTCCTGTAGATTCATTAATACGTTCCATTGAGTTAGCTTTATCCAGGCAGCAGTTAATAACAGACGAAGCCTCTGCGATGGAGTTATCGGGTTATCATCCTTCATTGGTGATTGGCTCTCGTAAAAATATAAAAATAACGGAGCCAGAAGATTTATTTCTTGCATCTTTGTGGCTGAATAACAAAAAATAACTTCTTGCACCATATAGGTGCTAATTTTAAAAAGATGATAGGAAATGCACCAACAAGGTGCATTTTTTGTTTCTGCCGTCTTTTGTTATCTGGTATGACCATGGTATGAATAATAAGGAAATTCGGGGGAACTATGGAACAAGCCATGCAATCAGACTTACCTATTTTTGAACTGAGCTATGCGCTCAATACTTTTTATGTTTTATCATTCGCAATCTTAGTCATGTGGATGGCCGCTGGATTTACTATGCTAGAGGCTGGGCTGGTGAGAGCAAAGAATACGGTAGAAATACTGACTAAAAACATCGCGTTGTACTCTATTGCCAGTTTATCTTATCTATTGATTGGCTATCAGATAATGTATCCCGATGCCGCTGTAAATAGCTGGTTTCCGGGTTTCTCTTTCCCGAGCTATACCGACTTATCGGCAGAAGAAGCTATGACAGAAGGTGCTAGCATCTCGACGGTCGGTGGGATCTTTTTCCAGCTGGTTTTTGTGGCGACAGCCATGTCAATCGTGTCGGGCGCTGTAGCAGAGAGAATGAAGCTCTGGGCTTTTCTTATTTTCTGCTTCTTCATGACAGCTTTGATCTATCCAATCCAAGGCTACTGGAAATGGGGTTTGGGATTCCTAGAAACGGCCGGCTTCTACGATTTTGCAGGTTCTGGTGTGGTGCACTTGTGTGGTGCTGTAGCCGCTTTTGCGGGTGTATTATTGCTTGGGCCGCGAAAAGGAAAGTATGGCCCTGGAAACGTAATAAAAGCCTTTCCCGGAGCGAATATTCCATTGGCAACCTTGGGCACGTTGATCCTATGGATGGGGTGGTTTGGCTTTAACGGTGGTTCATTACTGGAAATGTCCAACGTTAATAAAGCCAATACCGTGGCACTTATTCTTTTGAATACCAATACGGCAGCTGCTGCTGGTGGTGTTGGTGCACTGATATTCTCGAAAATTCGTTACGGTCGAGCGGATCTGACAATGATCTTAAATGGCGTTTTAGGAGGTTTAGTTACTATCACCGCTGATCCTGTCTCACCCACACCGTTGATTGCTTTAGTTTATGGCTTAATTGCCGGTGTTTTGATTATGGTTTCTATCGTGACCTTTGATCGTCTAAAAATAGATGATCCAGTTGGAGCTATTTCGGTCCATGGCGTGGGCGGGATTTTAGGATTATTGGTAGTGCCCCTGACCAATGGTAAGTCTGAGCTCATAAGCCAGCTACTTGGAGTGGGCGTGATTACATTATGGACTTTCTTGGCTAGCTTTGCTGTATGGCTGGTAATTAAAAAGACACTGGGTATTCGTATTAATGATGAATATGAATATGAGGGAGCCGACCAGGAAGAGTGCGGTCTTGAAGCTTACCCAGAATTTACTAAAAGTTAGAGAGGTGACGCCATGAAATTAATTACTGCTATTATTAAGCCGTTTCGTTTGGATGAAGTGCGTCAGGCTTTAACAGAGATGAATGTTACCGGTATGACCGTAACAGAAGTCAAGGGTTTTGGTCGCCAGAAGGGGCACACTGAACTATATCGTGGTGCAGAATATATGGTGGATTTTCTACCGAAAGCAAAAATCGAAGTCGCCGTGGATGACAGTCAAGTAGACCGTGTCGTGGAAACGATAATCAATACAGCTAAGACTGGTAAGATTGGCGACGGAAAGATTTTTGTAACGAATCTGGAGACCGTTGTACGTTTGAGAACCGGTGAGATTGGAAAGGATGCATTATAAGAGTTTATCAGGAGTATTTGCGTGAAAGAGCTGTTAATAAAAGTCGATGATTTACAGGACCAGGGTATTATGCGCTTGCTGGAGGAGCATCGCAGAGAAATGTTTCAGTACTCGCCGCCAGAGAGCATTCATGCACTTGATGTGGCTGAACTAAAGCATCCATCCCTGACTTTTTGGAGTGCCTGGCAGGGAGATCAAATAGCTGGGTGTGGAGCCCTTAAAGAGTTATCAGAGACTCATGCTGAAGTGAAGTCGATGAGAACTGCTAAAGTCTTTCTCAGGCGAGGTGTATCAAGCCGTTTATTAGAGGTCATGTTATCGGAAGCTAAGAGTAGGGGATATCGGCGGTTAAGTCTGGAAACCGGTACTCACAAAGCCTTTGAGCCAGCTATTGCCCTTTACCGCAAGTTTGGGTTTATGGAGACTGCCCCTTTCGGTGAATACAGCGAAGATCCCCACAGTTTGTTTATGACTAAGTTCATTTAGCGTTTTTATTGCCCCAGGGGATTGACAGGTTTTGTTGGATACGTTTTAATCACAGCATATGAAAACATTATTAAACGCAACACATCACCATCATTACCACGCAAATGCGTTGGCGGTGAGCTATTGTCTTTAATAATGTAAGTAGTATTAAAGAATTATAGAAAGCCCCGCCAAATGAGCGGGGCTTTTTTTATGTTTGAACAAAAGGTTTAGAGAATGAGTTTCAGTAAAGCATTACATCATCATCACCATCATACACTGCGCGAGCGACGGTGGAATGAGTAGTGCTTAATTAAAATACTCATGATTGATTTTCAAACCCGTTGCTCCGAAAGGTCAACGGGTTTTTTCGTTTTCAGGTATTAATGATTTAATTTTAGGAGTCTGTGATGACATTAAAAATGGTAGTTCCAAAAGGGAAGTTATTTAATAAGGTTGAAGACCTTCTCTCTGAGATAGGGTTAACTTTAGTGGGTGACAGTCGTAATTATCGTCCGACGCTTTATGGCTGTGACATCGAAGTAAAATTACTTAAGAGCCAGAATATTCCTGAGATGGTAGCGCTTGGGCAGCACGATATAGGTTTCGCTGGAATGGACTGGATTATAGAGCAGGAAGCAGACGTTGAAGTTTTGATGGATCTTGGATTTAACCCGGTTCGCCTGGTGTCCTGTATCCCTGAGGAATGGGACTGGGATGAAGTTAAGCAACGAAACATTATTGTAGCATCCGAGTATAAAAAGATAGCTAATGATTATCTTACTCGGTTAGGCGTTCCATTTAAGTTATTGCGTGCTTATGGTGCCACAGAAGTCTTCCCTCCGGAAGATGCCGACATGATTATTGATAATACCAGCACCGGATCTACCATAAGAGCAAACCGTTTAAAGATTGTTGATACGGTTATCGAAAGCTCAACACAGTTTATAGCTAACAAAGAAATTTTAAAGAACCCTGAAAAGAAAAAGCAGATTGACGACTTGCTACTGCTGATGCGGGGTGTCATGAACGGACGTAAACGGGTTCTACTTGAAATGAATTGCAATAAGGATAACGTACAGAAAGTAGTAGATCTTTTACCTGCAATGCGTTCTCCCACGGTTAGTGAACTCTATAACTCGGACGGTTTTGCCATTAAGGCAGCCATCGAACGTAAACTTATAAAGGATTTATTGCCACAGCTGATTGCTGCCGGCGCCACAGATATTTTAGAAACACCAATCAGGAAAGCGCTATGAAACCTTTATATCAGAATAACTTTGAGGCATATCAGGGGGAGGCTGGTAGCAGAAAAGTACTTAAACTGGACTTTAATGAGCGCTCTGACAGTCGTCCATTATGGTTGACCACGGAAACCATCTCTACAGAGTGTTTGTGGAAGTACCCTGACAAAACTGGCTTAGAAGATCAGGTGGCTCAATATTATGGTTTGAATAAGGAGCAATTGCTGTTAACCAATGGTGGTGATGAAGCCATTGAGTTACTGTTTAAATATGCTTGTTTGCAACAACGTCGACTCATATTACCGTTACCGGCCTTTAGCCAGTACCTCGCAGGAAAAGTCACTTGGAGTGCGGACATGACTCTTATAGAGCCGCTGGATGATATGCGAATTGATTTGCAAGGTGCGCTGAGTGAGGTCTCGGAAGGGAGTATCTTAATTATCACCAGCCCAAATAATCCCACAGGCGAACTTATATCTGAAGATGAGTTATATCGAGTTTGTCAGCAAGCCAAGGAAAAAAATGCACAGGTTTTTCTGGATGAAGCTTACATAGAGTTTGCGTGCAAAGATGAAGATTATTCCCTAAAGCTACTGGAAGAGTTTGATAATCTCATTGTATTAAGAACCTTGTCGAAGGCTTTTGGACTGGCTGGAATCCGTTGTGGATACCTGTTGGGCCAATCCAAAATTGTCATCGAATTTGCGCGTCTGGCGATGCCGTTTAACCTACCGGCTCCAACCATTGAAGTAGCAAAGAAAGCATTTACCGATAGTGCCAGGCTGGAAGTTAATAACTATGCAGGAACGATTAGTCAAAACCGTGAGCAAGTTGTCGTGCTGTTAAAATCTGCAGGCTTAAAGGTTGTTGATAGCAGTGCTAACTTCCTGTTCATTCAGGGCAATGAAAACAAACTCCGGTTAATAAAGGCTGCCTGTGAAAAACGCAATATCATTATTAAAACTGAGCTAGCTGGTTTGAGTGCTAAAGATAAAAAGATCAATGCTATTCGAATCACGATACCGTTTTACTTAAAACCACTACTCAATGCTCTAGGACTTGCTTTAAAGCCAGAACTAATCTGTTTTGATATGGATGGTGTGCTTATTGATACGAGGCAAAGCTATGATCAGGCGATAAAGGCCACAGTCGAGCACATTGCTGGCAAAACGGTCGAGCAATCCGATATTGAAAAGCTAAGAAGTAAAGGTGGCTTTAACAATGACTGGGTGTTGAGTTTAGAGTTGGTTCAACAATCTGGTTATGAAACAGATCTTAATGCTGTTATTGACGTTTTTCAGAGTTTTTACCAAGGCAGCGAGAAAAACAAAGGTTTAAAAGAATTAGAGAAACCATTCATCGAGCGGCAACTGTCTACACAGTTATTCGTCACTAATACGCGTACCATTAAGACCGCAATTGTTACCGGTAGGCCAAAAGACGAGGCGGTAGAAGGTGCCAGAATGATAGGAGCCAATAATTGTCTTGTGATCAGTGACGACGATGTAGAGGTATCAAAACCGGAACCTGAAGGAATCATTAAAGCCCTTCGTTATTTCGGCAAAGAAAACGGCTGGATGCTGGGTGATACGCCCGATGATATGGTCGCGGCCAACAGGGCTGGAGTGATCGCTATCGGCATTGGCGACGAGTCTTTGTATGAAGGTGGTGCTGATCTGGTGCTCGACAATGTCAATCAATTGGAGTCTTTGCTATGAGTGAAACGATACAGCTAGAGCGTAAAACCAAGGAAACCTCAATTCAATTATCATTGAATATCAATGGTAAACAAGGTGTGAGGATTGATACGGGGCTACCGTTCTTTGATCACATGCTTAATCAACTGGCTACTCATGCGGGCTGGGATTTGAATTTAAGATCGGTAGGAGACTTAGAGGTTGATGATCATCACCTAATTGAGGATGTCGCTATTTGCCTCGGGCAAGCTTTTAATCAGGCTTGGCGTCAACAGGGGAAAATTGTACGTTACGGTCAGCGCTTACTACCAATGGATGCTAGCTTGTTAATGGTGGCGGTTGACGTATGCGGCCGTGCTTATGCCATTACAGACTTACCGTTTACTCGAGAAATGCTGGGTGGAATTGGAACAGAGATGTGGAAACACTTCTTTTATACCTTTGCCATCAACAGCGCTATAACTCTGCACATTAAAACAGAGTATTTCGATAACAATCACCACCTGGTAGAAGCCAGTTTTAAAGGTTTAGCTTTTGCTTTGCGTGACGCATTACAGGTGAGTGAGCGTGAGAACAGTACTAAGGGGATGTTATGACCGGGACTGCTAGCGACATAAAGGGCAAGAGAGTTGGTGTTATCAATACCAAAGCCGGCAATTTATTCAGCTTATTTGCCTGCTTAAAAAGAATTGGTCTTAAACCGCTAATGATTGATCAGCCGGAGGATGTGGACAGCGAGGTTGATGCTTTGGTGGTGCCGGGGCAAGGGCGGTTCGGTCAGGTTATGGAGCAGTTAAATGCCAGCGGTCTGGGTCATGTGATTAAGGATTGGATTAAGGCTGACAAACCACTGGTGGGTATTTGCGTTGGTTTGCAGGTGTTGTTCGAATCTTCTGCAGAAGATCCCGGAGTAGTGGGGCTGAGTATTTTTAAGGGTAAGGTAGGACGGTTAGAGAGTCCTAAGCAGCCAATGGTCGGCTGGGCAAAACTGGATTCCAGCAATGACATCCTGGATCAGAAAGTGGTTTATTTTGTGAATAGCTACGGCGTAAAAAGCTCTGAGGTAACCAGCGCGACGGTTACCTATGGTGAAGAATTTGTTTCTGCGATTAATAAAGGGAATCTATGGGCATTTCAGTTTCATCCTGAAAAGTCGGGTGCCGTTGGTGAGGAGGTCATGAAGCAATGTCTGAACTAAATCGGGATGAAGGCTTAATTCCAAGAGTGATTGTCTGCCTTGATGTAGCTAATGGCCGCGTGGTTAAGGGAGTAAATTTTAAAGGTCTGGTTGATATGGGAGACCCTGTTGATCTTGCTCTGAAATATCAAGAACAGGGCGCAGACGAGATCGTTTTTCTTGATATTAAAGCTACGCTCGAAAACAGGGCAAATGCTTTAGATACGGTGACCCGGGTCGCCAAGAATTTATCCATACCATTTACCGTTGGTGGTGGCTTGAATAGTTACACTGATGTTGCCCAGTTCCTTGCGGCTGGTGCCGACAAGGTCGCGCTTAACTCTGCTGCAATAAAGAATCCCAGCTTGATAAACGAAATTGCCGAAGGTTTTGGTTCACAATGCGTGGTTGTGGCAATTGACGTCAATAAAGATGAGCATGATGACTATGCCGTTTATGTTAGTGGAGGACATGTTAAAACAGATGTTAATGCCTTTGACTGGTTTGAAGAAGTTGAGCAAAGAGGGGCTGGTGAAATCTTGCTCACAGCCATGCATAGAGATGGAACCGGTATTGGTTTTGATAATGAGTTAATGAGTCGTGTAGCTTTTGAAAGAGGAATTCAGGTGATTGCTTCAGGAGGTGCTTCAAATGCCCAGCATTTTGTCGACACCTATATAGCCGGAAGCGATGCAGCACTGGCTGCAGGCATGTTTCATCGTGCCGAGTACTCGGTTAATGATGTTAAACAAGTTTTAAAGTCACAGAATATTTTAACTCGCTAAAGGCGGGGTTAGGAGTTTTTATGTTAATTCCAAGTATTGATTTATTAGACGGCAAGGCCGTACAGCTTGAGCAGGGGAACCCTGATCGAAAGATTGTTGAGGAATCCGATGTTTTTGGATTACTGGAAAAGTTTTCGTTGTATGGCGAAGTAGCTATCATTGATTTGGACGCGGCATTAGGAAGAGGCAGCAACAAGGATCTAATCAAACAGTTAATCAAACGCTATCCATGTCGTGTCGGAGGTGGCATACGGGACTATGATACTGCTAGAGAATATTTATCAGCAGGAGCCAAAAAGGTCATTCTGGGTACGTCTTGCCGCTCTGAGTTCGTCAAAAAACTTCCAGCATCCCAGCTGATATTCGCCATTGATGCCAAAGGCGATGACTGGGTAACACATGGCTGGCAGTCAACCGATACAGTCAAGGTGCTCGATTTAATAAGTGAAATCCAAAGTAATTGTTCCGAGTTTTTATATACCCAGGTACAAAAAGAAGGCCTGCTTAAAGGCGTTGATCGCGAGCGTATAGAGCAAGTTATTAAAACTTCAAAAATACCAGTGACCGTTGCGGGCGGTATCACAACCCTGGACGATGTAGAGTTCATTAATAAGCTTGGTGCTAACAGCCAAATCGGCATGTCGGTTTATACTGGCAGATTGAGTCTGGAAGATGCCTTGTTCCAATGTCTGGATTTTAATAAGTCTGAACTGATTCCAACCGTGGTACAGGATGCGGAAACTAGTCAGGTGCTGATGTTGGCTTACTCCAGCGAAAACTCCTTACGGGAAGCGTTTAAGCGAAAAGCTGGAGTCTATTATAGTCGTTCACGACAAGAGTTATGGGAGAAGGGTTTGACCAGCGGCAACACACAGGAATTGGTAAATGTTGATTATGACTGTGATGGTGATACCTTACTATTCAAGGTCAGACAGTCGGGTAATGCCTGTCACTTTGAGCGTTACAGCTGTTTTGCTACACAGGATAGAGGGTTTGATTTGAACACTCTCAATCGAGTATTTGAGCAACGTCTGGACGAGTTGAAATCTACTACAAGCCCGCAGTCTTTTACTCAAAAACTGTTTTCAAGCGAAAAGCTGCAAATTGAAAAATTGAACGAAGAGTGTCAGGAGTTGATAGAAGCCAGTGACTCAGACGAGGTTCGCTGGGAAGCGGCAGACTTAATATTCTTTGCTCTGGTTAACGCCAAGGCAAAGGGCGTATCAGCCCAGGAAATTATTAGTGAATTGGGGGCGCGAAATGCAGGGTAAACAACTAGATTTTATGCCATGCAGCCAGTGGCAGAGAGAGCTGAGCAACAGTGCTACGGATATTGAGCCTCAGGTCAGGGAGCTTCTTGATAAAGTGGTGGAGCAAGGTGATCCTGCCATCGAAGAGCTTAGTCAGCGGTTTGATGGTTTTTCGCCACGCTTTATAGAGCTGAAGCCTTATGATCAGTATGGACTGGAAACAGGTTTATTAAATGCCATTGTCGCTGCAGGAAAACGGATAGAAGCTTTTGCCGAATTTCAGCGTAAACAGTTGCGTGACAGCACATACCTGGATGAGTGCGGAGAGTTTGGTTTTCGGTATCAACCGATTGAACGTATAGGCGCTTATATCCCGGGAGGTCGTTTTCCTCTGATATCGACTGCACTGATGACTTTGATTCCTGCAAAGCTGGCTGGTTGCCGAGAGCGAATTGCCTGCTCTCCATCTGACCACCCGGCAGTTCTGGCGGCAGCTAGTTTTGCAGGGGCTACTCAGTTTATTCAAATAGGTGGGGCCCAGGCAATTGCAGCCCTTGCTTTTGGTTACCAGCAGATTAACCCTGTTCAAATGATTGTGGGGCCGGGTAATCAGTATGTAAACATAGCAAAACAGTTACTGAGTAACCGGGTTCAAATTGACGTTGCTGCGGGTCCCAGTGAGTTACTGATACTGGCTGATGAAGAGGTAAATCAGGAGTGGCTGATAGCCGATATGGCGGCTCAGGCAGAACATGATCCTCAGGCGCAAAGCATACTGGTCAGTGATAGTCAGTCGTTGTTGAATCAGGTAAGAGAGCAACTGGAAACCGATGAGGCTCTAACTGAGTTATTGCAGCAAAATCAGATTGTACTTTTACTGGCACAATCGATTGAAGAGATGGTGAACTTTAGTAATCAATATGCCGCTGAACACTTACTACTGGCGGATACAAGGATTGACCAGGGAAGACTGATTAATTTTGGCTCGCTGTTTGTTGGTGAAAACAGTGCAGTAGCCTATGGCGATTATTGTTCAGGACCTAATCATACCTTGCCAACCATGGGAACGGCTAACCGCTCCAGTGGTTTAAGCGTTCAAAGTTTTATGAAATTACAATCGGTTCAGTCAATTCATGATCAGGGAAGAAAAGAATTATCATCTATTGGTGAAAAAATAGCCGAAGCTGAGCAATTGGTTTGGCACAAACGATCAATGCAGGTAAGATCCTGATAACTAAGTTATTGGGATCTATCTATGTTCAGAATCGGTCATGGCTATGACGTTCATAAATTTGGTGGTGATAAGCCGCTAATACTGGGAGGCGTGCTGTTTGAAGGGGAACAGGGGCTGCTGGCTCATTCAGACGGCGATGTTGTATTACATGCTGTCTGTGATGCACTTCTGGGGGCCGTTGCTAAGGGGGACATTGGCCACCACTTCCCAGACACAAGCGATGAATTTGCCGGAGCTGACAGCCAAGACTTAACGAAGTCGGTCATGTCACTTGTTCGCAGTGAAGGATATCAGCTTGGAAATCTTGATGTGACGATTGTCGCCCAGAAGCCCAAGATGGCCTCTAAAATAGAGCCTATGAAAAAGGTTATTGCCGCCATCTGTAATTCCGAGCTGACCCAGGTTAATTTAAAAGCAACCACGACCGAAAAACTCGGGTTCGTTGGCCGAGAAGAAGGCATTGCGGTTCATGCCGTATGCCTGTTACAGAAGTCGCAATGAACGATTATAAACAAGTTGCCTGCTACGACTGGCACAGATTTTATGGTAAGCCATTAGGCGAGGCTCTCTTTAAGTCCCTGCTAGAAGACTTTGTTGTGGAGGAATCATTGCGTTTCGAGCCTTCAGGAGAAGGTGCTCACCATTATCTCTATATTGAAAAGCACAATGTAAATACGGATATAGTATGTCATAAGCTAAGACGGTTTGCCGATGTAAAGCCTACCGATATTGGTTATGCAGGAAAAAAAGATAGGTTTGCTGTTGCCAGACAGTGGTTCAGCGTTCAACTCCCTCTCTTACAAGAGACTAGCTGGCCAGAATTTAACGATGATGAGGTTACGGTTCTGGAGGCTGTCCGCCATGATAAAAAATTAAGAATAGGTGCGGTTAAGTCAAATCATTTTAATATCACTTTGAGGGAGTTTAAGGGTAAAAAGGATGAGTTTGAACAGCGTCTGCAACAAGTAGCTGAATACGGATTCCCAAACTACTTTGGTGAGCAGCGGTTCGGTAACCAAGGCTCAAGCCAGCTTTCAAACTTGGAGCGTGGTATTGACTTATTAATGTCTAATAAGAAGCTGAAGAATCGCAATTTGCAGGGGTTGCTGTATTCTTCAGTGCGCTCTTTCCTTTTTAATCATGTGCTTTCAAAGCGGATTGAAAAAGGCCTTCATTCAACCTTACTAGAAGGAGACTATGTGCAACTGAGTGGCTCGGAAAAAGGCTTTATTGTTAAGGAGCTTGATGCTGAGCAACCTAGGTTTAAAGAGCATGATATTTTACTGACAGGGCCTTTGCCGGGCTCTCGATCTCAACCTCTTCATGAAGCAAAAGCCTTTGAAACAGAGGCGCTTGCTGATTATCAGGTGCTAATTGAGAAATTGGCTAATAAGCGCTTTAACGAAGATCGTAGGGCTCTTGTATGTTTTCCTAAAAATGTCACGTCCAAATGGCATAATGATGAAACTGTCACACTGTCTTTTGATTTACCAAAAGGGTGTTTCGCGACCAGTTTATTGCGTGAACTGGTAGTAACAAACCAAATGAATACCAAAACAGAATAACGGCTATATGAAAATACTACTTAGTAATGATGATGGTTTTTTTGCACCAGGGATTAATACTCTATTCGACTACTTATCTAAAATTGCCGAAGTAACAACTGTTGCTCCTGATCGTAATAGAAGTGGGGCAAGTAACTCGCTGACGCTGGATAAGCCTATTCGTGTCAATGAAACCGAAAGGGGCTTCTACTCGGTAACAGGCACCCCTACTGATTGTGTTCACCTTGGAACGCACCATATTATGCCGGAAGCACCTGACATGGTTGTTGCGGGTATCAATACAGGCGCAAACCTGGGAGACGACACACTATATTCAGGAACCGTTGCTGCTGCAATGGAAGGTAGAGCCCTTGGTTATCCTGCAGTTGCCATCTCTTTGGTTGGGCATAATTGTCAGCATTATGTCACAGCGGCTAAAGTGGCTATCGATATTATTAAGGGGCTGAAGGATCATGCCATGGAAAAAAACCGAGTGTTGAACATCAATGTTCCAGATGTCCCATATGATGAATTAAAGGGAATTAGGCTAACTCGCTTGGGAAATCGCCACCGTGCTGATACTATTATTCCGGATAAGGATCCAAAAGGGCGACCTATATACTGGTTAGGTCCGTTGCCTGAAGGTCAGGATATTGGGGAAGGTACTGATTTTCATGCAGTTATGAATGGCTATGTATCGGTCACACCGATTAACGTAGATTTAACCGCTTACAATAGTTTTGACGAGCTTGAAGGATTCTTAGAGACGATCAAAAGCTAACAATAGATAATAAATATATGAACGCAACACATATTTCGGGTATTGGCATGACCTCAGCGCGGACTCGTACACGGTTGGTAGAACGTTTGAGAGCTGAAGGTATAAAAAACGAAGAGCTCTTAAAAATCATTGAGTTAACACCACGTCACCTGTTTGTAGATGAGGGGCTGTCACACCGTGCCTATGAAGATACTGCTTTGCCTATCGGTATGGGGCAGACCATTTCACAGCCCTACATAGTCGCCAAAATGACTGAAACCCTGATGGAAACGGGGAGCATGAACAAAGTTCTTGAAATTGGTACAGGTTGCGGTTATCAAACCTCTATTTTGGGAAAGGTATCGAAAACTGTCTTCACAGTTGAGAGGATAAGAGCACTTCATATGCAGGCAAGAAAGACTCTTACTGCTATTGGGCAGCATAATATCCAGTACTTGCTTGCAGATGGCTTCAACGGCTGGCAACAGTATGCTCCTTATGATGCCATTATCGTCACTGCCGCGCCTCCGAAAGTTCCTGAAAAATTATTAGCTCAACTAGCGGATGGTGGACGCATGGTTATTCCTGTTGGAACGACTGAAACAGCTCAGGACTTAATGCTTATTCAGCGTAAAGGCGATGAGTTTGAAGAGAGCGTTATAGAAAAAGTGCGCTTTGTACCTTTGGTTAGCGGCATCGAACGATGAATATCTTCACCAAACTATATGACGCATGCCTGCGTTGGGCGCGTCATCGTTATGCTGTTTACATCTTGGGTTTTATTAGCTTCATAGAATCAATTTTTTTCCCAATTCCAACTGCTGCTATGCTTGCGCCGATGGCGTTGGCAAAGCCTCATCATGCATTACGACTGGCTCTTATAGCTATGGTCACCTCAGTATTGGGTGGTGTGGCAGGTTACCTTATTGGTGCTTTTGCGTTTGAGTCCTGGGTCTTGCCCTGGATTCATGAACTTGGGTACACAGAAACGTATTTAAGAGCTTTGGATTGGTTCGCCGAGTATGGTGTCTGGGTGGTGTTAATTGCTGGGTTTTCCCCAGTGCCCTATAAGATATTCACTCTAACTGCAGGGGCTCTCAGTATGGCCTTTGTACCATTTTTTATTGCTTCAATTATTGCTCGGAGCGCCCAGTTTTTCTTGATTAGTGGATTAATTAAATGGGGCGGGGAACAAATGCAGCATAAATTACGTCAATATGTAGACTGGATAGGCTGGGGCGTTTTGATTTTAGGAGTTTTGGCCTATATTATTTACAACGTCACTCATTAGTGGCTCAATGGTCTTAATTTACAAAAGCTTACTGCGGTAGGGATGCAGGCTGATGCAAAAACAAACCAAAGACATTTTAAAACGTTCGGCCATTCGCTCTTTGTGGATTGTTGCTCTTGTCCTATTGGTATATCTATTGCAAGGCTGTGGCAACCCTCGTCTGGCACCCATCGAAGAGAGGGACGCTACAGGAAACGGCGCGGAGCTCCATAGTTTTTATCCGCCTACAGAGGTTGATAACAGTCAGCAGTTTTATTTTGTCCAGCCCGCGGATACTCTGTATTCAATCGCATTTCGGTATGGACTGGATTATAAAACGTTAGCTGATGTGAATAATATTGACGCAGCCTACACCATATACCCTGGACAAAAATTGGATCTGGAAAAAGCACGTCTAGCTGAAAACTCCAGTATTACAAATACATCTACTGTTGCCACCAATACGGAGGCAAAAAAAGCCGTAGGCGGCAGTAAAGTCATTGCCAGAAGAAGTCAGGTACAGGAAATTTCTCGAACTGCTCCAACAAAAATCGTAGCAAAAGAGCCTGAGGCTGAACGAGCTACTAGCCAGCAGGAAAAAGAAACAAAACCCAAGTCGCAGGTTGCAAAGAAAACCTCGGTAGACAAGCCGAAGCGTAAAGAAAAAGCACAGCCAGTCAGGAAGCAACGTCCGAAACCAGCCCAAACTCAAACTTTTGTTAATAAGAGCGTCAAGTACTGGATGTGGCCAAATATGGGGCGCATCATTAAGCGCTTTTCTAGCGCCACCAATTCTCGTGGTATAGATATTGCCGGTAATATCGGAGAGCCAGTTAGAGCTGCAGCTCCAGGACTCGTGGTCTATGCTGGCAGAGGATTAAGGGGGTACGGTAATTTAATTATTGTTAAGCATAACAGCGAATTCATCAGTGCTTATGCGCATAACAAGCGCCTGCTGGTTAAAGAAAATGAAATCATTAAAGCTGGGCAAAAAATAGCCGAAGTTGGTAATACTGATTCTGACATTCCAAAGCTTCATTTTGAAATTCGCTACAAAGGTAAGCCTGTTGATCCTTTAAGGTATTTGCCTAAGCGTTAATTTTTCATCACTTTAAGGCTGCTTTTAGATCTTTGAGATAAACCCCTTTTTTTAAGAAAAGGGTATCGTTAGCTACCGCTATATTATTTTCTATTAATTCCTTCTGAATTTTATTTTCATTAAACCTTGAAGGGCTACCGTAGTTATGTGGCTCTAAAAGGAATGACTTGAACGAATTTAGTTGTAAGCCATTTATTTCTCCGAGATAGAGGCTTTCCAAGAATAGCTCGCCCATTGAGTCCTGAGCTAGAGGATAGTATCCCTCTATGGCCCATGAGTCTTCTTCCTTCGATAAAAATATTAAAGCCTTGCCTGCATTAAACCTTGGGGTACACCACTCACTAGAAATAGTAAAAGTATCATATTGAGGAAGTTGATACCCTTGCAGATGTTCCTGGTTAACGAAGGTACTTTGTTGTATACCACAACTGTTTGATTTTTTAACAAAGTCTAACCGTGAAGACGGACCTTGGTATTGAGATAGTCTGAAAGAATTCTGATAACGGTTTTTATGGCCCTGTAAGTATTCAGGGTGCTTACTATAGAAGTTTTGACTGCTTTTAGAGCCAATGAATAATGTTGTGGTGTTTTCTGGAGCTTGTGGTTTTTTAGCCGGGAGTTTAAAAATATACGTAAAGATTACAACAACTAAAGCTATCAAAGAAGCGCATAGCAATTGTAGCGTTGAACTCTTCATCTCGTATCCTTAACAAAACTTATAACTCATTATGAATTCGGTTGAGTAATAGCACAACTTCTTTAATCACCATCTCAGGCTCATCATTCTTTGGGAAATGGTAGCTATTCTCAGTGAGTACGGCCTTACCCTGAGGAAAGGATTCGGCCCATTCTTTGTGTAGCTCTCCCCACATCTCTCGAGCTTTATCGGTAAAAAAGAGTAGAGGGGGCTCTTCATAGATTTTTACGGAGGCTATAACGGTAACGGGGATATCTGGAATCTCAGGGTAGTCTGGTAAAGGACGTTTAGACCAAAAGGTTGGACATAGCATTTTTCATGTCGTCGAGTTTGACCTGAGCGATTTCTTTTTCAGCTTTTGCAAGATCAATTTCTCGCATGATATCGACATCATGCTCTGAAGCTGGTTCTATTAGCATTAGACCTGAAATTTTCTCAGGGTAAGTGGCGGCAAAGGTTCGAGCAATGTAAGCGCCATAGGAGTGAGCGATATAAACTACAGGGCTATCAATATTGAGTGCTTCTAAAAGTAGTTTTGCTTCTGCTGCATATTCTTCTGAGCTGTAATTCTTTATTAAGGGACTGGAGTTACCGTTGCCAATTCTTGAGTAACGGAGAACTTTGGCATGCTTGGTTAGCTGGTCATAAACCGGATCCCAGTCATCCAGCCCCGCTGAACCGCCTGCTTCTAATAAAATAATGGTGTCGCCCTTTCCAGCCAGCTCATATTCAATGGTATAGCCTGCAATCTCGGTTGTTTGTGTAGCAGTCATGGCGATATTACTGCAAAGGATTATAAAGCCAACTAAAGCTTTTGTAATGCTTAGATATAGGGACATGATGATGTTTTCTTATTTACAGATAGTCAGTAGTGTTTATAAAGAATTCTTAGCATTGCAGTCCAGACAACGATAGCCAATAAGTTTGCCGGGAGCAGGGCCAATCGCCAGGAAAAAAAGGAGTGTCTTGGTGCCACTATAAAGCGGCTCTAATTCTTCTGACCCGCAGTAGTCACACTTGGTGACTTCATAGTCAGGGAACTCTTGCTGAAGGTTATCTTCAAAACTGGTTTCTAAATATTGCTGGTATATGCTTTTGGCGTGTTCTAAGTCTTCTGCATGTACCATCACTCGAACCCCGCCTAAGGCATTGCTGATAGGCCAATAAAGGCGAATATGCTCTTCGTTAACCACATATGCCTGCACACCCTCTGACTCAAGAAAGCCTTTAAAAAGGTGTGCCTGCCATGGCAGTTCAAAAGCAGCAACTTTTTTTAGTGACATAAGGTTGCTTGCTTACTTTATAACTTTGATCGCTAGCGCATGAATATCTGTTTGCATCATATCGCCTAAGGCATCATATATTAGGCGGTGTTGCTGTATCATTCTTTTGCCTTCTAATAAGTCGCTTTTGATAATTACCGTAAAATGTCCAAGCCCACCTTTGGCGCCAGCATGACCGATGTGTTTGTGGCTGTCGTCGATGATATCCAGCTGCTCTGGCTGTAACGCTTCAGAGATTCGTTGGTGCATCTTTTGAATACGGACTGTATTGTCAGGAGCTTGTTGTGTCATAGTGAAATCAACCTGTCGGGTTAAGGTAATACTTTTTTGTAAGGTTTAACGGTGACATTTTTATAGACACCTGCTTTGATATAGGGATCCGCATCAGCCCAATCTCGGGCAGACTCAAGGGATTCGAATTCCGCGACCACCAGGCTCCCGGTAAAGCCAGCCTCCCCAGGTTCATTACTGTCTATAGCTGGCAAAGGACCTGCCATAATCAAACGCCCTTCATTTTTCAAAGTTTCAAGTCTCTGTATGTGATCAGGGCGAGCCTTTGCACGCAAAGATAAAGAGTTATCAACATCTTCAGAGTAAATCATATATAGCATGCGAACTTCCTATTTCTGATGGTTTTGTTCTTCTTCAATATGCAAGTGGTCTTTGAGCATTATCATGCTGATGATCAGAAGGCCAAAGAGTAACACAAACATACTGATGAGTTTAAAGTAAAACCAAAAGTCTGTACTGAAATTAAAAGCAATATAGAGGTTAAGGCCACCGTAGGAGGCTAACGTTATAATCCACAGCCAATTGGTTTTGGCTAACAAAGACTCAGGCGCTGAGTCTTTTATCAGGCCACTCGACTTGGTCAAATCCTTAATGACATATTTTTTAGAGGCTAACTGCCTGATTAATATAAATAATGCACCGGCCCAGACGGCAATACTGGTTTTCCACTTGATGAAATCATCATCATTAAAATAGTACGCCAGAGCAACCAGAGCCAGGCCCACAAAGAATAAGGCTACATGGCTCGTTTTAAGCTCTTTTTTGGTGAAATAGTGGGCAATCATCTGTATCAAGGTCAAGCCACTCCAAATGGCCGCCGCTAGAATAAGGTTCTTAGTTAATAGATACGCCGCAATAAAACCAACAATGGGATAGTTTTCTTTAATAAATGTCATAAAATTACCTGTTATTTTGCCTGCTAAGTTTACCTTATCGCAAAAGGTAGGCAAACTAACGGTAACGATTATTTAAAACATTTATGATGCTTAGAGATCTCCATTGCCACACAGTAGCGTCTGACGGCGACTTAACCGTTTCAGAGCTATTGAAGCTTGCCTCTGAAAGAGGCGTCGATGAGCTGGCGATCACCGATCATGACTCAATCGATTGCCTTGCTGAGAGTATGAGCCTGGCCGAAGGGTTCGACATAAACCTGGTCCCCGGTGTTGAAATTTCAGCAACTGCAGGTAGAAAAAAAGATACTTTACACATCGTTGGACTGCAGGTGGATTATCAGCATGCCGGTTTAACCTCGTTTTTGAGAGATATTCAGAATAAAAGACATCAGCGTGCATTAGAGATGGCGCATAAGTTGGAAAAAAGCGGAATAAGAGGCGCACTCCCCGATATAGAATACATGCTGGACAGCCAGCCTATGGTTTGTCGAACTCATTTAGCCCAATACCTACTGGACAGGGGAGAAGTTAAAACCTTTGGCAATGCCTTTAAGCAGTATCTGGCGCAGGGCGGTAAAGCCTATGTTAAAGATCAGTGGTTCGATATAGAGGATGTTGTCGCCATGATTATTCAAGCCGGAGGTATTCCTGTCCTGGCGCATCCTACTCGTTATGGTATGGGCTCTAATAAATTGAAGCAGATAGTAGAGCATTTTAAAAGTATTGGTGGTAAGGGTATTGAGGTTTGTTACCCTAATCTTCACCCTGGACAAAAAAACTTATTGGCTGACTGGTGCCGTAAGTTTGAGCTGTATGCCTCTCAGGGCTCTGACTTTCATTCTCCCGATAAGCCGTGGGCTTTATTTGGAAAATTTGCGCCATTACCTGAGAGCGTTACGCCTGTCTGGCAGTCTCCGGATTGGTCTTGAGTTAATAAATAGAGTTGTCGTGATGACCCAATTAATAGAAATACATAATGAAAATCCGCAGCCTCGACTAATTAGTCAGGTGGTAGCAATGATACGACAGGGAGCTCTAGTGGCATATCCTACAGACTCTGGTTATGCACTGGGCTGTCATATTGGTGATAAGTCGGCGCTGGATCGAATTCGACGCATACGTGATTTAGATAAAAAACATAATTTTACACTGGTCTGTAAAGACCTGTCCGAACTCGCAACCTACGCCCGTGTAGATAATGCGGCATTTCGATTAATTAAAAATAATACACCCGGCCCTTATACCTTCATTCTAAGAGCCACCGGTGAAGTGCCGAACCGGCTAAAGCATCCTAAAAAGAAAACTATTGGTATCCGAGTACCAGAAACGCCAATTACGCAGGCTCTGCTGGAAGACTTAGGCGAGCCGCTTATGAGTACCAGTCTGATCCTGCCACAGCAGGAAGAAGGGCAGGTTCTGGAGCCATTTGAGATATATGAACTATTAAATGGACGCGTTGATGTCGTTATTGATGGGGGCTACTGTGGGCATGAGCCTACGACCGTTATTGACTTAACTTCAGGATATCCTGAAGTTATGCGACATGGTGCCGGAGATACAGTATCTTTTGAATAATGAATACATAGTTCCACAAAGATAAAAGGGTAGTTAAAGCTTTTATCTTTGTGGGCTGATTGTAAATTTTTAGTTTACATCTTCATAGACGTTCAATTGCCTTAAGTATTTAGCTGCTCGTTCATCACCATAGTCATGAGCAATACGGAAATACTTGATTGCTCTATCATTATCTTTTTTTACGAAATAACCACTGTAGTAAATCATAGCGAGGTTGTAGTTATCACCCGCCAGGACTTTCTTGTCTGAATCATCATAATTCCTCTTAGGGGAAATATATTTATCAAGAAAATTTACCAGAGTAAGGTTTTGGTGTATGTCACCAAGCCAGTTTGAGTGTCCATGCCCAGATCTGGGATACTCATGATAAGTAACCTCGGTCTTGTCTAGTTTGTTAAGGACATAATCAAGTCGTCGGCTGTGCTCAGCAGTCGCTATTTCATCTTCTAATCCAGCGAACAAAAGAATGGGCACTTTAATCTTCTCAGCCTTATACAAAGGAGAGTTAGCTTTTAGCTGTTCATAATCCGTATCAATATCACCAACAACAAACCCGATAGCATCTTTCGCTTTTTCTGAATGATTCAGGTTCGTTGAGGTATAAAGAAGAGGTAAGTCAAAAACACCAAATGCTGAAATGGCACATTTGTAGGTCTTTGGGTAGAGCATAGTGGAAGTTACTGCGGAGTACCCACCATAACTGCTTCCATAGATACAAGCTTTATTCGAGTCGATTGCTGGCGACTCAAAAGCTTTTTGGGTCATCAAGTGGATATCAGCTTCAATACCTTGACCAAACTGCTCTCTACCAGCATTCATGTATGATTTCCCGTATCCAGAGCTTCCTCGGAAATTTACTGTTAAAACTGCATAGCCCCTATTAATCAAGAACTGGATATCACGATCAAATTCATTACGATCCTGAACCCCTATAGGCCCGCCATGGGGCATAACGACGAGAGGATTATTTTTTGTGCTGTCAGGAAGGTATAAAAACCCTTCAACCGTCCTTTTAAGTTCATTTTCAACAGTCAGTAGTTGTGCTTTAACAAAACTATAGGGATGAAGATCCGGCATTGCGTTTTGTAAAAATCTTAATTTATCTTTTTCTACGCTGTAATGGTAAAACTTGCCAGGATGTGAAGCATCATTTGCATAGATGACCAAATCGGTATTATCTTTTGAACGGTTGATGACAAAAACTGAATCTAAACCTATTTCGTTGTTTAGTTTTTGTTGAAGCTTCTGGTCAACCTTATCTAGAAACTTCTGTTTAGTGACCCCGCGTTCAACGTATGAAACCGCGGTGAGTTTGTTCATTTTATGGTTATAAGTAGCGCTCTTTAAGTCATAATTTTCTGAGCTATACAAAACCTCTATATCTTTTTTCAATATAGTGTCATATTTCACAACAGACACTTTATCTCTGCCTAGGTTGGACAAAGCTATAATATACCGCTCATTAAGTTTTGCTACTGGCTTAAAAATGTCCAGTCTGGACTGACTGTCCGAGCCAGAATTGTCGGTTGAGCGATAGAATTCTCGCCATTCATCCTTTGCTTTATCGTATATTGAGTAAGAGTTATAGTTTTCATAGGTTTGACCAATCATCTCTAACGAATAGTCTTCGTCGGAAACATAAAAAGATGTAGTGTTATCTAGAAAATAGCTCAAGCTTTTGAAGGTTCGAAAAACCTTTACATGATTTCTTTTACTATGTTTTTTCAAACCTCTAAGCTGGGCTAAATCTATTTCAATAAGCTCATACCTACGGTTACCTCTATCAAGCTTAGAGAACAGCAACCTGTCTTTTTGTCCATACATCGTATTAATCACCTGGCCATGAGCCTCAACGGTAAAGTGATCAATTTCGAAAGTATCGTTCTTGAAAGTGAAATCAATAAAACGCGTGTATATTTTATCAAGGGTGCCGACATAGCTGATGTAAGCCGTATCGCTGTCTATCCAGGCAAAGTCTATAATGTGCTTGTTGCCTGAGTTTGAGAGTTTAAATATTTCTAACCCATCGCTGGAGCCAGCGTTAAAGGCGAATAATTGGTGATTACCATCAGTAAAGGCGTTACCTAAAATAATATTACCATCTGGTGAAATAACAAAATTTCTGTACTGGACAGAGTGAAATATTTCGTTAGATTTAATGAGGCTTGAGTTCGCTGTCAAAGAGCACAGAACTAAGACCAGTCCCAGGATAAGATTCCGAACTATCATTACTTACCCCCTTGCAGTTTGTTGATATAGTCAAAGAACGCATCCTCCGGGCCATCTTTGGAATAGGTGAGCTGATAGCGCGCTAGTAGATCGGGAAAATTCTTTTGTAAAAACTCCATTGCTATCGTTGAGCTGTTCTTTATTTGAACTATGAAGCCTCTGCCAACATTCTCAATATTGAAGTGCCCTATATAATTGATCTTATTCGGCTCAATATTAACCTTCCAATTAGCTTTTTCATTGGTACCCAAAGGGATGTATTGGTATTTACTTATGATTTTGACCTTGGTGATATCATAAGTACCTGCGGGTATGCTGGTAACAACGAAGTTATGATTGTCATCATAAAGTGTATGCTCAAGTTCGTAGTTGCCCGGTCCTGAAAACGTCAGGCTATAAATAGCGGTATCCGACTCATAGGCAATAACGACAATACCGTTAGAGTTGTCTGGTTCAAGCTTTTGGTTATTAGAGAAGTTTTGTAGTTTTGTTGTGCAGCCGCTTAAAAAGGCTATGGCTATCACCATAGCAAGAGCGATTATTCGCTTCATTATTATTTCCTATTGTTTGTGTTTTTTATAATATTGACATAATCAGTATATCCGAAGTGATTTAAAATGTTTAGTTCTTGACCATTTTTTGGGGCTATTCAGGCGTAGCGTTTTTGCGCTATATAGTTATAATGGGCAGTCTTAAGTATTTTCTATAAAAATTTTCAAAGGAAATCCATTGAGTTCTATATCAGTTGGCCAGCAGCGCGTTCTTTCAGGCATGCGTCCTACGGGACCTTTACATTTGGGGCATTACCACGGGGTTTTAAAAAATTGGGCACAGATGCAGCATGAGTATGAGTGCTTTTTCATGGTTGCTGACTGGCATGCTTTAACTACGAATTATGATGACACGTCGCAAATAGAAGGATACGTCTGGGATACTGTGATTGACTGGTTAGCTGCTGGGATAAACCCTAGCGCTTCGACAATCTTTGTACAGTCGCGTGTTCCAGAGCATGCAGAACTACATCTGCTGATGTCAATGACGACGCCACTTGGATGGTTAGAGCGGGTTCCGACCTATAAAGAACAGCAGGAAAAACTGCAAAACAAAGACTTGTCCACCTATGGTTTTTTAGGTTATCCGCTACTTCAGGCTGCTGATATTCTGGTGTATCGAGCGGGCAATGTGCCTGTGGGTGCTGATCAGGTTCCGCATGTAGAGATGACAAGGGAAGCGGCACGTCGATTTAACCACTTTTACGGTAAAGAACCAGGTTTTGAGGAAAAGGTTACGCAAGCAATTAAAAAAATGGGCAAGAAAAACGCCAAATTATACAAAAGCTTACGTAAAAAATTCCAGGAAGAGGGAGACCACTCAGCGTTGGAAACCGCACAGGCGCTGGTTGAATCTCAGGCTAATATTTCTCTAAACGACCGCGAGCGTCTCTACGGTTATCTTGACGGTGCAGGCAAGGTTATTTTACCCGAGCCTAAGGCTTTACTGACGCCGGTATCAAAGATGCCCGGCCTCGATGGTCAGAAAATGTCAAAGTCTTATGGCAATGCTATTTCCATGAGAGAGCCACGTGAATCGGTAGAGCAGAAAATCAGAAAGATGCCTACGGATCCAGCTCGGGTACGTCGAGATGATCCGGGTGATCCAGAAAACTGCCCAGTGTGGGAGTTCCATAAAATATATTCACCGGATGAAGTCAAAGACTGGGTCAAAAAAGGCTGTACAACCGCTGGTATTGGCTGTGTAGAATGTAAGCAACCCGTTATTGATGGCGTGTGCGCTGAGCAGCAACAGTTTGTTGAACGTGCCCAAGAGTATGTTGATAGTCCTGAAATAGTGCGTAATATTGTTTCAGAGGGGTGCGACCGAGCGAGAGACGCTGCCAAAGAAACTATGGATGATGTACGTCAAGCGATGGGACTTTCCTATAAATAAATGAGACTGAATAGATGACAGAGTCGACAGGCGAATCCAACCAAGAGCAGAATGATACTGTAGAGCAAAAACATCCAAACCCTGATCATATGCAGGAAGAGATGCCATTCGCTTTGGTTGATGGGGAGCAAGTTGAGGAGTTTCCTCAAGATCTGTATATCCCGCCTGATGCTTTGGAAGTGTTTCTAGAAGCCTTTGAAGGTCCACTCGATCTATTACTCTATTTAATTAAGCGCCAAAACCTCGATATTCTAAATATTCCTATTGCTCATATTACTGAGCAATATATGGAGTATGTCGAATTAATGAAGTCACTACAGCTTGAGTTAGCAGCTGAGTATCTTGTTATGGCTGCGATGCTGGCCGAGATCAAGAGTAGAGTCCTTCTTCCAAGGCCTGAAGTCGAGGAAGATGATGAGGACGACCCTCGTGCGGATCTTATTCGACGTTTGCAGGAGTATGAGCAGTTTAAACAAGCTGCTGAGGATATTGATGAGCTTCCTCGGATGGGGCGTGATGTTTATTCTGTTAGTGTCAAAAAGCCAGATATGAATATCATCAAGCCTGAACCTGAAGTTGATATGAAAGAGCTGATGGTGGCGTTGAGGGATGTATTAAAACGGGCTGAAATGTTTTCCAGCCATCAGGTGAAGTTTGAGGCTTTATCAGTTCGTGAGCGAATGGGTAAGGTTTTAGAACGGGTATCAGCAAAAAGCTTTACGGATTTTGCTAAGTTATTCGACCCAAGTGAGGGCCGCGCAGGAGTTGTAGTAACTTTCCTTGCCATCATGGAGCTGAGTAAAGAGTCGTTGTTAGAAATTATTCAGGCTGATAACTATGGACCGATTCATGTCAGAGCTAAGACTGATGGTAGTCTGGAAGGTGAAGAAGATATTGATGAAGTATTGGCTGAAGTAGAGACCACAAGCGATCAAGCATGAGTATGAATATAGAAAAAATAAAATGCGTTATTGAAGCTGCGCTAATGGCGGCTGGCAGCTCACTGTCTAAAGAGCGTATGGTGCAACTCTTCTCTGAAGAAGAAAAAGTTCAGACCGCCGATGTCACAAAAGCACTCGAATTGCTGCAAAAAGAGACAGAGGGTCGAGGTGTTGAGCTTATAGAGGTTGCTACAGGCTATCGTTATCAAGCAAGACAGGATTATGCAGAATGGATAGCAAAACTATGGGAAGAGCGTCCTTCAAGATACTCAAGAGCACTTCTGGAGACCCTTGCTTTAATTGCTTATCGCCAGCCAACAACCCGTAGTGATATTGAGCAAGTTCGTGGTGTCGGAGTCAGTAGCTCAATTGTTAAAACTCTACTCGAACGTGAGTGGATTCGAGTAGTTGGCCACCGTGATGTCCCTGGTAAGCCAGCGCTTTACGCTACTACCAAGCAGTTCCTAGATTATTTCGGGCTTAAAAGCCTAGATGAACTACCATCTTTGGCCGAGATTAAAGACTTAGATAATTTAAACCCTGAGTTGAAGTTTGATGGCGATACAGAAGAAAAAGTAGATGATGGTGACGAAGTAGGTTTGGGAAATGCTGGCACGCATAGTCAAGCTGAAAATGAAGATGACTCTGATGATGAAACTATGTCTGAAACAAGCGTAGAAGAAGGGTCAGAGGAGGTTCATCAGAGCCTGGATGAAGGCACTGCGGAAGAAAAGCCTGATGGTTTTGAGGAAACTGACAGCTTTACACCTGCTGAGAATGCTGAGCAAGAGAGCAGTAAAGAGTCATTTGAGGCTGAAGATGAGGCTGACGATACCGAAGAACAGTCGAAAGAACTGCAAAATTGACTTATTTCATAGCTGTATTTTATCAAACTGATAAGTATTACTAAGTTTTACTAATTAATATTATCTATAATCACTTTACCGTTGTATAAAAAATGAGCTTGCGGTGAGGTTCCTTTGAGTCTTTTAAGTAAAATTCGTACCACGTTAACCACTCATAAAGCTGACCTGAGTGGCCATCCACATGACGACTTTGTCGATAGACGTCGTAGAAAACGCCTAAATGCTTTGGCGGGCTCACGAGTCCTTATCATTGATGACTCCAAAACGGTTTGTAGCATGTTGGGTAGAATGCTAAGACAAAACCAATATGATGTTGCCGTCGCCTATAATGGTGAAACTGGCCTTAGAATGATAAAGGAGCAACTTCCAGAGCTCATTTTCCTTGATATCGTTCTTCCGGGCATCAATGGCTTTCAGGTGTTGAGGGCATTACGCAAAAGCCCTATGACAAAGAATATCCCCGTTATCATGATTAGTGGTAACGCTCAGGCAACTGAGAAGTACTATGCAGAACGTATTGGGGCTGACGATTTTATGAAAAAGCCTTTTACAAGGGCGGATGTTTTCCATCGTATGGAAACATTTATTAATAATCATCGTCGACTGACACGGATGGCATCTTAATATTTCCCTTAAATAGTGAGTTCTTGCTCGACTGTTAGAAGCTAAACCCCTAAAATTAGCCTAATATTCAAGTTAAGTTCATCACTATGTCAAAAAATAAGTCCGAAAAGCTTCAGAAGATCCTGGCCAATGCAGGTTTAGGGTCTAGGCGTGAAATAGAAAAGTGGATTGCCGCGGGGCGAGTGAGCGTTAATGGCTCTATTGCTGAACTGGGAGAGCGGGCTACAGACAAGGATACCATCCGCGTTGATGGTCGTGTTATAAAGATTAAACCATCTGACGAAGTCTATACTCGAATCATTGCCTATCATAAACCTTTAGATGAGGTCTCTACACAGAAGGATCCAGAAGGTCGTCCAACCGTTTTTGATAAGTTGCCTAACACCAAATTTGGTCGGTGGATTAGTATTGGTCGTCTAGATATTAATACAACGGGTTTATTATTGTTTACTAATAATGGTGAACTAGCTCATCGACTGATGCATCCGTCATACCAAGTTGAGCGTAAATACGCCGTGCGTATACATGGTCAGGTCACTGACGAAATGCTTGATAACCTTAAGTCTGGTGTTTTAATCGATGGTGATATGTGTAACTTCAACTACATACAGCCGGGAGGCGGCGAAGGTTCAAACCAGTGGTATGAAGTTGGCTTATCAGAAGGAAAAAACCGAGAGGTTAGAAAGCTCTGGATGTCCCAAGGGGTGGATGTGTCCAGGTTAATACGTGTCCAATACGGCCCTATTGAACTTCCAAAGGCATTAAGCCGGGGGCGCTGGATGGACTTGAGTGAAGAGCAAATCAAGCAAGTTGCAGACTTAGTAGATTTAGAAGTACAGGCCCGTAAATCTCAGCCTAAAAAACGCAGTACAAAGAACAAGAATATCTGGAAAAAAACCATTAACTGAGTTTGGGTCATTAAAGTGTCACACAATGCAAGTGTGGCATTGTTGCAAATCTGGTATATTTTAGGAGTCATTTTGAATTGGTAGCCCACATGGAAAAGACTCCTTTATTTGCTCCTTCTCAAAACGCCCCATCAACGGAGACTGCTGAAGCAGGTATTGATAAACTCATGGAGATGAATCTATCGGATGCTAAATACTATTTAAATAGAGAGCTAAGTCTCTTGGCTTTTAATTGGAGAGTATTGCAACAAGCCCTGGATCCCAGCATCCCTTTGCTCGAAAGAATCCGCTTTATTTTTATCTGTAGTAATAACCTTGATGAGTTTTTCGAAGTTCGTGTGGCCGGTCTCAGGCACGACCTTGCGCGTGGTGATACCAAGCCAAGTCTTAATGGTGCATCAACCGAAGAAGTATTGAAGGACATTAATGTTCGGGCACACGAGTTGGTCGATGAACAGTATCGCATATTCAATGAAGAGCTGTTACCAAAGTTAGCAGAGGAATCGATTCAGTTTTTACCATCAAGTGAGTGGAATGATGAGCAATATAAGTGGCTAAAGAAGTATTTTAAACATCAGGTCATGCCAGTAATCAGTCCTATTAGTCTCGACCTGGCTCATCCCTTTCCTAGGCTAGTTAACAAGAGCTTGCACTTTTTATTGCATCTGCAGGGTAATGATGCATTTGGTCGTGATCTTGAATATGCGGTTCTTCACATGCCTCGCTCCCTGCCACGTATTATAGAATTACCTGCAAAGGTGGGCGGTAATAAGGCTCATAATTTTGTTTATTTATCCTCGGTTATTTCAGAGTTTGCCGAAGACCTTTTTCCAGGAATGGAAATTCACGGCTGCCACCAATTCCGTCTGACTCGTGATAGTGATTTATTGCTGGAAGAAAATGCTATTGAGGATTTAGCTACAGCTCTAAAGAGAGAGTTGCAGTCCAGAAATTTTGGTGCTGCAGTCCGTTTAGAAGTTGGGAAATCATGCCCTAATAAAATTGTAAACTTTTTACTTCAAAAGTGTAGTCTAACGGCAGATGAACTCTATCGAGTAGATGGACCTGTCAATCTAAATCGTTTGATGTCATTGCCAGAGTTAGTTGATAGGCCTGATCTAAAGTTTTCGGGATTTACTCCCAAGGTTCCTCATGACGTTGCTCGTCGTGGCGTTTATGAGGTCCTGGGTGAACGGGATATACTATTGCATCACCCGTATCAAAGTTTCCAGCCTGTGGTAGATCTGGTACGTCAAGCTGCCTCAGATCCTGATGTGCTTGCTATCAAGCAGACCTTATACCGAACAGGTAGTCACTCTCCAATTGTTGAAGCGCTTATCGACGCCGCACATGCCGGAAAGGAAGTCACGGCGGTAGTTGAACTTAGAGCACGGTTTGATGAGGCGGATAATATTGAATTAGCACAAAGGCTACAAGAAGCAGGTGTGCTCGTAGTGTATGGTGTTGTGGGTTATAAAACTCACGCAAAAATGTCACTGGTCGTGCGTCAAGAAGGTAAGAGTAAAAAGCTGACTCGATATGCTCATTTAGGTACCGGTAACTACCATGCGGGAAATGCTCGTATTTATACGGACTACAGCTTATTAACCAGCAACCCAGAAACGTGTGAAGATGTCCATAAAGTTTTCCAGCAACTGACCGGAATGGGGAAAGTGTATGAACTACACCAGTTATGGCATGCTCCTTTCACTTTACATAAAAATTTATTAGCTGCGGTAAATCGGGAAGCAAAGCATGCATTAGCTGGAAAAAAAGCGATGATGATCATCAAGCTTAACTCTCTTACCGACCAGTCATTAATTGAGGCTTTATACCGAGCTTCGATTGCTGGTGTACAAATAGAACTGATTATTCGGGGTATTTGTTGCTTGGCACCAGGCATTGAAGGGGTTTCTGAAAATATAAAAGTACGCTCTATTATTGGTCGCTTCCTTGAACATTCCCGTGTGTATTACTTCTTTAATAATGGCAAGGAAAATCTTTATGCTGCTTCTGCTGATTGGATGGAGCGTAACCTATATCACCGTGTTGAAACCTGTTTTCCTATATTGCAGGCAGATCAGAAGACTCGAATGATAAATGAGCTAAAATTGATGTTGAAGGATAAGCGGCAAAGCTGGGTGTTGCAGTCGGACGGTGAATATAGGTTGGCTGATCCCAATGCCGATGCTGATACAAAGGTTCAGCAAATTTTATTAGAGCGTTTGGCGGACTAAATCCTTTAAACCAGTTCGATATTTAGGGAAAGCTGGTGAAATTTTAGATAATCAGTTTCGCGTTTTAGTTCTGCAATGACTAACTGGTGCTCATCTGCCCAGTCTTTTGGTATCTGTATTAATAGACTATCCTTACCTTGAGGAATGAACTTGAGGTTATGGATATTGTGATGATCCCGTTTAACGTTAAATAGGATTGCCAGTCTAAGGATCCTGACGATGGCGAGGAGAGCCGGTTGTGGATCATATTTTTCATCAAGGTAATCAATAAACAGCTTTTTCTTTTGGTTGGCGACGATTGCCGCCAATGAGTCTTTAGTTTGTTGACTAAAGCCCGGCATATCGCCGTACTGAATAATATAAGAGCTGTGCATGCGTAGTTTGGAAAAGCTGATAGACAATCCTATTTCGTGTAAATCACATGCCCAGTCTAGATAATTCTTGTAAATAGGATCGTAAATACTCCATAAGTCAGCTATTTGATCAAAGATAAACTGAGCACTTTGTTTCACCTGAAGAGCGTGTTCCTGATCAATATTAAATCTATTCATCAGGCTGTATACCGTTTGGTGGCGTATATCATTACCCTTCAGCTCTTCAGCAAGCTCGAGTAATATACCCTCACGTAAAGACGCATCAGCGATATGCATCTTGTCGATATCCAAAGTCTCAAATAAGCCATAAAGGATTGCAACTCCGCAGGGAAATGTACTTTTACGACTGTCTGTTAAACCGGAGAAAGCAATTTTATTGAAGTCACCAATTTCGATGAGTTTGTGTCGTAGAGTTTTTAGGTTTTCAAAAGTTATAAAACCTTGTGCAAGCCCGAGTTCATAAAGTACCTTGTATATTGCCTCGATGCTTCCTGATGCACCCAGACAGTTCTCCCAACTAAGCTTTCCGTAAAACTTTTTTACGTCTGAAATTTGAATAGTGGCGTTTATCACTGCATTGGTAAAATTTTCTTCGGTAATTCTTTCGTCAGGGAAAAACTTTTTACTGGTAACGCAGCCTATGGATAAGCTGTCCATGAACTCAGGTTCGAACTGTTCGCCTAATATAATTTCTGTACTACCGCCACCAATATCAATGACCAGAGCTCTGCCGAGATCAGGATGATTATGGGAGACTCCGTCATAAATGAGTCGGGCTTCTTCTCGTCCAGGCAAAATATCTAGACTGTGGTTCAGTAACTGCTCCGCTGGCTTGACGAAAGAGGAAGCGTTTTTGGCCTTGCGTAGTGTATAGGTGCCGACAACGGTAACGTACTTTCGGTCAATGTCACGAATCCGCTCAGCAAATAAGGTTAAGCAATCAAGACCTCGCTGGATGGACTCTTCTGAAAGGAAGTCATTGGCATCAAGTCCTGCTGCAAGCTGAACTTTTTGTTTTATTCTCCCGATAACCCTGAGGCTATGACCATCAAACTCAGCAATAGCAAGATGAAAACTATTGGAACCAAGATCAATAGCAGCAAACTGCGTCACAGCAGAACTGCCAACCGGAGTTTTGGCTGCGACAGCACTTTGTTTGCTGGGCATGGTGTCTTTCAAATATCTTCCTTAATTTTCCTGAATGTAGTCTCTGGCATCGATAGCTTGCCCATTTGCTTCAGAGGAGATGTCATCCATCAACCACAGGTATGCAGGCATAATATCTTTCGGTGTTGGCAGAGTCTCAGGGTTTTCTCCGGGATACGCATTCGCTCTCATTTTTGTACGGGTAGCACCAGGATTAATACTGTTTACTCGTATAGAGGTATTTTCGAGTTCATCCGCTAGTACTTGCATCATACCTTCATTGGCAAACTTTGAAACTGCATACGCACCCCAGTAAGCGCGACCTTGGCGACCAACGCCCGACGAGGTAAATACTAGAGATGCGTTGGGAGATTTTTTCAGTAAAGGTATACAGTATTTTGTGAGTAGGAACTCTGCATTGACGTTTATTTGCATGACTCTGAACCAGGTTTCGTCATCAAAATGTTCAATGGGGCTGAGAAGGCCTAGATCCCCTGCATTATGTAATAACCCATCCAGCCTGCCAAATTCTTCATCGATTACCTGAGCAACTTTTTGGTAGGTCTCAGGATTATTATCCTGAAGGTTCACAGGAAGATATGCTGGTTTTGGGTAACCCTGTTCCTCAATTTCATCATAAACTTTTTCAAGTTTACGAGTGTCACGAGATAGTAAAATTACTGTGGCGCCATGTTTAGCGTATTCCAACGCGGCTACTTTGCCGATACCATCGGTGGCCCCAGTGACTAGAATAACCTTATCTTTTAGAGAATCTGCTGCAGATTGGTAGTTTTGCATGAAAAAGTCTTAAAATGGTTGGATTATTGATTCAACTTATTTTACCTTATTTAGCCAGGGTCTGTTGAGCTTTTTGGACCACTTTATTGTCGTTTGTTTGAGTTTTATCAAAGTTGAGGCTTTCTGAAGCTACTATTTTTATTGGGAAGCATGCCTCTGATAAGATTAATCAAGCTTTGAAGCCACATTACCACAGACAATCAATAGCAAAATTACATCAGGAAAATCTATGGGAAAGCGTATAGCAGTTGTTGAAGACGAGCCATTATTACAACAAAATTATAGTATGGCCTTAAAAAAAGCCGGTTATGAAGTAGTTGTTTATGAGACAAAGAGTGAAGCCGAACATGCTTTTGCTAACCGCCTTCCTGATCTAGTGTTACTTGATATTGGCCTTGGAAACGAGCAGGAAGCAGGGTTTGAGATATGCAGGGGGTTGAGACAGCAGTCAACACAGCTACCTATTATCTTCCTCACAGCACTGGATAGTGATTTGGATATTATTTCTGGATTGCGCCTTGGAGCAGATGACTACTTAACTAAGGACATAAGCCTGCCGCACCTACTTGCCAGAATTTCTGCTTTATTCAGAAGGTTAGAGTCACTGCAGGAGGCTCCGAATGCCAACGCAATTCATCAGGTTGGTTCGCTTGAGATCGACAACGAGAGGCTGAGTGTCAAATGGAGCGGGACCCTGGTTGATTTGACTGTCAGTGAGTTTTGGATTGTCAACGCACTGGTATCTCGCCCGGGGCATGTAAAAAATAGAGAACAGTTAATGCAGGCAGTTAAAGCAGTAGTTGACGATAGTACTATCACGTCTCATATCAAACGCATTCGACAAAAGTTTCAGCGAATTGACCCCACTTTTGATTCAATTGAAACCGTTTATGGTATGGGCTATCGCTGGAATCAGGCTTAACCTTGAAGACTCAATCGCGCTATAAACTACAGCTTCAATTGGCAACTGTTTCTGAGCAGTCGCAGATTAATAAAGGTTGCTAACACGATGAAGTCCTTATCGCTTAAATGGCGCATCATGCTAATCAGTTGTGTTTTCCTGCTGATCCCTCTGGCCAGCTGGTTAATTGACAGGAAGTTTGAAAGTGATCTGGAACGTGATAATTTCCAACAGGCGGTGCAACAGGCTAACAACCTGAGAAGTTTTTTTGAGCAGCTGATTCAGCATGATAATAACTTCCGTAATAAATTGAGCACGGATAATTCTAAACTGTCCTTACACGTTGCTTTAAGAGAAACCGGCATACTGGTAGATGGTTTTTATGATGAGTGGTACCCCTACCATGGTTTTGGAAACCGTATAGAAAACTTTGGTCAGACAGCTGAGCTAAATCTGGTCGAAGACCAGCAGCACTTCTTCTTACTTTTTAGGGTTGAAGATGACGAGCTTGTATACCGTAAAAACCTTGATATGAGTGGACTTTATGACAAGGTAGAGATTCAGCTAGATAGCTATCGATTGCAGTTCGCTCCTATAGCCCCGGGTCGTGTAGCGGCTCTTAGACAGACAAGCAGTGGCTACAGGGATGTCACTTCTATTTATGCCGTATGGCAGGAATCTTCAGCAGGCTACCAGCTTGAAGTGAGGGTTCCAAGAGACCTGGTCGGAAGCACCTTCAGTGCAGAGGTTCACGACGTTGACCAGAGAGCTAATTCACCTGAATTACAAGGCCTTTATTCATTTACGAACTTTGAACAGGCCGTCCTTAACAGTATGCTCAGTGTTGGGGCTTTAAGTCGGCTAAAAGCTGACGATTACCGTGTCATGGTGACAAACCTCCAAGGAGACATAGTCTATGGTTATGGTCAGCCACATCAAAACATTAAAGGGCATTGGCGTAATCGTCTGTGGCTTAGTGATTTAAGCCCTATCGAAACGCGCGGTACGAAAGTGAGCCTTTCCAGCGAAGAATTAGATAAGACCTTAATGGGTAAAGCTCAGGAGCAACTCATTAACCCAGGAAACCTGACTGCCTACTCACGAATCTTAGAGCCCTTGTATGACGAAGGAAATGTAGTGGGGGCTCTTATTGTAGAGTCTTCTGCGATTAATGAGAAGTTGTATCTAAGAGACTTTTGGTTACGTATGCTTCTGTTGATGCTGCTTTTCTGGGTGTTAATGGTTTGGTGGCTCTATCGCTCAAGTAAAGATTACAGCCGTCGAATAGTAGAGCTTCGGGATATCACGGAAGAAGCAGTTTCTGAGCAGGGCCAAATTCGTCATGTCATAGAACGGGAAGAGTATTATGATGACGAGGTTGCCGACCTGACCAATACTTTTTCTCAGTTAACCACAAGGTTAAAACAGCACCATGATTATCAGGAAAAGCTGGTTGCTCGCCTCAATCATGAGCTAAGGACACCGATTGCCATTATTCGAAGCTCCTTGGATAACCTGAGTACTGATAATTTATCTGAACTTGATGCACAAATGCTGCATTCAGCCCAATCTGGTGCGAGCAGAATGAGTCAAACACTCAGTAGACTGAGTGAGGCCACTCGACTGGAGCAGGCAATCAAGAGTGCTGAAAAATATACTTTTAACGTCAATGATGTCCTTAAAGGCCTTTCTCAGGCGTATGCGACGAACTGGCCAGACCATCGTTTTGAATATCAGTCATCAGCATCTGACGTTGCTCTAAAGGGTTCGAAGGATTTATTTGTTCAGATGGTTGATAAGTTGATAACGAATGCTGTGGATTTCGATGACCTGTCTTCTCCAATACGCTTGTCTTTACGTGAAGAGGATTCTCAATTGATATTTGAGGTGAGCAATAGAGGGGCGCTGATTGAGAGGAAAGCTTTAAAATCGGTGTTTAGTTTGATGCACTCCAGTCGTAAAAATTCAGATGGACATTTAGGACTTGGATTATATTTGGCAAAACTTATAGCAAACTTCCATAATGGACATATAGTGGCAAAGAACCACCCGGATAATGGTGGTGTCAGCATCATCGTCAGCTGGAAGAATAAATATTTTACGCATCAATGATTCTGAATTATGATGTAGTGAAGGATATTTAATGAGCAATCTCACTACCGATAACCAATTTTTATTTGATCTATCGCAGTCCTTACTGGCCAGTGAAACGGTTCAGCAGACTGCTGATATTGTTGTGCAGGCCCTACAAAACTATATAAAAAGTTATGACTGTGCTTTTTTTCGTTTTGAACAGGCTCACAATCAGCTTATCTGCGTTTCTTATACCTGTCGTAATTCTCCTGAATTAGCGTCTTACAAACTTAAGCCTATACCGTTAGGTGCTGGAGTAGTTGGTCACGCCGCTGAAGAGAAGCGAACGATGAACATAGCTAACAGTAATGACTGTGATTTTTGGCTTGAGTATGTTGAAGGTAATGTGGCTGAGTTAACGGTACCGGTGATATATCAGGGGAAATTGCTTGCTGTCATCGATCTGGAAGATGACCATGAGGGATATTTCGAAGACTCTACTGAGCAACTGGTTCAAGATGTTGCAAGTCTGATTTCTACTTTTTTATATAATCAGCTCAAGCATGAAGATAGCCACTTTAAACTTGAGCAAATGGATTACTCAGAGCGATCCAGTAAGTCAAAAGAATCCTATTTTTCTATGCTGCTTGAGCAATTGGGTGATCCAGTTTTTATTCTCAGTCCATCAGGTAAAATTATCGATCTTAACCAAAGTGCTATTTTGTCGCTTGGTTATGCCAAAAATGAGCTGGTAGGCCAGCGCATACAAAGAGTAGAGCGGTTATTAAAATCAAAAACACCAACCCAGCTCTATAAGCTATTGAAACATGATGAGACCTTGGTTGCCGAGGGGGTCCATACTCGTAAAGACGGCTCTAGTTTTTATGTAGAAGTTAAGTTTGCTCAGCTGAATGATGGTAATGTCGTAGCTGTAGCAAGAGACATTTCAAAGCGTCGAGAAGTAACAGATAAGCTAGAGAGTAGCCGAGCTTTTTTACAGGAGCTGATTAAAATGTCTCCTGATGTTATGTATACCTACGACCTGGTGAGTCATAAGCTAGTCATGGGAGGAAAGCGTTTAGCAAAATTGCTGGGTTACACAGGAGAAAGACTAAGCTCTTGGGACGATGCTTTAAATTTGACCCATCCGGATGACCTCGATGCGATGAAGAGTAGAGCGAAAAGGCTGGAAGAGTCTGCTCCAAGCGAAACGATTGTAGCCAAAGCGAGAATAAAAAATGCTAAAGGCGAATATCGCTTACTACAAAATCACTGTCTAATTCTTAAGCGGGATGATTTTGGCAAGCCAGTCCTTGAGCTCGGTTCTATTCGAGACATTACTGAAGAGGATCGGTTAGAGCAGGAACTGGAGCAACGTGAAAATTATTATAGAGCTTTAGTTGAAAACGCCTTTGACGGTATCGCTTTATATGATGTCGAGGGCAATATTATGTTTTCCTCCAGCAGTGCCCTCAAACTACTGGGTTATGAAGTCAATGATGTTAAAGGCCTCAAGGCAATTGACTTTGTCCATGCCGATGATATTGAGATGGCGACCAAAGCCTGGAAGTGGGTTTTGAACCACCCGGGAAAAGTCTACCGTATACCTGAATACCGTATTCTCAAAAAATCAGGAGAGGCAGTTTGGGTTGAAAATACATTTATTAATTTATTGCATGACTCGAACGTTAAAGGAATAATCAGTAACTTCAGAGATATCAGTTATAAGAAAATTTCCGAACAGTCGTTATATAAAATTTCTAATTATGACTCGTTAACAGAGTTACCAAACAGGTTCTTTTTAAAACAACAACTACAGCGTTATATTTCTCAGGCTCACAGTTATCGTCACAAAGTCACATTAATTTACTTTGATGTTATTCAGCTTAATGTAATTAACAGTGCTCTTGGGCCATGGATGGGCGACAAAGTGCTGCAGTATGTGGTAACTACTCTGGGCCGTCATACAGAAGAGTTTGACTTTATTGCCAGAGCCGGGGATGACGAATTTGTTATTGTTTTAAATCAAAAGGACGCATTTGAAGCAGGCAAAGTTGTGGAGAAGATACTCTCAGAGTTCGACACTTTGGTTACTATCGGAGGCTCTGAAGTTAAAGTATCGTTGCGTGCAGGAGTTGTTCGTTTCCCGGATGATGGCTCAGAGGCGGAAGAGTTATTAAATAAAGCCGAAATCACTGCTCGTCGAGTAAAAGATATGCCTGAGCAGTTCTCCTTCTATCAACCTGAGGTAACAGAGTTAGCTAAAGATAAGCTGATGCTGGAAAAAGAAATTGTCAATGCTATAAACCAAGATCAGCTAATGCTTTATTACCAACCAAAAGTTTGTCTTAAGACCGGTGAGATTGACTCTCTTGAAGCATTACTGAGATGGGAGCACCCAGTTAAAGGTTTTATTTCTCCTCAGTTAATAATCAGTATTGCCGAAGAGAGTAGTCTGATATACAGGCTAACTAACTGGGTTATCACTCAAGCGATTGAGCAAATTAGCTTATGGGCTTTCGAGGGTATGGAGATCAAAGTTTCAGTTAACCTTTCAGTCAAAGATTTGCTCAGAGAAGAATTGAAGGACAACATTGCCGATACATTAAAACAGTTTAATGTGTCTCCAAGTCTGCTGGATGTCGAGGTTACAGAAAGTGCCGCACTGGCGGATATGGAGCGTTCAGTCAGCATCTTACAAGAGTTAAAAAGTATGGGGGTAACGATTAGTCTCGATGACTTTGGTACCGGTTACTCCTCTATCAGCCACTTAACCTCTTTACCAGTTGATCAGGTTAAAATTGATCAGTCATTCATTCAGCAAGTTAATCCCTCAAAGCAAGAGGGAACACAGGGTAACCGACAGATTATCAAAAATATCATTCGTCTGGCACGGAGCTTTAAACTAACTTCGATTGTTGAAGGTGTCGAAACTCAGGAACAATTGGACATACTAAAAGACTTTAGCTGTGATTTAGCCCAAGGCTACCTTTTCAGCCACCCTGTGCCTGCTGCCGACGTTCCCGCGCTTGTATCCAGTGGAAAACTTATGCCTGAACTGGAAAAGCGTGAGGCTAGAAGTTAGTTAGAGTTAACAGTAGAGAACGAGTCCCAGAAGTATTCACGTAACTCCACTGGATCTTTGATAATTTTATCAGCCCCCCAGCTATCAATGGAGTCTTCTTCGCGAATATAGCCCCAATTGGCCGCAACGGTTTTCATACCCGCTGCGCGACCAGCAATGATATCGCGATCGGCGTCCCCGATATAAAGGCATTGTGAAGGAAGAAGGTTTGATTCCCTACAGGCAGTAAACAAGGGAAGTGGGTGAGGTTTAGACGGTGATACGGTATCACCACTGATAACGCTGCAGCAACGATGATCTAGCTTTAAAGCTTTAAGTAAAGGTTTCGTTAAAAACTCAGGCTTGTTGGTTACTACACCCCAGCTGATACTATTGGTTTCCAGCTCAGATAAAAACTCAGCCAGCCCATTAAACAAGCCGGTCCTAACAGCAAGGTTATCTGCATAAAATTGGAGGTACTGCTCTCGCATACCCTGATAGTTTTTACTGTCAAGGTTGATATCAAAGCCCAGTTTGAGCATGGCAAGAGCACCGTGGGAAACATGTGGCCTTATTTTATGGTAGGGAATAGGAGCTAAATTATGATGCTCACGTTGAATATTAAGAGCCAGAGCCATATCGGGTGCGGTATCTAGAAGTGTACCATCCAGATCAAAAAAGACACCATTTATAGTTTGCTTCATCATTAATTTGGCTCAGGCTGTGTGTGAGCAATATAATTAACGTCAACGTTGCTACTCATCCAGTACTTTTTTGTTAACGGATTGTAGTGCATACCCTCGATACTTTTAAATTGCAGGCCTTGCTTTCGACTCCAGGCTTCTAGTTCTGACGGGCGAATAAATTTTTTGAAATCATGGGTTCCCTTCGGCAGCATCTGTAAAAGATATTCGGCACCAACAATAGCGAACAGAAAGCTTTTAGGGTTACGGTTAATAGTAGAGAAGAAGACATCGCCATCAGGTTTTATCAGCTTTCTACACGACTCAATAATTGAGCTTGGCTCAGGAACATGTTCCAACATTTCAAGACAGGTAACTACATCAAACTCACCTGCATGTTTTAGAGCAAACTCTTCGGCGGTCGACTGTAAATATTCTACATCAACTCCAGATTCCAGTTTGTGCAGCTTTGCGACTTCAAGTGGCATCTCACCCATATCAATTCCGGTAACGGTAGCTCCTTCTTTTGCCATAGACTCTGTCAATATACCGCCGCCACAGCCTACATCCAGAATTCTCTTCCCCTGCAAACTCCCAACACGATCCATAATAAATTTTAAACGCAGTGGATTAATATCATGTAGAGGCTTGAAGTCACCCTCAGTGTCCCACCAGCGAGAAGCCATTTGTTCAAACTTATTGATCTCGTGTGGATCGACGTTAGCTCTTGAAGAGCCATGTTGGTTGCTTTGTGTCATGCATTTGCCCTTGAGTTTTGAATCTTGTCGCGCCAGCTGGTTGCCATGCTAATAAGTTTCTGCTCATCCAGCTGAGTCAGCTTGCCGTCCTCTACCTGAAGCCTACCATTAACCCAGACGTGGGTGACTTGCTCACGACCAGCAGTATAAACGATCTGAGAGACAGGATCATAGAGAGGTTGTGCCTGAATTGTGTTTAAATTAATAGAGGTCAGGTCAGCTGCTTTACCTATCTCGATGGAGCCGCAGGTTTCATCAATGCCCAGTGCTTTTGCACCGCCCATAGTTGCAGCATAAAGCATATCTTCTGCGGATGATGCCTGTGCTGAGCCGGTATAAACCTTGCTCAGTAAAGATGCAGTTTTCATTTCTGAAAACATATTAAGGTCGTTGTTACTGGCATTGCCATCAGTACCAAGAGCTACGTTTATATTAGCTGTAAGCAACTCCTGTACTGGGCTAATGCCGCTGGCCAGCTTCATGTTAGATTGAGGGCAGTGAACAACTGAAACACCATGGTTAGCAACTGTTTCTATTTCATTGCGCTGTAACTGCGTCATATGAACCGCAATCAGGTTGGGGTTTACCAGTTCCAGTTCCTGTAAACGCTTTAGCGGGCGCTTACCGTACTTTGAAAGACTTTCCTTAATTTCGTGTGCCGTTTCATGAATATGCATGTGAACGGGTATGGAGAGCTCATTACTTAATGTAGCGATCTTACCTAAAGCTTCATCGGAAACCGTGTAGGGAGCATGAGGCGCAAATGCAAAGCTTAAAAGTTCACTATGCTTATAATCGTCACGAAGGTTTAATCCTTTCTTGAGATAGTCTTCCCAACCAGTTCCCCATACAGATGGAAAGTCAAATACCAGCATTCCTATGGTCGCGCGCATACCAAGTTTTTGGGCAACTTTGGCCGTCATATTAGGCTGGAAGTACATGTCATTAAAGCAAGTTGTTCCACTCAGTAACATTTCTGCTACTGCCAGAGTAACGCCATCACTACAAAAAGAATTATCAACCCATTTTTTTTCTGCTGGCCAGATATGGTTTTCGAGCCACATCATGAGAGGAAGATCATCGGATAATCCTTTAAATAAGCTCATGGCAGCATGGGTGTGAGAGTTTACAAAGCCAGGTATCAGAGCCTGTCCTGGTAGCTGGACATGTTGCGTTGTTGAATATTGTTCAAGCAGCTGTGAAGTGGGGGAGATTGCTACAATTTTGTGTTTATTGATTGCGATCGAATGTTTAGTAAGAGCTTGAAGGTTACGTTTACCATTTCTGCTTACCGGAATAATCCATTCTGGGGTAATAATCTCGTCGACTTGACTCAATGTGTTCTTTTCTTCGTTCTGACTCAATGAGGTCTCTCTCGTTATTTCAATGACTTAACAGGCGCTATTATACCTGACAAAACCATGTTGCATAAGGAGCGATGAAATAAACGTCAAAATGGTTAAAAAACATACTGTTATAGTGATTAATATTAGCGAAAAAAAGAGGCTTGTGTTAGAATTATCTGCTTAAATCGAAGCATAATGCCTTTGATATTTCTAACTATAACTACCAGAATTTAAAGGGTTTTTCAGAATGGGTGAACTTGCCAAAGAGATCCTGCCGGTAAACATTGAAGATGAATTAAAAACGTCGTATTTAGACTATGCGATGAGTGTCATTGTTGGCCGCGCATTACCGGACGTTAGGGATGGACTAAAACCTGTGCACCGTCGTGTGCTTTATGCCATGAACGAGCTGGGTAATGACTTTAACAAACCGTACAAAAAGTCAGCACGTGTTGTCGGTGACGTGATCGGTAAATATCACCCTCATGGTGATTCGGCAGTATACGACACGATTGTGCGTATGGCTCAGCCTTTCTCCCTTAGGTATATGCTGGTTGACGGTCAGGGTAACTTCGGTTCCATCGATGGAGACTCTCCTGCAGCGATGCGTTATACCGAAGTGCGGATGGCTAAAATGGCGCACCAGCTGCTAGCCGACCTGGACAAAGAAACTGTCGATTTTGAAGAGAACTATGATGGTTCGGAATCAGAGCCAACAGTACTACCGACAAGAATTCCCAACCTTCTAGTGAATGGTTCCTCGGGTATTGCTGTGGGGATGGCAACTAACATTCCACCTCATAATTTGAATGAGGTCATTGATGGTTGTTTAGCGCTAATTGAGAACCCTGATCTAACAATCACTGATCTAATGGAATATGTGAAAGGTCCGGACTTCCCAACCGCTGCTATTATCAATGGTCGTGCAGGAATTATTGACGCGTATCAAACTGGCCGAGGCAAGATATATCTACGAGCAAGAAGCCATATAGAAACTGATGAGAAAAACGGTAAAGACTCGATTGTTGTTACGGAATTACCGTATCAGGTTAATAAAGCCCGTCTGATAGAAAAGATTGCTGAATTAGTCAAAGACAAAAAGATCGAGGGTATCACTGGGTTACGTGATGAATCGGATAAAGACGGCATGCGCATGGTGATTGAATTGCGTAAGGGTGAAGTACCAGAAGTGGTACTGAATAACCTTTATGCTCAATCACAGATGCAGAATGTTTTTGGCATCAACATGGTGGCACTGGATAACGGACAGCCACGATTATTCAACTTAAAAGATGCTTTGGATGCATTCATCACTCATCGTCGTGAGGTAGTGACTCGCCGTACCATTTATGAACTTCGTAAAGCTCGTGAAAAAGCGCATGTGCTTGAAGGTTTAGCAATAGCTTTAGCCAATATCGATGAAGTGATTGAGCTTATCAAAAAGTCACCAACTCCTAAAGAAGCAAAAGAAGAGTTGATGCATCGTCAATGGGCTCCGGGTCAAGTTGCCGATATGCTGGCTAGAGCTGGCACGGAAGCGTGTCGCCCAGAACATCTGGATGCTGAGTTTGGCTTCCATGATGGTTATTACAAGTTATCGGAAGAACAGGCAAAAGCGATTCTAGAACTGCGTTTGCATAAGTTAACAGGTCTCGAGCACGATAAAATTATCAGTGAATATAAGGACCTGCTAGGACTTATTGAAGAGCTATTGCACATCCTTATGAGCAAAGAGCGCTTACTGGAAGTGATTTGCGAAGAGCTTGAAGAAGTAAAAGAAACGTTTGGAGATGAGAGACGTTCGGAAATTTTGGACAGTAAACTGGACCTCACAATTGCTGACCTGATTACAGAAGAAGATGTTGTAGTAACACTGTCTCACGAAGGTTATGTGAAGTATCAGTCTCTATCTGACTATAAGGCTCAGCGTCGTGGTGGGCGAGGTAAGTCTGCGACTAAAATGAAAGATGAGGACTTTATTGATCGTCTATTAGTCGCTTCGACACATGATACGATTCTGTGCTTCTCCTCACGAGGAAAAGTATATTGGTTAAAAGTTTTCGAGCTTCCGAATGCTGGTCGTGGATCTCGGGGTAAACCAATAGTTAATGTGTTGCCACTTGAGAAAGATGAAAAAATCAGTGCTATTCTTCCTATCAGGGAATTCTCTGAGGAGCGTTTCGTATTCATGGCAACATCGAACGGAACTGTTAAGAAAACATCACTTGAGCAATTTTCTCGCCCACGTTCAAACGGTATTATTGCTTTAACTATTGCTGATGATGATGAATTAATCGGCGTAGCTGAAACGTCAGGTGAAGATGAAATTATGCTCTTCAGCGATGCTGGTAAGGTAATACGTTTTGGTGAAGATGCGGTTCGAGCAATGGGTCGTACGGCACGTGGTGTCCGAGGTATGAAGTTACCAGAAGGCGCTAAAGTAATTCAAATGTTAGTTGCTGAAGAAGATTGCTCAATTTTAACTGCTACAGAGTTTGGTTATGGAAAGCGGACCTCTGTTGATGATCACCCTCTACGTGGTCGTGGCGGTCAAGGTGTGATTTCGATTCAGATGAGTGAGAGAAATGGCCAGGTTGTATCGGCAGTTCCAGTCATCGATGGTGACGAGGTGATGCTAATCAGTAAGGGTGGCACCTTGATCAGAACCGGAGTTGACGATATTCGTGTAATGGGTCGTAATACACAGGGCGTGAGATTGATTCGACTTGATGATGATGAAACCTTGGTTGGTTTACAGCGTATTGTTGAGCTGGATGTCGACGATGATGAATTAGAAGAAGGTGAAGAAGCAGAGAAAAACGGCAGCGAATCAGAGGAGTAGGATCTTAGATCTTACAGTTAAGATCGTTTAGTCTGTTGTTATTAGTTACCTGATAAAATGGAGAATGACATGACTCGTGCTTTCAACTTCAGTGCTGGCCCGGCGGCAATTCCAACTGAAGTTTTGGAGCGTGCGCAAGAAGAGCTTTTAAATTGGCAGGGATACGGTTGCTCGGTAATGGAGCTGGGTCACCGTACTCCTGACTTTAAAGAGATCCTTCATAATGCCGAAAAGAATCTTAGAAAGCTTTTAAACATCCCTTCTAACTACAAGGTACTGTTCATGCATGGCAGTGCCTCCCATCAATTCTCTATGGTCCCAATGAACTTCCTGAGACCAGACGAGAAGGCCAATTATCTGGAACTGGATCACTGGTCAAAAATGTGTATTGCCGAAGCTAAGCGCTTTGCTAATGTTCATGTTGAGCAGGGAATACGTAAAAACAAAGATGGACTTTTAGAGTTAATCCCTGAGGATGAGTGGGAGCTCGATGATGAAGGGAAGTATTTACACTTCACCTCTAATGAAACGATAGTCGGTATTCAATTCGAGAAGGACCCGAGTCGCTTTGCTGGTAAGCTCGTAAGTGATATGTGCTCGGATATTTTGTCTCGCCCAATTGATATAGAAAAATATGCATTAATCTATGCTGGTGCCCAGAAAAATATAGGACCTTCGGGTATGACGGTAGTCATCGTGCGAGAAGATCTTTTCGATACATTTCATACAGAAAGGGTACCAAAGTTATTCCAGTATCCGCATGTGTCAGCCAAAGATTCAATGCCAAATACACCGCCTAGTTTTGGAATCTACTTTGCAGGCCTCGTATTTGAATGGTTATTGCAGCAGGGTGGAGTAGAAGAAATGCATAAGCTTAATCTCAAAAAGGCTAATATGCTTTATGATTATGTTGATCAATCCTCATTTTACCACTCACCCGTAGCCAAAGGTTCTCGCTCGTTTATGAATGTTTCAATTCAGTTGGCCGATAAGTCTTTGGAACAAAAGTTTTTAGAAGGAGCCCAGCGTAGGCATCTCATTGCCTTAAAAGGCCATCGATCCTTCGGAGGTTTAAGGGCGAGTATTTATAATGCTATGAGTGTTAAGGGTGTGAATACCCTAATCGATTACATGAAAGATTTCGAAAAACACCTCTAGGATTGCTTTTAACTGACAGCATTAGCTACCTGGTAGCAGTTTCTACCGGCTGACTTTGCTTTATATAGAGCACGGTCTGCCTGGTGGAGCAGGTTGTTAATCTTATAGTTACTATAAGGGTGAGATAGTGTAATGCCTATACTTGCAGTGTATTTAATTTCTTTTCCTTCTATTGAAATGGATCTTTGTTCAATTGTCGTTAATAACTTCTCAGCGAATAACCTACTATTATTCAGATCGGTTCGAGGGAGTATAAATCCAAATTCCTCACCCCCAATACGTCCACAAATATCACTCTGACGTACCTGACTTTTTATGAGCTGACCAAAATCTTCCAGTATTAAATCTCCTGCTTTATGCCCATATTTGTCGTTAATTGTTTTAAAATGATCTAAATCTAACACTAATATGGCAAAGCTTTCATTATGTCTCTTGGCCAGAGTATATTCTTGTTCAGCTCTATGGAGAAATGCCCTTCGGTTAAATAGCCCTGTGAGTTGATCGAACATCGCCCATTCTTGCATTTTCTGCTCAAGCTCAATGACTCTCATAAATAGACCAACGAGATACCATGAAAGTAGAGGAGCAATAATAATGGCACTAATAAGCGCTCTATATAGTGCTGTATAGCTTAATTCATTTCCCTGTATGAGTTGCAATAATATATTTAATCCAATTGCTAATAAGGCTGCTACCAAGGTAATGATAATAACGAGCCTAATTCTTCCTACTTTTTGAATTATTCGTTTCACACTGTCCAGTCTCCAGTTGTACCTACTAGTAACTAGACTAATGCAAATTTGCATTAAATGAAAGTTTTGTGACGCGCTTCACATTGTTGCGCGGTTCTAAATCGTTAGAACCGCACTATCACAAAGCAATCATTTCTCCGAGTTAAGGATATCTAAAAAGAACGCGTATTCCATGGCTGTTTGCTTGAGACGTTCAAAACGACCAGAAGCGCCACCGTGACCAGCTTCCATGTTGGTATGCATTAGTAGCATGTTATTGTCAGTTTTATACTCACGGAGCTTTGCGACCCACTTCATTGGTTCGAAGTATTGTACTTGAGAGTCATGCAAGCCAGTAGTAACTAATAGATTAGGATAATCTTGTTTTTTGACATTATCATAAGGGGAGTAGGACAACATATATTCATAAGAGTCTTCGTTCTTGGGGTTGCCCCATTCATCAAATTCGTTCGTAGTTAAGGGAATACTTTCGTCGAGCATTGTGGTTACGACGTCAACAAAAGGTACGTGCGCTGCAACACCACGATATTTCTCAGGAGCCATATTAATAACAGCACCCATCAGCAGGCCACCTGCGCTGCCACCCGCAATAAATACTTTATCCCTCGCTGCGTACTTTTTATCAACCAAGCTGTCTGTAACATCAATAAAGTCTGTAAATGTATTGATTTTATGAAACATTTTGCCATCTTCATACCATTGCCTGCCAAGCATCTGGCTGCCCCGAACATGAGCTATGGCTACTACAAAACCTCGATCAAGTAGTGACAGCCAGTTAGATCGAAACCTTGGATCCATGGTTGCACCATAGGAGCCATAACCATATTGATAAAGCGGGTTTGTGCCATCGCGACTAAATTTTTGTTTTTTATAGACCAGTGATACAGGAACTTTAGTGTTGTCACGTGCGGTTATAAATAGACGTTCACTGTTGTAATCTGCAGGATTAAATTCGCCAAGTACCTTGTCCTGCTTTAATAATTCGTTTCTGCCTGTCTCCATATTAAAGTCATAAATAGAGTTAGGAGTGGTTAAACTTGAATATTCATAGCGTAAGGTTTTGCTGGAAAAATTTTTATTTGTGCCAAATCCAGCTGAATACGCTGGATCATTAAACTCAACGAAGCGCGAGCTTGAATTATTGATTCCCATTACCCGTATTTTTATCAGGCCGTTTTGACGTTCGGTTACGGCAATAAAGTCTTTAAATGCTATAACGCCGGTTAACTGTGTGTCCTCACGATGGGGGATAACTTCTTCCCACTGATTAAAGTTGAGACGGCTACTTTCGTCAGCCTTCATCAATCGGAAGTTTTTAGCGTCTTTGTTAGTCAGAATATAGTATGACTGACCACTCTTCGATACCGTATATTCATGGCCCTCCTGAAGTGGGTAAAAATGTTCAAACTTTCCATTTGGCTGGTTTGCGTCAAGAAGGCTTTGGCCTTTTGTTTCGGTACTGTAGTGACCGATTTTAATCAATGTACCATCGAGCGACTTTGATAAACTGGTATAAAAGCTACTATCGGTTTCTTCGTAAACCAGCACATCTGTCGCTTGTGGAGTGCCCAATGTGTGGCGGTAAACTTGATAGCCAAGAAGGGTTTGAGGATCTTTTTTTATGTAAAATATAGTTTTGTTGTCATTAGCCCAGACCAAGTTCCCACTAGTATTTTTTAAAGTATCCTCAAGGAGTTTTTCTGAAGCTATATCCTTTATCCGGATGGTGTAAATCCTCCTACCTACCGAATCATGACTATATGCCAGTAAACTATGATCCGGACTAACTTCCGTTGCGGCAACGTTAAAATAGTCATGACCTTTGGCCAGCTCGTTAACATTTAAAAGGATTTGCTCGTTATTATCTAAGCCATCCTTTTTCCTGGCATAGACTGGATATTCCTGAGCTGGCTCGAAACGAGTGTAGTAATAGTAGTTATCCAGCTGGTAAGGGACAGTGGATTTATCTTTTTCTATACGGCCTACTATTTCGTCATATAACTCCTGCTGTAATTCCTTGGTTCCGGCCAGCATAGCTTCTTTGTAGTCATTCTCTGCAGTGAGGTGGGCGATAATTTCCGGATCCGTTCGGCTATCATCTCGCATCCAGTAATAGTTATCGATACGCGTATCACCGTGAATACTTATTTCATGGGGCTCTTTCTTAGCAATCGGTGGCGTGGGACCCTTTGCCATATTGATATTTGTGCTAGCGGTATTATTTTGCTTTTGGGGCACCTTGTTACCTATAAAATATATGCCTACTAACAAAAGGATAACACTGACAAAAGCCAGAAGGTATTTCATGATGGGTTCGTCCATGTTGCTTATTATTGGACCTAATACTATCAGTAAGTCTGTGCTTTTGCAGTAGCCAGAGTGTTTTAGACTGATTTAGACGGCAAAGGATGAAAATCATCTGAATATGAAGGATAATAGCGGCCGTTTTAAGAATACATACAGCGCCAATGGTTTGAGCGCTAGAACATGCTGAGGGTCAGTTATGAGTTGTGATTTTATTAAATTAGCGAATAGTGGTGTTCAAGAACTACACCCCTATCAACCTGGCAAGCCTATTTCTGAGCTGGAAAGGGAGCTGGGTATTACCAATATCGTAAAGTTGGCAAGTAACGAAAACCCCATTGGGATCAGTGCTAAAGCACAGGCCGCAATGGAAAAAGAGTTTTCCGAATTAGCGCGTTATCCTGATGCTAACGGTTATTACCTTAAAGCTAAGATTGCTGAGCGCGTTGGTGTTGATATCAATCAAATTACCCTGGGTAACGGTTCAAACGATGTATTAGAGCTTATAGCCAGGGTTTTTGTCGCACCTGAGCATGAGGTGATATTTTCACAACATGCATTTGTCGTTTATCCGATTGTGACGCAAGCCATTGGTGCTAAGAAGGTTGTAATTCCAGCTAAAGACTGGGGTCACGATCTGGAAGCTACCGCTGAAGCTATAACACCAAATACGCGCATGATTTTCATAGCTAATCCAAATAATCCTACTGGTACATGGGTTAAGTCTGATGAGTTAAAAGCGTTTATGGACAAAGTGCCAGAAGATGTATTGGTCATTTTGGATGAAGCATATTACGAATACGTTGAAGATAAAGACTATCCGCAAACAATCCCCTGGATAAAAGAATTTCCTAATTTAATCGTCACCCGAACTTTCTCAAAAGCCTATGGTTTAGCTGGTGTACGTGCTGGTTATGCAGTTGCAAATGAAGAAATTACTGGCTTGATTAACCGTCCTCGTCAACCATTTAATATGAACTCCCTGGCTTTGGCTGCTGCAGAAGCTGTACTGGATGACCATGAATATCTGCAAAAAGCATTGGACGTAAATAAAGCTGGAATGCAACAGCTTGAAGACGTTTTCAAAGAGCTTAACTATGATTACATTCCATCGGTGACAAACTTTATTACGGTGGATATGGGTAAGCCTGCTGGTCCTATATATCAGCACATGCTGGAGCAAGGAGTCATTGTTAGACCAGTAGCCAACTACGAAATGCCGAATCACTTGCGGGTCAGTATTGGTCTTGAAGAAGAAAATGCTAAATTCATCAAAGTCTTGCGTGAGATGACAAAATAGGAGTCTGCATTGAGTGAAGCATCGAAAGTGCCAGTGATTACCGTCGATGGTCCAAGTGGTTCAGGCAAGGGGACGATTAGTCAAATTCTTGCAACAAAACTAGGCTATCATTTGCTCGACAGTGGCGCTTTGTATCGTCTGACAGCCTTGTCTGTTATTAAGCATGATATTGATGTCAGTGACGAGGAGGCGGTAGCCAAAGAAGCTCTTGAGCTGGATGTTGTATTTAAACCCTCATCCCATGGCGAGCAAATGGTACTGTTGGATGGGCAGGATGTAGGTGTTCAGCTCCGTCTGGATGAGACCAGTGCGATGGCCTCTAAGGTAGCTGCGATCCCACAGGTTCGTGAGGCTTTATTGACAAGACAACGGCAGTTTAGGCAATTGCCGGGACTGGTAGCCGATGGGCGTGATATGGGCACGGTGGTATTTCCCGATGCCGAACATAAGGTGTTTTTGACTGCAAGCCCCGAAATACGGGCAGAAAGACGCCATAAACAGTTGATCGAAAAGGGCGTAAATGCTAATATTCGGCACCTTCTAAAAAGCATCATCGATAGAGATGAGCGTGATCGCACTCGCACTGTGGCCCCTTTGGTGCCAGCAGAGGGTGCTTTTGTTGTAGATAGCTCTAATTTGTCTATCGATGAAGTGGTTCAGCAAATTCTTGATTTTATAGGGTTTTCTGAAGCTTGATTGGAACGTTGGTTCGCATGGATGATGAACCAATAAAACTCATTGACCCATGGCAACTGGATGGTCGCATGGTGATTTTAACTCAAGTTCTAGCTAATTTATTTTTTAGCGGAGCGTATTTAGGTATAAACGAATGAGCGAAAATTTCGCAGAACTATTTGAACAGAGCCTTCAGAACGTAGAAATGCGTCCAGGCGCTATCATCACTGGTACAGTGGTTGATATTGATAATGAAGTTGTTGTTGTTAACGCTGGTCTTAAGTCTGAAGGCGTTATCCCACGTACTCAGTTTACTGATGACAAGGGTGAGCTGGAAGTAAACGTTGGCGACGAAGTAGAAGTTGCACTAGACGCAGTAGAAGACGGTTTCGGTGAAACGCGTCTATCTCGTGAGCGTGCTAAACGTATTGCTGCTTGGGGCGTACTTGAAGCTGCGCACGAAGCAGACGAGACAGTTACTGGTGTTATCACAGGTAAAGTTAAGGGTGGCTTCACTGTTGAAGTTAAATCTATCCGCGCTTTCCTACCTGGTTCTTTGGTTGACGTTCGTCCGGTACGCGATACATCACACCTTGAAGGTGTTGATCTTGAGTTTAAAGTTATCAAACTTGACCAAAAACGTAACAACGTAGTGGTTTCACGTCGTGCTGTAATTGAATCTGAAAACAGCGCAGAGCGTGAAGAGCTTCTTGCTAACCTTGAGGAAGGTGTGGAGCTTAAAGGTATCGTTAAGAACCTTACTGATTACGGTGCATTCGTTGATTTGGGTGGTGTTGACGGCCTTCTACATATTACTGATATGGCGTGGAAGCGTATTAAGCACCCAAGTGAAGTTGTTCAGGTTGGCGACGAAATCGATGTTAAAGTATTGAAGTTCGATCGCGAGCGCAATCGTGTATCTCTAGGTATCAAGCAGCTTGGATCTGATCCTTGGGTTGATATCAATGACCGTTACCCAGAAGGCGCACGTCTACAAGGTCGCGTAACTAACCTAACTGATTATGGTTGTTTCGTTGAGATTGAAGATGGTGTTGAAGGTCTTGTACACGTTTCTGAAATGGATTGGACTAACAAAAACATCCACCCATCTAAAGTGGTTAACTTGGGTGACGAAGTTGAAGTTATGGTCCTTGATATTGACGAAGAGCGTCGCCGTATCTCACTAGGTATAAAGCAATGCGTACCTAACCCTTGGAACGAGTTCGCTGCAACTCACAACAAGAACGACAAAGTTACTGGTAAGATCAAGTCAATTACTGATTTCGGTATCTTCATCGGTCTTGAGGGTGGTATCGACGGTCTGGTTCACCTTTCTGATATCTCTTGGACTGTTCCTGGTGAAGAAGCTGTTCGTGATTACAAGAAAGGCGACGAAGTTGAAGCTGTTGTACTTTCAGTTGACGCTGAGCGTGAGCGTATCTCTTTAGGTATCAAGCAAGTAGATTCAGATCCATTTGCAGAGTACCTGAGCGAGCATCCTAAAGGTTCTGTGGTTAAAGGTACTATCACAGACGTTGACGCAAAAGGTGCAACTGTTGAACTTGCCGAGAACATTGAAGGCTATGTTCGTGCATCAGACATCAGCTCTGAGCGTGTTGAAGATGCAAGCAAGCATCTGAGTGTTGGTGACGCAATCGAAGCTAAATTCGTAGGCGTTGACAAGAAGAACCGCAATCTGACGTTGTCTATCAAAGCGAAAGACGCTGCAGAAGAAGCTGAAGCGATTAAAGAGTTCAGCAATGAGAAAGGTTCTAATTCTCCAGCAACTCTAGGTGATTTATTGAAAGAGCAGCTAGGTGACGAAGAGTAATCTCCTACTGATTTTTTCAAATCATCAAAAAAAGCCCGGCGAATGTCGGGCTTTTTTGTATCTAGGCCACACAGATAGGTGTTTCCCAAGCTGACGCCTGGAAGGGACCAGTGTCAGCTTTTTATTGAAGATGCATTTAGCCGATAAATCCTGAAGTGTCATCAGACTGATGGAAATTTGTAAAAAATACCATATAATTAAGATAGTTAGATGATTTTTGGCTTGAAATACCCCATACTATGGGTATTCAATTAAATGGAGGTCTAGACCGATGACAAAATCACAACTGATTGAGTGTCTAGTTGATAAAAATCCTCAGCTATCTGTTCGTGATGTAGAACTGGTGGTAAAGTCTTTACTTGACCAGATGTCAGAAACGCTTTCAGATGGTGGTCGTATTGAGATCAGAGGTTTTGGTAGCTTTTCATTGCATTACCGTGCTCCACGTGTGGGACGTAACCCAAAAACAGGTGAGTCAGTGTCTTTGCAAGGGAAACATGTTCCGCACTTCAAGCCAGGTAAAGAACTGCGTGAGCGCGTGGATGCGGGGAAGGATCAACCGATTAAACCATAATTATCATTAAGAGCTTGGTGAATATAGATCAAGTTCTTCAAGGCTCGGGGCTAATCTGCTTTGCGAAAAATTTTTGCTATTATTTTGTTTGTCGCAGTGCTGATCATCAGTACTGTTTTTGCTCTGAATAATGATCAAATCACAGATATTAATTTCCTATTTGGTAATACAGAGTTACCTCTATCTCTTATTGTTTTCTGGGCAGGGTTGTGTGGTTTGTTGCTGGGCATTTTAGGTATGTCTTTTGCGGTATATAAATATCGCCATAAAAATGCTCGCCTAAAAAAGCAACTTTTGAAATCCCAGAAAGAATTGGAATATCTACGCCAACAGTCAATAGCTGGGAAGGATCCTTTTTAAATGGAACAATGGCTACTATATGGGGTTTTAGCATTGTTACCCCTTGCCGCTTATTCTGGGTATCTGGTGGGACGTAAGCAGCTAAAAGGAAAGCAGGGTGGCAGTCTCTCCAGTAATTATATTAAAGGTCTCAATTATCTTCTTAATGAACAGCCTGACAAAGCTGTAGATACATTCATTGATCTTTTAAAGGTAGATACCGATACGGTCGAAACTCACTTGGCGTTGGGTAATCTGTTCCGGAAAAGGGGAGAAGTGGACAGGGCTATTCGTTTACATCAGAATCTGATTGCTCGACCTCAACTATCTTCATCTGATCGTAATACGGCACTATACCAGCTAGGTCTGGATTATAATGCTGTTGGTATGTATGACCGTTCTGAAAAGCTCTTTAAAGAGTTGCTGGAAGACCCTGCACACAAAAATGACTCCTTAGTTCAATTACTTAATATTCATCAGCTCACCAGGGACTGGGACGATGCAGCTAAAATTGCAGAAACTCTACAGTCAAGTATGGGGGTAGAGCAGAGTAAGCCAATATCTCATTTTTATTGTGAACTTGCTGATCAGAAAAGAAGAGAAGGTGATAATAAAGCTGCTTTATCCAATTTAAAGAAAGCACTGAATATTAATCCTGACTCTGTTCGTGCAAGCTTACTGCAGGGACGAATTCATCTACGTCAAAACCAATACAAGCAGGCGATCAAGGCTTACCAACGTATTTTGCAGCAGGATATCGCATTTTTACCAGAAGCCCTACCTGACATTTCCCAGGCCTACTCTGAAGTTAAAGACTATAGTGGTTATAAGCAGTTTCTAGATAAAAGTCTTGAAATGGGAGCCGGTGTATCTGTACTTGTAGAACTCTCTAAAATCATACAAAAAGAGAAAGGTGATAAGGCAGCAGCCATATTGATAGGTGAATTTCTTCAGGAAAGGCCGTCACTCAAGGGCTTGCAGCGGTTGATAGCCTTACACATTGAGCACGCTCAAGATTCGGCTAAACCTAGCCTTCAACTTCTGGATGATATTGTTGAAAAACTGATTTCGCGTAAGCCGCGATATGAGTGTGAAAACTGTGGGTTTCACACAAAAGCTATATACTGGCAGTGCCCAAGCTGCAAGGAATGGAGCTCTGTAAAGCCGATCAAGGGAATAGAAGGCGAGTAATACGATCATTAATAGGTAAACCATGTCCGATCCGAAAATATTAGTAGCTCTAGATTACAGTGATAAAGAACAGGCCCTGGCGCTTGTTGATAAGCTTGATCCTTCCATGTGTGGATTAAAAGTTGGCAAAGAAATGTTCACCCTCTTTGGGCCAGAATTTGTCAAAGAGCTGGTAAAACGTCGCTATAACGTATTTCTTGACTTGAAGTATCACGATATCCCCAATACTGTTGCAAAAGCTTGTAAAGCAGCTGCAGAGCTTGGTGTTTGGATGATTAATGTTCATGCAGCAGGTGGTCGGGTAATGATGGAGAAAGCTCGTGAGGCGCTAAATGAGTGTGAACACAGACCTCTTCTTATCGCGGTAACCATGTTGACCAGTATGAATGAAGATGTTTACAGCGAACTGGGTTTTAAACGAAGTTTAGAAGATCAGGTAAACCATATGGCCAAAATGGCAAAAGATGCTGGATTGGATGGTGTAGTTTGTTCGTCATGGGAAGCAGAAAAGATAAAACAGGGTTGTGGTGAGGAATTTAAACTTATTACTCCTGGAATTCGACCTCAAGGCAGCGATAAAGGTGATCAGAGTCGGATAATGACCCCTGAGAAGGCGCTTCAAGCTGGCTCTGACTATCTCGTTATTGGTCGCCCAATTACCAAAGCTCAGGATCCCTATAAAGCTTTGTGCGATATCTCTGATTCTATTGTAAGTCACTTGTCTTAAACCAGCAGAGACAGTAATCTTCTTCCTGCAGGTCATCAGTGGCCTGCAGCTTAAGGAAAACTATCATATAGAAGGAGATTATTATGAAATACTTTGCATCCCTTGCACTGTCGATACTATTAGCCTTAGCTATTGCTCCCGCTAGTGCCGAAAAATCAGGTTCGGCTGAATCACAGCAACAAATTAAAGTTAATATTAATAAAGCTGACTCAAGTCAGTTGGCTGCGACTTTAAAAGGTGTTGGAGTAAAAAAGGCTCAGGCAATCATTGATTATCGCGAAAAGTTTGGTCCTTTTAAGTCAGTGGACGAGCTGACGGCTGTAAAGGGGATCGGAGCTAAAACTTTAGAAAAGAATCGTTCTAAAATTTCTATTTAGGATGTTGAGTTTTGGTCGAAAAACTTGCAGATTTAGAAAGCCTGTTTTTCGGCCAAACTAAGCCTAATATAAGGCCTTGAATAAATCCTATGACGTGTGATTCTTCTATAACATTCCCACCTAGCCAGTGATCGTAACTTTCCTCGTAGCCCATAATTTGTGGAAGGAAAATTTTAAGGCCTACAATAACCAATAGTACACCACTAAGTTTAACCCCTAGACGCAACTCCGCTATGGCGGCCGCACTGATTAAGCCATATAAAGCACCTGACATTCCAACGTAGTGCTGTAGTTCGGGTACCCATAAGTGCAGACCTACTATATTCCCTATAAAGAGAACCACGAACCAGATTAGCCAGTCCGTCTGATTTAAAAGCTTGATAAACAAAAACATGGTAAACCATAAGCCAGCTAAATTAAGCAAAAGGTGATTAAACCCAAGGTGGATTAGGTTTGGGGTAAAAAATCGCCATACCTCACCTTGGTTTACATTGTCCCTGTAGTAAGCCATCCATAAATCAGATTGGGGCAATGCAAATATGAGAGCAATGCAAATATGACTTAAAATCAATGGGATAGAATACTTTTTTACAAAATTTGGCATAATAATATTTTATTAAATGTAAAATTTACTTCACGCTTTTATTTATTTATATTGATTAATATTTGTACATAAAGCCATAGCGCCGGCTCTTTGAAATAATAATAATCTTTTAAAAGCAACAAGTTATGGTACCACCTGGGCGGGAGCGTTTTTCGTAATTCATTAGATATTTTTGTTTTATACCATATTTTTTTTAAAAAACTACTCTTTGGAGGCATTTCTTATGTTTGAATCTATCGCAATAATCTGTTATTTATCTATGTCAGAACCTCAAGAAATTCAACAACCTTTGTTGGATCTTGATAAGCTAGCCCTTCAAGTTTACACCGGCAATACTGGTGGTGAACCTGAAGAGGAGCCAGAAGAAAAAGATATAAAGGGACAATTACAGCTCGCGCTTCTCGCTTACACCGGCAACACGGGTGGTGAGCCTGAGGAAGAGCCTGATAAAGACGTCAAGGATCAGCTTAAACTCGCTCTTCATGCTTATACTGGCAACACTGGTGGTGAGCCGGAAGAGGAGCCAGATAAAGACGTCAAAGTAAAATTAAATAATGCTCTTTATGCTTTTACCGGCAATACTGGTGGTGAGCCTGAGGAAGAGCCTGACCCTAATAAGAAGGAACAGTTAAAAGTTGCTTAGTAATTTTGTTAATCAACTCAACATAAATGAACTATTATCAAATACTTTTACATTAAGTTTGATAGCTTGTTTATTTTTACATCTATTATTCACCAGGCAAAAAAGCCTGGTGAATTTTTGTGTCTTTCTAGTTGTACTCCAATTTATTAACTGGAGTTTGAATCCTTTGGTTTTGGATCATACTCTCAATAAATATATCTGGTACATAACCTGGATGGTTACTGATTTGGCAATACTTTTCTATATTGCCATTAAGGGCGTATTAACTAAACAAGTTCTGAAGGAAGAGTTCGCCATTTCCATTCTGACCTTAATTGCCCTGGCAACAACTTTTGGGCGGTATTTCGAAAGGCACTTTACTGAGTTTACTTTGATTAGAGATATTCAGGGCTATGCACTACAGGCTGTGAATATTTGTATTGTCTTAGTTTTAATAACACCAATTATAAAGAAGTTAGTACATATAGCAGGAAAACACATTGATGGCATCACTATTTTTGGCCTACGGTTTAGTGTTAGCAGTGTTCGCAGTAGCGCTGTTCTCGCTAATCCTAAAAGCCTATCGAAACCAAAGCAGCGAATTCTATAGCCCAGAGTCTGTAGAGTCTCTATTTGCAGAAAACGGCAACGTAGTTGACTTGTCTGCGTATAAACGTGCTGATATTAGTGCTCTAAAGCTGATACAAGAATACTCACTGATAGAAGCAAGCAGTCTTCAGGAGAAGGATAAGTTACATGATATTCTTGCTTGGAATCAGAAACTCGAGTCATTCGAATTGAATAATAGAACCATTATTCAGTCTCGAGGATTTCTTCGTCCGGTACAGAGTAATACCCAATGCCCTTCAAAGTTTACAGTAACTCAGCTATGAATTAATAATGACCAGAAAAAGCGCTTGTTAGCGCTTTTTTTGATCCTGGCTTTAACCGTACTTCTGAGAGGGTGGGCCAGGCTTTATGTTGTATTAATAAAACTAATCTAAAATAAATATATAATTTGGTGGTTCATTGCATATTTGCATTAATATCAAGCAGATATTCTCATATTTGCATTAAGATTTATATAAGAAGAAATTATCAAATGTAAAATTTACTTCACGTTTTTATTTATTTATTTTGTTTAATATTTAGACAGAAGACCATAGCGCGATCTTTCTTCCTAAAAATAAGTCTTTTAAAAGCAATAAGTTATGGCAATCACTTTACAGATAATTTGTCTGTTTCTATGTTTTCGCTTGGATAAAACCTTTTTTTAATGAATTTTTTAACTGTTGGAGATGATTATTATGTTTGAATCTATCGCTATGATCTGTTATTTATCTATGGTAGAACCTCAGGAAATTCAACCTTCTTGGGGAGAGTCCAATCCTAAGCTTGTACTCGAAGTGTATACAGGTGGTAATGGAGGCGAGCCTGAGGACGATGAGCCAGATGTGACTAAAAGAGAGTAATATTGCAGAACTTTGTTATTGAACTTAACTTAGAAGGATGGATTACCGACTGGTTTACTTTAGGATTAGTTGGATGTTTCATACTTCATATGATGCTCACTAAGCGTAAGCGTTTGGTGAGCTTTTGTGCTTTTTTAGTTGTAGTTCAGTTTATGAACTGGCAACTCAGCCCTTGGTTAATGGAACATGGACAGGGGAAATATCTGTGGTACATAACATGGATGGTGACAGATATACTGATTTTACTCTACGTGGCGTTTCAAGCTGTTACAACACGTATTGTTGATAAAGAAGAACTTGCAGTGGTTATATTTACTATGATCGCTATAGGTTTCAATATAGGCCGTTTCATTGAAAGGCACTATACCGACCTGGAGCTTATTAAGGGTTTGCAGGCTTATGCTTTACCAGCGGTAAATATCTGTATTTTACTGTCCTTACTGACACCAATACTGAAACAACTTGTGTATTTAGCAGGGAAACATATTAATGGCATTACTATTTTTGGCTTACGGTTTAGTGTTAGCAGCGTTCGCAGCAGCGCTGTTTTGGCTGATCGTCAAGGCCTATCGAAACAGAAACGCCGAGTCCTTTGAAACTGGCGCTGAAATAGAGCTCTTCGGTGACGAGGAGAACGTTGTTGATCTGTCAGCTTTTCGTCAGGCAGATATTACTGCGTTACGCTTGATACAGGAGTACTCTCAAATCGAAACCAGTAACCTGACTGAAAAGGATAAGCTGCGGGAAATCCTGGTATGGAATCAGAAGTTAGAGGACTTCGAGCGAAAGAATCGAAAGATTATTCAGTCCAGGGGCTTTTTAAGACCCGTACAGAGCAAAAGTAATTCCAGTAAGGTAAAGACGCCACTAACTAGAATATAGCTGCACAAATCAAAAAAGGCGCCCTTTGGGGCGCCTTTTTTATGTTCTGGAGAAAAGCAGACAAGATTTATTGAATTTGTTGCTTCCTCAAACTGTTGTATTCCTTCAAGGACATAATATTACTTTAAATTTACGATCCTCATTCCTAGTTCTTCTTTCGAGCTATTTGCCTGGTAGTTCGATAGGATCATTTCTGCTTTTTCCTCAGGAGTTAGCTCAATACCTCTAGCGTTGGCAAGTGACTCGACCAGCGTAATAATCCTTTTAAGTGTATCTACCTCTGAAGAGTAATCAATCTGGTTGGTAGATTCATTTATTGGTATCAGAGAAAGCCTGAAACCTAGAGCTCTAGCTAGACTATCTATTTTGTGAACACCCGGATCAGTCGTCTTTCGTTCAAGAATACGATAAATCGTAGACTGACTGATATTGGATTTACGCTGCATTGAATAATCGGTTTCACCAAAGTTATTCATCAGTTGCTTGAGTTGATCAATGATTTCGCTCATATTGTATCCTAACAATGCAAGATTGACTTGATTTCAATGCAGTCATGCATTAATATATATCCAAGATGTAATTTACTGTATTTTTACTGTTTATTTGTATCACAGTATTCATGACAAATAAAGCAATACTGTGAAAATACATAAGCTATTAAGATACAAGTAAAATTGCTACAAATTGATACAATTTTCCTTCAGCTATATGGTGGGATTTGGCCAAGAATCACTTCTTGGCTTTTTTTTTGCCTGGTCATAAAATAATCATTTCTTTTCAATAAGATATAACCATATATATCGCCTATTAACCTCTGATGGATAAATACAGAGCTATAAAGCGAATTTAACATTCTTTAAGTTAAAATTGACTTGCTGGTATTACAAATAGCGATTGTAAAATTTACTTTTAATCTGGATTTTCAATTGTAAATTTCGATGATTTACTTGAGATATCTGATTCTGTATTCCAATTTTCTGGTTAATGCTTTTATAAATAATCTAATTAAATTAGCTCTCAGGTGATAAATTTGTTCTTAGTCAAAAGGGTAGTTTTATTGAGTTGATAAGTCTCACGACAGAAACTATAGAGCAGTTTTCCAGGATGAAAATCAATAGGAATATGTTATGTATAAAAAAAGGCCTCGCATCGCTGCAAGGCCTTTAAAATATGGCTCCCCCTGCTGGATTCGAACCAGCGACATATGGATTAACAGTCCACCGTTCTACCGACTGAACTAAGGGGGATTTATCTGTTCAACGTTGTGTGCTGAACGGGGCGAGATAATAGACATATTTCGCCCATCGGTCAACACCTAAATTAAAAAAAAATTTAATTTGCTATTTTTTTAAGTCTTTCAATAGCTTTTTCAAGAGTTTCCATACTGGCCGCATAAGATAGTCGCATGTGACCTGGAGAACCAAATGCCGAGCCAGGTACCAATGCTAAGTCTACTTTTTCTAGAAGTAATTCTGCGAGGTCAAGATCAGACTCACACCCAAGTTTATCAATTAGGCCTTCTACGTTCGGAAAAGCATAGAAGGTACCATCGCTTGGTAAACACTTAATGCCATCTATAGCATTAAGAGCCTCTACTAGATAGTCATGACGTTTTTTAAATGCTTCCAGCATAGGTGTTATACAACTTTGGTCCCCGTTGAGAGCTTCCGTTGCAGCAGCCTGGCTTGGGGCTGCAGGGTTTGAGGTGCTTTGTGACTGAACCTTTTTCATTGCCGTTATCAAGTCCGCTGGACCGCCAGCATAACCTATACGCCATCCAGTCATAGCGTAGGCTTTTGAAACACCGTTAAGCACAATTGTTCTGTCATAAAGCTCTGGGCAGGCATTCAGGATATTAGCGAAAGGTTCTTCAGCCCATAAAATATGCTCGTACATATCATCGGTAGCGATAATAATGTCTGGATATTCCTTTAAAACATCTCCTATAGCTTTGAGCTCACTTTTTGAGTAGGCAACGCCAGTAGGGTTACTCGGACCGTTAATAACAAACAGCCGTGTTTTGTTAGTGATTGCCTTTTTGAGCTGATCAGGCGTAATCTTAAGGTGCTGCTCTATGCTCGTTTCAATTATTACTGGCTTAGCTTCTGCCAATAACGCCATATCTGGATATGAAACCCAGTACGGAGCAGGGATGATAACTTCATCACCGGGGTTGAGGAGCGCCTGGCACAAGTTGTAAAAACTCTGCTTGCCGCCTGAAGATACCAGAATCTGATTTGGTGTATAGGTTAAACCGTTATCCCTTTTAAACTTGTTTATTACAGCATCTTTTAATTCGGGGGTCCCGTCGACCGCCGTATATTTTGTTGCGCCATTCTGTATTGCGTTTATGGCAGCTTTTTTGATGTGGTCTGGCGTGTCAAAATCTGGCTCGCCAGTTCCCAAACCAACGACATCACGACCCTGGTCCTTTAATTCTTTTGCTTTTGCTGCGACAGCTAAAGTTGGAGATGGCTTAATAAGCTGTACTCTTTTAGATAGTTCAATAGTCACCGTAACCCCTCGATTTTTTTACTCAGTGTGAGACAATATTCGCTAATCATACTCTAAGTTATTACGCCACCCAAGAAGTTATAGAGCGCAATAACTGCATACTTAACTAAAAGTCATAAGCCCATGAGCGACGTCTTTGATATACAGTCTCAATTTGCCCCAGCAGGTGATCAACCTAAAGCGATAGAAGAGTTGCTTGAAGGTCTTGATGATGGGTTGTCGCACCAAACTCTGCTGGGTGTGACCGGTTCTGGTAAAACCTACACTATGGCAAACGTTATTGCCCGAAGTGGTCGTCCTGCAATCGTCATGGCTCCAAATAAGACATTAGCAGCCCAGCTGTATGGCGAGATGAAGGAGTTTTTCCCAAACAATGCTGTCGAGTATTTTGTTTCCTATTACGACTATTACCAGCCAGAGGCGTATGTTCCGGCATCGGATACTTTTATCGAAAAGGACGCTTCGATAAATGAGCACATTGAGCAGATGCGCCTGTCAGCTACCAGGGCTTTACTTGAACGACGGGACTCTGTGATTGTCGCTTCGGTGTCAGCTATATACGGACTGGGAGATCCTAAAGCCTTTCATAGTATGGTTATGCATTTAAAGGTTGGTGATTCTATTGACCAGCGTTATATCTTAAGGCGGTTAGCGGAGCTTCAATATACACGGAATGACATGGAACTACAGCGCGCAACCTATCGTGTACGTGGCGACTTAATTGATATCTATCCTGCGGAGTCCGATAAAAACGCTATCAGAATTGAACTTTTTGATGATGAAGTCGAGACTATTCAGACTTTTGATCCGCTAACAGGTGAAGTGATTAAAAATCTTACCCGCGTTACGGTGTTCCCTAAAAGCCACTATGTGACTTCCAGACAAACTATATTGGATGCAATCGAAAAAATTAAAGTTGAGCTGAAGGAAAGACTAGCTCAGTTATATGATATGAATAAACTGGTAGAGGCGCAGCGGCTTGAGCAGCGTGTAAAGTTCGATATTGAAATGATGCAGGAACTCGGCTATTGCTCGGGTATTGAAAACTACTCACGGTATTTGTCAGGGGCTCAACCGGGCGAGGCTCCTCCATGTTTATTGGATTATTTACCACCCGATGCTTTGATGATAATTGACGAGTCACACGTAACTGTTTCTCAGATTGGGGCGATGTATAAAGGTGATCGATCAAGAAAGGAAACTCTGGTCGAATTTGGTTTTCGTTTGCCTTCTGCACTTGATAATCGTCCATTGAAATTCGAGGAGTTCGAACGAATTTCGCCACAAACTATATTCATTTCTGCTACTCCAGGCCCTTATGAAGAAGAGCATGCTGGCCAGGTTGTTGAGCAGGTTGTGCGTCCAACGGGCTTAGTGGATCCAGAGGTAGAGATTCGCCCTGTAGGAACCCAGGTTGATGACCTTCTGTCCGAGATTCACAAGAGAGTTGAAGTTAATGAACGAGTTCTGGTGACAACTTTGACTAAAAAGATGGCCGAAGATCTGACTGACTATCTGTCCGAGCATGGTATTCGTGTACGTTATTTACACTCTGATGTTGATACGGTTGAGCGTATGGAAATTATCAGAGACCTACGTCTGGGTGAGTTTGATGTTTTAGTTGGTATTAACTTGTTGCGAGAAGGTCTGGATATGCCTGAGGTATCATTAGTTGCGATTCTGGATGCGGATAAGGAAGGGTTCTTGCGCTCCGAGCGCTCCTTAATTCAGACTATTGGTCGAGCAGCTCGTAACTTGAATGGTAAAGCCATTTTATATGCTGACAAAATAACAGGATCCATGAAGCGAGCTATTGACGAAACGGATCGTCGTCGTAGTATTCAGCAAGCCTTTAATAAAGAGCATGGTATTACACCGCAGGGAATTAAAAAGAAAATAACCGATGTCATGGATACAGGCGCCAAGAGTGGTAAAAAGCGTGTTGCTGATAAGAAAGGGCAATATCATGTCCGCAGTTTAGCTGAAAGTGTGGAAGAAATTGAAAAGCTAGAAAAGGAAATGCTGGAGTTTGCTAAGAACCTTGAATTCGAAAAAGCAGCACAAATAAGGGATAAAATTGAAAAACTTCGCGAAGAAAGTATTGCTTAAGTAGCAATACCTTAAAACTATTAGAGAAAGTTTCGAGTCGATTAGCCCCAACCAAACCTTATAAAATATTTGAGCATGTTTTCATATGCTTTTGTATATTTTTGTATGCATAAAAAGCTTGATTAGTGTATCTATTTGTATTAATGTGCGTTGGTTCACAAAAGTCGCATTTGATATAAGTTTATGTATGCCTCCTTAGAAGGGGCAGCTAATTCAATTAATAAGTTTAAAACAAAAATATTTGGAATATTTATAAGTGAGAATAAGGATGAAGCTATACATCTGTTTAGCAGTTGTGTTTGTAAAGGGCTGTGTTTTAGCTCCTGGGATCAGCATTGATAAAGATGTAACTTCAAATGAAGTCTCGGCATCTGAACAAGTCGTGAATTATGACGTCGTCAGTATTACTCTTGAGCCCTTTAACTCTGAAAAAGATCTAGGTACCTACTTGGAACAATATTCGGCGTTGATATCCGAAGAGCTATACCAATATAAAGTCCAGCCGGGAGACGTTCTGCTGGTAACTGTTTTCGAACATCCAGAGCTGACGATGCCCGGAGGCCCTAATACTCATCCAGCTACCTCAGGTACCTTAGTTAAGGCTGATGGAACAATTTATTTTCCGTATATTGGCAAAGTTGCTGCAGCTGAGCGTACTACAGCTGGAATTCGGGAAGAAATAACGTCTCGGCTAACAAAATATTTAAATAATCCTCAATTAGATGTGAGGGTGGTTGATTATCGTAGCCAAAAAGTAAGCATCACGGGAAGTGTTAATAACCCTAAAGTCCTTCCCATTACTACCTCGCCTTTAACTATACTGGAAGCCATACAGCTAGCCGGAGGAGTTTCTTTAGATGGTGATGAAACTCAGGTACGTCTTATACGTGGCAAAGATAGCTATTCATTAAATTTATATGAAATGCAGAAAGCAGGATTTCCTTTTGAGACATTAGTTTTAAAAGATGGCGATACTGTTTATGTAAATAGCAATATTCAAAAGAAAGTTTATGTGATGGGAGAAGTCATGAAGCCTCAGCCTGTCATAATTAGCAAGTATGGACTGTCCTTAACACAGGCTTTAGGCGAGGTAGGTGGTGTAGATAACCTTACTGCGGATGATGAAGGTATTTATGTAATCCGTACCCACCCAGAGACAGAGGGTAAGTTCACAATTTACCACCTTGATGGCTCACAGAAGTTTGCTTTTATAGCCGGCGATAACTTCATGTTAAAGCCAAGAGATGTTGTTTACGTCTCTCCATCCGGTATTACTCGCTGGAATAGAGTTTTATCGCAGTTGTTACCCACATCGGTATTCCTGCGTAATGCTTCTGATACTGGTAGCTAGTGGGTAGTAGGAGGGAGTATGGATGTTTAAGAATACTTTAATATTATGCACAGGTAATATTTGCCGCTCTCCAGTTGCTGAGGCCTTTTTGAAACGTATCTCGGGAGAGTCGACCAAAGTATTATCGGCGGGAGTTAATACGAAGGATTGTGCTTTAGCTGATGATACCTGTATAGAGCTATTGAAACAAAAAGGCATTGATATAACAGGGCATCGTAGTCAAAAGTTATCCTCAGAACTTTTAGTTAGCGCTGACTTGGTTCTAGTCATGGAAAAAAAACATATAGAAGAAGTGAGCAGGGTCTATCCAGAGGCACGAGGCAAGCTTAAGTTACTTGGGCATTGGCAGCGAAATAAGGAAGTTCTGGACCCTTATAAAAAAAGTCGTGAAGTATATATGTATGCAGTGGATTTAATAGAAGAGCTGACAAATGACTGGAAGCCATATTTGCAATAAGTGTGAAAGATATGAAATTTGAGAAACATAATGGGCTGAATAAACAGGGCAGTGTCCAGGCTGATGATGAAATAGATCTGAGGGAGCTGTTTAATCATTTATGGCAAGGTCGCTGGTTGATTCTGGTGACTGTTTTTGTCTGTGCCCTGATAAGTTTAATATACGCAATATCGGCACTGCCTGTTTATCAGGCAAATAATCTTTTGCAAATAGAAGAAAAGCAAAGCGGGATATCAGACTTAGTTGGTATGCCTGAATATTTTATGGAGGAGAGTGACTCTTCAACAGAAATCGAGTTAATTAAGTCGAGAAGGATAATTGGTAAGACTGTGGATCAGATGTCTTTAGATATCAAGGTATCCCCTAGCAAACCTCCTTTTGCCGCTGGTATTGCGTATAGTGGAGTAAGCAACTTTATTACAGATTTCGCTTTTTATCTAAAACCTTCTGCCGTTAAACACGGTGAAGTATTGGAGGTATCTATACTGGAAGTACCTGGTTCGTATTTAGATACACGCTTAACTCTCAGAGCGGCCGGGAAGGATTCCTATGAGTTGTTTTATGAAAATGAGTTGCTTCTTGAGGGGCATGTTGGTGAGACTGTAGAGACTGGTGGATTCTCTATTCATATCAAGTCACTGTCTGCGCATCCTGGTGCAGAGTTTTTTGTGGTAAAACAAAACAGGCTCAGAGCAGTAAATGAGCTCCAGGAAGAAATCACTGTTATTGAAAAAGGGGATAAATCTGGCATCCTGGAGATGCGTTTAAAGGGTACGGACTCAGATCTACTACCTAAGGTCCTTGATCAGGTAGCACAAAATTATGTTCTAGAAAATGTTAATAGAAGTTCTGCTGAAGCATCAAAGAGTTTAAAATTTTTGCGCAATCAGTTACCAGAAATCAGAGCTGGACTGGAGGAAAACGAAGAGAAACTTAATCAATATCAGGTTTCTGCTGAATCGGTAAACATTTTGGCTGAAACCCAGGTTTTACTGGAGCAGTCAGTCGAGCTTGAGTCAAAAATCTCCGAGTTAAAATTAAAAAAGTCGGAAGTTGAGCGCAAGTTCCAGCCTAGTCACCCTGTGTACAAATCGGTAAATTCACAAATTTCAGAGTTAACAAATAAAAAAGTAGAGCTCCGCAATAGAATTCTGGGCTTGCCTGACACACAGCAGGAACTATTAAGGTTAAAACGAAACGTAGAAGTTGGAACTGCCATATACACACAAATGCTTAACAGTATACAGGAGCTTAATATTGTCAGGGCCGGTACAGTGGGTAATGTCAGAGTTGTGGATACGGCTGCGACAGCATTGGAACCAATCAAACCTAAAAAGGCTTTAATACTAGCTCTAGGTATGCTTTTGGGTGGAATTATAGGCGTGCTGATCGCTCTGGTTCGGACTTTTCTAAGTAAAGGGCTCAATAGCCCTGAAGAGATAGAGAATATGGGGAAACCTGTTTATGCGGTAGTTCCTTTTTCGAAGTTCCAGGATGGTATGAAAGTCAATGTTTTACGAGGTACTAAGAAAAAAGTTACTTTCAGTGATGGGTTATTAGCAATCGAAAACCCTGCTGACAATGCAATTGAATCCTTGCGCGGCCTAAGGACATCCATTTACTTTGCAATGGTGGAGTCCGACAGTAATGCGATTATGATCACTAGTCCGGGGCCAGGAGCCGGTAAGTCGTTTAATAGTAGTAACCTGGCTATATTGATGGCTCAAGCAGGGAAGAAGGTTGTATTAATTGATGCTGATTTAAGAAAAGGATACCTCCACCGTCTGTTCAAGTTAAAGACAAAGCAAGGGATTTCGGATTTTCTAAGAGGACAAATCGGTAAAGAGTCTTTAATTAATAATACGGAAGTTGACGCGTTAAAGGTCATACCGAGAGGTGCCGTCCCTCCCAACCCTTCAGAGTTATTGATGTCGACCAAGTTTGAACACTTGCTATCTGAGTTAAAGCAGCAATTTGACCTGGTTATAATTGACACGCCACCAGTTCTTGCGGTGACTGATGCAAGAGTTGTTAGTAAGCAAGTAGGTACTGTTTTGATGGTGGTCAGGCATAATGTCACTCATAAGAAAGAGTTAGAAATCGCACTGAAAACTTTCGCTAATACACAAAGCGAGGTTAAAGGGGTTGTATTTAACGGTTTTACCAAAAAAAGTGCTGAGTACAGCTACTATAGTTATGAATATGAATAAACTCCGCTTTATTCTGGCATTAGGTCACAAAAGGAATAAAAGAAGGGAATTTTTTAAGTCATTACTTCGTCTGTGTGTAATATCATTACGTTTCGGTTGTTAAGTTTTAATTAAGTTGAATTTTTGTATTCTGCAGCCAATGAAAATATTTGTAAGGTTAAAGGGTAGTTATGGGGCGATATTTGATAGCCGCAATGGCAGTCATACTCCTGAATTGGTGTACAGTAGCACACGCCAAGAGTGAGGTGACATCTTATTTTGAGGAAAGGCTCGAAGTTATCAATATCTTTTTAGAGAAAAATCATAAGAAGGCTGTAAATGATCCTCAGTATCTTGTGCAGTTCGTTGATAAAGAGTTATTGAATGTTTGGTCTGCCAAAAATACATTGAGGGCAATGCTAGGGCCTAAGCGCTGGTCTAGTATGAAACCCAAAACACAAAGTAAATTAGTCTTGACCTATCAAAACACGATTAGACGATATCTTTATGAAACTTTGAACCAGTTTAAAGGTCAAGAAGCTACGGTAGTTGGGCTTCGTCTGAACCCAAAAGGTAATAAGGGCTGGCTGTCAGTATCTTTAGAAACTCCTAACCTCCCTGATCTTACTATAGATTTGAAAATTTATAAGAGTAAGAATACCTGGACTGTTTATGACTTTAGCTTTCAAGGTATTAGTTTCGTGAAGTTGAAAAGGGTGTTTTTCAGACAGACCTTTGATCAGAAGGGAGCAGAGGGGTTGATAAAGACCTTAAATCATAAAAATAAAAAATTTAATCAGATCATAGCGGCAGAATAATGACTAATGAAAAAGCCTGGTATCTCGTGCAATGTAAACCTCGACAGGAAAAACGGGCGAAAGAAAACCTTGAAAATCAGTCGATTAGCAGTTTTCTGCCGTTAATTTCAATTGAAAAAGTTGTCAGGGGGAAGAGGCAGTCCATCCTTGAGCCACTCTTCCCTGGCTATATTTTTATCGAGTTGCCAAAGAATGGAAATGGTTGGTCGAAAATACGGTCAACAAGAGGTGTCAGAGATTTCGTTCGTTTTGCCGGTGTTCCGGGAATGGTTTCAGCTAAATTAATACAAGATCTTAGCCTTGTTAATAAAGAATTTGTCACAAATGTTAGTGAAACCACGCCTAAAACAGGAGACAAGGTCCGAATTACTGCTGGTCCATTTAAAGATTTGGAAGGTGTGTTTGAAGTGCCGGATGGAGAAAAGCGATCAATTATACTATTGAGCTTAATGGGTAAGGTAACCAAGCTTGAAGTATTGAATTCTGATTTAGAAAAAGTGTAAAAAATTATATATAACTTACCTGTTATAGGTTTCGACAACCCAAATAAGTCTATATAATATCGCCCGCTTAGGTTTGCACTTAATAATTTACAATAACAACAGTTAAACTGGCACTTTGGGAGCCGTAACCCACGGGCGGTAGCGTATCCAAAGCAGGAATAATAATCACTCATAGGATATAAAATGAGCAAAAAGCTGATGACAGAAGGTATGGTCAATACAGTTAATCATATAGCAATTCAAGCTGGCCGAGAGGTCATGGCGATCTATCAAAAGGACTTTGATATCTACGAAAAATCCGACGAATCTCCCCTTACGGAAGCCGACCTGGCATCACACCGCTATATTGTCAAAGAGCTAGAAAGCCTCACCCCGGATATTCCTATTCTGTCTGAAGAGTCCGCAAATATTGCGTGGTCAGAAAGGCAGCAGTGGAATAAGTATTGGCTAATTGACCCCTTGGATGGGACAAAAGAATTTATTAAGAGAAACGGCGAATTTACGGTAAATATTGCTCTTATAGATAATGGTGAGCCAGTTTTTGGTGCTGTGTACGCACCTGTTCTAGACACTCTTTATTATGGGCTGAAGGAGCATGGTGCTATAAAGCAGGTTGGAAAAGTCCCCGTTCCAATAAAAGTTACTGAACTCCCACAGAACCCTCTGAGAGTAGTGGGGAGTCGCTCTCACCAGTCTGATGATATGCTGTCATACTTAAAACAATTTGATGACTATGAGCTCATTCCGATGGGGAGCTCATTAAAAATATGTCTGGTAGCAGAGGGGAAAGCTGATCTATACCCCCGTCTTGGCCCAACTTCAGAGTGGGATACTGCAGCAGCCCATGCTGTTCTTTCGGCTGCAGGGGGGCGCTGCTTCTTGTATGATAATGGCCAAGATTTAGTCTATAACTCTAAAGAATCGTTATTGAATCCGTATTTTATTGCTCAAGGTCCACAACTATGATGAAAAGAACTCTTGGATTGGTTATTAGCGTTACTTCTTTGTTTATTACATTAGATGCTGTTGCAGCTACTGATTTATCCCAAGCAAAACAGCTTTGTGAGAATGCAACTGAGCAACAACGCCAAATGGCAAGGGCTGCTGGGTACGATGTGGATTCAATGTGTGCATCACTGCGCCAACAAAACTCAAGTGAAAAACAAGATCCAGCAAATTCCACCGTGCTGCCCCGAGAGCTGTCAAATTATCCATTAGAACAAGGGAGTAAATCTTCTGAAGAGGAAGAAGAGCAGGACAATGAAGAGTTACCGAGGGTAGAGCAGAAACTAGAAAAGTTTGGTTACGATCTATTTTCTGGAGCACCAACAACCTTCACACCAGTCAGCAATATACCTGTTCCATCTAATTATATAGTTGGCCCGGGTGATACAGTTAAGGTGCAGCTTTACGGTAAAGAGAACAATAGTTATGAACTCACTATTGAGAGAGACGGCTCTATTCAATTCCCGCAGTTAGGACCTATAAACGTTGCTGGTTTGTCTTATAACGAACTCAAGGAGTCCTTAAGTCAAAGAATTAGTGAACAGTATATAGGGGTCCAATCGAACGTTAGCCTAGGTGAATTGCGCTCAATCCAAATTTTTGTTTTGGGTGAATCGTTTAAGCCTGGTGCTTACACAGTTTCTTCTTTATCAACCATTATGAATGCGCTCTATGTCAGTGGTGGTTTAACGGATATTGCGTCTCTCCGTAATATTCAACTCAAAAGGAATGGTCAATTAGTATCAAAAATTGATTTATATGACCTCCTTTTAAAAGGCGACACTAGCGATGATTTAAGGCTGCAGTCTGGCGATGTCATATATATTCCTTCAGTAAAGCGAACTGCTTCTATTGCTGGAGAAGTTGTACGCCCGGCGATCTATGAGCTAAAAAATGAGCAGTCGGTTAACGATATCGTTAAGTTGGCGGGAGGCTTTTTACCTACAGCCTATAAAAAAGATGTCCGTGTTGAACGTATTTCAAATTCTGGACAGCATGCAGCGTTAGCTTTAGACCTAAGCACTCCACGTGGCCAATCAACGAAAATTGTTAGCGGTGATAAAGTAAAAGTGTACCCAGCTATTGATCGTGAAGAAAATGTTGTAGATGTTATAGGTCATGTACAAATACCCGGTAAGTTGTCGTGGCGTAGGGGTATGAAGCTTACAGATGCTTTGCAAAGCCCTGATATGCTTAGAAAGGGCGCTAATGCTAACGCAGTACTAATTTCCAGGGAAGTTAATACTCTCGGAGAAGTGAAAGTCTTATTCGCTGACTTAAAGGCGGCCTGGAAGAATCCTGCTAGTCTTAGCAACCTTACTCTCAAGAGTGGCGATGATATTTATGTCTTAGCGAATAGATACACTCAAGCAGAAATTGACAAAGCAATGGATGCAGAAGAGAGTAAGACCGAGGGAAGTGAAGCTGAAGACAAAATGGAGCTTGAAGAAGCCCAGATGCTTGAAAGCTTTAAATTATCTTATAGAAATAAGGCCTTGAAGCCACTGTTAAACCAATTAAAACAACAAGGAAATCACAAGAGTAAAACCAAGATAGTAGAAGTGGTTGGGGCTGTAAAATTTCCAGGGGATTACCCTCTAACCGAAAATATGACTGTTACTGAATTGATTTCTGTGGCAGGAGGTTTCACCGACGATGCATATACTTTATCGGCCGAGTTAACACGGCAAAACTTTTCTGATTCTAACTTAGCACAAACACTTCATATGCCTGTGGACTTGCCCCAAGAGTTTTTGGGCAATGTATCACTAGAGCTAAACCCTTATGATCAATTGAACATTAAAGTAACCCCGGAGTTTAGAGAAGCTTCACAAGTTACGGTTCAGGGAGAGGTTAGATTTCCAGGAACTTACCAAATTCGACGTGGTGAAACTCTGTCAACGTTCATAAAGCGCGTAGGAGGGTTTACCGACTTTGCTCATAAAGAGGCAACAGTTTTCTCTAGAAAGGAACTTCGAGAAAACGAAGAAAAGCAATTAAGAAAGCTACAGGATAGGTTGCGTCAGGATATTGCTGCCGCAAAACTTGAAGACGCTAACGCTAACAAAGCATCTAGCATAAACTCTGCAGAATCACTTGTTGATGTATTAGAAACCAGTGAAGCGACAGGTCGTCTTGTTATTGATATAGAGTCAATACTAGAGCATGAGCAAAAAGATCTTGTTCTGAAAGATGGCGATAAAATAATTGTTCCTGAGTTTAGACAAGAGGTCACTGTCGTTGGTGAAGTTCAGGTCCCAACGTCCCATTTATACACACCAGGCTATGATTTTTACGACTACATTGAAAGAAGTGGTGGTAAAAAAGATACGGCTGAAAATGATGCCATTTATATCGTTAAGGCAAATGGTAGCGTGGTATTACCGAATGATAGTTTGTGGTTGACGCATGACAATGCTGACATTCAGCCTGGAGATACCATCGTCGTACCATTAGATACTGATAGGATTGACAGTCTTGAGCTATGGACAAGCGTCAGTCAAATTGTATATCAAATTGCTCTTGGTGCCGCAGCTATTAACAGCTTTTAAGTGGTACTGGTTTGAATAAGATTCTATTAATAATTTTTATTTCTTTGCTGCAGACGGTTCAGGCCGAGCCGTGGCTAGATACAAGAGACCCCTGGCTTAGAGCAGACATAGAAGCATTATCAGCAAATGGGATAATCAATACTCCAATTACGACCTGGCCCTTACCCTGGGCTAGGATATTAAAGGATATTGATAATGCTCAGATTGATCAGGTTCCCGCTGAGTTAATGCCTTCACTGATGCGAGTAAAACGAAAAGGTAGAATTGAAACCTCGAAAAAAACTCGCAGTGAACTTGCGTTACGAGCTGGCAACGAAGGAAAAATATTACGACACTTTGGTGACAGCCGGAGAGAGCAGGCAGAAATTAGCACCAGAAATACGGGCATGAGTAAAAGCTTTGCATGGAATATAGAAGTGACAAAAGCTCACGATCCTTTTAATGGAGAAGAGGACCGTTTAGATAATAGTTATGTCGCAGCTATTTGGGGTAACTGGATAGTATCCGCTGGAGCACAAGAGCGCTGGTATGGTCCGGGCTGGGACAGCTCGTTAATTTTAAGTAATAATGCTCGCCCAGTTCCTTCATTATCAATCCAACGAAACTATGCTGATCCCTTTGAAAGTGAATGGCTTTCTTGGATTGGTCCGTGGTCTGTATCAGCTTTTGCAGGCCAGTTGGAAAGTGATAGGTTTATACCTCATGCCAAACTGCTAGGAATGAGTGTCACATTTAAGCCTTTTGATTCACTTGAGATCGGTTTAAGAAGAACGGCCCAATGGGGCGGCGAAGGAAGGCCGGAAAGCCTATCTAACTTTTGGGATTTACTCATTGGCCGTGATAATTGTGATGAACTAGAAGGTGGTTGTAGCGCAGACAGAAGTAATGAGCCAGGGAATCAGTTAGCAGGTGTAGACTTTAACTGGCGATTACCTGCGAAAATGTATTATGGAACTGTTTATGGGCAGTTTATCGGTGAAGATGAAGCAGGTTATGCACCATCAAGGAAGGTCTATCAATTTGGTTATATGACTAATTTCCAACTTTCGGGAATGATGATTACATCTTATCTAGAATATGCTGATACTGAGAATGAGTTTAGGCCTAACCTTACATACAACAACTATATCTATCGCTCCGGGTATCGTACGGAGGGAAGAAGCATTGGCTCCACCTACGATAACGACAGTCAAAGTACTTCCATAGGAATGATTGCGAGCCACAAAAATGGTGATCGTTATAAAGTACGTTTAGTTAAGGTGGATATGAATAGTGATGGCGGAGATGGTAATCATACTATCAATAATCAGTCAGTTAGCTTTAAACAAATAGAATTAGAATATCAACACCCAACAAAATACGGCATTTTAGGTGTTGATTTTGATTATAAAGATAAATCAATTGATTCTTTTGGCTATCAAGATAACCGCTATAATATAGCCGTAAACTGGACAATGGAATTATAGGTTATGAACAACGAGAATGATAAAGAACAAATAGTGCGCAACGAGCCTACAACTTTTCATCAACCTGAACACCAGACAGGTAAAGAAGACGAGTTAGATATAAGAGAGTTGTTTTCCATAATCTGGAAAGGTAAGTGGATTATTATTGCTGTTACTTTTGTTTTTGCAGTAGCCTCTGTCGGTATAGCTTTATATCTGCCAAATGAATACAAAGCGACAGCTGTTGTTCAACCCAACGAAAGCGCAGGTGGTGGAAAGTTAAGTCAACTAGCTGGCCAGTTTGGTGGTCTTGCTTCTTTAGCTGGCATTAGTTTAGGTACTGGAGAGTCTTCCGACGCAGTTATTGCTATGGAGGTGATGAAAAGCTGGGGCTTTACAGAGAGCTTTATAAATAATCATAACCTGGATGTACCATTATTTGCTGCAGAAGAATGGAGTCAATTAAAAAATAAGTTAGTTATTGACGAGGACCTCTATGATATCCAACAACAAAAGTGGGTTAGGGAAGCCCCGCAAGGTAAAACTGTCGAACCAACAAGCTGGGAACTGTATGAGAAGTTTAAAGAGCGTATAGCTGTAACTCAAGACAAAGAAACTGGTTTGGTAAACATCTCAGTGACCCATTATTCCCCAATAATTGCACAGCAATGGGCTAAGTGGTTAGTGGAAGACATTAACCGACATATGAAAGAAAGAGCACTGAAAGAGGCTAACGAAAGCATTAAGTATCTAGAAGAACAAATCAAAAAGACTTCAGTTGCAGAAATTAGAGCTGTTTTTAGCGAACTTATTCAAGAGCAACACAAAACAAAAATGCTTGCTCAAGTTTCTGATGAGTACATTTTTAAAACGGTAAGTTCAGCCAAAGTACCAGAGGAAAAAGTAAAGCCAAAAAGACTTTTAATAGTAATATTGGGCACCCTATTAGGTGGGTTCCTTTCAGTTCTTTTAGCGTTAGTAATTGGTTTTGTAAATAATAAGAAATAAAAGGAAGTTATAATGATTGATTTTAGTTGGATAATAGCTACTATTGTTTGCTTCACATCAGTGATAATACTAAGGCCTGTCGCTGTTAGTTGGGGCCTTGTAGATATGCCGGATAATCGAAAGCGTCATGTTGGAAACATCCCTTTAATTGGAGGGCTGGCAATATATATATCCACATTAACTTCCGTTGGTTTGTTTGTAGAAAGTAGCCTGCATGTCAACCTAATGTTAGTTTCCATGTCTCTAATGGTGTTTGTTGGTGCTTTAGATGATAAATATGACTTGAACGCGAAGTTACGCTTGATTGCTCAGGTATTAATTGCATCCGTTCTAACTTTTGGGACTGATGTTCAGATTTATAGTCTTGGTAATATTTTAGGGTTTGGTGAAATAACTACAGGCCCTTTCTCTGGCGTTATTACTATTTTAGCAATTATTGCTGGTATTAATGCTTTTAATATGACCGATGGGATAGATGGCCTAGCAGGAACTTTATCTTTAGTAAGTTTGTTGGCAATAAGTGTTGTAATTACAGATTTAAAAATGCAGGTTTTAATAGGTGTAGTATCCTCTGCTCTACTTGTATTTCTACTATTCAACCTGGGGATATTTTCTAAAAAATATAAGGTTTTTATGGGGGATGCTGGAAGTATGATGCTGGGCCTTGTTGTTTCTTGGCTATTGATAGTTGTAAGTCAATCTGAGGTCGCTGCAGTTCAGCCAACCAATGTATTGTGGTTTATAGCTGTACCTCTAATAGATATGATCGCGGTAATGTACCGCAGAGTAAGGAAGGGGGAGTCACCTTTGAAAGCGGACAGAGAGCACCTACACCATGTATTTATGGATATTGGATTAAACTCTCGTCAGGCTTTATGGTTCATCGCTTCTATAAGTCTTATGTTCGCGGTTATTGGCATTATTATTTCGGAATACAATTTACCGGAATCAATTACTTTCATATCGTACTTATTTGTTTTTGTGATATACAATAGACTGCTATCGCTTCGCCATAAATTCATTAAAAAATAAGAAGTTATATTTATGAAAGTATTAAGCGTTTTCGGTACACGTCCTGAAGCAATTAAAATGGCGCCATTGGTACACGCGCTCAATAATAATATCGGCTTTAATGCTAAAGTATGTGTTACAGCTCAACACCGTGAAATGCTGGACCAAGTGTTAGACCTTTTTGATATTAAACCTGATTATGACCTAAATATAATGCAAGTAGGACAGACTCTGCCAGAGGTCACTAGTCGTATATTATTAGAATTGACACCTGTTCTTAGTGAATTTGAGCCAGATGTGGTGCTAGTGCATGGAGATACAGCAACCACGTTTGCCGCGAGTTTAGCTGCCTATTATCAACAAATACCCGTAGGGCATGTAGAAGCAGGTTTACGTACCAAGAATATTTACAGTCCGTGGCCAGAAGAAGCTAACCGTAAATTAACCGGAGCGCTTACAAAGTTACATTTCGCCCCTACTCAAACAAGTAAAAATAATTTACTAGCTGAGAGTTATCCTGAAGAATCAATCCACATTACCGGTAATACAGTAATTGATGCATTATTGATGATAAAGGAAAAGCTTGAGTGTGACGAGGTTCTTAGTTCTACTTTGTTAAAACAGTTTCCTTTTTTAGACTCAGATAAAAAACTAGTTCTTGTTACAGGCCATCGTCGTGAAAGCTTTGGAGGAGGGTTTGAGCGCATCTGTGAAGCTTTAGCAGAAGTTGCCAAGTCGCATTCAGATGTGCAAATAATTTATCCAGTACACTTAAACCCAAATGTACAGGAACCTGTAAATCGTATATTAGGTGACGTTAATAATATTAAATTAATTGAGCCACAGCAGTATTTAGCTTTTGTTTACCTTATGAATAAAGCTCATATTATCTTGACTGACTCCGGAGGTATACAGGAGGAAGCTCCAAGCTTAGGTAAACCGGTATTAGTTATGCGGGAAACAACTGAGAGGCCCGAGGCTGTAGAAGCCGGAACCGTCAAGCTAGTAGGAACGGATAAAGAGCTTATTGTTAACACTCTAAATGTGTTATTAACAAACCAACATGCTTATAACGAGATGAGTTTTGCCCACAACCCTTATGGCGATGGTAAAGCTTGTCAACGAATTCTTGATGTACTTAATAATGAGCAATAAAAAATAATATTTTAACTAGGAACCTCCATGTCATTTGATACAGTTTCAGTAGTAGGTCTTGGATATATAGGTCTACCTACAGCAGCCATGTTTGCTTCACGAAAAAAAAAGGTGATAGGTGTTGATGTAAATCAAGATGCAATTGATACGATTAATCGTGGTGAAATTCATATCGTAGAACCAGACCTTGATACAATTGTACATGCCACTGTTACAGAAGGGTTTCTGCAAGCAACCACAAAGCCAGAGCCTGCAGATGCTTTCTTAATTGCTGTACCTACACCTTTTAAGGAAGACCATGAACCTGATTTAAGTTATATCGAGGCTTCGTGTAAAGCAATTGCCCCTGTTTTAGAAAAAGGTAATTTAGTGATTCTTGAGTCGACGTCTCCTGTCGGGGCGACAGAGGCTGTAGCAAAATGGCTAGCAAGAGAGAGAGAAGACTTATCTTTCCCTCATAAACATAATGACGAACCTGATGTTAATGTGGCTCATTGTCCTGAGCGCGTTTTGCCAGGGCATGTGGTTAGAGAACTTGTAGAAAATGATAGGGTAATTGGGGGAATAACCCCTGAATGTTCTCGTAAGGCCGTTGAGCTGTATAGTTGCTTTGTACAGGGGGAGTGTATAATTACTAATGCCCGAACGGCTGAAATGGCTAAGTTAACTGAAAATAGCTTTAGGGATGTTAATATTGCATTTGCAAATGAGCTCTCCATTATTTGTGATAAATTGGATATTGATGTTTGGGAGCTAATTAAATTATCAAACCGCCACCCTAGAGTAAATATCCTACAACCAGGGCCGGGTGTAGGTGGTCATTGCATTGCTGTTGATCCCTGGTTTATTATCAGTAAAACACCAAAAGAAGCTAAGTTAATAAGAGTTGCGAGAGATGTTAATGATGAAAAGCCAAGCTGGGTTTTACAAAAGGTAAAAGAGTCTATAGCAGATTTCTTACTAACTAACCCTGAAAAAACCGCAAAAGATATTAGTATTGCTTGTTACGGTATTACATTTAAACCCGACATTGATGACTTACGGGAAAGTCCTGCGTTAGCAATAACTAAACAAGTGTTAGACTTAAATCAAGGTGACACCTTAGTGGTTGAACCTAATGTCATAGAGTTACCTGAAGAGCTAAGCAAGGCAAAAATAATAGATTTAAATGAATCTCTTATTTCATCAGATATTCATTTGATGTTGGTTGATCACAAAGAGTTTAAGTTGGTAGAAGGCCCCAGTAGTAATTTAATTGATACTAAAGGGATATGGGGATGAAAAGTATTACAAAAATACTTTTACTTTCCAAGCTACCGCTTTGGCTGGCATCGACTCTTACAAACCCCAAGAGGATACTGATATTTAAGAGTAATAAGTACCCCTTGCAGACCCAAGGGTGCTTAGAGCACAAACCGGTTTTTATACTTGGTTCTGGTCGTTCGGGTAATACTTTACTTAGATCAATGTTAATTTCAGGTAACCAGATTTCAATACCTCCTGAGTCATATGTGATACCAAAGTGTATAAGGACTTTTAAGGGATATAGTTATAAACCTTGGGGAGAGCTCTGTGAAATGATTGTAGGGGTGTTCAAAAATTATAAGGAGTTTTATACATGGGGCATTGACTTATCTCCTGCAGTTACAATTGCAAAGTCTCTTCCAAAAGATAAAAGAACGTTAGCTAATATTCTAGATTGTATATACCGAGAGTATAGTAAACAGTTGGGGTTTGATACACCTATCTGGGGTGATAAAACTCCAATAAATTCAGTATACAGCTCCTGGATAACGAAAGTTTTTCCTGAAGCGAAATATATACACCTCATAAGGGATCCTGCAGCGGTTGCAGTTTCTTATAAAAAGAGTGGGCTTTATAACGATTTAAATTCTGGGTTAAAGTTTTGGAAGCGAGCTAATAAAGAAATAGAGAAGGTCAAAAAAAATCAGGACTTTGTAAAAGTTACTTATGAAGGCTTGGTTACGAATCCAGAAAAAGAACTTAAGGTGATTTGTAAACATTGTGAGCTAACTTATACAGATAATATGCTCAATTATTATAAAAATCATGAAAAGCTTGGTGATACTGTACATCATAAACACCATAAAAATACTTCGAAAAAATTAACCACTGCTAACATTGACTCGTGGAAGGCAAAGGTTTCAAAAGAGGAGTTAAGCTTTCTAAATAATTGGAAAGAGAGAAACCTTAATGTTAACTAAAGTTATAGTTTTTCTTTTTAATAAAGGTATAGCTTATGGTGGTACATTATTACTAACACTTTATATAACATATATATATGGAGTAGAAGTCCTTGGTGAGTTCTCTTTAGCTTATTCTGCTCTACTTGGTATTGGTATTATTACCCGCTTTGGATCCGAAACTTATATTATAAAGCATATACCTAATATAAATATTGATAAAAAGACTATTTATTTTAATAAAATAAGTAACAATAGCCTTTATGTATCTTTATTATTTATATCGATATTTATACCAGTAATATATTTTAGTAGCTTACCTTCTGAGTATCTATGGCTCTTATTTTGTTTACCATTTCATAATTTAAATATGTTATACAGTAGTCTTTTGAAAGCGGAAAAGAGAGCTAATAAAGCACCTTATTTTGAAAATGGTGGTGTTTCATTACTATCTATTATATTGTTAGCTACTTTGTTTACTCTTGACTTAAAGTCTAAAGAATATCTTTATATTGCTTATTTTATTAGCATAATAATAGTTTCTGTATTTATGTACCTTGGTTTCTCAAGGCGATATAGGGCAAGCTTATTTAATAAATTTCTTGGAGGCTTGTATTTAAGTTTATTCAGGGAAACAAAAGACTTTTTATGGATTAATTTTGCAAGCTACTGCATTCTATGGCTTCCTATCTTTTTATTAAGCATCTTTTCCACTGCTTATAGTGTTGGTGCTTATACTATAGTTACTAGACTCGCCTTCATATTTAATTTCATATTGGTTGGTATGACTACGATATTAATGCCTTATATATCACAGTACTTTCAAGAAGGAAAGATGGATAAACTAGAAAGTGTATCTCTTAAATTATCTTCCATTCTTACTCTTTTGGGCCTTGTAATACTTTTAGCCTTTATCTTTTGGGGAGAGTATGGTTTAAGCTTCTTTACTGAGCAACCTGAGGAGCTGTATATTCCTTTGCTTATTGTTTCAGCTGCACAGTTAATAAATTTAACGACGGGTTCGGTTGGGGTCCTAATGTCTGTTAGTAACTTACAGCATATTCTAAAAAAAATAATTTTGTTATCTGGCTTTCTTGGCATTGTAACTTCAATATTACTGATTCCAATGTACGGGACGATAGGTGCATGTTTTGGTTTCGGCTTTAGCCTGGCGTTTAAAAATATTTCCGCTGCTTACTACTCAAAAAAGGTTAATAAAATTAATTCCTCACTTATTAGTTATATCTTTTAGGAGTAATAAATTGAAAAAAACAATTATAAAAAGAGTATTTCTTTTCGCAATTCTATTATTTTTTTCATATACCGTTATTAGATCTTTGTATTTATATAATCAGGATAATGTTTATCCAATTGATTTTAATCCCGATAAATATTATTTAGACTATGGTTACTTCAAGGAAGAAGCAGCTTTTAGTCTAGACAGTAATAATGTCACATATGTTGATTATGCAAAGATAAAGTCTTTTTCCGCTGAGACCGGAATTTCATACAACCCTATTTCAATAGGGCTGATGGGTATGAAGTATTATAAAAAACATATCTCTGAGCATAATCCTAAAGCTAAAAGAATCTTTTTAGCGCATGCAGATTGGTTTGTTAGTAATATCGACAATGGATTTTGGTATCTAACCCATAAAAAAGAGATTTATGGTGAACGTTTAACTGGTAGATGGCCTTCCGCCCTAGCACAGGGTAATGGCATCTCCGTGCTGGTTAGAGCTTATCTATTAACAGGCAGCCAAAAATATAGAGACGTAGCTAACGATGCTTTAAAACCATTTCTTTTGACTGTCGAAAATGGTGGCATTACTTCAGAATTTGAATATGGTAAAGCATACGAAGAGTATCCCACGGAAAATCCCAAACAAGTTTTAAACGGTATGATAAGCAGCCTATGGGGACTCTATGATTTGCACTACTATTTTGATAATGCCGAAGCAAAAGACTTATTCGATAGTGGTATAAAATTTCTCGAAAGAAACATGAGTCGTTATAATGCAGGCTATTGGACTAGGTATAGTCTAGAGACACCTAAGTTGAGTAATAGATACTTAGTCGTTTCACCATGGTATCAAAAATTACATGCTGTCCAGTTAAAATCTTTATGCGATATAACACAGAGTAAAGTGATTTGCCTTCATGCTGAGGAAGTTAAAGAGCAAGAGAGTTCAGGCTATTTTAACTTTGTTATCTATCCTCTATATACAACATATGAAATAATGACAAAACTAAGAACGCTTTACTTAAAGTTTTTTTAATATGATCTTTTATAAAGATGGCTTTAAACTAACCTTGTTAATTATTGCTGGCTTCCTTTCTGTTTATTTTTGAGAATTATTGATGACAAATGAAAATCAAGCAGATGGTCGAAGCTTAAGTAGAGTAATTAGCCGCACTTACATCACATACACCATCGGTCTATGTGTTTTCATTGACTTGTATAATGGATACCTGCTTCATTCAGGCGTTGGGTTTTCTATAAGTGCCTTATACAAAGCAACTATAATCGTTGCATCTAGTGTAATTCTTATAAAATTAAAGTTTTCAAACCTCTATCTTCTGCTGGCTTTAACAATATTTATGTTAGCTCATATACTATTAACTTCACTTCCTAATGGTGGTCAGCATATATTGAGTGACTTAAATAGTAACATGCGGGTTCTTTACCCCGTTTTTTTATCAACGACTTTATTTCAGTTATTAAAAAAGAATCCTGATCAGTCTGACTTCTTGTTTAAAAATTTGTGCTTTTATGGCTCTATTGCATCTGTAGCAATATTAGTAAATGTTTTTACCGGCTTGGGTATTAAAACCTATGGCGACTATGCTTTTGGTTTTAAATCATACTTTGATGCGGCTAACGAAATAGGACTTGTATTACAAGCCGTTGCCATTTTGATTTTTGCTGAGTCTTTAAAAGGCGGCTTTATTAATTTCCGTCTTTTATTTATAGGGTTGATCGTGAGCTTAAGTGCTTTTTGTATAGGCTCGATTACCGGTATGTTTGGAATGTTATTTAGTTTAATAGTAGTATTACTTACATCTGTTATTGTTGTTAAATCAAAAGGGGTATCATTTAAGTTTTTAAAAGTATTTGGTATATTTTTCATTAGTATAATTCTAATACTTGGTTACTTTGTTATAAGTAAAATAAGCGCTGAATACCCATATGTTGAAGATAAAATAACAAAGGTAATATCTGGCGAAGGGTCAAGAGATTTGCGTGCGGACGCTGCCCAAACATATTTAGCTAGTAAGGATGATTTTTCATTATTGCTTGGCAGTGGCTTTACAAAACATGGAGAAGAGTTTTCAAAGTTCTATGCTAGAAAAGGTAATGACTTGGTCATGGTAGAGAAAGACGTTTATGATGTGATTGGAAATTATGGAATTCTCTATGGTGCTTTTATTTTGTTATATTATTATAGCTTGCCTGTAATGGTGTTCTTTGCAAGCCGTTTAAAGTTAAACTTTATTGTGATTTCTGGGCTATATAGCCTTTCTTTCATTGTCATGCATTCGATATATGCAGGTCATGTTATTTACAGCCCAGTTGTAAGTACTATTTATTTCTCTATAGGGGTTTATTTAATAATAAAAATCAAGAGTAGGGGTACATCAGGAAACTATTAAAGTAACTTTCCATTTGTAGTGAGGTGAACCCTTTGTTTTATATTAAATTCATTTCAAAGATAAACTTATGTGTGCGATTTTAAATTCTTTTAAAAAAATTTGTTTGAATATCATTGTTTTGTACTTATTTAATAAAATCAACCAGGTCCCTAACAAGTGAATATTCTAGTAATAACAAATATGTTCCCATCTAAACAAAAGCCTTACTCTGGTCTTTTCGTTAAAAATCAATTTGAAGAGCTTAAAAAAACATATAGAGACGATAGCCTAGATTGTTACGCCATGGAAAGGAAGTTCACGTCTAAAGTTGGTAGCTTAATAAAATATAGTAAGTTTTTCCTTAACTTTATATTTAAATATGTCTTCACAAGCTCTAAGTACGATATTATTCACGTTCACTTCTTTTATCCAACGGTAATACTCGCTTATATCTATAAATATTTAAAAAATAAAAATATTAAAATCATAGTTACTTTTCATGGCTCGGACATTTATCAGAATGATGGGCATCTATATAGATCTCTTTTGAAAGGGGTAGATAAGTATATTGTTGTCAATAGCCAGTTTAAGAAGTATATTCATGCATATTTAGGAAAAGATGCCGATGTGGAATTTTTACCAGCGGGTATTTCAGAAATTTTTAGACCTACAAAGATTACTAAAAAATACGACTTGATTTACGCGGGGTCTTTTTACAGCATTAAGGGCTTTGATCTCTTAGCAAAAATTTTAACCAGTCTTAATAAGCCCCTAAATATCGCAATAGTTGGAAGTGGTCCTTTAGAGCGCTTAATTAATGAAGATATTAAACGAGTGCATAATGTACATTTGATCAAAAATGCTAGTCATGAGCAGCTTCTGGAATTATATAATGCCTCTAGATTTCTAATTAATACTTCCAGAAGTGAAGCCTTTGGCCTAAGTATTTGCGAAGCAATGAAATGCGGAGTTCCCTGTATTGCGACCAACACTGATGGCGCTAAGGAACAAGTAATAGATGGGGAAAATGGCTTTATCCTTGGCGACTTTAATGAGATTTTTGATGACATAACTCCCATATCAGACCTTGTATATAAAACACTTGATTATCCACTAAACAAATACCATGCTTTATCTGATTCAGCAGAGAAAAGTGCTAGAAAATGGACTTTACCCAATGTCTGTAAACGTTTACATGAAATTTATGAAGAAGTATAACTAAATGAAGCTCTTATATTTAATAGGTGCGGGACGTAGTGGCACAACGATACTCTCGCTTATGCTGAGTAACTCTGAATCAATCACTTCGCTTGGTGAATTACACCAGCTTCCTGAGCATATGGGTTTAGAAAGTAGCTGTAGTTGTGGAGAAGAGCTCAAAGACTGCCCCCTATGGTCTTCAGCATATGACAAACTTAACAGCGAGTTTTGTTCAAAAAAATACAAAGAACAAGCGAAAGAGCTAGAGTCTCACCGGTATGTATACAAATATCTTTTCACAAGAGAGCGAGCACTTAATTACTCGGAATATTGCAGTGCGAACGAAGCTGTTTTTGACTGCCTTCGCGATACTGACAAGTATAAGGTAGATTCCGCTAAATACATCGGCCGTGGTTTAGCTCTTAATTCAATTTTACAGGATAATATTCGTTTTATTTACATGGTTCGTGATCCCAGAGGTGTGGTTAACTCATTCGGTAAAAATGTACAAACTTCCCGTAACTGGTTATCAGCAACTGCTTATTATTTTATTGTTAACTTAACTGCCTCGTTTGTATGTAAGATTCTATTAAGAAATAAATATATAAAGCTAAAGTATGAAGATTTAATTACGAAGCCTGATAACACTTTAATGGAGTTAGCAGAAAAATTGGATGTTAGTCTTGATGAGGTTAGGCAAAAGTTAATTAATGATGAAGGGTTAAGTACGGGTCATATGGTCGGTGGCAACCGTCTGGTTAAAAATAAAGTCGTTCATTTCAAAAGTAATGAGTCATGGTGGGAAAAAATGCCTCGTTGGAAACAATGGTTGATATGGTTACTAACTATGCCTCTTAATATTATAAATGGGTATAAACCATGAAGACTTTAATTACTCTAGATTATGAGCTTTTCTTTGGTAGTCACTCAGGTACTGCAGAAAGCTGTATGCTGAAGCCAACTAATAAATTATTAGAGTTACTTGATAAACACGATGTGAAAGCTACATTTTATGTCGATATTGGTTACTTAAGCCGAGCCGACGAGCTGAAGTGCGATCAAGCATCTACAGATGCAGTGAAAGAACAATTAAGAAACCTGAGCGAGCAAGGTCATGATTTACAACTTCATATCCACCCCCACTGGGAAAAAGCAAAGTGGGATAATGGATACTGGAGTTTTGACCTGTCCTATTACAAACTTTCAGACTTTACTGAAAAGAAGGCTTCTGAAATTGTGTTGAAGTATGCGAATAAGTTGGAGTCTGTTGCTAAGGTAAGAGCAAACTCGTACAGGGCAGGGGGCTGGTGTATTCAGCCTTTTGAGCACTTTTCTTCAGCACTTTTTCAGGCTGGAATAAAAGTTGATAGTACCGTTTTTACTGATGGAGTTAATTTGTCTGAAGTTCAAGGATTTGATTTTAGGGGCAGCCCAAGATTAAGTCATTGGAAATTCCAAGAAGATCCACTAATCCCAAATAAAGAAGGGCCATTTACAGAGTTGCCAATTAGTAGCTCTATTGTATCCCCACTTTTCTTTTGGCGGTTCGCGCTTATTAAGAAGTTTGCAGGTATAAAGTATAAAGCCTTTGGAGATGGTACAGCTGCAAAGATGAGTGGTGCACAGCTCAAACGGTTATTAACAAAGAAAAGTCGAACCGTTGCTTCTATCGATGGCTATAAATCGATTTTATTGGATAAGTTCCGTAAAGACGCTTTCAGGGAATATGGCGATAGTGCCAACTTAGTTCTGATTGGCCACCCAAAGTCATTGACTGAGCATAGTTTAGAGCAATTGGGACGCTACCTTTCCAAACACAAAAAGGATGACTATATGACAGTTAGCCAGTGGTATAAACAGTATGAGTGAATGTATCCAAACCGTAGAAGTTGGGGGCTTACCGGTGACTCCTTTTAAAAGTATGGAGCAGGCTGTAAATACTATTTGTTCCAATGAAGGCGTTTTACCTGGTTTTGCCGTTGCAATAAATGCCGAGAAAGTTATATCTGCTTCTGATAATCCAGATGTAAAAAGAAACTTGATGTTAGGAACGTTGCTGTACGCGGATGGTATAGCAGTTGTGAAAACCATACAAAAAAAAGGGATCGAGAACACAAGAGTACCAGGGTGTGATTTATGGAAAGAATTAATGAAAAAGGCTGCTCTTAACAATAAGCATGTATATTTGTTAGGGGCAGAAGAATCCGTTAATAAACAAACTGCCAATAAATTGAGTGAAGAGTTTGGCTTAAAGAGCCTTACTCGAAGGAATGGTTATTTCGGCGATGTTTCACAGATTATTGCTGAAGTTGAAGCTATTCGACCAGATATCGTGACGGTTGCAATGGGCTCTCCAAGGCAAGAACAGTTAATAACCAAATTACGTGAAGTCCATCCAGAAGGATTTTATATGGGGGTAGGTGGTTCTTATGATGTATATGTTGGTACAGTCAAGAGGGCTCCTACTTTATTTCAGAAATTACATCTTGAATGGTTTTACCGGTTGCTTATGCAGCCAAAAAGAATTTTTAGACAGCACGTATATCTCCGCTATCTTTATTTACATTTTATGGGGAAACTTTAATGAAAGTTATAGTCATTACGCAGGACGATCCTTTTTACTTAGCAGAAAATTTAGACTACTTGTTTTCTAATTTGCCTAAATCTGTAGAAGTAGCTGGTTGTATCGTATCAAACGTATCCCCATTTGGTAAAAAAGAGTCATTCTTAGCTAAGTCATTTAAAACTTTAAGAATATTTGGCTTGGGGTTCTTTGTGCGTTATGCAATGAAGTATATTGTAGCGAGATTTTCCAAATCTAAAAAAGTAGGGCATATACTACAGAAGCATGAGATTCCTCGAGTAGATCTTGAGCAGTCAATTAACAGCCAGGTTTCTTTACAAACAATCCGCTCCTATCAACCAGATCTTTTAATTTCTATTGCTGGTAATGAGATTTTTAAGAAGCCATTAATCGAATTAGCACCAGAGGGCTGCCTTAACTTGCATACTGCTCTACTGCCTAAGTATCGCGGTTTGATGCCCAGCTTCTGGGTTCTTAAGAATCAAGAGGTAAGCACCGGCGTTTCTGTATTTTTTGTCGATGAAGGGATTGATAGCGGACCGATACTAGTACAGAAAGAAATACTACTTGAAGGTATGACCCAAGAGAGACTGATTAAAGTATCAAAGAAAATTGGTATGGATGCTATCATTGAGGCTGTAGAAAAAATACAAAAAGGTGATGTCAGTACCATACCGAATAATGACGTCGATATGAGTTATTATCGGTTTCCGACGAAAGAAGATGTGAGAGAATTTAAGTCTATAGGGGCTCGTTTTTATTAATGAAAATTTTAAGCTTTGATATCGAAGACTGGTTCCATATTTTAGATAATGACTCGACCAAAAGTGTTGACTCTTGGTCACGGTTTGAATCTAGAATTGATGAAGGTGTGAGTAGAATAATTGATTTACTTCAAGAGACTGACCAAAAAGCAACTTTTTTTTGTCTAGGTTGGGTAGCGAAAGAGCATCCTTCTGTAATCCAAAAAATTGTTAATTCGGGATATCAAGTGGCAAGCCACTCCATGAATCATCAACTGGTCTATGAACAAACTCCTGAAGTCTTTAGAAAAGATTTGAGTGAGTCAGTTAAAGTTCTTGAGGATGTTAGTGGAAAGCAAGTAAGCATGTACAGAGCCCCCGGCTTTTCGATTACAGATGAGTGTCTATGGGCCTTTGATATCATGGAAGAGGAGGGTATTGAGATTGATTGCTCAATTTTTCCTGCAAGTAGGGCTCATGGTGGAATGAAAAGCTATGGTGTTGCGGAACCTTCAATTATTCAACGTAACGGTTATTCCCTCAAATCTTTTCCTATAAATACTAAATCTCTGCTAGGAAGAGACCTTATTTATTCGGGAGGAGGCTACTTTAGACTTCTTCCTAAGTATTTGATTTCGAAATTCTTCAGTGATGATGATTATGTCATGACATACTTTCATCCCAGAGACTTTGACTCAGAACAACCTCTTGTGCCAGGTCTGGGACTTACCCGAAGGTTTAAGAGTTATGTAGGTATAAAAGGTGCTTTAAGTAAGTTAAAATACCTGCTTCAAAACAATACCTTTATGGATTTAGAAGAAGCAGCAAATATAATTGATTGGAAGTACGCTAAAGTGGTTGACTTGAATGACTAGTATCTACAAACCGTTATTCATAACCTAACGTTCTATAGTATTAAGCAAATATTCCTTGAATAGGCTGTTCGACTTTATTTATCATTTTGTTAAATCAGGTTTACTAATTATTTATGAATCAACATAAAATCACCCACCTCAAGCAACTTGAGTATGAGTCAATTCAAATTATGCGAGAAGTTATCGCGGAGTTTGATCGACCTGTCATGCTTTATTCCGTCGGTAAGGACTCATCTGTCCTTCTTCACTTGGCACGTAAGGCGTTTGCGCCCGGAAAGCTGCCTTTCCCATTACTTCACGTGGATACCACATGGAAGTTCAAGGAAATGATTGCGTTCCGTGATCAAATGGCTAAAGACTACGGCTTTGAGCTCTTAGTGCATAAAAATCCTGATGGTCTTGAAATGAACATCAGTCCTTTTGAGCATGGCAGTGCCACTCATACGGATATTATGAAAACTCAGGGCTTAAAGCAGGCTCTTGATCAGTATCAGTTTGATGCAGCCTTTGGTGGAGCTCGCCGTGATGAGGAAAAAACTCGAGCTAAAGAGCGTGTTTACTCGTTCCGTGATAAGAAGCATCGCTGGGATCCGAAAAATCAGCGACCTGAGTTGTGGAATATCTTTAATGGCAAGGTTCATAAGGGTGAAAGTATTCGTGTATTCCCTTTATCGAACTGGACTGAACTGGATATCTGGCAGTATATCTACTTGGAAAAGATACCTATTCCGGATCTTTACTTTGCTAAAGAGCGTCCGGTTGTTGAGCGTGATGGAACCTTGATCATGGTAGATGATGAGCGTATGCCTTTGGAAGAGGGTGAAGAGCCAATGATGAAAAAAGTGCGCTTCCGCACCCTTGGCTGTTACCCATTAACCGGTGCTGTTGAATCTGGTGCTGATACACTTCCTGCAATTATCCAGGAAATGCTTTTGACTAAAACATCAGAACGCCAAGGTCGTGTTATCGACCATGACAGTGCTGGTTCCATGGAAAAGAAAAAAATTGAGGGGTATTTCTAATGTCTCACGCATCACCTTTAATTGAGAATGATATCCTTGCTTATCTGGAGCAGCATGAAAATAAAGAACTGCTGCGTTTTATCACTTGTGGCAGCGTTGATGATGGTAAAAGTACCTTAATAGGACGCTTACTGCATGACAGCAAAATGATTTTTGAAGATCAGTTAGCTGCTGTGACTGAAGATAGTAAAAAGTCTGGCACTACAGGCGACAAAGTCGATCTGGCATTGCTGGTAGATGGTTTACAGTCCGAGCGAGAGCAGGGTATTACCATTGATGTAGCCTATCGCTACTTCTCTACTGACAAGCGTAAATTTATTATCGCTGACACCCCTGGTCATGAGCAGTACACGCGTAATATGGTTACAGGCGCTTCAACCTCTGACTTAGCAATTATTTTGGTTGATGCTCGCCATGGCGTGCAAACTCAAACTCGTAGACATAGTTTCATTTGTTCCTTACTGGGAATCAAACACGTTATTGTTGCAGTAAATAAGATGGACCTGGTGGACTATTCGCAAGAAAGATACAAGGAAATTCAAGCTCAGTATCTTGAGTTAGCAGGCTCACTGGATATCCCTGATATTCGCTTTGTTCCTATTTCAGCACTGGATGGCGATAATGTCGTTAATCCAAGCGAAAAAATGAAGTGGTTCAGAGGTTCTCCATTGATGCATTACCTTGAAGCCACTGAAATAGCGAGCGATATCAACCTGGCGGATTTCCGCTTCCCGGTACAGTATGTTAATCGTCCTCACCTGGACTTCCGCGGCTTCGCAGGAACGATAGCATCTGGGACTATAGCCAAAGGTGATACCATTAGGGCTCTACCTTCTGGGAAATTAGCAAAAATTGAATCTATTGTTACTTTTGATGGAGAGCTCGAAGAAGCAACAGCTCCTGCAGCGGTAACACTGACATTGAATGATGAAATTGATATCAGTCGTGGTGATATGATTGTGAAGAAGGATAACCTTCCTCATGTTTCCAATCGTATGCGAGCAAAAGTTGTGTGGATGCATGAGACTGCCTTAACAACTAACCGAGACTATTACGTTAAGTTTAACAGTAAGTTAACCACTGCCCAGTTTGATGAGATTCACCATCGAATTGATGTTAATACCATGGCTGAGCATGAAGCTGGTCAGTTAGAGTTGAACGAGATTGGTTTGGTTGATTTATCCGTCAATGAGAAGGTTATGTTTGATGACTACCGAACTAATCATAAAACCGGTGCCTTTATTGTTATTGATCGCTTAACTAACGTAACGGTTGGTGCAGGCATGATAGAAGAAGCCCTGACTGACTCAGGCGGAGATGTTGAGCCTCATGAATACAGTGATTTTGAGATAGAGTTTAATCAACTGGTTCGTAAGCACTTCCCACATTGGGGCGCCAAAGATATAACCAAGTCATAAAGCAATGGATTTAGCACAGCTCTATACACTAGCTGTGATTTTAGCCATGCTTGGAGGGTTGATTATGAATGTCGCCCGCCCTGCATGGCTTTTTTCATTAGCTGCGCTGGCGTTATACTTCCCGGGCTTTGTAAGCCCTGAGAGGATGTTTAGTCATGCCGTTAATCCAGCGGTATTGACATTAGTGTTGCTTTTAGTCAGCTCGCTCGCCCTTGAAAAAACACGGGTTTTAGCTTGGATTAGTCGTCACCTCTTTAGTAAAAGCCAGCTGCTGACCCTTTTTAAAATGGGTGGGCTAGTAGCAATAAGCTCCGCGTTTCTGAATAATACAGCCGTTGTCGCATCTTTGATAAGCTCAGTACGTCATAGTCGAAGGCATTCTCCGAAGAGGTTACTGATACCTTTGTCATTTTTCGCGATTTTGGGCGGTACACTGACATTGATCGGAACATCGACAAACTTGATCGTTAATAGTTTTTTGGTTGACTATGGAGAGCCGGGTTTTAATTTTTTTGACTTCCTTCCTGTAGGTATCTGTATATTGGTCGTCGCTGGTTTGGCTGTGGTGATTTCAAGCTACTGGATACCAGCAACCATCATTCCTAATGAAATCAGTAAAGAGTACTTCCTCGAAGCCAGTGTCGATAAGGATAGTCATATTGTAGGTTTATCACTACAGCAGGCTGGTTTATCGTCATTGACGGGGCTCTCCTTAGTAGAAATTGTAAGGGAGAACGATGCAGTTTCAATGCCAGACGCATCAGAAAAGCTTCAGGCTGGCGATCAATTAATCTTTTCAGGAGATGTTACTCAGGCAAAACAGTTGGCTAATATACCGGGTGTCAATGTATTTGCTGACAGCTCTGGTCTGCTCGACAAGCATTTAAAAGAAGTTATTATCAGCCCCAACTCAACCTTAATTGGCCGTACTTTGAAGCAGAGCAGTTTTCGTGCACATTTTGATGCTGCGGTAGTAGCGGTTGGTAGGAATGGTATGAGACTGCCAGCTTCAATATCTGATCTGGAACTTCGCTCTGGTGATAAATTGGTACTTGCTGTTGGCAGGGGCTTTTACCAGCGACCTAACATTGAACGAAACTTTATCCTGTTAGATAAAAAAGATTTGCAGCCACCTTTGGCAAAACAAAAGGAATGGCTTGTCTTTGGTGGTTTCATTTCAGTGATTGGTTTGGCAGCTACGGGTGTTTTAAGCCTTCTAACAGGCTTATTACTGTATTTGATGGCAATGTTTACTGCTAAAGTTCTCACGCCAACAGAAGTGCGACGTCGGCTGCCTCTGGAAATTTGGCTGGTAATTTCTGCAGCTTTGGCTATTGCTGATGTCTTTAACCAGGTAGGGGCCGCTCAGCTATTATCCAGTCTTGTGGAGAGTATACTGTCGGTTGAGTCTGCAAATGATTATGCAGGTATATACTGGGCCTTTATAATTTGTTATTTATTGACCTGGCTTATTACCGAGGTTGTAACCAACAATGCAGCAGCTGCATTAATGTTCCCACTGGCCTTTGGGATAGCGGAATCGCTAGGGGTCAGCTACATGCCGTTTGCTATGGCAGTGGCATATGGCGCATCGGCCAGTTTTATAAGTCCTTTCGGTTATCAAACCAACCTGATGGTTATGAACGCTGGCCATATGAATTTTTCTGATTTTGCAAAAGTAGGTTGGTTAGTTTCACTGTGTTTTTCAGCCGTAGCATTAATTATGATACCCATAGTTTTTCCATTTAATCCGTAAAAATAAAAAGAGGCGAATGTGAGCGAAAATATCGTTTGGCATCAACATCTAGTCAGTCATAAGGATCGTTGCGAACAAAAGAACCAAAAACCTTGTGTTTTGTGGTTCACTGGCTTGTCAGGATCTGGGAAGTCTACTGTAGCAAATGCTGTTGAAACCTTGTTATACGAAAATGGCAATCATAGCTATTTACTTGATGGAGATAATGTCCGGCATGGGCTAAACAAAGATTTAACTTTTAACGACTCGGATCGCGTCGAGAATATAAGACGAATCGGCGAAGTGGCAAAGTTATTCACTGATTCTGGACTGATCGTTTTGTCTGCCTTTATTTCGCCTTTTAAAGCTGATCGTCAACAGGTTCGAGACTTATTTGAAAAAGGTCAGTTTATTGAGGTGTTCGTTGATACACCGCTAGAGATTTGTGAGCAACGAGACCCCAAAGGCTTATATAAAAAGGCACGCTCGGGCGAGATAAAAAACTTTACAGGTCTAGATTCGCCTTATGAGAAACCAGAAAAGGCAGATATTCACCTGAAAACTGACGGGAAGACTATTGAAGCTTTGGCGCAAGAGGTTATTAATTACTTACGTCATGGGGCTTTCATCAAATAAGACTGCTTCCATAGGAAGAGCGAGTTATTTAGATAGAAAAATATATGAATACCTTACTATATGGATACGATATCTATATACTTTTGTTGTATAAATAACCGACAACCCTATGCGGCACGGTGGGAGCCAAAACCCAGGAGCGGTAGCTTGCCTGTTGTCAGCTCAGATATGTTTTATGCGGACTGAGCTCAGCCCACAGTGAATAAAAAATAGAAATTAATAACAAACGTTATAACGCATGATTGGGGAGCTCACTACAAAAGAGGGTAGAGTGGCAAATATGATTCGCTTTATAAACAATGTCGTTATCAGTCAAGAAGATCTTACAGTTTGAATAAAACTTCTTCACTTTTTTTTAAAGCTATACCGGTTGGGCTTAGTAAATCAATTGCTATGTCTGGAGCAGTAGTACTTCAATGGGTTTTGGCTCAACATTTAACTCTTACTGAAGTTGGAAATTTTGTCACTTTGCTGGTTTTGCTGGCGGGACTATCAGTAGTTTTCCGTTATGGATCAGATCAGCTGCTTTTGCGGGAAGGCGGCCATCATTATAACCAAAAGGATTACAACGGTCTTTCAGCTGTTTTTTCAATTTTGTACAGGTATGTCTTAAAAAGAGGGCTTCTTCTCACTATAGTCCTGACCCCAATTCTCATTTATTTTTTAGTTTATATTCAAGGTACTCTGACTCTATATACATCAGCTGTCTTTATACTTGTTGCTCCTTTTTATGGTTTGTTGCTGTTAATCGCGGCATTTTATAGAGCATCAGAGCGGCATGTAATAGCACCTCTTTGGGAGCAGGGAGGAGTATCGCTTGCAACAACATTAGTGCTCATACTTCTGTGGCCATTCACTGCGATATCTTTTAATACATCCCTTATTATTTTTTTATTGCTGACCTTAATTTTAGCTGTTCCTTTTGCTTTTAAGGCTTTTAAGAACCTTGGTAGTGATACCGACATACATATAAACGACAGAATAGACTTTGGCTGGATTCAAATGTCGTCCTTTGTTACTCAATGGGGAGTAGTTATTGCGCTGGGGGCACTGGGAGAAAGTGAAGAAGTGGGTTTGCTTACGACCAGTTTACGTATTGCAATGCTAGTGAACTTTATATTGATAGTGTTTAACAGTTTTTTAGGCCCAAAGTTTGCAGGCTATAGTTACACTGATCAAATGAATAAGCTGAAAGCGTTGGCGAAAAGATCCTCGCTAATGATGTTTTTGATTGCAATAATACCTTCTTCGATACTGTTTTTTGCGTCAGACAGTGTTTTAGCTTTATTTGGAAGCGAATATATTGCCGGCGCTTTAATGCTTAAAGTGTTTGTCATAGCGCAGCTGTTTAACGTGTTTACGGGGTCTGTGCTTGTTTCCCTGAATATGACGGGTAATCAACGTTATGTCAGGAAACTTGTGATGAGCACAGGTGCAGTAACGTTAGTTTTAATCATACCTGTTGTGGTTTATTGGGGAGGTTTGGGGGCCGCGATTTTTATAGCGACGGTCAATATAGTATCAAACCTGGTCGGACTAATAATAGCCAAGCGTAAGCTCGGTTTCACTACACTGCCATTATAGGGTTAAACTTTGAGCCTGAAAAATTATATTAAAAACAAGTCAAGTGAGAGTCAGCTGTCCCTTCTAAGGGCTGGGAAGAATTTTATACGAGACAGAGTAGACCCGTATCCATATCGGCGATATACGTCACGACACAAGTGTATTTTTATTCATATTCCAAAGGCCGCTGGGACCTCTATCTTAAGAGCTTTGGGACATAATGGTTCCAGAGACCATGCTACTTACAGAGAGTACAAAGTGGCCAATTCCAGTAAGTTTGAAAAATATTTTAAGTTTACTTTCGTTAGAAACCCGGTAACAAGATTTGAATCTGCTTACCGCTACTACAAAGGTGGCGGAAACCAAAGAAGTACCGATGAGTTTTTCTTTAATATTATTAACCAATATAAAATGTCTGCTGACGACTTCTGCGAATTCATTGCTGACAAGAAGCATTATATTTATACGCCGATGTTTTGGCCTCAAACCTTGTATTTCTTAGAGACCGCGGAAGTCTGCCAGGTAGATTTTATAGGTAAATTTGAGTCTATAGATAAAGATTTTGATTTTGTGTTAAAAAAACTTGGAATACAAATTAATTTAGAGCGAATAAATCAATCTAGAGACGATAACAGAGGTAATCTAGTGCTGAGTAGGAACTCAGAGTCAATAATACGTGATATCTATCAGAATGATTATGAGTATTTAGACTATGAATGATACTTTTTCTGCCGGGCAGTGCCTTCTAGCATGAGAATTTTAGTGTTGTGTGAGCGATATAGCTCAGAGGGGGACGTATACCGTATGGCTTGGGCTCATACAAGGAATAGGGAGTATTTAAAGCGTGGCTGCACTGTGGATGTGCTTAACTTCAATGCTGATACTGATTACTGTTTTCAAGGCATTAATGTATATACAAAGGCTAGCGTAGGTTATGATTTATCAAACTATGACCTTGTAATAAGCCATGCTCCAAATATTAAGAATCATTATTTCTATATTCTGAAAGCAAAGTTCAAGAAAATCATTTTCTTCTTTCATGGCCATGAGGTTCTCTATACTGAAAAAGATTATCCTAAGGCATACTTTTATCGAGAAGTGAGCAGACTAAGAAGACTTTCAAAAACTATTTATGACTGGGGAAAGATAAAGCTAGTCAAAAGACTTATTCATAGGGTCACCGGAGATAGGTCTCACCTGGTTTTTGTCAGCGAGTGGATGAAGGAACAGTATGAAAAGAATATTGGGTTAATGCTATCACCTAATAAATATAGCTGCATACCTAACCCTGTTTGGCATGACTTTGTGGATAAGCGTCATAGGCCTCCTCCCACTGACAGTAAAGTGAAAGTAATCACCTTACGGAAGCTTGATGAATCTAAATATGCAGTTGACTTAGTGGTTCGAATTGCAGAACAAAACCCAGATGTTGAGTTTCATATTTATGGTAAGGGTCAGTTTTTTAAATATTACAATAAGCCAGACAACGTAATCCATACGCCTCAACTTGTTGAGCAACATAAACTCGCTGATTTTTTCAATAACTTTCATCTGGCATTATTACCAACACGGTATGATGCTCAAGGGGTCTTGGCTTGTGAGGCTGCGACTTACAATATGCCCTTGATAAGTTCTGATATAAAAGTTGTTAAAGAAATGCTGGCCAGGTTTCCCCATGTCTACTTAATGGATAATGACAAACCTGAGGATATAAATATTCAGGATATTTATAACAGGCTTAAAAATAGGGTGAAGTCTGACTTTTACTTTGCTCCAGAGAATACGGTAAGTCTTGAGCTTAAGGTTTTTGAAAGGTTTATTCATGAGTAGAGTTTTTGTTGTCGGTGTCGGCCGCTCTGGGACTTCTTTACTGCAAAGCATAATAGCCTCGCATCCTGGTGTTGTGGCTATACCGGAGACAGGCTTCCTTAGACGATTCGTTTATATGGCAGGTAATCATCCTGTCAACTTCGGCGATGATAAGAACTTACAGCGTTGTCCCGGGATGTTGGAAGAGTTAAGGAATATCGATAATAGACAAGCTACCAGTCAGCTATTGAAAGCCTATAAAAGGTTTACCCACACTGATGCCGGTACATTGGTATTAGATAAAGATCCTCGTTTAATTGAGTGTGTTCCGCTCCTTCAGAGAGACTTCCCAGACACTAAAATTATTAACATATATCGAGATCCGAGAGATGTAATTGCATCAAAGAAAATGGCATCCTGGTCTTCAGGCCGAAGTCTACTAAACTATCTGGTGTCATCCCGGGTTCAGTTGGGTGATGCAAGAAAAGCAGATAAAATGAAGTGGCAACACTCAATTAAGTATGAGGATTTAATTTCTGAGCCTGAGAAGCATATAAAGCAGATTTGTACCTTTCTAGAACTTGAGTATACTTCTGATATGCTGGATCATACTAAGGCCGCTAAACAACTAGTTCAAGAAGATGAAGTGAACTGGAAAAAAGAGACATTGAAGCCTATCAATCAATCTAATACATCAAAATGGCTAGCCAGCCTAACCCCTCTCGAGGCACTCTGCTCATTCTATAATGACCGTCAGTTTATAAAAAACCATGGTTATAGCTCTGTAGTTCCGAACGTAACGATAAAGGAAAAGTTTCTCGCGCTTGTTATTGTATCAATGAGTATTACCACATCATTGGTATACAAAGTGATTAGGAGCTATAAATTTTGGAAAGTGAGAAAACGAAGTGGACTTTGACCGTTTGTTATCACCTATAGAAGGCAAAGTTGTCTTAGTCGACGGTTCAAGGTTATACCGAGGAATAGCTGACAGAGTTGAAGTTTCAGATGACAATGGTCAGACATGGAAGGTATTCGCTAAATTTCAAATTTCATTTCCAGTGAAAATATTAGTGAGAAGTCATCTGGCGAGTAGGCTCCTAAGGTTAGGTCTGCACCACTTTGTAGCAACCGACGATGGTTGTTTTTATGCTATTTTCAATCGAAAACTCTACAAACTTAATCAGCATGGTATTGTTCTTTCTGGTCCTGAAAAAATTCAAGAAGGAAGGCCTTTATGCGTTGCTGTTCAGGGTAATAAATTAATATATGGCGCTTATTCTTCAAATGAAAAACGTCAGCCGATGCGTTTGTTTTCCTATGATGGAGATGAGCATCATACCCTTTATAAGTTTCAAGGAATAAGACATATCCATGGTGTTTTTAATGATCCTTATACAGCGGCGCTCTACCTTACTACAGGGGACTATGGTGATGAGGCAGGTATATGGAAATATTCCAATGGAGAGCTAACAAAAATAATAGGTGGAGGCCAGCAAACCAGGGCCGTTCAATTACTTTTTGATGAACAGTATATATATTACTCGACGGATACTCCGCTCGAAGAAAACCACATATATCGCATATCAAGAAGTGACTATTCGGTTTCACTTTTAGCTGAGGTCGCTTCATCGGTATTTTATGGTTGTAAACTGGGATCCTATAAATTTTTCTCTACGGTGGCGGAACCAAGTGAAGTTAATACATCTGACCATATTCAGTTGTGGGGCTGTCTCAATGAAGGGGCTTGGGTATTATTGTCTAATTATAAAAAAGATATGCTCCCTATGAAGTATTTCCAGTATGGCCAATTAATGTTTCCCCACATTAAGAAAGAGGGGGAGTTCCTAATCTTTTATAAGCTAGGTGTCACTGGCTCCGGACGAAGCTATATCATCCCGCTGGATGCTCTGTATAAGTACTTCGGGAAGCACTCTTAATCTGGTCAGAATTGTATTATGAAGCGGTTTTTACTTTATTATCACACATTAAAACACTTAAAGCTGAAACAAATTCTGTTTCAAATAAAGTATCGACTGGTTGCACCAAAAATAAAACCTTACAGCCACAAAGAGGTAATTCGACGGAAACTACAGCTATCATTTCCTGTTAGGGGGAAAGCCGGCTGGGACTTAGAGCATAATGCCAGCTTTTTAAATCAAACTATCTATGTCAATACAGAAAAAAGCTGGAAAGTTGAGGCGTCAGATTTATGGCTTTACAACCTACATTATTTTGATGATCTGAATGTTTACGAATCAGCTGAGCTTGAACCCTTTTATTCAAGTTTGATAGAAAACTGGATACTAACAGTCAGCCAAGATTCTAATTCGGTAGCGTTAGATCCCTATCCAACCTCGCTAAGGTTGGTTAATTGGTGTAAGTACATTTGGCGTCATAATATAAACAATGAAAACTGGAACAGATCAATTTATGAACAGTCAAATTTGCTACGCAGAAATTTAGAATATCACTTGCTTGCTAACCACTTGTTTGCGAATGGCAAGGCATTAATTTTTGTGGGTATATTCTTTGGTGAAAAGTTTGGCGAAAAATTTCTGCAATTAGGACTTAATATAATAGAACAACAGGTAGCAGAGCAGTTTTTACCCGATGGCGGCCATTTTGAGCGCTCACCAATGTACCATAACATCCTGTTATGGGACTTATTAGACTTAGTTTTTTTAGCAAAAAAAACGCAGGGAATCATACCAGATCCATATGTAAACTTATGGAAAGATACATTAGTTAAAGCACTGAGTTGGATGGATGCAATGCAACATCCGGACGGTGACATCGCTTTTTTTAATGATTCAACACTGGGCGTGGCTCCTAAAAGTGAAGACATTAAGAATTATGCAAAGCTATTAGGCTTAGAAACGAGCTTTAAAAATAATAAGCCTGGCGGTTTATACTATTTAAATAACTCAGGTTTTATTTCCGTTGTTAAACCAAGCTTTAAGCTGATCGCTGATGTTGGCGATGCTTCTCCAAGGTATCAGCCGGGACACTCCCACGCAGAGTCTCTGTCTTTTGAGCTTTCGGTAAATGACCAAAGGGTCTTTGTTAATAGTGGTATCTCGCAATATGGAAATGATTCCATACGGCAGCTTCAAAGAGCTACTATAAGTCATAATACTCTTGTGCCCGAATACTGTAATTCATCACAGGTATGGGGTGGCTTCCGGCTTGCTAAAGCCTCCCATCTAGAGCACCTGACCCTTAAGAATAATGATAGCATTATTGACTGTGCTATCCGTGGCTTCTGGAATTTGAAAAAAAACGGCATAACCCACAGCAGGCTTTTCACTGTTAATGACAATGGAGTATCAATTAACGACAAGATCTCAGAAAGTGGTTTGGAAAGTGTTGTTATATTTAAACTTCATCCAGATATTGAAGTCTTAACGGCTACTAACAATTCAGTATCGTTATCAGTTGACGAAAGTACGAAAGTTGAAATGAGTATTGATGGGGGAGAAGTTACTATAGAGAATTCAGCCTGGTATCCAGCCTTTGGTAAAGAGGTGCCAACGAAGACAGTATTGATTAACGTTTTAGGTAATACCCTGGTGACTGAAATAAGTGTTGATAATGATAGAAATGAATAAGAGAAAAATTGCTTTTATTACAAGTTATCCACTTAAGTCCGAGCCTGTAATTAAAAATAGGTTATCACCATATATTGGGTATATGAACTCTCATAATTTCGAGGTGTCCCTGTTCTCATCGGACTCGTACGATTTATCTCAAGAGATTGATGTAAAACACACACCAGTTGTTGGGAATAGAAAAAGCAGGGGATTTATAAAAAGAGCGTACCAAGAGTTTGTAGATGCTGGTCGCTTACTAAATACATTTAAGCAGTCAAAAATCAAGACTTGTGTCGTTACTATTCCATCTATGTTCCTACTGTTTCGGCTGGGTATTGTTAAGGAAAATACCGTTTATCTAGATATTAGAGATCTAACTTGGGATTATTTAAGTAATACCGCTCTTACACAAAGGCTTTTTAAATTTTTGGCACGCTGTATCGCAAAAACAAAGATTAGAATGGTTGAGGGTGTTGCAGTCACAAATAATACTGAATATCAGTATGTTAGAAACATTCTTAAAGTTGATAAAAGTAAAATATCAGTCGTTCCTAATGGTGTCAGCAGGAAACAGTTTACCCTGTTAAAAGAAGTTAAGATTGCTGAGAATAATAATATTGTAGTTTCATATATTGGTAATATCGGTATCGCACAAAATCTTACAGTACTTATCGATGCCGCAGAAATGTTGCCTAACGTTAGCTTTATGATAGTGGGCGATGGTAATGATAGGGGAAGAGTTGAATCATATTGTAAGAGTAAGGGGATCAGTAATGTTACTTTTACCGGTAGGGTAACCTGGGATAAGACCATAGCTTATTATGGCGAAACGGATATATTATTTGCACAGCTGGATGAGAAATTTTCTGGAGCTATGCCTTCTAAGCTATACGAATATCTATCGACAGGTAAGTATGTATTGTATGGCGGCCATGGTGAGGCGAAAGAAGTTTTAGCCAAATTTGAAAATAACACTGTTATTGAGCCTAACAATGCTAATGAAATAGTTAATGCCATTAATATTATTACCCGTAATAGTTTGAATAACTCCCTCTCTGGCAAAAATAAAGCTATCATCAAAAAGTGCTTTATAAGAGAAGATAATGTAGAAAGCTTTCTGCAGAAAGTGGCTGTAAGTGGTCGTCGTGAGCCAGAGGTAAACTGAGTGTATTTGAATATACCAAAATCTGAAGTTCAATTGTTAAAAACAAAAACAGCTCTTATCACCGGCTCTCGCGGGTTTGTAGGAAATCACCTCGTGAAAGCATTGGATGATCTTGGGATTAACTACAAATGCATAGCCCATAATAATTCCTCCGACAAAAACAGTGCGCCTATGATTCGAAGCGATACCATCAACAATGAGCATTTTGACTGTATGATCCACTTAGCTGGGATGGCTCATAATCAAAGCGCAAACAGCCAGTCAAGCTACGCTCAATTCTATGAAGCAAATGTTGCTTATACTAAAGAGATGTTCGACAAGGCTTTACAGGCCAAGGTATCCCGTTTTATTTATATCAGCACAATTGGCGTGTATGGTGTGTATGGTTCACCAGAAGTTATCTCAGAGGGGCATGATCTAAACCCGGTTGTAGACTATGCTAAAACCAAGCTGGAAGGTGAAGAGTTAATTAAACAACTTTGCTTAGATAACAATATGGAGTTTGTTATTCTTAGACCGTCACTGGTATATGGCGAAGGTGCTCCGGGTAACTTGCAGAGGTTACAAAATATATGTAGGAAAAGATTACCGCTTCCTTTAGGTTTAGCGAATGAAAAGAGAACAATGGTTAGTGTTAATAATTTGGTTTCTGCTATTCTAAAATGCTCCTACCATTCTGCCGCCAAAAATAAAATTTATAATGTCGCAGATGATAGCGGAGTGTCTGCAAGAGAGTTATGTAATTATTACAGGAGAGGTTCGGGCAACGGGTGCTTCCTCATTCCTATCCCCAAGCCCTTTATGAAACTTCTATTGGCACTGGTTGGAAAACGGATGCTATATAGTCAGGTTTTCTGCCCAATCAATATCAGCAATAAAAAGATAAAGGATGACCTCCTGTGGGAACCGCTTGAAAAACCGTCAGATTTCTTTCAATGTTAGTGATGAATATTGGTATTTTTAAGCTTAATAATGACTAAGGGGCCTACGTTTGTGATTCGCATAATTGATATCATCCTATCGGTAGTAGGACTTCTAATTTTGAGCCCACTATTATTAGTTATTGTAATTATTGGTTTTTTTGATACTGGGTCACCAATTTTCAAACAAACCAGAGTTGGCAGGCATAAAAAAAAGTTTACTCTGTTGAAGTTTAGAACAATGAGTGTAGAAGCTCCATCTGTAGCAAGCCACCTGGTTCAATCTAGCTTAATAACGCCTTTCGGTGCCTTTTTGCGTAAAACTAAGCTGGATGAGGTTCCTCAGCTTATTAACGTTCTGCAAGGTAATATGAGCATTGTTGGACCACGCCCTTGTCTGTTTAATCAAGAGGAGCTAATTAGTGAGCGCGACCAGCTTGCTGTGTTTGATTATCGCCCGGGTATTACAGGTTTAGGACAAATTAAAGGAGTAGATATGTCTACGCCTAAAAAGCTTGCGGAAATTGATGCTAGAATGCTTTCAAGTTTAAATGTTAGGACTTACTTTAAATATATAACATTTACGCTCCTAGGTAAGGGGCAGGGTGATAGGGTAATAAGTGACTGAATCAATTAGCGTAAAAGTATTGGCTTTTCCAATATATAAAGGCGAGATTGTATGAGAAATTTTATAGAGTTAATATTTGACAAGGCCTTTACTTTAGAACGCTCAACCAAAAAATCTATCCTTTTTTTTCTAGATGTTCTTTTGATATCTATTTCATACTACCTCTCTGTTGGCTTATCAAGAAATAACATTATATTTAATGTTGGTATTTTAGATATTTCACACTATGCCATCGTACTGTCCGGTTCGATCATCTTGTTATATATTTTTAACTTATACCGGGAAGTGACGCGTTTCGTTAGTCTGAATGTCTTAGTAACTACGGCAACAAGCTCTCTGCTGGCAGGTATTCTATGTTTTGTCAGCGGCTTAGTCTTATCCACCGCCTATGCCGGCTTGGCAACATCAATCATTTTTTCTCTCTTGCTATGTACTACCTTGGGTGGACTCAGGCTGATAATTACCTCTTATTTCAGTAGTCGACTTAATACAAATAAAAAGCATGTTCTTATTTATGGTGCGGGCTCTGCAGGTCGACAACTGGCAACATCCTTAATGAGTGGTGGGGAGTATTTCCCCATGGCCTTCATCGATGATGATAAAAGCTTGGAGGGTGCCTCAATACAAGGTATTAAGATCTATAATTCTTCAAAACTAAAAGAGCTGGTTTCAGAGAAGAGTATAGACAGGGTATTACTGGCTGTCCCAAGTATTTCTAGGGCCGAGAGGAAAAGTATAATCAATAAAGTTGAAAAAGCCGGAGTTGCAGTTCAGACCATTCCGGGAATGACTGATATTGTTTCTGGGAAAATGAAGATTGATGAATTCCAGAATGTTGATATTGAAGACTTATTAGGAAGGGATCCTGTTCCTCCAGTTCAGGAGTTACTTGAAAAAGACATACGAAATAACGTTGTCATGGTAACAGGTGCGGGAGGATCTATTGGAGCAGAGTTATGCCGTCAGATAGTAAACCTAAAGCCTTCGGTCTTAGTTTTATATGAGATATCAGAATATAATCTTTATGCAGTTGAGCAAGAACTTCGAATAATCTGTGATAGTAACTCTCTCGATAGTAAGGTAAAGCCAGTTCTAGGTTCCGTTTGTGACAGGTTTCGACTTCAGTCGGTAATGAACCATTTCGAAGTTGATACAATATATCACGCTGCTGCATACAAACATGTCCCTATGGTCGAGCTTAATGTTCTCGAAGGTATCAACAATAATATTTTTGGAACTTTAAATGCAGCAATGGCAGCAGTTGATGCTGGAGTAAAAAGTTTTGTACTGATATCGACAGACAAAGCTGTACGTCCAACAAACGTTATGGGTGCGACCAAGAGGGTGGCTGAATTAGTGCTTCAAGGATTAGGTTCGACGGAATCAAATATTCGCTTTTCTATTGTACGGTTTGGAAATGTCCTCGGATCATCAGGCTCAGTAGTTCCTTTATTTAAAAAGCAAATTAGGAATGGTGGTCCTCTGACTGTTACTCATCCCGATATAACTCGTTATTTTATGACTATACCCGAAGCTGCTCAGCTTGTTATTCAGGCGGGAGCAATGGCTAAAGGAGGGGATGTGTTTGTCCTGGATATGGGAGAGCCCGTGAAAATTGTTGAGCTTGCTGAGAAGCTTATATTGCTGATGGGGCTTGAATTAAAAAATAAAGAGAATCCCGATGGCGAAATCAGTATAAAGTATACTGGCTTAAGACCAGGTGAGAAACTCTTTGAGGAGCTTCTGGTTGGATCAAATGTGGAAGGTACGGTTCACCCTCGAATTATGACAGCCACAGAGCGTTATTTACCCTGGAAGGAGCTTGAGAATTATTTAAGTAAACTTAAAGAAGCCTACCTGCATAAGGATTATTCAGTAATCCGTGAAGTACTGAGAACTTTACCGACGGACTTCAGTCCTTCAGAGGAGTTCTCTGACCTGCTTTGTGAGGCAGCCCCTCGTTCAAATGAGAATGTTATAAGTATGACAAAACGCAGAGATACTTAGTCTCCATCGTCAATGTGTTAAAGTTCTAAACTATATATTTCTTATGAATTGCCAGATTTCATAAAATAAACATGAAATGATAACCCTTTAAAGTCGGCAATTAATAATGCTAATTTACTTTATTATCAGGTAGGACAATAGCTTTGCGATATAGGTTTTTATAGTTCGATAACTAAATAATTTTTGCTTGCAAGACGTAAAGGTTGTGGTAGAATTCCCGCACTCAAAATAGTCGCGTAGCTCAGTTGGTTAGAGCACCACCTTGACATGGTGGGGGTCGGTGGTTCGAATCCACTCGCGACTACCAGATTCAAAAGAATGCCGCTTTATGCGGCATTTTTTGTGTCTCAAGGTTATGGCTCGAACCACCGAGGTGGTTCCGAAAAAATCGTCGGGAACGATTTTTAACAGCGAAGCTGTTCCGAAGGGCGAGGGCAGGATAGCCCGAGTAATCCACTCGCAACCACTATAGAGTTTTGTTGCGCAAGAAGAGAGGGAATATTAGTTGCCTAGCTTGCCTACTACCAGATTTAAAAAGTGCCGCTTTTAGCGGCATTTTTTGTTTCTTGAGCCTGTATATTTCTGAGTTAAGTAAAAGCCCGTACTGAGCGGGCTTTTATTTATGTGATACAGATTATTTAGTTATCTTAAGTTGATAATAACCTGATCCATAGTAAGAGTAGACTCTAACCCTGTAGTACCCGGCACTGGCTTCGTAACTTATAGATTCTTCTGAACTGTAGGACTGAGATATCCCTACGAGTTCCCATCCATAGCCATTCCAACGCTCCAACCTCATATCAAAGTCAGAGTAACCAGGGCCCAACAGTTCAAGATCAATGGTGCCGCCTTCATAATAAAACCAGCTTCCGTTTGGCTGAATTTGTATTTCGCGGTGGTATAGGTATCCATAGTGGAAACTTTCCGTCCTCGGGTCTTCTTCTCCAACATTAAAATACGCGGTCACACCTAGAGCATTTATGTCTTTGATAGCTAAACCAGAGTCTGCTCCAGTGGACCAGGTCGAGTTAGTCCCACCGATTTCTTCACTGTTAGGGACAGTCAGCTCGAAAGAGCCTGTGTCGAATAAGTCTGTAGCATCACCTGAGTTGACCTTGTTTTCAGGGTCTCGACTACCATCCGCATGCTCAAGCTGAACGTAAGGAAGCCATTCGTTGTTATTATCACCATCCGGATCTATATGCCAGATAGCCAGGCCAGAGTCAGGCTGTAGCTCGTTTTGCCCACTTTGGTGGATATTTTCAATATAAAAAGCTTCTTCCTGACGAGCTGGGTTAGTCCAGCGATATAGTGAGTGGCTTTCAGAGGTATGGCTTAACTCTCCTTGTGGGGCGTCGGCGTTAAGTTCTGGATTAAGTTCAATAACAGTATCCCAACCTGCCAGGTAACGGAAAAAGCCGTTTGGAGGTACAGGATTTTTAATAGTGTCCGTGCCGACAGAGCCTAATCCCATTAAGTCAAAAGCGCCTGCTGAACCAAAAGATGAGCCATCGTAATCATATAAATCTGGCCAGCGTGCCAGTAAATGACCTGTTTCATGAGCAAAAACTCCAATTTTAAGCTCATTTCCCATATTTGAAATCTGGTAGCGGTCAGTACAGACATTATCCGCGCAGAAGGTTGGTTGTAGTCGACCCATATGTGGCCAAAGACCTCTGGACCATGCACTGTCTGTGGCACCAGAGTATAGAATGTTTAAGCCCATGATGTATCCGTTTGCGTCCGTTGTTAGTGTGGAAAAGTCGAATCCTTCTGTATTTTCAAGCCAACTTAACGCTTCTGTAATCAACTCACGAGACTTTATATGTGACTGATAGTCGTCGTCTGTGTAATACGACTTCTTATGTTCTGCTGTGTAATAACGGGTAACGGTATTGGTATAATCTAACTGTCCGCCTGATACCGACTGGAAGTATCCGCGAATGGAAGTGTCATTACCAAACTCATTGTAGTTCAGATCATTCAAGTAGTTATCCACCTGCGAACGAGAGAGCGTGGCAGGCTCATCTGGGAATTGGATGATAATGGTTAAGCCTCTTACGTTGCCCGAAGCAAGCGAAGCCCTTTGTTTAGCTTGCTGCATTGGTGTCAGTAAACTGACGCTTTGCTGCTCAGTTTCTGATCCCAGCTTCTGCTCCTGACTTTCAGTTGACTCTTCCTCTTTAGTATCTGTCGAAAGTCCTCGACGTCGGATATACCGATTGCCTAAAGTTTCAAAGTCGGCAGGCTGAACTAGTTCACCAGTCGATATAAGTTGAGTGCGTTCTTCATTAACCGTTGCGTAGACCATGCCTCCAACGGTTTCATCGTAAATGACCAGTTCACCAGTTACGGCATGTTGCTCTGCAAAATAGTCATCACCATTTGCGATGATAGTCACAACATCACCATTAGGCTGAGTATATTGATACTCATATTCGACATAGGGTCTGCTTGCTATTGCTACTTGAGTCCATATCAAGAAGCCTACCCCCAATAGCATTTTTCTCATCATTGTGATTTCCTGTTCCTAATTTTTATAAAATAGAACTATATTCCGGTTACTGCGGTATGACTAACTTAAGTGACGCAGGATGAATTAAGTGCGTATTAAATTCATAGTTAACCTGATTATACCGCGCTAGAGTATAACAAAACTGGGGGAAATATCACTTTTTGGTCAAAATTTGGTCAGCTGATAAGAGGAGCTTTATAACCAAAAGCTATTCACTGGTTTTATCTTTATATTCGCATAAATCTTCAATAATACATGAACCACAGCGTGGTTTTCGGGCAGTGCAGGTATAACGTCCATGAAGGATAAGCCAATGATGGGCGTCAAGGAGGAACTCCTTGGGTACAAATTTTAAGAGTGCTTCTTCGACCTTGCGGACCGTTTTGCCAGGAGCAATTTTAGTACGGTTTGAGACTCTAAAAATGTGAGTATCAACAGCCATAGCAGGTAATCTGAATGCGGTATTGAGGACAACGTTTGCTGTTTTTCGGCCAACGCCAGCCAGAGCCTCTAGTTCTTTTCGAGTATCAGGAACAACAGAGTTGTGCTTTTCGATGAGATCTTTACAGCAGGAAATGACATTTTTGGCTTTGCTGTTAAAAAGGCCAATAGTTTTTATATACTCTTTAAGCCCGTCTTCACCTAAGGCATAAATCTTTTCAGGAGTGTTAGCAACGGGAAAAAGTTTTCTTGTTGCCTTATTAACTCCAACATCTGTAGCCTGTGCAGACAAAATAACCGCTATCAGTAACTCAAATGTTGAGTTGTACTCAAGTTCAGTTTCAGGGTTTGGGTTATGCTCTCGTAGTCTTTCAAAAATTTCCTGTCGCTTAGCTTTATTCATTGGTAACAACTTCTCCACTGATATTCTGGTTATTCGTTCTATGTTTCACTTTTTCAGCTGCTCTGGAGTCTATAATGTTTTTCAGCGCAATCAAGATACCAAGAGCAACAAAAGCACCTGGAGGTAAAATAGCGAATAAGAATTTCGCATCCGTCAGGTAAAAAGATATCTCCAGTGAAGTTGCCCACCCCCCAAGAAGCTGCTCAGCACCAGAGAATAAGGTTCCCTGACCGATCATTTCGCGTAAAGCCCCAAGGGTACATAGTACGGCTGTAAAACCTAAACCTTGCATGATGCCGTCAAGTAAAGAAGGGAAGAATGTATTTTTAGAAGCAAAAGCCTCTGCGCGACCAATAATGGCGCAGTTTGTGACAATTAGCGGTATAAAGATCCCCAGACTGAGGTAGAGGTCGTAGGTAAATGCATGCATTAGAAGACCAATATTGGTCACAAAACTGGCGATCATCATCACAAAAATAGGAATACGAATATCCTTTGGGATGTAGTTTCTTACTAGTGAGACAGAAGCATTTGAGCCTGCCAATACAAGAAGCGTGGCAAGACCCAGTCCAAGGCCGTTAATAAAGGTATTGCTGACAGCCAGTAGTGGACAGAGGCCGAGCAACTGAACCAGAGCTGGGTTATTGTCCCATAAGCCATTTTTAATGATGGTTTTACTTTCTATATCACTCATGATTTGGCTCCAGCGTTTTCTGCTACGTCGCCTTCACCACAGTTAGTTGGAGATTGAAATAGCTCCTCTCGGTGCTCTTCAAAATAGAGAAGGGTTTGGCTGACCTGTTCTATGACTGCTCTTGGTGTAATAGTCGCTCCCGTAAAGGCATCGAATACGCCACCATCTTTCTTGACCTTCCATTGTTCCAGGGGAGGGTTATTCAGCGAAAGACCTTCAAATCCTAATATCCAATCGCTTTTCTTTACGTCAATTTTGTCACCGAGTCCCGGTGTTTCTTTGTGATCGGTTGCTCGGACACCAGCTAGAGTTCCATCGTTGTAAATTCCCACAACCAGGCTTATTTTACCGCTGTAGCCATTGGGGGCAATAGTCTCCATCACCAATGCCACAGGGCTTTGTTCCTTCCTCATTCGGTATACTTCCAGTGGAGAGCTGTTACCAAGGCTTGAACCAACAGGAATAAGTGTACAGTCGTGATGCACATCATTGTCATAAGCCGAAGCCGGAACCAGCTGGTCTAGGGTTCTTGCCAGCGCAGCCCTCATTTCATTATTGATAGTATCGCGGGTAATAAAGTAGGTTACTGCGATTAGACCAACACATACCCCTGCAAATGCGGCAAGTATTAGTCCATTCTTGCTAATGACTTTGGTTATCATCAGCTGGACTCCTTAGCATTTCTTGCATGGCCATAGGTTCTTGGTTTGGTGTAGTAATCGATCATTGGTACTGCCATATTCATTAGTAGAACGGCGAAAGCAATGGCGTCAGGGTATCCACCAAAGGTTCTAATTAAAACTGTAATGGCGCCAATCCCTAAACCAAAAATCCATCTGCCTTTGGGGGTGGTGGAAGCGGTCACAGGATCGGTGGCGATAAAAAATGCTCCCAGCATAGTGGCTCCAGCAAAGCCATGAAACATCGGGAATAGATATTCGTCACTATTAGCGAAAAATAGAGGTAGGGAGATGAGGCCCATTCCCAGCAAAACTCCAATGGGTATTTGCCAACCGATGACTTTTTTAAACATTAATACCAAACCACCGACTAAAAAACCAAGATTTACCCATTGCCATCCCACTCCTGATAACCCTTTAATAATGGGTGCCGTTTCGGCTTCCGGTAGGCGGTAGCCTTGTGCCAGTTGCGTCTTTATATGATCCAGCGGTGTTGCCATGGTATATCCATCGACACCCTGTTTAAGCATATCGATGGTTGCTGTATTAGAGCCTTGTCCAGAGAATATAATACCTACGGTTTCAACGACCCCAACCGGGTGAGCTGCTAATTCCTGAGGTGGTAGCCATGTGGTCATCTCCAGGGGGAATGAAATAAGTAGCAGAACATACCCAACCATTGCTGGATTAAAGATATTATTTCCCAGTCCACCATAAACATGCTTGGCAAAGACGATGGCAAAAGAGGTTCCCAGCACAGTCATCCACCACGGCAGCAGAGGAGGTAGGGCTAACGCCAGAAGCCATGCAGTTACGAATGCGCTTCCGTCCCATAGTATCGGTGCGACTGGGCGTTGACGAAGTTTTAAAATAATACTCTCTGTAATTAAAGCTGTGCTGCATGCAATAAAAAGGTTCACAATAACGCCGACACCAAAGAAAAATACAAGAGCGAAAACTCCCGGTAGCGTTGCTAGCACAACCCACAGCATAAGCTGGGTTACTGTATTTGGTTTCTTGGCAAAGGGTGATGATAGTACGCTCATTTTTCTTCCCCTGTGGCTGGTTTGTTATCGTCTTTATTTTCCTGAGCTTTTTTCTTTGCCTTGACTCGCTCTAAAGCGGCTTGAACCGCCGCTTTTTTTTCATCTTTTTTGCCTGCTTTTTGGGCTGCTTTTTTGCGAGCTTCTGCCGCTTTACGGTGTCGCTCCGCTTTCTCGCGTTTTACACGCTCCAGTCGCTCCTGACGCGCTTCATGTCGCTGGCGAGCTTTTTCAGCCTTAGTTTTTTCGATTCGGTTATTTTTTATACTTGATTTTGCGTAGCGGTAGTATTGAACAAGGGGAATATGACTTGGACAAACATAGGCGCAAGCTCCGCACTCAATACAGTCAAATAGATCGTACTCTTCCGCTTTATCAAACTCATCAGCTTGCGCGTGCCAATATAGCTGCTGAGGTAATAGAGATGCAGGACAGGCATCCATACAGGCTCCACATCGGATGCAGGGCAGGGTGGGGTTATCGAAGCCTAGCTCGCCCTCCGCCGACATGATAATACAGTTAGTTGCTTTAACAATGCCAACCTCAGTGCTGGGTAATTCATAACCCATCATAGGACCACCCATAATTATTCGTTTGGGTGATTCAGCATGGGTCTGATTGATGATATGTGATACCGGTGTACCAAAAGGCACCCAGTAATTTCCTGGCTCTTTACAAGCATCCCCTGTTAACGTGACTAACCTTTGAATTAAAGGCTTGCCCAAATAAAAGGTCTCATAGATTGCGAAACAGGTACCTACGTTATGCATCACCAGGCCAAGATCTGCGGGAAGCTTTCCATGAGGGACTTCCTTGCCAGTGATAATTTGAATGAGTTGCTTTTCGCCCCCACTAGGATACTTTGTAGGGACTACAGCAATCTTTATATTTGAAAAGCCGAGCTCTTTTCGAGCCGATACCAACGCATCAATTGCCGAGGGCTTATTGTCTTCAATACCGACAACAATATCGATATCAGAGTATAGCTTGCTAATAACTTCTGCGCCTTTCAGAACTTCTCTTGAGTGTTCCCGCAAAAGTCTGTCATCACACGTAATATAGGGTTCGCATTCCGCTGCGTTAATGATCAGAGTATGTATACCTGACTCACGCTTTAGCTTAATGTGAGCAGGGAATGAGGCTCCACCTAGTCCGACAATGCCACTTTCAAAAATAGTTGCTAACATTTCTTCCCGGCTCAACTGGTCAAAGTCTCTAACCGGAGTTAGCTGACACCATTTATCTTTACCGTCTGGCTGAATGATGATGCATTGATCACTCAGGCCAGAGGGATGAGCAATGGTGCGGTCTTCTATTGCTACGATAGTTCCTGATGTTGGTGCATGCTGGTAACTACTGAAAATACCATCACACTCAGCAATCATTTGACCTTTAAGCACTGTGTCCCCAACCTCGACTACAGGTATTGAGCGGTTGCCAGCCTGTCCTTTGATATTAATTATGAGCTCATCAGGTAGCGATAATGTTCTAATATCTGCTTGGTTAGAGCGGGTTTTATGTTCTTCAGGGTGAACTCCCCCCGGTATTTCAAAGATCGGTATTTCTGAGGCAAAGTTTGAGCGTTCCATCAATGAGCCTCCAACTGTTTGACCGGTATCATTTGCTCTGGTTGCTTCCATTTCCAGTTGGCAATGGTCTGTGGTAACTCAACCATATCAATACAGTCGACGGGGCAAGGCTCGACACAGAGATCACACCCGGTGCACTCATCAATGATGACGGTATGCATGAGTTTTGGAGCACCAAGTATCGCATCTACAGGACATGCCTGAATACACTTTGTGCAGCCGATGCACTCATCTTCACGAATGTAGGCCACACTAGGAGGCTTTTCTTCACCGCGCTCTTCGTCCAGCGGAATGACCTCTCTGCCTAATAATTCTGCTAAAGCTTTAACACCAGCTTCACCGCCGGGTGGGCACTTGTTGATTTCGTCGCCTTGGGCAATTGCTTCAGCATAGGGTTTACAGCCAGGATAACCGCATTGACCACACTGGGTTTGTGGCAAAATATCGTCAATCTGTTCGACGATAGGATCGCCTTCAACTTTAAACTTGATTGAAGCAAAGCCGAGAACTGCTCCAAAAACTAAGCCTAAAATTGCAAGAATAATGACTGCGGTTATTAAGTCCATAATAAGCCTACAGTTTAACCAGTCCGGAAAAGCCCATGAAGGCCAGCGACATCAAGCCAGCGGTTATCATGGCGATTGATGCGCCTTTAAAAGGAACCGGAACATCAGCTGCAGCCAGCCTCTCTCTCATGGCAGCGAATAGTATCAGTACCAATGAAAAGCCAACAGCTGCGCCAAAGCCATAAATAACCGACTCAATAAAGTTATGTTGCTCATTTACGTTTAGAAGAGCGACACCTAGAACTGCACAATTGGTTGTAATTAGTGGCAAGAAAATACCAAGCAAACGATATAAAATTGGACTGGTTTTATGAATGATCATTTCTGTTAATTGCACCATAACGGCAATAACAAGAATAAATGATAGAGTTTGTAAATACTCCATTCCCATGGGCGCTAATATGTAGGTATTTACGATATAACTCAATGCTGAGGCTAACGTTAATACAAAAGTTGTTGCCACAGACATACCAATGGCTGTCTCAAGTTTTCCGGATACGCCCATGAACGGACATAAGCCTAAAAACTTTACCAACACAAAGTTATTAACTAAAACAGTTCCAACAAAGAGCAGTAAATAATCGCCCATGAATAGTGTGTGCCTTAACGGTTTGTTTTCGTTAGACTTTTGTAAAATCTAAATAGGTCTCTTCAGTCCCTATATTATGCTAGATAGCTGGGGTTGAAACAACCTCATATAAACCGTAGCTTGCTTTATTCATTATCAATGATCCAAGTCATGCGCTATGCGTCACCTGATTTGCTAGCATTCATTTTATTTCATAAATGAATTCCCATGAACACAGCAAAGCTAATAAATAAACCGACTGTCTTTATACAGGAGATTGGTCAACAGATACTCCAGCCAAAGAACCTTGGGCAGCTTGTTACAACATTACCAAAGGGTGTCAATGTCAGGCTTATACAATGGGTATTAAATAATCGGTTACTGCCACAGTTAACAGGTCAGGAATTTAAATATTTAGAAGGCAGGCAACTGGCTATTGAAATCAAGGATGCCAGACTTATTGTGATCATTGGCTATTCATCATCTCGCCTTTGTTGTTACGACCTCCTCAATGGCACGAAAAATCAGGAATACAGATATGATGCTACACTGTCTATCGATACACTTTGTGCTATCGAACTAATGCAGCAGACCGTCGATCCTGATACTTTATTTTTTCAGAGAAAGCTGAGCATAAGAGGGGATACGGAGCTGGCACATCATGTTAAAAATACTCTGGATACTTTACCGTCTGAAGTTATTCCAAATATTGTTCGTCAGATAATGTCAGTCTACGCTCGGACTTTAAAAGGTAGTTGAAGGTGTTAGCTGGTTAAGCTGGTGTATGCTTTTTTACTTTTTATGTCATCTTATTATTTCTAAGTAGCTTCGACCATTTCTAAACCAGCTAACTGGAACCAATAGCCGTTACAGTATTCTCGTCTACTTTTTTCGTTATCATGAGGTTCGAACCCTGCCTTTTTATTGTTATTTCTAATTGCCTGAGTTAGGCAGTTCACAACCTCAATGGTATCGGGAGGAGATACCGGTACTATTCGCGCTATATCAATACCGTTTTGCTCGAGGTTTTGCCAGTGATTAAGCAGGTTGCTGACTTTCGCTGACTGGGTCTGTATGCCGTTGATTTGAGCAAAACTATCACCTTCACGAGTATTGACTAAAATGCCTTCTATATCTTCGGAGCACTTAAACTGGCAATTATCTTTCGGAAGGTTATGATGTCTCGCGGTAAAGCAACGCGCTGAATAGGCCAACGGCATTCTTCCGAACACTTGATACTCCAGTTCAATGCCTAACTCTTTTGCCTTCGGTGTGACTGGAGCGATATCTTCCCGTCCTAGCTCGACAGGAATATTCCAACGGTTCATTCCCAGACTATGGAGTCTTTTTAAAGTTTGGCTGTTGTAGATATTAATTGGATTGCCCGCGGCAAAGGAGCGTTTAAAAGTGTTTGCAATCTGAATAGCCGACATGTCGTTGGCTTCGATAGGCAGTTCACTCTTTTTGACCAGGTTGCGTAGGTAGCTTAACTCTGACTCTGCTTCCATAAGTGACAAAGTAGAAAGGTATACTTCTTTGCCAGCACTAGAAAGATTGTCGGCAACGTAAAGCCAGTCCTGTAGTTTCATGCTACGACGTTTCGAGCAGACGGTTTCCCCAAGGTAAACGATATCAATCTCGGTTTGGGCAACTTCCGCATAAAAGTTTTGATATTCTTCCTTACTCCAGTAGTAAGGAACTGAGGCAAGAGAGGTCTTCATTACTATTACCTTTATTATTGCCAGCTGCGCTCGTAAGCGCCAATGGTGGTTTGCCTCCCTTCAGATAAGCTGGAAAGTTTATTACGATCAGCCTCTGTTGTGTTTACTGCTTTTCCGTTTGCAGCATCAATTGCCCGTCGCCAGATATCCGTCACAGTGGCGACATAGGCAGGACTACGTTGTCTACCTTCAATTTTAATTGCCGCTACTCCCGCTGAGGAAAGTTCGGGTAAGATATCCATGGTATTCAGGCTTGTTGGTTCTTCCAAGGCATACTCAACGTTTCCTTCAATCTCGAATCGACCTTTGCATAAGGTTGGGTAACCGGCATTTTCATGGGGCTCATATTGATCAATCAGTAAATTATTAAGTCGAGACTGTAATACACCGTCCTTTTCATCCCAGCGCACATGGGATGAAGGTGAGCAGACACCTTGAGTGTTCGGCGATTCACCTGTCATATAGGAAGATAGGTAGCACCGACCCTCGGCCATAATGCATAAACTACCAAAGCCAAATACTTCTATCTCAACCGGGGATTTTTTTGCTAACTGAGTGACTTGAGCCAGCGACAGAACTCTAGGTAGCACTGCTCGACGTATATCAAAATTCTGATAATAAAAGTTTAGAGATTCCAGGTTAGTAGCTGATGCCTGAACCGAGAGGTGAATGGGGAAAGTGTCTGACTTCTGTCGTATATAGTCCATCACCCCACAGTCAGCGACAATCAGGCTGTCGATTCCGAGATCCATTGCTTGATCAACTGCTTGCGTCCACAGCCTCCATTTGTCTTGCCGTGGGTAGGTATTGATGGCGCAGTAAACTTTACATTGATTGTTATGGGCATAGTCAATGGCTTGAGTGATATCTTTCACAGCAAAATTTAAGCCTGCGAAATGTCGGGCGTTGGTTTCATTTCTCATTCCGATATAAACAGCATTAGCACCATTATCGACAGCTTTTTTTAGGGACTGGAAATTACCAGCAGGGCATACAAGATCCATATTAATTTTCTACCTTTTCTCTCAGGCGATGCTGAAGCATGATGCTCGCTTTAAAAATTGCTTTATAAATAGAACCAATTTCAGCCGAGTTGTATAAGGATTTATTATGTTTGTGTAAGCGGTTCAAAATTTCCTGCTCACGGTTAGGATCAAAAGCCTCTTGTCTTTCTGCTTGTTTAATTTTGTTTATTTTATCAATCTCAGTGGAACGTTTAGCTATAATTTCCAGTAGCTTAAGATCAAGTTTATCAATCTGTTGGCGGATAGCTTCAAGCTTTTGCATGACTTTGGTTCGGTTTATTTTGAAGTTGTATATTTTAAGATGACTAGCTTTAAGAACCATTGATGTGAATCAATTTGAAATTCATCAGGTGCATCTTTTACTAAACGCTAATGACGGGTAGACTGTCTCCATACTTTAAGAACAACCAACTAATTTATGAAATTACTATCAAGTATTATTGCTAGTTCTATCTTTGTTTTGGGCACTTTTATTTATAGCGTGGAAGCTAAAGAAGGCCCAGCCATCATAGATTATGAAAGTATTCATCATCCAGTCGTGGCAAAACACGGCATGGTCGCCTCTCAGCAGCATATAGCCAGCGATGTGGGCGTCAATATTTTGAAGCGGGGTGGTAATGCCGTAGATGCAGCCGTGGCTACCGGTTTAGCTCTGGCCGTGGTGCTTCCGCGTGCTGGCAACCTGGGTGGTGGCGGTTTTATGCTTGTTCACCTCAAGGAACAAGGTAAGACCATAGCCATTGATTATCGTGAAGTAGCTCCTATAGCTGCTCATCGCAACTTGTTTTTGGATAGTGATGGCAATGTTGATAAACAGAAAGCCCGTTTTAGTCGTTTATCGGCTGGAGTACCGGGAACTGTAGCGGGTTTATATTTAGCTCAACAACAGTACGGCACTATGGACTGGGCTGAGGTTATACAGCCAGCGATACAGCTAGCTGAGGAAGGCTTTGTGGTCAACTGGGACCTGGCTAACCAGCTTGAACGCCGCAGTAGCTATATGAAAAAAATTCCAGCTACAGCTAAGGTTTTCTTCAAAGAGGGAGGAGATCCCTATGAAACGGGCGACCTCCTGAAGCAAAAAGACCTGGCGACCACGTTAAAACTTCTACAGAAAGAAGGAGCTAAGGCTTTCTATCAGGGTAAAATCGCCAAGCTTATCGTTGCAGATATGAAAAAGAATGGTGGCATTATCACTACCGAAGACCTGGCCAATTATAAACCTGTGATTCGTAAGCCATTAACAGGTCAGTATCGAGACCATACGGTTGTCACCATGCCACCAGCAAGCTCTGGAGGAGTTCATCTAATACAAATGCTAAATGTATTGGAGCATTTTCCTGTAGCCGACTTAGGTGTTAACACAGCAGACAGTATTAACGTTATGTCTGAAGCTATGAAGTATGCTTATGCCGATAGAAGTAAGCATCTGGGCGATACCAACTTTTATGATGTTCCGCTTGATTGGTTGATGAGTAAAAAATACGCCGAAACAATTGCTAAAAAAGTAACTATTGGAGAAATCACTCCGTCGACTGAAATAAATGCAGGAACGGCACCAAAGTATGAAAGCCCTGATACAACTCATTTTTCGGTAGTAGACCAGTGGGGCAACGCTGTTTCTAATACTTATACACTGAACTTCTCCTATGGCTCTGGCATTGTTGCTGAAGGCACTGGGATTTTATTGAATAATGAAATGGATGACTTTTCAGCAAAACCGGGAACGCCTAATGCTTATGGACTGATTGGTGGTGAGGCTAATGCTATCGAGGCTGGTAAACGTCCGCTTAGCTCGATGACACCAGCCATGGTGTTCAAAGATGGTCAACTTAAGCTGGTTACTGGCAGCCCAGGCGGTAGTCGTATCATCACTACCGTATTACAAATGGTTGTTAACTTTGTCGACCATGGTATGAACGTAGCTGAGGCCACACATACTCCAAGATTTCATCATCAGTGGTTACCGGATCGAGTTTTCGTCGAACCCGCGATTAACAAGGATACTCGCGAATTACTTAAACAAAGAGGCTATGAACTTTACGACTCAAGGACCATGGGCAGTACTCAGTCAATCCAGATAGAAGATTATATTTATGGCAGTTCGGATCCAAGACGACCAAATGCTAAAGCAGCGGGGTATTAAGAAATTTTTCTTATTATAAAGGGCATAGCTCTTTTAGAGTTATGCCCTTGCTCAGTTAATATTTTCTAAACATCATCACCGATGGTTGGCTCTATGGGTTTCTTCTCAGAACTCCTCTCTGAGACCTTAGGCTCTTCTTGAGTTGATTCCTTTTGCTCTACTCTTCGGTTCTCTTTTTGCTTTGCAGGCGCACCCTCTTTATTGCCCTTGCGCAAATAACATATCAGTAACCATACTGCCGTACCGAATAAAAACAATATTCCCCAAATCATGGCGATGAACTGAATATCGCTGAAAAATTGTTCCTTGTTCCCATCGAATAACTCAACCATAGTATTAAGTATTAGGGGAGAGTAAGTTTCAACATCCTCGGCAGGATGACCAAAGCACAAGGCTCCAGCAAGTACTATCGAAGTTAAAAGCCACTTTAATAGGAAGTGCTGTTTTCTGAAGCTAAACCAGACAAGACCTGCCAACAGAAGGGTTAGCCCAATATATAGGCCCCATGCCTCACCGTAGTTTTCAAAAGTTGTAATGACAGTTTCAGCCTCAAGCTTCATCGGTTCTGTAGAGTCATTAATCATGCTTATTTAGCTCTTATTTATGAAATTAGGGTGTGAGTGAGACAGGGTATTAAAGTAATATCCTGTCTATATTTGTGGTTCGGTTATTTTACACGCATGCCTGGTTGCGCACCTTCGTCTGGATTCATAATCCATAGGTCTTTACCGCCCGGGCCAGCGGCCAATACCATGCCCTCTGAAAGGCCAAAGCGCATTTTACGCGGAGCCAGGTTGGCCACCATTACGGTGAGCTTGCCTTCAAGGTCTTCCGGGTTATAGGCAGACTTAATGCCCGCAAATACCTGCTTGGTTACGCCCTGACCTAAGTCCAGCTGAAGCTTCAGTAGTTTGTCAGCACCCTCAACGTGCTCAGCCTTGGCAATTTTCGCAATACGAAGGTCGATTTTATCGAAGTCACCGAATTGAATTTCATCTTTAATTGGATCGTCAAGTTGTGGTTCGTCTAAGCTCTTTTCATCGAGCTGGACTTCTGCCTCTAAATCTTCTTTTGAATCTTCAATCATGGCTTCGACCTGTTTCATGTCGATGCGCTGCATCATGGGTTTAAACTTATTGATTTCATAATCTGTTAGTACTTCCTGTGACGCAGACCAGTCAAGGTTATCCAGTTTCAGGAAATCCTGAACTTTGCCTGCCAATTGTGGTAATACAGGAGCAAGATACGTTGTTAATACTTTGAACATATTGATGCCCAGGCTGCACACCTGATGAGCACGTTCTTTGGTATCGTCATTTTTCACCAGTTTCCATGGCTCTTCATTGGCAATGTAAGCATTCGCTTTATCAGCCAGTGCCATGATCTGCTTTACGGCGCGACCGAATTCACGATTTTCGTAATGCTGCGCGAGTTCTTCAGAAGCACTGCTGAACTCGTTCATTAATTCAGGTTCTATCACTGTATCGCTCAGCTTGCCATCGAACTGTTTAGTGATAAAGCCCGAGCAGCGACTGGCGATATTAACCAGCTTACCGACTAAATCGGAGTTAACGCGTTGTACAAAATCTTCCAGGTTTAAATCGAAGTCATCAATACGGCTGGATAATTTCGCTGCATAATAATAACGCAGAAATTCAGGACGGAAGTGTTCCAGGTAAGTTCTAGCCTTAATGAACGTCCCTTTGGATTTTGACATTTTGTTGCCATTCACCGTGACAAAACCGTGTGCCCATACCGCACTAGGAGTACGGTAGCCTGCGCCACTTAGAACTGATGGCCAGAACAGGGTATGGAAATAGATAATGTCTTTACCGATAAAGTGGTATACCTCGGCATCACTATCCTTGCTCCAGAAGTCATCAAAGTTTAGATCATCGCGTTTATCGCATAGGTTTTTGAAGCTGGCCATGTAGCCAATGGGGGCGTCGAGCCAGACATAAAAGTATTTACCTTCTTCGCCAGGAATCTCCCAGCCAAAGTAAGGCGCGTCACGTGAGATATCCCATTGACGTAAATCGTCCAGCCATTCGTTCATTTTATTCTGAACTTCCGACTGTACGTGGTTATCTGTGCTTAGCCAGTCGCGTAGAAAGCCTTCAAATTCTTTGAGGTCAAAGAAGAAGTGTTCTGATTCTTTTAGTACAGGTGTCGCACCGGAAACTGCCGACTTAGGATTTTTTAATTCTGCTGGTGTGTAAGTCGCACCACAATTATCGCAGTTATCGCCATACTGATCCTCGGAATCACACTTCGGGCAGGTACCTTTAACGAAGCGATCCGGTAGGAACATATTCTTTTCAGGATCATACAGCTGATTAATCGTTTTTGAGCTGATATGGCCATTCTCTTTAAGCTTCAGGTAAATACCTTGAGTAAGCTCTTTAGACTCTTCGCTGTGTGTACTGTAGAAGTTGTCGAAACCAATTAAAGCGTCAGCAAAGTCTTTTTCGTGTGCTGCGTGACTTTCCTGAATAAAGGCTTCAGGAGTCTTACCTTCTTTCTGTGCACGAAGCATGACTGGCGTACCGTGAGTATCATCGGCGCAGACATAAATACATTGGTGACCACGAGATTTCTGAAAACGTACCCAGATGTCGGTTTGTACGTACTCCAGCAGGTGGCCAATATGAATATCACCATTGGCATATGGAAGTGCACTGGTGACTAAGATTTTACGTTGCTTGTTTTGGTTTTCTGCAGTCATGAACGGTTCTTCGATAGCTTTTGTCTAATGTCAGAGTTATAGCGGTGAATCTTACTTGTTTTAGCTGGATTTTTCATTAACTAATTCATGTTAAACCTTGGTTTTATGCCGTAAAAGACTTAGACTTTGGGCACTTAAATAAAATATTGTTTAACGGAATTTATGGCAACTGAACAGCAAATCCGCGAAAACCTATCTCAATACCGCGATCCTCTGCTAAAAGAAGACTTAGTTGAAGCTAAGGCACTGAAAAATATAGAACTATCTGACGGTGAAGCACGGATTTCTATAAAGCTTGGTTTCCCCCTGGGTCAATACAAACAGCAACTTGAGCAGGATTTAACGGATTTTCTTACAAAGCTTGATGATTCTCTGTCGTACAAGCTGGACATCAGCTGGCGCGTAGATGCTCATGTTCATCCGGCTAAAGTACAGGCGATGCCCAATGTTAAGAACATTATTGCAGTAGCTTCCGGTAAGGGTGGGGTCGGTAAGTCGACCACTTCGGTGAATCTGGCGCTGGCTTTAAGTGCTTTAGGAGCGAACGTGGGCATCCTGGATGCCGATATTTACGGCCCCAGTATGCCTATCATGCTAGGAACGCAGGGTAAAAATCCGGAAACACTGGATAAGAAATCAATTATGCCGATTGAGAGTCTTGGTCTTCAGTCGATGTCGATTGGCTATCTGGTCAAGCCTGAGCAGGCTATGGTATGGCGTGGTCCGATGGCGAGTGGGGCGCTGCAACAATTGATTAACGATACCCAGTGGAAGGATCTGGACTATTTAATTATCGATTTGCCGCCTGGTACTGGAGATATTCAACTGACCATGGCACAAAAGATTCCGGTTACAGCTTCAGTAGTTGTAACAACTCCACAGGATATTGCTCTGGCCGATGCCAGAAAAGCCGTCACCATGTTCAATAAAGTTTCCGTTCCGGTGCTGGGTGTGGTAGAAAATATGGCAACCCATACCTGTTCGAACTGTGGTCACGAAGAGCATATTTTCGGCCAGGGTGGTGGTGATGCTTTGGCTAAAGAAATTGGTGTCGAGCTGTTAGGTAGCTTACCCCTGTCGCTGAATATTCGTGAACAGACGGATGCCGGCGAGCCAACAGTGGTGAAAGAGCCTGAGTCGGAAGTAACTCAACGATATCTTGATATTGCGCAACGCATGGCAGCCAAACTGTCGTTAGAATCGAAGGATTTTAAGGTGAGCTTCCCGTCTATATCGATAGAGAATACATAGCAAAATGGCCTTTTTGCCCTATAACTTTGTCAGCTTTCCGTACTCAAGCAGTCATGTATTTCATATACACTCCTGCTCTCCATGCGTCGCTTTCGTGTTCTAGGGCAAAAATTTACATTTTGGTGCAATGAATTGTAGGAATATAAAATTAAAAATAGAGTAATTACATTATGAGCATAAAATCAGATAAGTGGATCCGTCGCATGGCGGAAAATGAGGGGATGATAGATCCTTATGAGCCGGGACAGGTTCGTCATGTCAATGATCAAAAGATAGTTTCTTACGGTACCTCAAGCTATGGCTATGATGTACGCTGTTCGGATCATTTCAAAATTTTCACCAATGTCCATTCGAGTGTCGTTGATCCGAAAAACTTCGACGAAAACAGCTTTGTTGATGTTAAGAGCGATGTTTGTATTATTCCTCCGAACTCTTTCGCTTTGGCCAGTACCGTTGAGTATTTCCGCATCCCTCGAAGTGTGTTGACTGTCTGTTTGGGCAAATCGACTTATGCTCGATGCGGAATCATTGTAAACGTTACGCCGTTAGAACCAGAATGGGAAGGGCACGTAACGTTGGAGTTCTCCAACACCACACCGCTTCCAGCAAAGATCTACGCTAACGAAGGTGTTGCTCAGATGTTGTTCTATGAGTCAGATGAAATCTGCGAAACGTCTTATAAAGACCGTGGCGGTAAGTACCAGGGGCAGCGCGGAGTGACTTTGCCTAAGACTTAATACCTCAAGTAGGAAGCTGGTATTAGACCAGCTTCCAGCTTTTTAATGACGTGTATACACTTTCAGTATAGGGTATTTACTGATATGAAAGCTCAAGGTTAGCGTTTTAACTTCCTTTCCTTTAAAGCCAATCCTTTTTTCGTGAGCAACCCGGCGTGAGCCATTTGCATAAAGTGCCATTATCTGTTCGTTAGAAAATATACGATTTCCTGTAGAGGTGTTCTCAAGAGTTACCACGACCTTGCGCTCCCCATATTCATTGCTCATGGTGACATAGTTGAGAATTTCGAAGTCACTTTCTTCGGGCTGGATATTGTCGTCATTCGGAAAGTGGAAGTCTATTCCTTGAGTCGTCACCTTATCGACTGATAGCGCATCTCTGTCCTCGTTGCCTGCATAAGCCACACTAGCGATAAGCATAGAGATAACTATTACGACAACTTTATTCATAAAAACTCCTTTTAGCTCAATTAATTACCAGTCCACAGCAATCAGTTTTGCCTGCTCTTCACCTTCTTTGATTCGCTGTACCTGCATAGGCAGCATGTTATGCTCCAGAGAGAACCAAAAGTTGGTCTGACGGTCACGCTTTGACTCGTTCAGCTGAACTTTAGCGGTTTCTACAGGGCCTTTGCCTGTCTGGATTACTTCTTGCCCCAGCACTTTGAATTCATGGTGGCGGATACTGCCACGATAGCTGATATCGATCGCGGGAATAGGCTTCTGCGTGAGCAAGTGTTCTCTAATGATGAGCATTTGTGTCAGCTGATCTAAATAGCCGGGCTGAAGTGCCTGAGTCCATTTATCATCCTGATAAGTGCCTTGCTCAATCATATTGTCCCAGTCAAAATTCTGTACGATATTTCGATCAGATCTCAGGCTAGTCTCTGCCAGACGCTGATAAACCAGAGGGAGTACTTGATTACCTTTTACTTCAAAGCGACTGGTTTCTTTGCGTTCATCGGACAGGAAGTAATAACTGATGTCAGATGACATGGCGATTTGCCATTGGCCATTACTTAACTCAGTTAATTTTCGGTAAGCCGTACCAACATCGTCACCATCGTGCACGACTTTATATTTAATGGAGTAGGGCTTTAGTGCGGTAAGAGTTGTATCAGTGGCTTTTGCTGAGGTTGTCGTCAGGGTCGCTACAATGCCTGCAATAAGGGCAAATAGACTAAAGCGTTTGGCCGTCGAAGAGGGCTTTGCCGTTTTTGTATTGAAGGCGTTTGCTGCAGAACCATGCGACAACTTCTGGATAGAGTTGGTGTTCTTTCTGGCGAACTTTTGATTGTAGAGATTCTTCTGTATCACTGTCTTCCACCTTAACTTTTCGTTGAGCGATCACTGGGCCACCGTCTAGCTCGGCGGTCACAAAGTGCACGCTGACTCCATGTTCCTTGTCGCCATTCTCTAACGCTCGCCTATGTGTATGCAAGCCTTTATATTTTGGCAATAAGGATGGGTGTATATTCAGCATCTTACCTTCGTATGGCTGAACGAACTCTGAATTTAGAATTCTCATAAATCCAGCCAGAACGATAAGATCAGGGGAATAGTGATTGATGGATTTGCTTAGCTCTGCTTCAAAAGCCTGACGATCATCAAACTTACGGTGATCTACGACCAAAGAAGGTATGCCAGCTTTGTCAGCTCTTTCTAAGCCCTGGACATCAGGATTATTACTGATGACAGCAACAATTTCGCCGTTAATGGCTCCCATTTCTGCAGCATCAATTAATGCTTGCAGATTGGAGCCACTTCCTGAGATAAGTGCAACGATTCGAGCCGGACTCGACTCTATAGACGTATTTGCCAAAGCTGAGCCTTTCAGTGATTACAGTACAACAGATTCTTCGTCTTCAGCTCTCGCTTCAACATGCCCAACGGTATATACCGTTTCGCCCATCATTTCCAGCATGTCTTTTGCGCGTTCCGCATCATCTTTACCGACAACTAATACCATACCAATACCACAGTTGAAGGTGCGGTACATTTCCAGACGGTCAACGTTACCTTCCTGTTGTAACCACTGGAATACTTTAGGCATACTCCAGGCGTTGGTGTTAATGACCGCTTTTGCATGCTTTGGAAGAACCCGAGGAAGGTTTTCTTGCAAGCCGCCACCCGTAATATGTGAAAGTGCTTTAACTTCCACTTCTTTAAACAACCTAAGTAGAGGCTTTACGTAAATTCTTGTTGGCTCAAGCAGTGTCTCTCCCAAGGTTCTACCTTCGTCAAATTCAGCGTTAATGTCCGAGTCACTAACTTCTAGGATTTTGCGAATGAGCGAATAACCGTTAGAGTGAGGGCCGCTGGAAGCTAAGCCTAGTAATACATCACCAGATTTTACTTTGCCACCGTCGATGATTTTCTTTTTATCGACAATACCGACACAGAAACCAGCAAGGTCATAGTCGTCGCCTTCATACATGCCTGGCATTTCAGCTGTTTCGCCTCCGATTAAAGAGCAGCCTGATTGCGTACAGCCATGTGCTATACCGGTAACCACATCTGCAGCTACATCAACGTCCAGTTTTCCTGTGGCGTAGTAATCAAGGAAGAACAAAGGCTCGGCACCTTGTACTATCAGATCATTCACACACATGGCTACCAGGTCGATACCCACGGTATCGTGCTTATTTAAATCCAATGCCAGACGAAGCTTAGTACCCACTCCATCTGTCCCAGCGACCAGGGCAGGCTCTTCGTAGCCACGAGGAAGGTCAAACAAAGCGCCAAAACCACCAATGTTACCCAATACTTCCGGGCGGTGAGTTTTCTTACATACGTCTTTGATACGGCCAACTAATGCGTTGCCCGCATCAATATCAACCCCGGCGTCTTTATAACTTAGTGACTTTTTGTCGCTCATTGAAAATCCTAAAACTAGTGGCTTTAATCTAAAGGGGCAATTTTACTAGAAGCGAGCCATGATAGAAAGCAGCAAGCAATAAAAAAGCGGCCGAAGCCGCTTTTATCATTATCTTTAGGAGTATCCCTATTTAGCTTGGCTCCTGAGGAATAATGGTTAACTCAACGCGACGGTTTTGAGCACGGCCCTGAGCTGTTTCGTTAGGAGCGATTGGATAGCGCTCACCAAAACCTTTCACATGTAGACGGCCAGCCTGAATGTCACGTTGACGTAGGTAGCTTGCTACGCTTGAGGCGCGCTTTTCAGAAAGCTCCTGATTGTAAGCATCAGAACCAACCGAATCAGTAAAGCCGGCCACCTCAAGATCTGTGTCTACGTACTTGTATAGCACCTTTGCAACAGAGTTTAGGACTGGATAAAAGTCTGCGTTTACGTCGTGACGATCCGTTTCAAAAGTAATGTCACCAGGCATAATTAACTGAATTTTATCGCCATTTCGCTTAACGCCAACACCGGTACCAGCAAGCTCTTCACGTAGCTCTGCTTCCTGATGATCCATATAGGCGCCAACACCGGCTCCGATTGCACCACAGCCAAGTGCTGCATTTCGTGCGTATTTACTATTTTTTGTTGCGCCAATCAAACCGCACACTACAGCTGCACCAGCACCATATTTAACTGCGTTACTGGTTTTTTCTTCACCAGTATATGGATCCAGTACGGTACAACCTGATGCTACCAATGCTGCTAGAGTAGCTACGGTTAAAGTTTTCTTAATAGAGGTAAACTGCTTCATTATTGATGTCCTCGTGTTTCCCCAAAATGTAATGTCAGTATATACAGTCTAAGTGAATAAAAACTGAATTACCTTAATACTACCAAGTGATATTAAGGATTTCTTAGATTGTACAAGTTTAATGTGATAGAAACCTCAAAATTCAAATGAATTTGCAGAATTTCAAAGTGTTATGCTTTTAAAGCGTAGATTGAAGGGAGGTTTCTCCATAAGCCTTTGTAGTCCATTCCGCATCCAAAAATATACCTATCTTCCACCTCAAGCCCTGAGAATGTTGGTTTGAAACCGCTTTTAGGTTTGCGATCATGCTGTTTATTGACTAGAACCGTAGAGCAAACTGATTTTGCACCTAATTGTTGACATTCTTTTGCTATAGCCTCAAGTGTAAGCCCCTCATCAAAAATATCATCCAGTAATAGAATGTGTTGCTGTTCGATATCGGAAGCCTTTGGCTTAACTGTCCAAGTTAGTTTTTGGCCATGGGTATTATCCCCGTAGCGACTAGCATGTAAGAAACTTAACTTTACAGGGAAGTTTAGGTATCTAAGGAGCTGCCCTGAAAAGTAAAGTCCGCCATTCATAATGCAAAATGTAGAGATGACTTCACCTTTGAACTGACTCTGCTGATAACATTGATTTAACTGTTCAGCTATCTTTTGAATGGCATTATCGATAGTGTGCTCACCGATTAATACTTCTGACTTTTCAAGAATATTGTAATTAGTATCCGTTGCAGGCTTGTGTTCTTTTTGATTCACGGTAATTTCTTTGCCTATTTTGGGAGTGTGGCCAGTATAAATTATCTGGATGTATGGCTACCAGCCATCTGGCACACTGTAATTAAATTTCATTATTTAGTTTTGCGTCTAGCGTCATTGGGAAAAGCTCGATAAAATATCGAGCAATTCACTTATTCAGTGTGAGTTTTACACTTTTTTCAAATAATTAGCACAGAATTCGTTCTCAAAATGCGATATTCTCCGCCGCAGAAAATAAACTCATGACAATATGAATCAGGATTTTGAAGGTATGGCTCAATTTTTAAAGCTGATCTTAATGGTACTTGCTGCAACAGTTGCATTCAGTCAACCCAGTAAAGCGGAACAGGTGCCCGATTTATATAGTGCGACCTGGCCGGTGGACAGCCAGTCTTCTGCGCTGAGAACTCAGGCTATTAAGAAAAGCTTTGAGCAAACTCTGATTCGCGTAAGCGGTGATCGAAATGTGTTACGCTCTCCGACGGTTCGTGATGCTGTAGAGGATGCTGAGCAGTACCTTCGACGCTACTCTTACCAAAAGCTATCTGCAGCGGAACAAATGATTTTTGAAAAACCTTTATTATTGAAGGGCACATTTGATAAATCATCCATTCTAAGGTTGCTCAAACAGGCTTCGAAACCAATCTGGGGGGAAGACCGCCCATCGGGTATCTTTTGGATTGCCTATGAGACCAGTGGCTTGCGGAAAATAGCTAGTGATGAAGTAGCCTTCATAAATGCGGCTTTAAATATTTCAGCTGAAAAGCGTGGCCTGCCAATTACAATGCCATTAATGGACATTGAGGACCAGTCAGCACTAGAGGTTGCTGATGTATGGGGCCGTTTTGAGAGTCCGCTGGAAAGAGCGAGCCAACGTTACTCAAGAGATTACTGGGTTGCTGGCAGTCTCTCTAGAAATAGCAGCCAGTGGCAGGGGAGCTGGCTGTTTACTTACCAGGGGCGTAGCGAGCGCTTTTCAACCGTTGGCAGAACTTCATTCGAAGCTATTAATGCTGCCGTAAATCGAGTTGCAGATTCATTGTCGGCTAAGTTAGCGGTAGTTTTATCTGAACATGCCCAGGAAATATTTATATCCGTAGAAAACCTAAGAGATTTCGAATCATTTGCAGGTTTGCAGAAATATCTAAACTCTCTGGCCATGGTAAAATCGGCCAGTGCAGTGGAAGTTGCTGGTGACACGGTCTTATTTAAAGTAGAATCACTAACTGCTCCACAAAACTTGATTGAAGCAATAACTTTAGGGAATAATCTGCAGCGGTCAAATTATGGCTTCGAGCCGATTGACAGTTTAAGGGGTGATTTTCACTTTATCTGGGAAACGCCTTAATATAAAAATAAGTTAAATAAAAACATGGGTTTAAACTTACTTCCAAACATTATTACGCTACTGCGAGTGGTTCTGATTATACCATTCGCCTACTATACATGGCATCAGGACTACACCTCAGCAGTGATAATATTTCTTATCGCGGGTGTTTCTGATGGTTTGGATGGTTTGCTTGCCAAGAGATTTAACTGGCAAACCCGCTTCGGCTCCATTACTGACCCGTTGGCGGATAAAGTTCTTTTATTTGTCGCCTTATTGTTGTTAGTGATGAAAGGTCATATTTCCTGGACACTATTCTGGATTTCTACCAGCCGAGATATTTTAATTGTTGGTGGAGCTACCAGCTACCATTATCTGGTTGGCCCATATGAAATGCGACCTAGCCTCATCTCTAAGTGGAATACAGCATTACTCATCCTGCTGGTTCTGTTGGTACTGGTCCATCTAGGCTGGTTCAGTCTCCCAGAAATGTTCCTTGACGGACTGGAGTTTGCAGTAATTTTAACCTGCATAATCAGTGGGTTACATTATATCTGGCTTGGTATATCTCATTACCGAGGGCAAGCTGCCAGCAGTCAGGGTGAAGATGTGAAGTCTGAGCGCCAAGAAAAAGAGCGAGTGGCTGAGAAAGGCTAATTGAATCAAAGCTTTTGTCATCAGTATTATGCAGCAACTACCTCTCGACATAGAAATTAAAGCCGATGCAACGTTCAGTAACTTCATTGCTGGGGGGGAGGAAGCTAACCGTCAGCTGGTTGATTTACTCAAATCGGTTGCAGCTGGAAACAGTGAATTTATCTATCTGTACGGTAATGCGGGAACCGGTCGAACGCACTTACTGCAGGGGTTTATCCACCAGTATTCTGAATGCTTTCCACAACGACTGGTAGCTTATCTTCCGCTTGATAACCCCCAACTTGTTCCTGCAATGGTAGATGGTCTTTTGTCCTTCGATGCAGTATGTCTCGATGGTCTGGAGCATTGTCTGGGAAATAAAGAGTGGGAAACGGCCTTTTTTAATCTTTATAATCATTTTAAAGAGCAAAATAAGATTCTAATTATTGCCGGAGATAAAGCACCGCAGCAGCTGGAAGTTGTACTGCAAGACTTGAAATCGAGACTGAGTGCGATGTTGATCCATGCCATTCAGCCTTTACCCGATGATGCAAAACGATTACTACTTCAACAGAAAGCTGAAGAAAGAGGTTTGGAGTTGTCAGAAGACGTAATAAACTACTTATTTTCCCGTCAGCAGAGAGATTTGCCGTATCTTCTGGGTATGTTGGAGAAACTTGATCAGGCATCACTACAGGCACAACGTCGCCTAACGATTCCATTCGTTAAGCAAGTTCTAGGTCTGTAATTAAGACCTTAAGATGATTGCGCTTTTTCCTCGAAAAGAAACTCAAGACTTGTTTTAGCATGACGTAAATGTGGAATCACAATAGACCCCCCCACCAGCATCGCAACGCCCATTGCTTCATCAAGTTCCTCCTTTGACCAGCCTTGTTTTACGGATTGCTCAAGGTGGTAATCGATACAGTCATTACAGCGTAAAACCATGGAGGCAACCAGGCCCAGTAGTTCTTTTGTACGACTATCAAGCTTGCCTTCGCCGTAAGCTGTTTTATCTAAGCCAAAGAAACGTTTAATTAATAAACTCTCGGTATCAAGCGCTTTTTCATTCCCTGCTTCACGCTCTGCTCTGAATTCTTCAAAAGGGTGCTTAATTTGCTCTGACATAACCATTAATCCAAAGTCTAAAAAAGTCATTGTACAAACTTGATTTATAAGCACAAGTAAAAGCTTAGGCAAGCTGTTTTCATGGTTCTATCTGTGGTATAAATAGTAGTGGTCTGGGGAGCTGTGAGGAATATTGCTCAATGAGTGATGCGAATAATGAACTCTATAATATATTAGTGCAAGGGGCGGACGCTTGGAATCAGTGGCGTAAGGAAAACCCGAAAGAGAAGGTTGTTTTTGATGGCCTGGATTTACGAGGGATGGATTTATCCGATTGCGATTTATCTGAAGCCAGCTTTGTCGGCACAAACATTGCTTATGCTGACTTAAAAAATGCAGTCCTTATAGCCAGCAATTTAACTGATGCAAACCTTTGCTACTGTAATCTATCGAATGCGAAACTCATTGCTGCTAACCTGAAAAAAGCGAATTTGAGTCATGCCAACTTACTGCACGCCAATTTACTAACGGCAATCTGTTATCAAACAGACTTATCTAACGTTGACCTGCGTGACCATGATCTTCGTGGTCAAGACCTGCGAGAAGCTAATCTCAGTGGTGCAGATTTACGTGGACAGAATCTTGAAGGTCTGGATATGCAGGGAGCACAATTAATTGGCGCAAAGATGGAGCGTGTGAATTTAAGAGATACTAATCTGACCGGTGCAAACATGTCAGATGTGGACCTATCAAACTGTAATATCGAAGGGGTCTTACTCAAGAGCGCTAATCTCAGTAACGTTAACCTGACTTCACAAAATTTGTCTGGCTTTAACTTATCTAAAGTAAACCTTCAGGGTGCTGATTTAAGAAGTGCGAACTTGTGTAAAGCAAATTTGGATGGGGCAAAACTGAGTTCTACTAAATTGTGGCAAGTACAAACAAAAGGCTGGTCAATCCGTAATATTGAATGCTCACACGCCAGCTGGGATCAAAGAGGTCGTGATTTTACCCATTACTCTCCTCACCAGTTTGAGAAACTATTTTCGGACAAGGTTACTTTTACCTTACGCTATCAGCGGATGTTATCTTACCAGGATTTAGCAACTTTACCGTTCTTTATTGAACATCTAGAAGCCAGCTATTGGGGGTGTAAGTTACGTATCCGTGATATTCGCAATGAACCAGGTGATACTCGTGCAGTCTTGGTAGTTGAGGATACCGGCGGCTTAAACCCTTCGGTTTTAGAGAGCAGTCTGCAACAGGAAGCAGATAAATTACAATCAATTCAGATCAGCCTTCAATCTGAGCGCAAGCTTCAATTCGAAATACGCGAATCCCTACAGGCAATTAAAGATAAGTACTGGCCCAAGCTTCTTGAGTTATCAGAAATCGATAGTGACGCTAAAACACGTCGTTTGGCGGTTCTATTTACTGACTTAAAAGGTTTTTCCAATTGGAACGAAGAAGAACGTACCGATAAGCTGTCATTATTCAGAGGGCTACTGAAACCTGTTCTTAAAAAATGGCATGCCAGTTATCCTAATATGGAAGGGGATTCCTTAAGAGCAACTTTTCAGTCCGTCGAACACTCATTACAGTGCGCTGCAATGATGCAAAGGGTTCTGGCAGGAGCTGGCTTTTCACTTCGAATCGGTTTGGATATTGGTGAAGTGAAAATCACCCATAACGAAATAACCGAGCAACTGGATATTGAGGGTGATGCTATTAATTTTGCAGCGCGACTTGAGTCAATGGCAGATCCAGGGCAGGTTCTGGTTTCAGAGAACGTAAGACATTATGCAATTCAAACTGATGCACCATTTAAATTTGAAGAGCATCGATTAGCCCTTAAAAAAGCGGTCGGTGATAAACAGGCCGGTGATACCGTGGTTTGCTACAGTTCAAAATTAGAGGCTGAGGATTAGAATGGGTCTGAAACAAAAGTCACTGACAACGGCGCTGACACTCCTTTTGGCTAACACCGTCTGCGCAGAAGGAACGGATATTATGCTGCTGCCACTCTCAGAGAAGGATGGGCACTTTGAGATAGAGTTGGAGCCGGTTCATATTACTCAGCGTGACGGTTATGATAACCAACCAAAGTTTACTTTGGATAGCGATTCAATCTTTTTTACCCGTATGCAGGGAGTAGAAGGGAAAGAGCAGCAGCAAACCGACATTTACCGTTATTCACTTCAAGATAACGCGGCTATTAATATCACACAAACAGATGAGCATAGTGAATACTCAGCCACACCATATGATAGTGACTCAGTTTCAATCATCGGTGTTAACCCTCAAGGTCAGCAACATCTGCGCAAGGTTAATCTTTTAAATGCTGAACAAGAAGTTTGGCGCAAGGATATTGAACCAATAGGTTATCATGCCTGGCTGAATGAAAATCAGGCTGCTGTATTCGTTCTGGGTGATGTGATGACATTACAAATTCTAGATATTAGAGGAAGTGAGAGGCCGTCTATTTTGGCAGAGAATATTGGACGTTGTTTGCAAACAGTAAGGCATGGGAAAGTAAGTTTCACCGTTGAAGAGGCTGGTCAGCACCATCTTAAAACTCTATCATCTAAGGGGCATATCGAAGACACAGGCATTACCTTGCCAAAAGGTGTGCAGGATTATATCTGGCTTGATGAGGTGAGCGTTTTAGCAGGGGAAAACTCACGGTTATTAAAGGTTGAGCGAGATAAGGCTTCGGTTATTGCTGACTTAGAAGAATTAAACGTTCGGGGTATTACCCGTCTTGCCATAAGCCCTGATAAGTCAAAGCTGGCAATAGTCTACGAACGACCTTAGCTTGTATCACGATCAATAAAAAAGCCGCTTTTTTAAGCGGCTTTTTTTACTGTTAAAACTTAGACTTTGGGGCCAGCTGAAATTAAAGCTCTTGCCTTATCGTTATCAGCAAAGCGGTTAAAGTTATCAATAAACATACCCGCTAGCTTCTTGGCTTTAACCTCCCACTCTTCAGCATCCTTATAGGTATCACGCGGATCAAGAATATTGCTGTCCACACCTTTTAAATTTGTAGGAATAGCTAAGTTGAAATAGGGTAGGGTCTGGAAGTCCGCTTCATCAATTGAGCCATCCATAATGGCATCGATAATTCCACGGGTGTCTTTAATAGAAATACGTTTACCAGAGCCGTTCCAACCAGTATTAACCAAATAAACCTCAGCACCAGCGTCTTGAATACGCTTTTCAAGAACTTCCGCATACTGTGTCGGGTGTAAGCTTAGGAATGCTTCTCCGAAACAGGACGAGAAGGTCGGTGTTGGTTCAGTAACACCTCGCTCAGTACCAGCCAGCTTAGCTGTGAAGCCTGAGAGGAAGTAATACTGAGTTTGCTCAGGGGTTAACTTTGCAACAGGTGGGAGTACACCAAACGCGTCTGCACTTAGGAAAATCACCTTGCCTGCATGACCTGCTTTTGATACAGGTTTAACAATGTTATCAATATGATAAATTGGATAGGACACACGAGTGTTTTCAGTTTTCGAATTATCTTCGTAGTCGATGTTGCCTTTTTTATCAACCACAACATTTTCTAGTAGTGCATCACGGCGAATTGCACGATATATGTCAGGTTCATTCTCTTCCGACAGGTTGATCGTTTTCGCGTAACAACCACCTTCGAAATTAAATACTCCATTATCGTCCCAGCCATGCTCATCATCACCAATCAATGCACGTTTAGGATCGGTTGATAAAGTTGTTTTACCAGTTCCAGATAGTCCGAAGAAAATGGCAACATCACCTTCTTCACCAACATTAGCGGAACAATGCATTGATGCGATACCTTTAAGAGGCAGAAGGTAGTTCATCATAGAGAACATACCTTTTTTCATTTCACCGCCGTACCAGGTACCACCGATTAGCTGAATCTTTTCAGTCAGGTTAAATGCAACAAAGTTTTCAGAGTTTAAACCATGCTCCTGCCACTTATCATTGACTGCTTTAGAGCCATTCATTACGACGAAGTCAGGCTTGAAATCTTGCAGTTCCTGCTCAGTAGGGCGGATGAACATGTTTTTAACAAAATGCGCCTGCCAGGCTACCTGCGTAATAAATCGAACTTTTAGACGAGTATCTTCGTTGGCTCCACAAAAAGTATCAACAACAAACAGACGGCTACCTGACAACTGTTCGGTTACTGTAGACTTTAAGTCTTCCCATACTGCCGGAGAGATGGGCTTGTTATCATTAACACCATTTTTAGACCACCAGACAGTATCTCTAGTAACATCGTCTTCAACTATGTATTTATCTTTTGGAGAGCGGCCAGTAAAAATCCCTGTATCAACGGCTACAGCGCCAGATTTAGTGACAACGCCGCGTTCATAGCCAGTAATGTCTTCTTTTGTTTCTTCTTCAAATAGAGTTTCGTAAGACGGGTTGTAAACGATTTCGTGGACTGAATGGATGCCATATTGGCTCAGGTCTACATCGCGGGACATTAGGTTCTCCTCGTGGACAAAGCAGGGCTTTGTAGTGCAATTGTTTTAATAACATTTAGCTATTTGAAAATTGCACGTAATTATGCCAAAAAACTTTTGGGCTGGCGAGGTTTAATGAAACTTATTTGCAATATTTTTGCTAATTTAAACAAGGCTACCCACAAATGGGTTGCAAAAGCATGAATTATTGTTTTCAAGCTTTGCAAGACGATTAATTGTTACGATTAAGAGATAGCTTGGCTAATTCAACTAAGGCTGTTTTAAATGCTGACTCTGGTAGAGGTGTTAGCGCATCAATAGCCTTTTTAACTGCTTTTTCAGCTGCTTGATAAGTATATTCAATAGCATTAGTTGACTTGACAATCGACATGATTCTATCCAAATCGTCCAAACCACCTTGCTCAATTGCGGCCCGTATTACGGCCTGACCGTCAGAGTTAGATTGCGTTAGTGCATATATCAAAGGCAGTGTTGGCTTTCCTTCCGCCAGATCATCACCAACGTTTTTGCCCATTTCCTCAGCATCAGCAGCATAATCCAGAGCATCATCAATCAGCTGAAAGGCGATTCCAAGTTGTAAGCCATATGTTCTAAGTCCTTTTTCAATCTGGCTGGAGGCATTAGTCAATACAGCGCCCAGCTGGGTTGCTGCGGCGAATAATATGGCGGTTTTGCGCTCTATGACCTGATAATATCCTTCTTCAGATACTTCAGGATCATGGATATTCATCAATTGCAGAACTTCGCCAGCAGCAACTTGATTCGTCGTATCAGCCAGGATGTTCAGTACTTTCATATTGTTGACTTCTACCATCATCTGGAAAGAGCGGCTGTAAAGGAAGTCTCCAACCAGCACAGAAGCTTGATTACCAAATAGCTCATTTGCCGTTTCTCGACCGCGCCTCATACTGGACTCATCAACAACATCATCGTGCAGTAGGGTAGAAGTGTGGATTAGTTCTATGACGGCTGCTAGTTTCGCATGATCGCTTCCTTCATAACCCATTGATTTAGCAGCTAGAAGTACCAGCATGGGGCGTAGGCGTTTACCGCCCGCCGCAACAATATAATGACCGACCTGATCTACCAGAGCTACGTCAGACTTCAGGCGATCCAGGATCATTTGATTAGTTGCTTGAAAGTCACTCTCTACCAATGCACGAATATCTGCCAGGTTCATTGTCTACCTTTAAAGTTCTCTGTAAACTGGTGCCAAAGGCTGATTAAGCAGACAGTTAATGGGCACCAGTCACACTAAATTTGATAATTGCTTGGCAATCCTAGTTAGGCTAGGCCTTGTGGTCAAGCTTTTATGGTGAATATTCAACATCTGGATAGTGTTTTGGCCGCTTCAAGGACTATTTAGTAAAAAACAGTGCTTTTTGAGGTTTTATGCACGATAAATCCTTGCTTTAGGCAGGGTTTTGCCTTAAAATTCGCGCCCTCAAATTAAGAAAGCCTTAGAGCAATACATATTAACCTTCTTGTTGAGATATATGAGAGGGTCTAAACTGGAGAATAAATATGTACGCAGTAATTAAAAGTGGTGGTAAGCAACACCGCGTAAAAGAAGGCCAGGTCGTACGTCTTGAGAAGATCGAGGCAGAAACTGGTGCTACAATCAATTTTGAAGACGTTTTAATGGTAGCTGATGGTGATAACGTTACTATCGGCACACCTTTAGTCGATGGTGCTGTGGTTTCAGCTGAAGTTGTTGACCACGGTCGCGCTAAAAAAGTGAACATCATCAAGTTCAAGCGTCGTAAACATCACATGAAACGTCAAGGTCACCGTCAGTGGTTTACTGAAGTAAAGATTAACGGTATTGCTCTTGATGGCTCAAAGAAGCCTGCTAAGAAAGCTCCAGCTAAAAAAGCAGCTCCTAAAAAAGCAGCAGCAAAGAAGACAGACGGTGATGATTTAACACAATTATCAGGTGTTGGTCCGGTTATTGTTAAGAAATTGAACGAAGCTGGTGTAACAACATTTAAGCAAATCGCTGAGTGGACTGCTGAAGACGTAGCTCGCTTAGACGAAGAACTTAGCTTCAAAGGTCGTATCGAGCGTGAAAACTGGATCGATCAAGCTAAAGAATTGATGAAAGGAGAGTAAACGATGGCTCATAAGAAAGCTGGTGGTAGTACTCGTAACGGCCGCGATTCCGAAAGTAAACGCCTTGGTGTTAAGCGCTTTGGTGGTGAAGAAGTAAGCGCGGGTAGCATTATTGTTCGTCAACGTGGCACAAAGTTCCACGCTGGTAATGGTGTTGGACTTGGTCGTGACCACACTATCTTTGCGAAAGTTGATGGCAAAGTTAAGTTTGAGACTAAAGGTAAAGACAAGCGTAAGTTTGTTTCTATCGAAGCTTAATCAAGCTTAAGCTTTAAAAAAAGCCTCAGCTATCGCTGGGGCTTTTTTGTATGTCGAGCCGGATTTCATAGCACTGATATTCTGGCTTATTAAGCGCGATACAATAGGATTTATGGCACAATAGACTTATGAAATTTGTAGATGAAGTCTCAATTAAGGTTAGAGCGGGCGATGGTGGTAACGGCATTGTCAGTTTTCGCCGTGAGAAATATGTAGCCAGAGGCGGCCCTGATGGTGGCGATGGCGGTGATGGCGGCAATGTATATATAGAAGCTGATGAAGAGCTCAATACATTAGTTGATTACCGTTATGTACGATTCTATGAGGCAACTCGTGGTGAAAATGGTCAAGGTCGAAATAAAACCGGTGCCAAAGGCGAAGAGCTTATACTGAAAGCTCCTGTAGGAACTCAAATCACTGACAAAGAAACCGGTGAGATTGTTGGCGACCTGACTCGGCCTGGCGAGAGAGTCCTGGTTGCCAAAGGGGGTTTCCATGGGTTAGGAAATACCCGTTTTAAGAGTTCAATTAATCGAGCTCCTCGCAAGGCGACTCATGGTACTCCTGGTGAAGTTCGGGAATTACGCCTGGAATTGAAAGTTTTAGCTGATGTTGGACTTCTAGGCTTGCCTAACGCCGGTAAGTCGACATTTATTCGTGCCGTATCATCTGCTAAGCCAAAAGTTGCTGGCTACCCCTTTACTACACTGGTTCCTAACCTTGGTGTGGTTCGAGTAGATGCCGAATCCAGTTTTGTTGTTGCCGATATACCTGGTGTTATTGAAGGTGCCGCCGAAGGTGCTGGTCTAGGTATAAGATTCTTGCGTCATTTAGCTAGAACTCGTATTTTGCTGCACATCGTTGATTTAATGCCGTACGACGAATCGGATCCGGTAGAGAATTTTAATGGCATTATGAACGAGCTATATAAATATAGCGAAAGTAAGGATATATCGCTTAAAGATAAGCCAGTCTGGTTAGTATTTAACAAAACTGACCTGATGACAGAGGAAGAGGCAGAGGCTCGTATGCAAGATGTTCAGGAGCGCCTTGAGTGGGATGGTCCTGTGTTTAAAATGTCAGCGATCAAGAAAGAAGGTACCAGGGAAATTTGTAACTCAATTATGGACTATCTAATTGAGCACCCACAGATTCGTAAATTTGAAGCTGAAAAGACTCAGGAAGAGTTTAACTGGCCTGAGCCTGGTTCCATGGATGAGGCCGAAGCGGATCCGTTTGAAGGCTTGGAGCCAGAGTGGGTTGAGGATTTGGAGGATGACGGCGTAGAAGTTGTGTACGTCGATCCTAGCCAAGTGCCTGATGACAAAAAGTAGTCGATTAAAAACTTAAAAAAAAGCCGCTGTAAAGCGGCTTTTTTGTGCCCAGCAGATAGTTTGGTAAAAAGCTGGCTAAAAGAGTTAAGGGAGCAGGTTATACCCTTGTTCCTGTAACATTACCAACATGGTCATGGCTGAAAGCGATAACTCGACATCTTCAGATAGCTCAGACTTCTCAATCTTACTGAACTTGGCGGACTGGCCACATAAATAAAAATCTACGCCGAGTTGTCTTAACTCTTTAATTAAGGGCAGGTTAGGATTTTCCACGCCATGGCGCTGTTTATAGGCCGAGTTATTTAGGCTATCCTTGGTGGATTCGCCGTGAAGTACTACTGCTATGCGCATATTCTCTGTACTCACTCCGTTGGCTGCATGCATATTGATAAATCTAGCCACGCTTTCAATGTTACGGTTTAATTTCTCAGGTTCCTGGCTGGTTTTAGTTACATCAAACACGGCTTTGTATACGAAATCTTCTGGTAGCGCTGTGTCCCTGTCTTCTATTTTAAAGTAAGGGCCGTAGTTATTGATGGCAGGACCATAAAGAGGTTTCTGAGTGTCAGTGGCTTTGGCACCAGCTGCAAAAGTTAGCAGTACGGTCAAAATTAGTAATAAGTGATGGTTACTCATAGCATCTTCCATTATTGGATTAGTTGTTCTAGGTTAACAGATAGAGTAAAAAAAAAGCCACTCAATGAGTGGCTCAAACTAACACAGAGGAGTTGTGTTGTTTATCGACCTTCTCGTCGTAAAGCGGACGAGGTGAACTGTCGGTAAGTCATACTTTCAGAAAAATCGTACATATCTTCCTGGTTGTCCAGACCGTATGCAATGTATCGCTGTGCTTTTAAATCGTGGAGAACATCCAAGGTCGACCACAATACAGGTACTTCGTAGTAGTTTATTGCATGAGCCTCACCTACTCGCCATAATTGACCTTGCTCGTCATAGTGATCCACCAGGAGGGCCTGCCAGCTATCTTCATCAAGGTAGAAAGTACGACGGCTGTAGATATTGTCTTCCAGTTCCTTAAGTGTCGCTTCCACAACCCATACCCGGTGCAGTTCATATCGAGTAAGGTCTTGGTTGATATGACCTGGACGAATAATATCTTCATAGTCCAGCTGATCGCTATGGAGTCTATAGGCATTGTAAGGAACAAAGATTTCTTTCTTTCCCTTGAGTTCCCAGTTATAGCGATCGGGAGAACCACTGAACATATCGAAGTTATCAATTGTCGCAAGACCGTCGGACGCTAATGCTGGAGCATCATAAGCAACAGTAGGCGTCCTAAATGCACGACGGCGACCTGGATCATAACGCCACGCTCGACGTGGATCGACTACCTGGTTAGAAGTTTCATGCACAAGTAATACTTCCCCAGCTAGGGCTGCAGGCGAGGTTATACGTTGCTTATACAGGAATAGAAAGTTATCACGTTCAGGGTGTTCCTGTGCATAATACTGTAGTGATTCCTGCTCAAACTTAACAGGGTTGAAGTTACCGTCCTCGGTAGGGGTTACTTGGACATATTCTCTCTTAATGGAGTCACCACGATAGCGAGTCAGGTGATTCCAAATAGCCTCTAAACCATTTTGAGGGATTGGGAATGGTACTCCCACAGAAGCATTTTTCAGACCAGCACCGTCCTGGGTTAACTCTGCTTTTGTGGCATTTTTTATACTGAAATCATAAATTTTTTGCGGGAATGACGCACTTCTATGAGTTGGGTATACGTTTATTTTATAATCCGGATATTGCTTAATCAAAGCAATTTGTCCTGCAGTCAGGTGATCTGCATAATCACGATAATTGCTCTGCGTAATAGTTAGCAGAGGTTTATCAGAGACGAATGGATCGCGATGATGCTCGCCTGGCTTATAATCCTTAGGAGTTTTCTTTATACCACCTGTCCATGCTGGAATAGTCCCTTCTTTGTTACCGGCTCTCTCCGCACCCATTGGTGTGAGCTCGTTGCGCAGCTTCTTCGCTTCATTTGGAGTAACTTTAGCGTTAGCTGCCGGGGTCATGACGCAAGCAGTCATGAGTGATAGTAAAATCAACTTTTTCATGGAAAAGACCTTGCAGAACTTATGAACCCGAGAATTTTACACATCCGACCACTTATGTCAACTGGTACAACCACACTCAAAGGCTTATAAAAATAAAAGTAAAATCTTAATGGGGAAGTAGCGCTTGAGCTAGTAGTTAACTATTGTTAAATTATAGCTGTTGTTAAGTTTTAAGCGATTTCTTAGAGGGAAATTAAAATGTCTTTTTTTCAACAAGATATAGCCGAAAAGTTATTTCATTTATTAAACAGTTTCCATGTATCTTCAAAAGATATTGAAAAAGGGATGGAGTTAACCCAGGAACGTCTAGAAATTTTGTTCGTTCTAGTAAATCAAGGCCCCCAAACCATAAACCAGCTTGCAGAAATAGAACAGGTTAGCGCACCAGCAATTACACGAACGGTTAAAGCGCTCGAAAAGCTTGGTTATGCAATCAAGTCGCGTTCGAAAACAGATCAACGTGTTGTCTATGTCGCGCCAACGCGAAAAAGCCAACAAACGATAGAAGCCATAAGGACACAGCAGAAGAGATTGGTAGGAGACTTACTGCAAAACTTTAGTAAAGATGAATATAAACTTTTGGATGATGGCGTGAGCTTATTATTAAGTAACTCTAATAAATCAAAGGCTAAGAGAGGTTAAAGGGGCGTTATAATTAGTTGCGTCTGTTCTGTGGTGATAAAGCTAAAGAAAAAGCCGCTAAAAGCGGCTTTTTAAATCTTTTCTCAAGCTATCTAATATTAAAGAGCTTGAATGCGAGCGCTTAAACGGCTCTTATGACGTGCAGCTTTGTTCTTGTGGATAAGGCCTTTATTTACGGCTGTATCAATCACAGACACGGCACGTTGGAACGCAGCTTCTGCATCCTTCTTGTTACCGGCATCAATTGCGTATACAACTTTTTTCATGTAACTACGCAGCATTGAGCGGCGGCTTGCGTTGTGCTTGCGACGAGCTTCAGCTTGACGAGCACGTTTTTTGGCAGATTTAATGTTAGCCAAGGTGAACTCCTAACAACTGTTGAATAAGTAAATCACAAATTTAAGGTCGCGAAATATACATCTTTTGGGCTGTAGTATCAAGTAAAAACAGCGAAAAACCGCATAAATCTGTCATTTTTAAGGCTTTTAAGCTTTCGCTATGGTTGTTACAGCCTTAATCGCTTAAACTTGCGCTCAAATAAAACAATATTTTAACACATTCAGGAACCATGGCTAGCCTATTACGCTCCAGTACAATCGTCAGTTTTTGGACCATGATGTCCCGCTTTTTGGGGCTTGCACGTGATGTTGTACTTGCTAATCTACTGGGTGCCAGTTTTCAGGCCGATGTGTTTTTAGTCGCGCAGAAAATCCCTAATTTCTTGCGCCGCTTATTTGGCGAAGGTGCTTTCGCCACGGCCTTTGTGCCTGTTTTTTCCGAATACTACTCCAATCGCACCAAAGCAGAGACAGTTTCTCTACTGAGCAAAGTCTCAGGAACCTTGGGGGGCGTGTTAGCAGTTATTACGATTATTGGCGTTCTTGGTTCTCAAGGCGTTATCGCTATTTTCGGTGTTGGTTTTATTGACGAACCGGAGAAGTTCCAGTTGGGAAGTGATTTATTAAAAATTACATTTCCTTATATTTTCTTTATTTCTTTGGTGGCGATGTACAGTTCAGTACTAAACACTCTGAACAAGTTTGCTATACCGGCTTTTGCACCGATTTTACTGAATTTAAGCATGATTGCTGCTGCCATTATATGGGCGCCGAGCATGGAACAGCCTACTGTTGCACTGGCATGGGCAATTTTTATTGCAGGGGCGTTGCAACTACTTTTGCATTTGCCTTTTTTGTGGAAAGCAGGATATCTACCCAGGCCACAGTGGGGTTGGAAAGATTCAGCGGTCCAGCGCATCATTAAGCTGATGCTACCGGTTATTTTTGGCGCCTCAGTTAGTCAAATTAACCTGCTGATTGATACCCAGATTGCGTCCTTATTACAGGAGGGTAGTATTTCCTGGCTGTATTATTCGGATCGCATGCTGGAATTTCCTTTGGGTATTTTTGGGATTGCTATTGCCACCGTGCTGTTGCCAACGCTGTCCAAATTCTTTTCAAAGAAAGACATGGACCATTTTGGTGGTACATTAGATTGGGGCCTGCGTATGGTTCTGATGATCGGTATTCCTGCTGCTGTGGGGCTGTTCTGGCTAGCGGAGCCGATTATGATCACGGTATTTCAGCACGGTGCTTTTACCGAGCATGACTCTTTCAAGGCAGGACAAAGTTTGCAGGCGTATTCCGCTGGGTTGATTGCTTTTATGATGGTGAAAGTTTTCTTAACCGGTTTCTACTCACGCCAGGACACAAGAACTCCGGTTAAAATTGCCGTTATCTCAGTGGTCAGTAATATTGTATTGAACCTGGCTTTATTTAAGCCTTTTGGACATGTCGGGCTGGCCGTTGCTACCAGTATTTCAGCCTTTATCAACGCCATCTTCTTATACCGTTATTTGCATAAGTCTGAATTTTTAAGATTGTCTCGTGAAAGTAAACTGTGGATTTTCAAACTGATCATTGCCAGTGGGTTACTGTTGCTTGGGCTTTGGTATACTGACTTCAGCATCGAGCAGTGGCAGTCATGGAGTCGATTCGAGGCAATCGGTATGATTTGCCTGACTATTGTTTCAACCGTAGTTGCTTATGCCGTGTTGCTGATAATCTTGGGATTAAGATTGAGGGATTTTAAAATACAGCGATGAGTATTTATCCCAACCCAACCACCACTATCGATCAAATCTCAGTGGTGGGTAATAGTCATCAATTAATTTACTTGTTTCAATAGTGCCTTGTACCTTGGCTTGCCATGTCTTTCCAAGTAATAAACCAGTTCTTTTGTTTCCGGCTTATATTCCAGCATCCAGACATTGGTTTTAGCATCGGGAATCAAATTTGCAGTAAATTCGTCTGCATGAAAAAACTGTTTGGTTGCAGTCACGGGTTCCTTTTTGTACTTAGCTGAGTAGCCACCGTAGTTGGTAATGCGATCAGGTGTACCATCTTCATGGCGATGGTCATGTTTAAACAAAAGGCCCTGATAGCTCGCGATTAAAACCCAGGTTCTGGATTTGTCATCACCTACCGTGAAGGGAATACGAATTACTCTGTTGTGACACTCTTCGACAGTCGCTATAAGTTTTTTATTGGCAAAATCATGGTTTGGGTCGTTAGGGTAAACCGTGCTGCCGACAAACGTTTTTCCGCATAGGTTTTTGAACAGGGTAAAAAAATCAGCTTGAGCTTTTGGCATCATTTCATGCAGATTGGGTGCCGGCGCGCAGCTGCTACAGGCGCATGCAGTTACCAGTAAGGACATCAGAAACGTAAGCCCTAATTTCAGATACGATTTCATAATCTAATAGATAAAGAAGATTTACCTTTATAGTTACCCATCGGATGCGGTGAGACAAGACGTTAACCTATTATTTTTATTAAAAAAGTCGTTTTGAAGGCTAGAATCAGGTATTTATGGTTAATTCTTAGCCCATAGTCCGTTATAATTGCCGCCTTTGGCAGATGCCTGTAGAGAAAATTACTGACTGATCATGCGCTTATTAAGAGGCCTATATAATTGTCCACCTGAACTGTTCGAGCAGGGATGTGTGGCGACTATTGGTAATTTCGATGGCGTCCACCTGGGGCATCAGGCCATAATTAAACGCCTGACGGACAAAGCTGCTAAATTTAATTTACCCAGCGTTGTAGTGGTTTTCGAGCCCCACCCACAAGAATATTTTCGTCCAGACGATGCTCCGGCACGGCTATTCAAGCTCACCGACAAGGTCCAGGCGCTGAATCGACTGGGAGTCGATTATGTTCTGTGTTTCCGCTTCAATAAAGAGTTCGCTGAATTAAGTGCTGAGGACTTTATTCGTCGGGTCCTGATTGAACGACTCAACGTGCAACACCTTTTCATCGGTGACGATTTCAAATTTGGTTATCAGCGTAAAGGTGACTTCGATATGCTCAAAGAGCGGGGTGAGGGTGCTTTTACCGTGGAGGCTAATCACTCGGTGACCCTGAACGTTTCTGGCGAAGAGCAGCGTATTAGCAGTAGCCTGGTTCGACAGGCAGTTGCAGCAAATGAGTTTGAGTTGGCAGAGCGGTATTTAGGACGCCCTTACCAGATTGAAGGAAAGGTAGCTCATGGCGATAAGCAAGGTCGTGAAATCGGCTTTTCAACGGCAAATATTCCACTGAAACGTCATAAATCTCCTTTAAAGGGGGTGTATGCGGTTTGGGTGTATGGTATAAGTGCTAGTTTGTTGCAGGGCAAGGCTGCTAAGTGCTGGCCAGCTGTTGCAAATATTGGCAATAAGCCGACTTTACAACATAGCCCCGAGAGGCTAGAAGTTCATTTACTCGACTTTTCAGACAACCTGTATGGGCAACGAATTATAGTTGAACCCATTGAAAAGTTGCGAGGCGAACAAAAGTTTGAGTCTATTGATGCTTTAAAAGCACAAATTAACGCAGATATTGACGCTGCGTACATCATTTTTAACGAAACTAAATAGAGTAATCATTTCGATGAGTGACTATAAAAGTACATTAAACTTACCGAAGACTAAGTTTGAGATGCGCGGTAACCTGCCGAATCGTGAGCCAAAGATGCTGGCTGAATGGGACAAAAACGATTTGTATGGTGAAATTCGTAAAGCCAGAGCTGGTCGCGAGCAATTCATTTTGCATGATGGCCCTCCGTATGCGAACGGTAATATTCATATCGGTCACTCAGTCAATAAAATTCTTAAAGATATTGTCGTAAAAAGTAAAACGATCAGTGGCTTTGATAGTCCCTATGTCCCAGGCTGGGATTGTCACGGTTTGCCAATTGAAAACGTGGTAGAAAAGAAAGTTGGTAAGGCCGGGCAAAAAGTGACTCATGCAGAATTCCGTCAGAAGTGTCGCGACTACGCAGAGAAGCAGGTGCAAGGTCAAATGAAAGACTTTGTTCGACTTGGTGTGCTTGGTGAGTGGGACAACCCCTATAAAACGATGAACTTCAGTTTTGAAGCAAATATTGTTCGAGCTTTATCAAAGCTGGTTAAAAACGGTCATATGCACAAAGGTGAAAAGCCTGTGTACTGGAGCGTTGTTGGCGGCTCGTCTTTGGCTGAAGCGGAAGTTGAATATCAGGATAAAACGTCTTTCTCTATTTATGTGCGTTATCCTTTAGCGGATGTTGAGGGCTTTGAAAAAGCTTTTAATGGCCAGTCTTGCGCTAATACCTCGGTGGTTATCTGGACAACTACACCCTGGACGCTCCCTTCGAGTCAGGCGGTAACGGTTCATGCCGACTTTAACTATGTGTTGGTAAAGGCAAAAACAGCTAACGGTGAAGAGCAATTTGTGCTAGCTGAAGATTTATATCAGCAGGTCATGAAAGAGTCAGAAATTGAAGACTATGAAGTAATGGCTACTACTACCGGTGATAAGCTTGAAAACCTGCAGCTTAACCATCCGTTTTATGATAAAGCTTTACCGGTCATTGTCGGTGAGCACGTAACGACTGATGCCGGTACCGGCCTGGTTCATACTGCTCCGGATCACGGTCCAGATGATTTCCAGGTAGTAAAGAAATACGGTATTGGTTTATTAAATTATGTAATGGCAAACGGTGTCTTCTCTGAGGATACGCCGCTATTTGCTGGGCAGCATGTTTATAAAGTGGATCAACCTATAGTTGAGCATCTGGCTGAGACCGGAAAATTACTACATCAAGATAAAATTCGTCATAGCTACCCGCATTGCTGGCGTACTAAAACACCACTGATTTACCGTGCTACACCGCAGTGGTTTATTTCTATGACGCAAAACGGCCTTCAGCCAAAAGCCATGGAAGAAATTAAAAAGGTGAAGTGGGTGCCTGAGTGGGGCGAAGCTCGAATCGAGTCGATGGTTGGTAACCGTCCGGACTGGTGTATCTCGCGTCAACGTAGCTGGGGTGTTCCGCTGTGTTTATTTATTGATAAGAAAGATGGCCAACCTCACCCTGATGCTGCAGAACTGATGATCAAAGTGGCCGAGCATATCGAAGAGAAGGGTATACAGGCATGGTATGACCTGGAAGCCGCAGATTTTGTGGATACTGATAAGTACGAAAAGATCGATGATACGTTAGACGTATGGTTTGACTCAGGTGTGACTCACTACTGCGTTCTATCGGCTCGTGACTATTTACGTCAACCGGCGGATCTTTATTTAGAGGGGTCTGATCAGCACCGTGGCTGGTTCCAGTCATCGTTGCTGACATCAGTTGGTATTCATGGCCATGCTCCCTATAAGCATTGCTTAACCCATGGATTCGTTGTCGATGGCAAAGGCGAGAAAATGTCTAAGTCAAAGGGCAACGTCATGGCGCCGAATGACGTCATTAACAAGTTGGGTGCTGATGTGCTGCGTCTATGGGTCGCTTCTGCCGACTACCGTGGCGAGATGGCGGTGTCAGAAGAAATCCTAAAGCGGACAGGTGATACTTATCGTCGTCTAAGAAATACATCGCGTTTCTTATTGGCGAACCTGGAAGGCTTTAACCCGCAAACTGATTTAATCGCTAAAGATGAGTTACTACCACTGGATCGTTGGGCTGTAGATTGCGCTTATCAGGCACAGAAAGCTATCGTTGAAGCTTATGATGATTATAACTTCTGGGTTGTTGCTCAGAAAATCCATCATTTCTGTTCGATTGATATGGGTAGTTTTTATCTGGATATTATCAAGGATCGTCAATACACGGCAAAACAGGGATCTAAAGCGCAACGTTCCTGTCAAACTGCTTTGTATCACATTGTTGAAGCTCTAGTTCGCTGGATAGCGCCCATACTGAGTTTTACTGCTGATGAGATTTGGCCACTTTTACCAAGCCCTGTATCAGGGGAACGTGAGAAAAACGTGTTCATTTCTGAGTGGTATGAAGGCCTGTTTGCGATGGAAGATGCGGCTATCACAGCACAGGACTGGAGCACTATCTCTGAAGTTAAGGCAGCTATTAACAAGGCGCTAGAAGCAAAACGAAAAGAGGGTGTTATAGGCGGTTCATTGCAGGCTGAAGTGACCATTCACGCTAATGATGAGTTGTATAGCGTTTTAAGCAAACTCGAAGATGAATTACGTTTTGTATTTATTACATCTCAAGCTAGATTAGTTAATGATACAGACGGCGAGGAAACTGAAATTGAAGGCTTGAGGCTGACTGTACAGGCTTCAGATGCAGAGAAATGTGAGCGTTGCTGGCATTATCGAGAAGATGTTGGCTCGAATCCAGAGCACCCGACTATTTGTAGCCGTTGTGTTGAGAATGTAGTGGGTGATGGCGAAGTTCGCCATTACGCTTAAGGAGAACACTTTGGCTAAGATAAAACAAACAGGACTGGTCTGGCTGTGGTTGACGACGATTTTATTGATTATTGATCAGGCCACCAAAATATGGGCCGATAGTGCCCTGGCTCCGGTATATGGCGGACGAATTATCGAGGTCATGCCGCATTTTGACTTAAACCTTGCATATAACTATGGCGCAGCTTTTAGCTTTCTAGGCGATGCTGGTGGCTGGCAAAGGTGGCTCTTTACGTTTATTGCGATTGCTATCAGTGTGGCCTTATTAGTCTGGATGTATAAAACACCAAAGAGTCATAAATTACCCAATATTGGCATGGCTTTAATATTAAGCGGTGCGATTGGTAATCTCTACGACCGTCTTGCATATGGCTACGTTATAGACTTTATTGACTGGTATGTTTCAAAAGACGGTTATCACTGGCCGACCTTTAATATTGCGGATAGCGTTATATTAATCGGTGTGGGCTTATTAATCATAGATAGTTTTAAAAATCCAGAGAAAGCTGAGAAACAAGAAAAGCCCTCTTAGCTCTCTACAGTAGAAGTAATTATGACAACAGATAATGTAATAAAGGCAGACTCACGCGCATTGGTACACTTTAACGTGTTGCTGAAAGATGGTTCTGCGGCCGACAGTACGCGAGTTAATGGCAAGCCTGTGTGGTTTATTCTAGGCGATGGTAGTTTGACTGACGTAATCGAGCAGTCACTCATCGGCTTAAAGCCGGGTGATGACAAGCGTTTAGAGATTCATGGCTCAGAGTTTTTCGGCCCTGCTAATCCTGATGATATTCACTTCATGGATATTAGCCAGTTTTCTGCGGACGTGAAGTTAGAAGAGGGCTCGATCATTGCCTTTGAAGATATGGCCGGTGGTGCGATACCGGGTCTAATACGTGAGGTTAAAGGCCATTCGGTTAAAGTAGACTTCAACCATCCTTTGGCAGATCAAGATATAATCCTTGAAATCGAAATTGTCGAAGTGAGACAATAGGCCTGTCATTTTCGCCAAAGCTTAATAGGTAATTATTTGGAAATTGTACTAGCAAACCCAAGAGGCTTCTGCGCTGGAGTCGACCGAGCGATTGAAATTGTGAATCGCGCGATCGAGCTTTTTGGTGCCCCTATCTACGTTAAACATGAAGTTGTGCATAACAAATTTGTGGTCGATGGCCTGCGTGACAAAGGCGCCATCTTTATCGAAGATCTGAATGATGTGCCAATAAATTCAACTTTGATCTTCAGTGCTCACGGTGTTTCGCAACAGGTGAGAAAGGATGCTGAAGAGCGAAACTTAAAGGTTTTTGATGCTACTTGTCCACTGGTTACTAAAGTGCACATGGAAGTAGCCAGGCATAGCCGTCGGGGTGAAGAGTGTATTTTAATCGGTCATAAAGGTCACCCTGAGGTCGAAGGCACCATGGGGCAGTATGACAATGCGGAATCTGGTATTTACTTGGTTGAAGATGAAGCTGATGTAGAGGCTTTGGAAGTTAATAATCCTGAAAAGTTGTTCTATGTCACTCAGACTACGTTATCCGTGGACGATACTCAGAGACTAGTCAAAGCATTGAAAGCTAAGTTTCCTGAGATTCAGGGGCCAAAGAAAGATGATATCTGTTATGCAACTCAAAACCGACAGGACGCAGTAAAGCAATTGGCTGCTGAATGTGATTTGATTTTGGTTGTTGGAGCTCAGAACAGCTCTAACTCCAGTCGCCTGCAGGAATTGGCTGAGAATAAAGGCACGCGCTCATATTTGATTAATAACGCAGGTGAGATTGACTCTGAGTGGTTAGAGGGCGTTGAAAAAGTGGGTGTTACGGCAGGCGCGTCTGCCCCGGAAGTACTGGTTAAAGATGTTATTTCCTATCTTGAGTCTCAGGGAGGAACCAATGCGCATGAATCGGAAGGCGTTGAAGAAAGCATTGTCTTTGTGCTGCCAAGTGAACTTAGAACCTCATAATTCCATTTATACTAATTCTTTTTAAAAATAAATACTTAAAGCCGATAAATAACCGTTTATCGGTTTTTTTGTACCGTTCATCTATTACCAGCTGATCTTTGACAAATAAAAACTTATAACTGTATTACTTATAAGTAGAAGTTGGGATCAAATGGTGAAATCTAAACAAACCGGTTTTACATTGATGGAAGTTCTTATCGCGATGTTGGTAATCGGCATTGGTCTTTTGGGCTATCTATCACTGCAATTAACCTCCATTAACTCAAATCAAGAAGGGATGGCAAGAACTCAGGCAACCTTGATCGCACAGGATTTGGCGGCGGCTATTCGTTCTAACCGAGCCTATGTGAATCAGGGTAATGGAGCCAATAATGTAGGTAATGCTTATTCCACTGGTAATTATAATAGTTGTGATGTTGTTGTTGACTGCAGCGCGGGCTGCACGGCAGAACAGCAGGCCGCATATGATGTTTACCAGGTGTGTCAATCACTCAAGGGCTTTGATTCGGTTAATGCAGAGTCGGATCTACTTGTGGGCGGTGAAGTCCATGTCACCTGTGATGATCGTGATACTGGTGATGCCGATGCCTGTTCTCCGGGGTCTACCTTAAGTATATTCACCTATTGGCAAGCTAGTGCCTTGCGTGAAGATACAGGTCAAACAGATTTTATCCGTAACGCACGTTGCGACGCATTGGCGCCTACAGCCACTTCAGACTGTGTAATTTTGGATATCATGCCATGAAAACATTTAAGATTAGTAAACAGAAAGCATTTACTCTAATTGAATATATGGTTGCTATAACCATTGGATTAATTTTATTAGCAGGTATTACATATTTATTTTTGGGCATGAAGCGCTCAACAGAGACACAGTCGGCCATTTCTAATCTGCAGGAAAGTGGTCGTTTTGCTCTGTACTTCCTGACCAATGACATACAGAATGCTGGCTGGGCAGAAGTAGAAGATAAAGGATACGGTGTTTATACATCACCTGCTTTTTTATTTGCTGCTGGTCAAACGGCGGATGGCGGCACTGTTGAAGTTAGCGACTCTATCACTGTGAGATACGAAGCTGATACTGATTGTGTTGGTGGTGCCACTGGTGGTATCGCTGAAAATAACTATTTCGTACAAGACGGTCAGCTTAAATGTACAGGAAATAGTGGGAGCACTCAGCCGCTGATTAGTAACGTTGACTTAGCGCATTTTATGTACGGCATAGATACGGACGGCGACAGTGCCCCGAATAAATTTGTTCGCGCCAGTGCGGTAGCGCCCGGAGAACGAGAGTCTGTTTCTGCCGTAAAAATTATTCTTTTACTGTCTTCTGATGGTCCTGTTAGACAGACCAATGCGGCACAAAGCTATACCATTGGCACAGAAGGCACCTACAACGTAACGGATAGGAAGGCTCGTAGGATCTTTACTACGACTGTGACTATTCCAAATAAACCTGCATTTGTTATTACAACCTAAGAACGGAGTATGATGATGTTAAAACCATTTCAAAAAAATAGCGGTGCAACATTGGCGCTGGTATTGGTTTTCCTGCTAATACTAACCGTCCTTGGAGTTGCAAGCATGTCAGATTCGATTATCCAGCAAAAATCATCGACCAATGTTTATATGGAAAATGAAGCTTTCCATACTGCGGAGAGTGCGGTTAGTGCTGCTATCCACTGGGATGAGATTGCTGGTAATGCATTGTACGGTACTGACACCAGTCAGACGCAAATCGGCCAGGAATACTGTGTTGGTGACAATGGTACATTGACCGAAATAAGTGATGGCGATAACTGCACGACTGCATTTGAAGGCCATCCAAATATTGTTGCCTATGCCCGAGTCGAGTACTTAGGCTGTGGTACGTGCCCAAACTTTGAGCTTGGTGTATCACCTAGTATTGGCTGCAATGCGTGGAAAATTACTGGCGACAGTACTGTTGCTGAAAAAACAAATGTTGCTGTTCAAAGCTGGGTAACAAAAGTGGGCGGTTGCTTCTCCTCTGGCGGTAAAAACTCAGAACTAACGTTATAAAAAGGTAATTCATATGAAATATTCTTTAAGCTCATTTATCAAAGGGGGAGTGTTAGGACTTTGCCTTACCGCTTCTCTTTTCGGGCCTAATGTATCGGCTGATGACACAGAAGTTTACTTCTTGAATAGCCAGATAACGAACCGACCCACCCCTAAGATTTTGGTTGCTGTGGATTATTCGTCAGCAGGTAATGGTGGCAAGATTATTCAAAATTTCAAAAGTGCTATTGCAGCTATCGCTAATGACCCGAATATACAGGCAGATGCAGATCTTGGCTTTGCAATCGTCGGTAAAGGGCCAGTGGCCACCATTGTATATCCAGCAAAGCCTGCTGATGCAAACTTGTCACCTAGCTTTATGGAAGCTGTTGAAAGCCTGGACGCAAGTAATTTGATTTCGGGTAATACTCCAACCGTTCAAGGCTTGAGTGAACTTTCTCGTTACTTTATAGGCAGGACTCCAACAGAGTATGCCAATACTACTGATGGTGATGGTATTCCAAATTTACACAACGCAGCGGTGATTGATGGGCGGTATGTTGGTAAAACTGACGTCGCTTGTGACAACACCATGGTGATTATTGGTACTGGTCAGGATAATAGTACCTCGTGGAAAGATGTGGATAATATTGTTTCGTCTAACTACTGCGTCGGTAACGAGTGTGACGGAACTCATTTGGCACGCTACATGCGTGAAGTCAACAATACGACTACTTACGCTGTTGATGCAGGAGCTACCGGTAAAAATGCTGTAAACCTGGATTCTTGGGCTCGAGCGGGTGGTACTGAAAGAGCGATTGACTATGACCCTCTTAACGACTCTGGTAATTGCGACGATCCAAATAGCTTATGCTCTATTTTAAAAACAATTATCAAAGATGTGTCTACACAAAGTAGTAGTTTCGTTCAGGCCGGCGTGACGGTGAGTCAACAGAACCGATTGAACCATGACAATCATTTGTATTTTGCACAGTTCCAGGCGGCTAATATTGCACGCTGGCCGGGAAACTTGAAAAAGTACAAAATTGAAAATAGTCAAATTGTTGATGCTTACGGCAACCCAGCGGTTGATCCTGATACTGGATTGTTTGCTGAAACACGTAATATTGACGGTGAGATTACTGGTGCCGTTAGCCTTTGGCCTAAAACCGTTAATGGCCAGTCTACAAATATTCCTGATGGTAACCAGGTAGCTCTCGGCGGCGCTATGGAGCAGCTTGATCAGTTTTTAAAGACTACGTCGGTGACTGATGTTCTTGATGGGACAACCTACAGAGTTTTCGAAAGTTATTCTCGAAACGTTTACACAAACGTTGGTTCGGATATGGTTCCTTTTACAGAGTCGTTCCCTGGTAAGCCATATTTTGACCCTGCAGGCGGTATGACCGATGAAGAGTATCAGAAGTTAAAAGCTCGTACCTGGGGATATAACCTCGATTTTATACCATCGGTAAGCTACGAGGTTCTGAATGATGATGGAACAATATCAATAGAAATTGGTACTGATGTACCCGTGGCAAGTCCAGCTCGCCTGATGGGCGATCCTTTGCACAATGTACCGAAAGTGCTTCAGTACAATAATGAAGCTCAGACCTCTTTAAGCTTTGTTGGCACCAACCTTGGATATCTACACGCGGTGGATATGTCCAATGGTAAAGAAGCTTGGAGTTTCATTCCGAACTCTATGCTGAGCAAGATGCAGGAGTATATGGCTAACAAGGGTATTAACGGGGATCCTACTAAACATAACTACGGCCTAGACGGTGAAATGTTCATTGCTCATGCGGATACGAATGGTAACTTGCGAGTCGATAGTGATGAGACTGCGTTGCTCCTCATTGGTATGAGGCGTGGTGGCGACAAATATTTTGTGCTTGATGTCAGCAACCCTGCTAAGCCAGATTTTAGATTTATACTTGACCCGTCAACCAACGGTCTCGGTAATCTTGGCGATACCTGGTCAATGCCTCTAGTAACCAATATTGACTATTATGACCAAGATCAAGGTAAGGTCGTTAACAAGACTGTCATCATCTTTGGTGGCGGTTACGATGATTTTGCTGACCATGTTTACGAGCCTGATGAGCAGGGAAATTATTTCACAGGTACAAGCGACATTAGTAAGGGTGATGATGTATTCATCTATGACCTAAGCAACCCCGGTGGGAGTAATGCTGTTTTATGGCAGTTTTCTGATTTAGGTCTAGGAAGTATAAGTTCCGTTGCTTCTAACGTTCGGGGCGTTTCACTTGATAATGACAGTACCGTTGACCACCTTTATATCTCTACTATAGATGGGAAGGTATATCGGGCAGATATCACGCCGGATGAAACGAACGGAGGCTTCAAGGTTAATGGTGGTATCATCTTTGACGCCAACGATCAGGTTACTGATGAAAAGGCGAAAAAACGATTCTATTATGCTCCGTCTATCGCCTTTATCCCTCGTCCTGCCGGAAAGTCTTTTGTAGCTGTTGCCGTGGGTTCAGGCTATAGACCTCACCCCTTAGGTGTGCCTGGTACAAAAGGTGTACCTAGCGGTTATACTGACACCTTCTATATGGTTCGTGACACCGGTATCCTCAAGTTTTATAAAACGTTTGGTAAAGGTGCAGACCCATCTGTTGGTAACGCTCCGATTGTACCATCTGATCTAGTTGAAGCTGATACAGTTAGTTTTGCAGATGGAGCGACCAATGATATCTTGGCAGCTCAGGAAGGCGGTAGCAGCCTGGGTTGGTATATGAATTTACCGGGACTTGATATCAACGGCGTCCACTACGATGGTGAGAAAGTAATTACTGAATCTCGTATTCTTTTCGGTAAGATCGTTTTTACTACTTATGTACCTACTTTTGACGTTGGCGGAACACTTTGTTCACCAGTTATCGGTAGTGGTAAGCTCTATGGTGTAAACTTGGTCGATGGAACGTCATTCTTTAGTGATAGCGCTCGTTCTATTGCGTTAATCAGTGACGGTATCCCACCATTATTCCAGCTGCTATATACTTCTGGAGCGAGCTCTGACGGAAGTGCCGGCTTCATTAGTCTGGTGGGTAACGAGGTAATTTCTGACGACTTTACTGAAGCGTTAACAAAAGGTTATGAAGGGGTTATACGTGTTAATTGGCGGAAAAAACCAGATGAAAACTAATACCAAAATAAAAGCGTTCACTCTGATTGAACTTATGACAACAGTAGCTATTGTGGCCGTTATGGCTGCAATAGCAACTCCATCCTTGCGCAATATGATACTGAATAATCGGCTTGCTGCTTTATCTAATGACTTTATCAGTTCAGTTTCTGCTGCTAGAAATGAGGCAATTTCGACAAGGGAAAATGTTGTCATAGAGCCAAAAAATAAAGATGACAACTGGACAAACGGTTGGGTTGTTTTTATAGATACTGATAAAGATGGTAGTTATGATAATGATGAAGAAATAATCAAGTCTGTTGATAAACTTTCGTCATCGTTAACACAGCAAGCAGGTAACCCTACGGTTAATATTATCTTTAATTCAAAAGGGAGCATGAGAGATTTAGGTGGATGGGGGACGTTAACCATCTGTGATGACAGGGGTGCTGGAAGAAGTGTTAATGTTGAAGGTGCTGGTGTAGTATCAGTAGAAAAACATAAGGTTGGGGAATGTTAAGGGTCAATACAATGAAAAAAAATAGTGCATTTACTTTAATTGAAGTAATGATTGTCGTAGCTGTGGTTGCCATTTTAGCTGCGATTGCCATACCGAGCTATAATCATTTTGTCAAAAAAGCTAAGCGTAATGATGCGATGCAAGCTCTACTGGCAGCTTCTGAAGCAGCAGAGCGATATAAGGCTGCAAACTTTTCTTACGCAGGACTAAATGGTAATTTAGGCAGTGTTTTTGCTACTCAGGTTCCAGTTGATGCTGGATCCGGCGCAGCATATTACACGCTTAGTATTAATGCAGATGCGACTACATATACTATTACAGCTACAGCTACGGGTGGAATGGCTGGTGATGGGAATTTAACTATCAATCAAGCTGGTCAGAAAACTTATAAAGGTGCAGCAGGTTGGCCTGACTAACCCGCTGGAAGTAATTACAAAAAAGGGCGCAAGCCCTTTTTTTATATTTATTCCTAAATAAATATCTTAAAAATCTCTGAATGTATCTCTTTGTAACGCATTGTTGGTAAAGTGTAGCAATGATGCTTCCATCGTACAATTTCACTATTATCTTTAAAAAATCTTGTTAGAATCTGTGCCTTATTCTTGACTAGGGGTAGTTTTAGGGATGAATAGAGTTTCTGGTTTTTCACTTATAGAGGTACTGATAACTTTTGTAGTTATTAGTGTCGGTCTATTGGGTTATGCCGCTTTGCAGATGGGCGCCCTTAATAGTTCGATTGATTCATTTTCTCGCTCTCAAGCAACTCTTCTGCTTGAGAATGTAGCAACTAGAGTTAGTGGGAACAAGGCGTATCTGCAGAAAGATATTGCTCTGCTCGATACACCAAATATTTATATAGGGAACAATACCTCTGGGCAGTATTTGCAGTGGTGTGATAATAGTTCTGGCAATGTTCCTGAAGCTGCTTGTTCTGGGGGCAATTCCTGTATCCTTGCAAACCGTGCCAAGCAGGATATTCATGAAGTTTGCACCACTCTTATGGAAACCCGTTTACCAGAAGCTACGTTAGGCGTCGCCTGTTATGACCGCGATAACTCAGATGCTGATAACTGTAGTTATGGTTCAAGAATGTCCTTGTATATGGCATGGAAAGGGAAAGAGAGGAAAGATGTTAGCGGTAAGTCCTCTTATGTGCAGAACACGAGATGCCAGACAGAGGTTGGATTAAGCTCGGATTACGCTTGTGTTCAGATGGAGCTGGTGCCATGACTTCGAACTATAATAAAAATGCCGGTGTAACGCTTGTTGAGATGTTGATAGCAATGTTGATAGGTTTGATCATTCTTGCCGGTATTACCGTAGTCTACCTCTCCAGTAAAAAAACTTTTAACCTTGGTTCTAACATGGTCAACGTTCATGAAAATGGTCGCTTTGCCATAAACTATTTAGTTAAGGATCTACAACGAGCTGGCTGGGTTGAGTCCAATGTTGTTCCCAGCGAAGGTTTTAGCTTAACGAAGCCTTTAGTTAATTTTAAAAACAATCAAACGGTTGCCGGTGGAAAAAGTTCTGACGCAGTAACGGTTCGTTATTACGGGGAACAGAATTGCAAAGGCGAAATTCCTGCCGATGGTATTGTTGAAAACACTTACCAGTTAGTTCCTGGTGACGAACTATCCGAATTGCAGTGTAATGGAGTGACATTGCTGAGTAATGTTGAATCCTTCCAATTACGTTATGGAGTACTTTCCCAAGATGGTTTGCAGTATGTAAGTGCAGACATGCTAACACCCCAGTCAATAATCAAGTCTGTTCAAGTTGGTATTATCGTCGCCTCTAAACAAAAGAATGTCACAACTGAAAATTCAGTGACGGTTGGCAATGTATTAGGGGAAGGACCATACACTTTTAATGATGGTCGATACAGGCAAGTCTTTACAAATACTGTATTGATTAATAACGGCGGCTCGCTGCCGCCAGATGAATTGTTGGTATCGGAGTAAGTCATGAATAATCAACAAGGTTTCACCCTAATAATTGCTTTAGCTTTTCTCGCTATCTTGGCGATGCTCGGTGTCACGTTGATGTCATCAGGAGTTATCTCTCAAAAGACGGCATCAGTTAAAGAGCAGGATGCAGTGGCATTTCATGCTGCCGAAACAGCCAATGGCTCTTATAAAAGTAGTTATCACTATGGTTCTGAGCATTTGTTTAACACTGCTGAGAATGCTTATTGGCAAGATTTATCAGCGCCTAGATTCGGCTATACACGCTGTGTCGATGATAAAGGTAGGTTAGTTCAGTGTGATGCTATGCCAAGACTAGAGTCTGATCAATTGGTTAAAGCAAAAGTTGAAGCTTTCTACCATAACTGTGAAACAGCCGCTTTGAAATGCTTGGGCAATTCCTGGGATAACCAGGGTCTTGGCTGCCATTCGTTCCAAATGATTGGAGAGGGGCATTTAGATGTCAGTAAAGATGATGTGGCAGATACTCGTGAAGCTCGCACTCACGTTGAAGAGTGGGTAACTATTGTTCGTAGCTGTAATAAATCTCTGTAATGGAATGGTATGATGATTTTTAAAAAACTAATTTTTAGTGCTCTTATAGTCTTCTTGATCGCAATTGTTACTTATAAGTCAAAAGCAGATGACACAGAAATCTATTTCGGAAAGCCAAAGCCGGTTAATGTTTTGTTAGTGCTGGATGTATCTGGCTCGATGGCTTGGACAGTAGATAAGTGTAACGACTCTTACCCCTATACAAGATGCTACCCAAGGGGTGCTGAGCAGTCTCGTTTAGAGGTTATGAAGGATGCATTGAATGACTTTATTAATGAACTTCCAAGTAATGTAAAGATTGGTATTTTGACCTACTCATCATTTGAGAATATCGATCTTTTGCATGAGGTAAAATCACTTAATGAAGGTAGCCATAAAGCTGATCTTCTAAACAGTATTAAAGGTCTTGAGGCTGATGGTGGAACCTTAGCGGCGGGTGCTATATATGAGGCCGCCAGATATTTTAGAGGTGAGTATGGTAATTATGACTCGCCCATAGAGTTGGACTCTAATTGCGGCAGTGCTAGTAATATCGTGTTTCTAACTGACGGCCAACCAAACAGCTTAAAATCCAAACGCTGGCGTTATTACAGAAGTATTAACTCTATGCTTGATGGTAATGGTACGAGTTGCGCTGCAAATGATGATGGTAAAGACTGTACTGAAAAACTCGCAACTTTTATGTCCGAAACCGAGCAAGTAAGTTCTGTATCAGATTCTATTGTTAAAACACACACCATCGCATTCGCCGACGACTTAACTTCTAAAGACTTCCTAAAAAACGTCGCTCAAAATGGTAAGGGGCTTTATAACGAAGCAAATGATAGAGGTAAGTTAGTTGAGGCCTTCAAGAATTCTATTAAGTCCGATATTGAGCAAAGTATGCTGGTTACTCCGAGTGTACCCTTAAGTCGAAGTAATCGATTAAGTACTACAGATGAGCTTTTCCTTGCTTTATTTAAACCTGAAAAAACGCAGTTTTGGCCAGGTAATCTAAAAAAATACTATTTCAAAGACGGTAATATTGTTGATAAAAATGATGTGCCAGCAATAACTGATAAGCAGCAGTTTGTTGATGGCGCCTCTAGTGCCTGGAGTATTCAGGATGGAAACGATGTAACACTTGGCGGCATAGCTCAGAACATGACAATGCCACGAAAGGTTTTTACCAATCTATTAGAGAAAAACTTGTGGACCTTAAAAAATAGAGTTGAAACTGATAATAATAAAATTACGCGATCACATTTAGGGCTTCCTACTACAGCCACGGATGCGGAATTTAAAAGTCATATAAAATGGCTCTATGACCATAAAATCAACTATAAGAACTCCGATGGTGAAGAGGTGGAGGTTAATCGTTTCGGTGATTTATTACATTCCCAGCCAGTTGCCGTTCAGTATGAAGATAAAAGTTTGTTATTTGTCGGTGATAACGACGGCTTTCTTCATGCGATCAATGGTTCCGATACCAGGGGCAAAGAGGAATGGGCGTTTATACCCAGACAATTGTTAAAGAATACATCTGCACTGCATGAAAACCAGCCACTAGTGTCGGTTGAGGAGCGTCTCTATGGGCTAGACGGGGATATAGCCATTTATCATCAGGATAAGGACAAAGACGGTATCGTCAATAATGGTGAAAAGGTCTATCTTTATGTTGGTATGCGTCGTGGGGGAAAACATTATTACGGGCTGGATATATCCGTACCCAATAACCCACAGTTGATGTTCACCATTACTGGTGATAAATCAGTTTCTGATGAAGTCACCGCTGGACTAAGTTGGGATAATGTTCATTACTATGAGGGTTTAGCTGAAACATGGTCTAAACCTTTCATTGGACACATTAAGTGGCGTGGTGGCAAAAGACTTGTCATGATATTTGGCGGGGGATACGACTCAGAAACGCAGGACAATGCAAAATTAGAAGCAGGAGCACCAGATTCAACAGGTAACAATATCTTTATCGCAGACGCTGTAACAGGATCACAACTGTGGAATGCTAGAACTGATGCGGTACATCAGAGAGCTGGAAGTATTGCCGATACTATGACTAACAGCTTTGCTGCTGATATTGCTGCAGGTGACTTACGAGGTAGTGGTACTATTGAACATTTTTATGCTTCAGATGTTGGTGGACAGCTATTCCGCTTTGATGTAATACAGGAAAAATCTTCAGATGCTACCACTATTCAAGCCGCGAAAATTGCCGATATACAGGGTAGCGGTGTCAACGGTAACCGCCGCTTTTTTACTAAACCCGATATCTCATTTATTAAGCTTCAGGGTGAAACTATTGGTTTAGTAGCTCTTGGTTCAGGTTATCGAGCTCACCCTCTAAATGAAGACATTAGTGATAGATTTTATTTGTTTTATGATAAGAAAGTCATGACAAGAGAGTTTGAGGATGACGTTATAACTGAAGCGACTCTTTATAATGTTACTGAAAAGGTCAGTGTCACCGATCCAGTTACGGGAGACTCCCGTCAACGTTTCTTAAGTATTTTCGAAATCTTAGCTGACGATACCAAAAACAACGGATGGTACCTAACATTATCATCAGGTGAAAAAGTACTGTCAGATTCAAGCACCATAAATTACCGACTATTTTTTACTACATATTCACCATCATCGGATGACGGTGATGTTAAACAGTGTAGTGCAGTAACTGGGCAGAATAAGCTTTATGCTGTGAGTGTTCTAGATGGAAAGCCAGCTTATTTCAGGGATGCTCAGCCTGGTGGAACCATTGAGCTAGAGAGAAGTATTGAGCTCGTAACAGGCGGTATAGCTCCACCTTTCTCGGTCTTTTTCCCAATTAATGATAGTGGGGAGGCTTCGGAAAGTGCTGGTTACGTTGGATTGGAAAAGATCTGTGGTGGCAATGAGTGTGACTTTCTCGATCAGATGACCACGGTTAAATGGCGAGAGCTGACGGGAAAGCAGCTTGATGAGTTAAGAACCGAATAATATACCTCACAGCCCCGTTTTAAGGGGCTCTTGCGTAATACCTTATGTCATGTAAAATTATTTCCAAACAAGATATAGGGAGTTCACCGTGCGTGCGAAAGTATTGAGTTTTGTCCAAATGAAGGGTGGGGCTGGTAAAACAACCCTCTGCTCGAATATTGCCTCGACATTATCTGAGTCTGGTAATGTGTTGATGATTGATACAGACGTTCCTCAATGCTCCCTGAAGACTTGGTATGACATAAGAAATGAAGGTTATGTCATTGAAAATCTAGACGTTTTGGTCGCTAAGAACCTTAAGCACTTACAATCTCTGGTTCGAGACAATATCAATGACTATGAGTACATTCTCATTGATGGGCACCCTCGTATTACAAACCTGACACGAGCCGTCATTCTATTATCGGATGCCGTACTCATACCAATGGCTCCTTCTCAGGTCGAGGTTTGGTCTACAAAGCATCTGGCTGAAATCGTCGAAGAAGCAAAGCAGATAAATAACAGTCTCGAGGCTAGAATCTGCTGGAATCGCTACCGTGTACGTACTAATTCTGCTGAGGATGTTGTTTCCAGCGCAAAAAAAGAGCTTGGACTGGAAGATTTTTCAACTAAATTAGGTAATCGTGTGGCTTATCTTGATTCATTTGCTGATGGCCTGACCGTGGCAGAGTGGCATGATCCGGCAGCGAAACTGGAAATATGGGCCTTAACTTCAAATATAGAAAGACTTCTTGCAAAGCAGGGTAACACGAGGCTTAAAACTGAAAGTCAGGTTGAAAAATTTGTTAAAGGTAAATAAATTTCTTGACCCTAAGCAATTTTTAAACTAGTTTACTGTTTATGAAAAAATTTTACGTTAAAAATATTTGGTGGTGGCACGTTACTTAGGTGGCGGGCTCCTTTGCGTATAGACGAAATGAATTCATAAAAGCCCGCACTATGCGGGCTTTTTTTATGCCTGAATGAAAAGTAAACATTAAGAGAAGAGAAACTTAATTATGTCAGTAACAAACCTAAACACAGTCGCTAAATTTACATGGTGGTGGATTCACTAGGGTGGGTTATTGTCTATTGAATATGACAGAAGCCCGCCATTGTGCGGGCTTTTTTTATGCCTGATTAAATTAACTTTAAAGGAAATTTCCATGATTATAATTTTGAAACCAACTGCTAGTGAAGCCGATGCTAGAGAAATCTTAAACCAGATTGAGCAATCAGGTTTAAAGCCACTACACATGCCGGGAGTAGAGCGAACAGTAATTGGTGCGCTTGGAGATGAGCGTATTCTACAGTCCCTCCACCTTGATAATCATCCTCAAGTTGAACATGTAAAGCCAGTACTAAGTAAATACAAATTAGTCAGTAGAGAGATCTATCCACATGACACTGTGATCCCTATCGGTAATACTCCTGTCGGTGGTGATGACTTCACTATTATGGCTGGACCCTGTGCCATTGAGAGTTACGACCAGCTTTTAGAAACCGCTAAGCAGGTTAAGGCGAGTGGTGCAACTGTATTGAGAGGGGGCGCGTTCAAACCTAGAACTAGCCCATACTCATTTCAAGGACTGGGGCTTGAGGGACTCAAAATAATGCAGCAGGTTGGACAGGAAGTTGGTATGGATACTATCACCGAAATAATGGATATCAATGACCTCGATGATATCGCTACTCATGTTTCTGCTTTTCAAATCGGTGCCAGAAATATGCAAAATTACACACTTCTTAAAGCCGTGGGAGAAACTAAACACCCAGTTCTTCTGAAGCGTGGCTTGTCAGCAACAATTGAAGAATTATTACTTGCAGCTGAGTATATTGTTGCAACCGGCAACCCTAATGTGATGATTTGCGAACGGGGAATTAGGACTTTCGAAACTGCAACCCGAAATACTCTGGACCTTAACGCAGTAGCCTTCATAAAAGAAAAAAGTCACCTGCCTGTCATTGTTGATCCTTCTCATGGTACGGGTGTTCGCACTTTAGTAAGTCCCATGGCAAAAGCAGGAGTAGCCTGTGGTGCAGATGGATTGATTATTGAGTCCCACAGAAACCCTAGAGAGTCCGTATCTGATGCTGCACAGGCCTTGTCAGCAGATGACTTTTCACAACTAATGCAACAGCTGGTTCCATTTATTAAGGCTAGCGGACGTAGCATTAAGGAGTTCGATTATGCAGGTTAGTACACTGAGTAGAAGATTACCTCTTAGCCTGAGTCCTTATCAAGTGTTCGCGGTTTTATCTGATAATGGAAAGCAAAGTCATACCGCTCTGTTAGAAACGGCAGAAGCTGGAACCCATCATCATAAGAATAGCGTGAGCATGCTCTCTGCTGCTTTACAGGTTAAGGCACTGGGCAAAACAGTTACTCTCAATGCTCTGAATGAGAATGGGAGTTTTATTCTTGATGCTGTTCTAGGCAGTCGCGAATTTTGCCGAGATTTTTTAATAAAAGACAAAAAAGTTTCTCTGGAATTGACTTGTAAAGGAAGCCCTCAGATGAGTGATGAAAGAGAGCGCTTATTTGAGAACACTACGGTATCGGTTTTGCAGAAATTAAGAGACCTTATAAAAACTGAAGACTCTGCCGGTAATGAATCTTCTATGCTGATAGGAGCGTTTAGTTATGAGGTTGTTGAACAATATGAAACATTGCCTGATATTGAAAAAAATCAAGAAGACTACTGTTTCTACATTGCTGACCAACTGGTAGTTCAGAGTCATGATAATCAAAATGCCAAAATTATAGTGAAGGGCTTTGGTAGTAACGCAGACAATACTGTCAGGCTTGGTGTTGAGCTCGAGCAAATTTATCAAATACTGAAGGGTTCATCTGTTTCAGATACCTTAAGTTTCCCCGCTACTATGGGGAACACTGAAATTGCTCTCAACATTGCTGACAAGGATTTCTACCAGAAGGTTGAGGAGGCCAGAGAGCGAATTAAGCAGGGCGATATCTTTCAGGTGGTTCTGTCTCGTATTTTCTCTGTTTCATGCCCCAATCCTTTCCAGGCCTATGGCAACTTAAGGTTAAGTAACCCTTCTCCCTATATGTATTTTATTAACTTTGGTGATAAAGAACTGTTTGGTGCAAGTCCTGAGAGTGCACTTAAAGTTAATCGACAAAGAGAAGTATTTCTATATCCCATAGCAGGTACCCGCAAGCGTGCGTTTGACTCAATCACCGGGCAAATCAATCACGATCAGGATTCGCGCATAGAGTTTGAATTAATTGAGGATATTAAAGAGAACGCTGAGCATATGATGTTGGTTGATTTAGCCAGGAATGATCTGGCGAAAATCGTGGAAAAGGGTACAAGAGAAGTCATTCAGCTTAAACGAGTTATCAAATATTCTCATGTGCAGCACATGGTTTCTGAAGTTAAAGGCGTGTTGAAACCTGATATTGATTCCTTGGTCGCTTATCGAGCTTGCGCCAATATGGGCACGTTGACTGGAGCACCAAAAATAAAGGCTATGGAGATTATCAGGCAGCAGGAAGACAAAGCTCGTGGTTATTATGGGGGCGCCGTATGCACCTTGAATGCTAATGACGAGTTTGATAGCGCCATTATTATCCGTTCTGCAGTGGTAACCGACGGTGTAGCTGAAATTACGGCTGGAGCTGGAGTTGTTCATGACTCAATACCCCGGGAGGAAGCGCTCGAAACTGTAAACAAAGCTAAGGCTGTTATTGATGCATGTCGAAAACAACAAATTAATTCCGAGGTATTAGTATGAAGGTTTTGATTATCGATAACTACGATTCGTTCATATACAACCTCACCTATGAATTTGAATCATTAGGGCATGAAGTATCGGTCTGTCGAAATGATATTGATTATGAAGAGTTGCTTCGTAACAGCAAACTCACCGACTTATTGGTAATTTCTCCGGGGCCTGGTTCACCAGAAACCGCTGGTCACTGCATTCGTCTGGTCAGAGATTTGAATGGGTATACACCTATTCTGGGAGTCTGTTTAGGGCATCAAGTTATCGTCTCTGCTTATGGTGGCGAAGTTACGCCTGCAAAGGCAATTGTTCATGGTAAAACCGATGTTGTGAAATCACATGGTAGCGGTGTTTTAACGGGTCTTGGCACAAGCTTAAGGGTCGCCCGTTACCATTCCCTTGCAGGAACAGTTATCCCAGACGTTTTACAAATAGATGCGGAAACAAATGATCAGGAAGTGATGGCTGTATCCCATCGAGAGTTACCAGTTTACGGTCTTCAGTTTCACCCTGAAAGTATTATGTCCAAAAAAGGAACTGATATTTTGAAAAACTTTGTTCAATTATTTTCCAAGGGTAGTACCAGCTTTAAAGGAAAGGAGAAAGTATATGCTGAATTTGCTTGAGAATGTGTATCAAGGACGGCATTTGAACTTTGAGCAAGCCAGCTGCTCGTTCAGAGAAGTATTGAAAGGTGATATTGAGATACCGGTTGTTGCCGCCATGTTAGCTGCACTTAAAACAAAAGGTGAAACTGTAGAGGAAATCGCGGGTGCTGCCGCGGCATTGCGTCATGAAGCTCAATATTTCCCACCACCTCAATACTCTGTCAGTGATTGTTGTGGAACAGGAGGAGACGGGCTAAATACGATTAATGTGTCTACCCTGGTATCAATTGTGGCTGCCTCTGCTGGCGTAAAAATAGTGAAACACGGTAATCGATCTGTTTCTTCTAACTGTGGATCTGCTGATTTAATGGAGCAGCTCGGGGTTAATATTAATCTATCTGCTGCCAAGAGTAAGGAGCTCTTGGATAGTGCTAATTTTTGCTTTCTATTTGCACCGGAATATCATCAAGGCGTTAAGCATGTGATGCCTGTAAGACAGTCATTAAAAACTAGGACAATCTTTAATTTAATTGGACCATTAGCAAATCCAGCACTTCCGGATGTGCAGTTATTAGGTGTCTACGATGAACAGTACTTAGAGCCGTTTGCTGAAATTCTAAAGCTACTTGGCACCAGGAAAGCTTTAATCGTTCATGGTTCGGGTCTGGATGAAATTGCTGTTCATGGTCAAACCAAAGCTGTTAGCTTAAATAATGGTGTCATTACAATGGAAGAGTTAACTCCTGAAGATTTTTCAGCTAAACGACACTCTTTATCGGATATTCAAACATCAAAAGATATTGATAACAAAACGTCAGCAATCAAATTACTGACTGGGAAAGGTACTGAAGCTCACATTGATATGGTTGCAGTTAATAGTTCTGCATTATTGGTATTGAATGATTTGGCTGGCAGTTATGATGATGGCTATCAAATAGCACGAGATCTGATTCAAAGTGGGAAAGCCTTGCAGCAGCTAGAGAAGATCAAGGAGTTGTCGCATGGTTAACGTACTACAGGCAATTGTCGACCACAGGAGAGAAACCTTAGCCAATAGTTCTGATGTATATGAACTGGAGCAAAGTACTCGAAGTCTTTATGATGCGCTGAGTCAACCGTACTTCGGTTTTATTATGGAGTGTAAAATGGCATCACCGTCTAAAGGATTGATACGTTCTGATTTTAACCTGAAAGAAATCGTACCGGTTTATAATCAGTATGCCGATGCCATTTCGGTGCTGACAGAAGACCGATTCTTTAGAGGCAGCTATGCCAATCTAAAGTATGTTAGTGAAAACACGGATAAGCCGGTTCTTTGTAAGGACTTTATCTTAGAACCGAAGCAAGTCCGACTGGCTCGTCACCATGGTGCGGATGCAATTTTACTAATGATGTCGGTATTAGACGACAAATCCTATCAAGCCTGTAAACAACAGGCCGAAAAGCTAGCTCTGGATATTTTAACGGAAGTTCATGATGATAAAGAGTTGGAAAGAGCTCTTAAGTTTGATGCAAAAATCATCGGTATCAATAACAGGAATTTAAAAGATTTAAGTGTCGACCTGTCTCATACAGAGCGTTTGGCAAGAAATGTCCCAGACGATGTCATTGTCGTTACTGAGTCCGGTATTAATAGCCATGATGATGTATTGAGTTTATCTCCTATTGCAGATGCCTGCCTGGTTGGTAGCTCACTGATGTCTCAAAAGGATTTAGATAAAGCCACCAGCGAACTAGTTTATGGTGATATCAAAATCTGTGGAGTGACAAATCAATACGATGCTGATGCATTACAGAGCACTCCAGCTTCATCTCTGGGTATGATCTTTGTAGAGCGATCTCCGCGATACTTCAAGGATAATGAGCTTAAAAGTCATAAGCCAAGAGTTGGTGTATTCCAAAATCACAGCCTTGAACGGGTATTAGAGCTGGTTAATAAGCACGATCTTGAAACAGTTCAACTACACGGCGATGAGTCCGTCAGTTATGTCAAAGAACTAAAGGAAGCTCTCCCTGAACATTGCAAGTTGTCCAAGGTGCTTTCCATAGAACCTGATAAGAAGATTCCTACAACATTTGAGTATGCTGTGGACGAGGTGCTTTTAGATACAAAAATTGGAGATTTAACAGGTGGTACTGGACAGAATTTTGACTGGTCTCTGATTAATGAATTTAAACGACACTTTCCAAATCTTAAGGTTCGAGTTGCTGGTGGTATTGATTCAAACAACATTCAGAGACTAAAGCTATTAGGGGTCAGTGCAATAGATGTATGCGGCGGTACAGAATCAGAACCGGGCATTAAATCTTTAGACAAAGTGAGTGAACTTTTCTTCAATGCTCGCGCAAAATCTGGAAGAAATACTAAGAGGTAAATTATGTCAGTAGCTGAGAAACACGAAAGTAAAAAGTATGAATATAACGGGGCATATATCGGACAGTATGGAGGTCAGTTTGTGCCTCAGATTTTAGTGCCTGCATTGGAGCAGCTGGAACAAGCTTTTGAAAACGCTATCGCTGACCAGGAGTTTTTAGATGAACTCAATAGTCTATTGAGTGACTATGCGGGGCGACCAACCCCCTTAACTGAATGTCAAACGTTTGGTCGCAACGATAACTGCCGAGTCTTTCTAAAGCGCGAAGATCTGCTCCATGGTGGAGCACATAAAACCAATCAGGTCTTGGCTCAGGCACTATTGGCCAAGCGAATGGGAAAGAAACGTATTATTGCTGAAACTGGTGCAGGACAGCATGGTGTAGCGACAGCTTTAGCCTGCGCACTTCTGGGGCTGAAGGCAACCATCTACATGGGTAAGAAAGATTGTGAGCGTCAAGCGCCTAATCTTTTTAGAATGCGACTAATGGGGGCAGAAGTTGTACCGGTTGATAACGGAAGTGCAAGCCTTAAAGACGCCATAAATGAAGCACTTCGTGATTGGGCAACAAATTATGATGATACGCACTACCTTCTTGGAACAGTTGCAGGCCCACATCCGTTTCCTAAAATGGTTAAACGATTTCAACAGGTCATCGGTGAAGAGGCTAAACGCCAGATTATAGAGCAAACAGGGCGGCTGCCTGATGCAGTTATAGCGTGTGTTGGTGGTGGCTCTAACGCAATCGGTATATTTACTGATTTTATACCCGATAATGGGGTGCAGTTAATTGGAGTAGAGCCTGCTGGCCATGGTCTCGATAGTGGCGCTCATGGTGCTACCTTACTCAAAGGCAAGGAAGGGATTATCCATGGTGCCAGAACACATACGTTACAAACTGAAGAAGGCCAGATAGTTGAATCTCATTCTGTTTCAGCTGGTTTGGATTATCCGGCAGTAGGCCCTGAACATGTTCACCTAATGACCTCAGGTCGTGCTGAATATGTTGGAGTCACAGATAATGAAGCCCTGGAAGCATTCCAGGAGTTATCTTTCGCGGAGGGTATCATACCAGCGCTGGAGTCATCTCATGCATTGGCTTACGCAAAAAAGTTAAGTGAACACGCGGAAGAACCGACAGTTTTATTGGTAAACCTATCCGGCAGAGGTGATAAAGACTTGAATCATGTCATGGATATCATAGAACAAAAGCAAAGAGGTGAATGAAGTGCGCTATAACACTATGTTCAAAAGAGTTAGAGAAGAAGGGCAGTTAGCCTATATTCCCTTTGTCGTCGTCGGTGATCCTAATAAAGAACTGTCGCTGGATATCATTGATACGTTGGTTGCGAACGGTGCAGATGGGTTAGAACTTGGGCTAGCTTTTTCAGATCCAGTTGCGGATGGACCTGTAATTCAACAAGCAACTTTACGTCCCTTAGCTAACCAGTTCTCTATTTCTGATGGCTTAGAGCTGATTGGTGAAGTAAGGCTGAGGTATCCCGAGTTGCCGATAGGTTTGCTGACTTATGCTAATTTAGCTTTTGCTCAAGGACTGGAAAACTTCTTTAATAAATGTCGTCTTGCTGGTATAGATTCGGTATTGATTGCGGATTGTCCAGTCAAAGAATCTAAGCTTTTCTCAGATGTGGCTGAAAGCCAGGGAGTTGATCTTGTCTTTATTGCTCCGCCTGATGCTACTGATGAGGTTTTACAACAGATAGCAGCGACAAGCCGTGGCTATACCTATGTACTTAGCAGAAAAGGAATTACGGGAACCGAGGTCGCTGCTAATAAAGCCAGTACTAAATTTCTAGATACTTTAAAAAAATTTAATAGCCCGCCTTTGGTACAAGGTTTTGGTATTTCAGAGCCTCAGCATGTTTTTGATGCGGCTAATGCGGGAGTTGATGGAATTATTACGGGTTCAGCCATAGTTAACTTGATCAATCAACATTATAATAACCCTCAGATTATGCTTGAGCATATTGGGGAGTATGTACGATCCATAGCTCAAGCTGCTCATAGAAACCATACCCAAACTGCCTAATTTGGGTTGAGTTTGACAAGACAACACAAAAGAGAGAGTAAGGCTATGTCGATTGCTGACGATATCAAGCAAAGGTTATTGCAACTGGAGCAGGAAGTAGAGGAAGAGAAGTTATTTTTAGTAGGTTATCTGGTCCCTATGGTTGATTTAATTCCTGCGGATGATTTAACAGATGAACAGTGGTTCGCAGAGTTCGCATTATTTGTAGAGGATGCGGTTGAATCAGATGGCTTGAGTGATCGCGATGTCGAGCTACTCTCAGAGCTTATTGAGGAACTGCAACCATAGTGCCCCTATCTTGTTTAAAAGATTAGATTATGACAACTAAAAAGATTGTTTCTCACCATATTGTTGATCCAGAAGTAGTGATGCCGGGTAGTAAATATCTGGCAAATCGGTATATAGCTCTGGCGGCTATTGCTAATGGTGAAACTGTGTTGAGGAACCTCCCTCAGAATGATGATATTGAAGCTGCACTCGATGCAGTAGGCAAACTTGGTGCCACAGTACGTCATTTGAGTGAGAAGGAAGTCTCTATTCGAGGTATCAGGGAGTATAAGCAACAGGGGACGGTTAAACTTAATTGTCGGGATAGCGGAACCTTAAGTCGCTTTGTGACTGCCCTGGCTAGTAATCTAGAGTCAGAAACTGTGATTGATGCCAGTAAGCAAATGCGTCAGCGACCGATGGCAGAGGTCGCACAGAGCTTGCGGGACTTGGGAGTTGAAGTTAGTGGGAACAACTTACCCATTAAGTTAAAGGGGCCTCTTCGGGGAGGGACTATTTCTCTTGATACAAGTCGTAGCAGTCAGTACTTGAGTGCTTTATTAATAGCGTCATTAAAGGCAAAGAGTGACACACGAATAAAGCTTGTAGGTAAAACGGTTTCATCCAGTTACGTTGAGCTGACAAAAGAAGCTATTAAAAAATTTGGTGGGCGCGTGGAAGATATATCCAGTAGTGAGCTACTGGTGAAAGGAGAACAATATCTATCAGCCCCAAACATTGACGTTGCAGGCGATGTCGTCAGCAGCAGTTACTTTATGGTCGCTGCATTGTTGGGCAAAACTTCAGTAACCATTAGAGGCTTTGACTTTAACTCTCCTCAGGGTGAGTCACTATTTTATGGAATTCTCTCTAAAATGGGAGCTGAGGTTGAGTGTCAGGCAGGTACCTTAAAAGTTTCATATACAGGCTCTTTACGGGGGACTGAAGTAGATATGGGCAATATGCCAGACGTTGTTCCAACGTTAGTAGTATTGGCTTTATTTGTCGAAGGTATAACTCATATCACCAATATTGCCCATCTCGCATTTAAAGAGTCCAATCGAATTGTGGATCTCTGCGAACAGCTGAATAAATTAGGTGCAGAGATTACTTATAGCAAAGACAGCATAACCGTAACTGGCGGTCAAAATTTACAGGCAACCACTTTATCCAGCTGTCATGATCATCGTCTGGCAATGAGCTTCGCTTTGATTGGTATTCGTATACCGGGTATTGTAATCGAAGACGCTCAGGCGGTGGAAAAATCATTTCCTTTATATTGGGACTATCTTGAGAAAATAGGAATAGAAGTGGCTGATGTTAACAGTCAATTAATTGGAGTGCAGAATGGCGGGTGATAGCTTAGGAACATTATTTCGGGTTACCAACTACGGTGAGTCCCATGGGAAGGGTATCGGGGTAGTTGTCGAAGGTTGCCCGGCAGGATTAGCGCTATCTGAGGAAGATATCCAGCCCTATTTGGATAAGCGCCGCCCAGGACAAAGTTCGATTACCACTCGTCGAGATGAGGCCGATTCTGTTGAAATCTTATCCGGTACTATTGATGGTAAAACCACGGGTACCCCAATAAGTTTATTTATTCGTAATAAAGATCAGAGAAGTAAAGATTACTCTGAAATGGCTCAGCTATTTCGTCCCAGCCATGCAGATTACACCTATCACAAGAAGTACGGAATAAGAGATGTTGCCGGTGGGGGCCGCAGTTCCGCAAGAATTACCGCCGGACATGTCGCGGCTGGTGCAATTGCACGAAAAGTGCTTCATCAGGCGCTTGGTGTGGATATTATTGGCTACGTCAAAAGTATTCAGGACTTAGAGTTGACGACTGAGCCCGAAGATATAAATCCCGAATTAATTGAAACCAATTTAGTGCGTTGTCCCAATGAGTCATTGGCCGATAAAATGGTAACCAAAATTGAAAAAGCCAGAAAGTCTGGGGACTCTTTAGGCGGCATTGTAGAGTGTCAATTGAGAGGTGTTCCTGCTGGACTGGGAGAGCCCGTATTCGACAAGCTGGAAGCCGATTTAGCTAAAGCTATGCTAGCCATTAATGCAAGTAAAGGTTTTGAAATTGGTTCAGGTTTTGCCGGGACTCTTGAGCAAGGATCCACACACAATGATATTTTCTTTGACGACGACGGTGTGGTGCGAACCCGGTCAAATAACTCGGGTGGTGTTTTAGGCGGTATTTCCAATGGAATGCCGATCGTATTCAGGGTAGCTTTTAAGCCAACACCTACTATTATTCGTGAACAGGAAACGGTCAACAAAGAAGGAAGGGATGTGGTCTTTCATGGACGGGGGCGTCATGATCCCTGTGTATTACCCAGAGCGGTTCCAATTGTTGAAGCTATGTCAGCCTTGGTTTTATGCGATCACTTTCTACGTTTCAGGGCTTATAAAGAGTTGTTTTAGGAAAAGGCTGGGAATCCAGCCTTTTGTATTTCCGTAAAGATCTATTCAATGCCTTTGGCTCTCTTTGCTTCAGCGTTGGTTTTAATCCCTTGAGATAAGGCATACTGCTTAACATAACTAACAGAAGCCAGAAAGTATAGAACTGATAAAACCACAAGTATGGATGACCAGACAACTTTATCCGGCTCGATAATAAAGTAGAAAGCGTAGAAGAAGGGTAGAAGAATAATAAAACCTGTCCAACCATAGGTATAAGTTTTACCTTTAAACATACCTGGCAGGGCAAACAATAACGGTGCCCACCAAATGGCCAGTGAGATCCAGCGCATGACTGGGTGCTGATGATTAAACCATATAAAAAAGGGTAATATGATAACGGTGGCTACGAAGCTGGCAACGGCTATTAATCGTGCTCGAAGTGCTTTTTTTAAATGTATATTAGTTGAGTCAGTCATTTGAGTTCAATTTCCTGCTAAGCTCAGCCATCCGTTTTCCCTGTGCTAGACAAAGAGCTTTTTCTGATTGACTGATATCATTATCATTTTCTGCTCCTGCTACATGTGAGGCGCCATAAGGAGTACCGCCTGAGGTGGTTTTTACTAACTCCGTTTCAGAGTAGGGAATACCAGCAATAACCATGCCATGGTGCAGTAAGGGAACCATCATCGTAAGTAAGGTTGATTCCTGTCCACCGTGCAGCGAGCTAGTAGAAGTAAACACGCTTGCAGGCTTCCCGCTTAAAGTTCCAGCCAACCACTGCGATGAGGTTTTTTCCAGAAAGTACTTTAGCGGAGCTGCCATATTACCAAATCGGGTTGGGCTACCTAGAACCAGCCCATGACATTGCTCCAGATCCTCGAGAGAAGCATAAGGATCACCTTCTTCAGGAATAGCGTCTGCAAGAGACTCATGGTCAGCAGATACCGCAGGTACCGTGCGAACTACTGCCTGGCATCCGTCAACACTGTCTATGCCTCTTGCGATCAGTCTTGCCATGGATCGAGTGTGACCATAGCGAGAATAATAAAGTACTAAAATATTTTTCATACTATTTAATAATATCGAGAACGTTTTCAGGAGGACGCCCAACGGCAGCTACAGTCTCGTTAAATACAATTGGGCGCTCAATGACTTTTGGGTATTGCACCATCAGGTTAATAACTTGCTCATCTGTTAGCTCCTTGTTATCCAGGCCTGCTTCCTTATACTCAGCTTCTTTGGTACGTAATATATCACGTGCGCTGACACCTAAATTCTTAATGATACCCGAAAGTTCTTTTTCGGACGGTGGTGTTTTAAGATACTCAATGACCGTAGGTTGAATGCCATTCTCTTCTAATAAAGCAAGTGTTTGTCGAGATTTTGAGCAACGAGGGTTATGTAAGATGTTAAAATCACTCATAATAGTTTAAAGTTGAACAATTGATGCGACTATTCTAGGCATATTTGATGTTAGAAAAAAGGATTAAATGGCTAAAAGCCTTCTCCAAATTTGTTTTTAGTGAGTTTGCAAAAAAAAATGCTGGCTCAATGGCGGCTGAATTAACGCTCAACAACATGCTGGCACTTGTACCTCTGATGACGGTTGCCGTCAGCCTGATGGCGATATTTCCTGCATTTGATAATCTGAACCTTCAGGTTCAGGACCTCATATTTAAGAATTTGTTGCCTGAAACCGGGTTGGCGGTTCAGGAACACCTTAATGAGTATGTAGCCAAGTCAAAAAATTTATCAGCAGTCGGTTTCGCTTTTCTTATTGTTACTTCGTTAATGCTGATGCGAGCGATTGACCGAGCTATTAACACTATCTGGGAAACTCGTAATCGACGACGTGGTATTCAGAAGTGGCTGTCTTACTGGGCTATGCTAACTATGGCACCTATCTTAATTGCAGCAAGTTTGGCTGCCTCTTCCTATTTTGCTGCGTTGCCATTGGTCAGTAAAATAAGTGGGGTTCTAACTTTTGGACTGCCTTTTATATTAATAGTACTGGCTTTCACTGCTCTATATATGGTGACTCCATTCAGCCATGTAAAATTCCGGCTTGCAGTTTTATCAGCGACTGTCACCGCTATCCTGTTTGAATTAGCTAAGTATGGTTTCGCTATTTTTGTTACCAAATTTTCTACTTATGAAGTAATTTATGGCGCAATTACTGCGATTCCACTGTTTTTCCTTTGGGTATTTTTATCTTGGTTGATTCTATTGTTTGGCGCGGTTATCTGTTTCGCCTTACATCGCTTTGAAATGCAGAGTGAAAAAACTGAGCATGAGTTTATATCTATTCTTAAAATTTTACAGTTTTTTGCGATGGCTCAGGCTAGTGAGTCCAGTGTGACGATTGCTCAATTGAAGAGTAAGTTTTCTTACCTCCATGGCCAAACATTACGTCATTTGGTCGAGCAGTTATTAAGTCTGAATTACTTAGCCAAACTTGAAAATGACCAGTACTGTTTAAAGCTTAATGCTAGCGATCTAACTATTGGAAGGGTTTATCGCCAAGGTCCCTGGAGACTACCCAACAACAACCAAATCCTTGATGCAGAGGAAGAATCCAGTTTTACTAAATACGTTGAGTCGGCTAATGAAGCCGTTAGTGAGGAGTTAGATGTTTCAATTGTTAGGGACCACAGCAAAGACAGTAACCAATGAGTTGCTGTCTTTTGTAGCTATGACGTGATATTCGCTAATTGTTCCATCTGACTGAATGCTCAGTGAGGTTTTGTTGCCGACAAGATTCCTGGGCGTAATTAGAAGCATTTGTCTTTCTGCTTCATAGTGAATTAGGATAACTTTATGCTGTACCGTTTCACCTTGCCTGTTTCGAGTCAGGTAATGGCAGGGTTCGGCTTTCCCTTTCAGATACTCCACGCCCATTGATGCGCCGGTAGAGCGGTTGCCATTTAACCAGCGAATAATACCGACCAGTCCTTGTGACTGGCTTGATTCCTTTCTAATAAAGACGATATTGCCAACATTTAAACTTGATACATCCGCTAAAGGCTGCTTTAGACAAACTCCACCCTTGCTATAGTTGGTCGCCTGCCAACGTATCAGGTGGGGATAATCATTCTCTTGTTTTATATCAAGAAGAGGATGCTTTAATTGTGACAGTACATTGAATACAGGGCTGAGACCTATCGTGAGGTTAATGTTACTTTGACTTGGATAGCGAGGGTCTTTCCGCTCAATGTGGTGATCGCAGTATGCGTATATCTGCTGTAATAATTTATAACCTGAGTTTTTATCGATAGAAGGGTAGAAACCGTGCTGAGGAAGTTTATGATGTTGCTCGTAAAACTTTAGTTGATGTTGCAGCTCCTTTAAAAGTTCTGTTGTAATAAGTAGTCGATATAGAGAATGTTCTTCATATTCGACATCTGCCGCTGCATATTCAGGGCGTCTACTGCTAAGCAAGTCAATGATGAAACACTCGCTATCAGAGTACTGTTTTAAGTCGGACGATAGATAGGTTGTTTTACTCCAATGTCCAAAGTATTTGAATAAATGCCAATGTAGGTTTCCTTCTGTATGGTAGGGGTTAATTACAGACATTAAGCAGTTACGCTTATAGGTATTTTCAATTGAATCGAGGGCCTGTAGTGTTTCCTCTGAACCATTTGCTTGCTTCAACTGGTGCAAACTTTCTCTTTCTGCAAAGTGATATAGTTTATGAAGTTCGTGCCAGATATAACTGGGTATTGGTGCGTACTGCTGATAGTGCTCTATTAGATGCAGTCCAAGGTAGTGCTGTGCTTGATTAATGGCGTGTGCAAGACGTACCTGCTTTTTAAGAGCCATTTTTTGTTCTGCTAGCTCATGGACTACGCGCTTGTAACCATAGGCTAGCTCTGCTGTTAACTGACTAAGAAGCTTTATTTGTTGATCAGTCGGTGTGACAACCCTTTGGTCATTATGCTGTCTGAAGTGGCGGCTCATTTGCAAATAGCCTTGACTCAGAGTATCCAGATTTTCTTCACGATATGTCAGCTTGCTTTCGCTTCTATTGAAAGTCTTAGCTGCGTGTAATAGCTCTCTTAGTGATTGATTAATATCGGTGAAGGTTTGCTCTTCTAGCCATTGCCTGACAGCAGCAGGCCGGTTATCCATCATAAACTCTTGTCCCTCTTGAGTTGATGGATAGGTTAATTGTATCGACTCCATAAGTGCTTCCCTTTATAGCCTTAACCAGTTGTAATTTGCTTTAAGCTTTATGGTTTTTATCTGTATAATATGCACAAAAAGTGTGACAGAGTCTACTTTTTGTTGTGGATTCTTAACTTAACTTATTGATTTATATCTGGTGTCTCATGAAAAAACGTTTATATGGCCTATTGGTAGTGTTTGCGCTGGTATTAATGGGCTGCTCTGAGCAAAACTCCTTTCATTTATTATCTGGCAAAAAAATGTCAATGGACGATTACAAGGGGCAATGGCTAGTTATTAACTTTTGGGCAGAGTGGTGCCCACCATGCCTTGAAGAGATTCCTGAGCTTGGATTACTGGCAGATGAAAATCCAGACATTGCTGTTTTGGGAGTGAGTTACGATAAGCTTGATAATTCAGAGCTGAAAACACTGGTTGATAAGCTTGATATTCGTTATCCGATTGTTGCAACAAGCCCAATGCCATACCTTCCGGTAACAAAGCCACAAAGTCTTCCCGGGACCTATTTAGTGAGCCCCAGTGGACAAACGATGGGGCCGATTCTTGGTAAGGTGGATCGCGAAAAAATATTAGAGATCATCAAGAAAGTTGAAGGAAACCCGGCGTTTAAAGGTTAGCGTCTGGTTTCACCCTCTATTTTTGCACGGATTCTCTGTTTAACTTCTTCAAGACGTGCCTGAATACGAGTTTGAGCGTAGGGATCCTTTGAGTTGGCGTGTAACGCCAATTCAAAGTGACGACGGGCAGTGCGTAGATCACCCAATAATAGTAAATACTGCCCTGTGGTTTCATACATTTCAGGCGTATGTCCTGCCTTTGCCTGTACTTCCGCCAAAAGCTTTAGGTAAACAGGGTTAAATCGGTTTACATCAACATAACGCAATAATAATTTTTCTGCTTTCTCTACATGCTCAGTATTTAAGTAGATTCGAGAGGTTGCTAAAATCAACTTGGTTGAATTTGGGTGTTTTGCCAATTGAGTTTCTAGCAACGGGAGCATTTTATCTCCACTTTTATTCGCTAGATGTGCCTCTGCCAAGCTAAATAGTAGTAATTGATTCCCTTCATGTTCCTCATAAAGTTTGCTTAGAATGTTAATTGCCGTAGACAGATTACCTTTGTTCTTAAGTAGTTCGGCATACAAATAGCGTTCACCTAGTCCGGAAAGTTTCTTATCGTTGAATTTTTTGGAAAGTTGTCTGAATTTTTCACGGTCGTTCACCAAAAACTTACTAGCTATTCTGGACTTTACCAGGTGGTAATCAGTGGAGTCTTGATAGTTGACTTTGGGATACAGCTCAGCTCTTTCTCTGGCAGCTGCAATACGGTTTCTGGATAAAGGGTGAGTCAGTAATATCTCTGGTGGTTTAAATTGATATCTGCTGGCCTGCTGAAGAGTTTCAAAAAAGTCAGCTGCTGCTCTAACGTCAAACCCTGCACTCGATAGCATGGTAATGCCAATACGATCTGCTTCTTTTTCATTGTCGCGTGTGTGGTTGATGATACTCTGCTGACCCGCTGCCTGTGTAGCTGCAACACCGGCCATACCAGCTTCAGGATCCTGGGTTGCTACTAACACTGAGGCAATTACCCCAAGGATTGATGGAAGAGAAAGTTCGCTTTGAGCTTCCAATCGACGGGCTAAGTGGCGTTGAGTAACGTGAGCTACCTCATGACCGACAACTGAAGCCAGTTCGCTTTCGCTTTGAGAAGCTGTGATTAACCCAGAATGTATACCGATGTACCCACCCGGTAGGGCGAAAGCATTGATGGAATTATCCTGAATAACAAAAAATTGAAATTGTCTCTCTAAAGCATCAGGGTTTGCGGCTACTAAACGATACCCAAGCTGCTGAATATAGTCCGTTACAATTGGATCCTTCATCAGGTACTGGCTACCACGGATTTGCCGCATAATCTGATCGCCTATCTGCTGTTCTTCTGCAACAGATAAAGTCGAACCAGCTGCCTCACCTATTTTAGGTAGGTCTAAATTGTGTGTTGCAGCTACAGAATGAGCGATGCCTGACAAGCTTAAGGCAAGCGTCAAAAAAGCCTTTTTAGTTTTTGAGAGCAATAATTTGTTACTCATTCTTATGAAATAGCTATGAAGTTACTGTATATGATGGGGTTTGTGTGGTAAAAGTTCAATCATAAGTGATGATCGGCTGTTTATCTTTTAAGATATCAATTGCGGTAAAAACGAATTTAATATCATGAACTCTATCTTTACACGCTGGTTTCAGCGCAACTTTTCAAGCCCGGCCACTATCGTGTTGACAATGTTAATTGTCGTTGGCTTCTTCATTATTCTCACGGTAGGCGATATATTAGCCCCAATTCTTTGGGCGCTTGTAATCGCATATTTACTGGAGTGGGGCGTATCAGCGCTGCAAAGAAAGGGGCTGGGGCGATTAAGTTCAGTTCTTATTATGTTTACCAGCTTTATTGGTCTTTCAATTGTGATCTTTCTTGGACTGGTTCCTTTGATATGGAAGCAGGGATCTAAACTGGTTGCAGAGCTGCCGAATATAATGCTCAAGCTCAAAGAGCAAGTACTTGAGCTTCCTACCAAATACCCGAATTTTGTTTCCACTGATCAAGTAGATGGCTTTATTACCAGTTTGAATTCTGAGCTTGGTGGATTTGGTGAAGCAATACTAAGTGCATCATTTAGCTCTCTAGTTAGTGTTGCCAGTCTTTTAGTGTATATCGTTCTAGTTCCTCTCCTTGTGTTCTTCTTTCTTAAAGATCGTCAGAAAATCTTTGGCTGGTGTAGCCAATGGCTACCGCAGGAGCGTCACTTGGCTGAGAGGGTATGGGTGGAAGTTAACCGGCAAATAGGTAACTATATTCGTGGCAAGGTAGTAGAGATCATTATTGTTGGTATCGTTTCTTACATTACCTTTGTACTTATGGGGCTCAACTATGCCTTATTGCTCGGTGTAAGCGTTGGTTTGTCAGTATTAATACCTTATGTTGGTGCAGCTCTGGTAACGATTCCTGTGGCACTTATAGCATTTTTCCAGTGGGGACTAACTCAGGATTTTTATATCTTGATGATTGCTTACTTCATCATACAAGTTTTGGACGGGAATGTTCTAGTTCCTCTGATATTTTCAGAAGCAGTTAACTTACACCCTGTAGCAATTATTGGTGCAATTTTACTCTTTGGAGGACTCTGGGGTTTCTGGGGAGTATTCTTCGCAATACCGCTCGCAGTATTGGTCAATGCTACTCTGGATGCTGTTAAAGAGCACAAAGCAGAACAGGAAGAAGCCCAGGGTGTGTCTGAGGCGGAATGCGAGGCTGAGTGAAAGATCTCCTGATCTGGCCGCAAGACCAGGAGATTGTCTTTTTAAAGAAGTTCGGTTGCGTAATCAGCGAGACGAGAGCGCTCACCACGTTTTAATGTGATATGGCCTGCATGTTTCCAGTTTTTAAAACGGTCAACTACAAACGTTATCCCTGAGGTCGTTTCGGTCAGGTAAGGTGTGTCTATTTGTCCTACATTACCCATACATACTACTTTAGTTCCTGGCCCGGCTCGGGTAATTAAGGTTTTCATCTGCTTTGAAGTGAGGTTTTGAGCTTCATCAATAATAATAAACTTATTAAGGAAAGTACGCCCTCGCATAAAGTTCAATGATCTGACTTTAATCCATTTACGTAATAAATCGTGTGTCGCAGCTACTCCCCATTCATCATTCTCACTGGGGGATAATACTTCTAGATTATCCATCAGGGCTCCCATCCATGGCGTCATCTTTTCCTCCTCAGTACCCGGGAGGAAGCCAATATCTTCGCCAACCGAAACGGTAACACGAGTAACAATAACCTCTTTGTAGCGTTTCATTTCTATGGCTTGTTCTAGTGCTGCAGCTAGAGCCAGCAGGGTCTTACCGGTACCGGCTGGACCCTGTAGGGTGACAAAGTCAATTTCCGGATCCATAAGAACATTTAAAGCAAAACTTTGTTCACGGTTTCTTGCTGTAATGCCCCAAATATTATGACTGTCATTTCGATAGTCGACGAGGAGCTCTATAACAGCAGTTGGATTATCTTGGTCACTATCATCAATTTCACGCACAATAGCTTCAAAATTGTCTTCTGGTTGAAATAGACATTGGTTGACAAACCACTCTCTGATTAGGGGGCCCTGTATTCGGTAATAGGTGTGGCCATCTTCTTGCCAGGAGTCGATATCTCGGCTATGGGTATCCCAGAAGTCACTTGGCAGCTCGAAGTAGCCAGTATGTAACTGTTCAACATCATCCAGTACTTTATCGTTGTAATAGTCTTCAGAATGAACACCTACGATATTCGCTTTGATTCTAAGGTTAATATCTTTTGAGACAATGGTAACTGTTTTGTCTTTGTTTTTTGTCTGTAGAGCTAAAGCTACATTAAGGATGGTGTTGTCTGCTTTGCTGCTGGGCAGCGAATCCGGGAGTCTATCGATATGATCTTTGGTTTGGAAGTAGATTTTTCCGTGTTTATCGGCATCTTGAATCTGAGGTAACAGGCCTATTGGAATGCCTTCTTTCATTGGGTCTTTATCATCCTCAGCGATTGAAAGCAGGTCATCGAGATAACGACTGACTTGCCGCACATTTCGGGCCACCTCCGAAAGGCCCTTCTTTCCTGCATCTAACTCTTCGAGAACGACCATTGGAATTAAAATATCATGTTCTTCAAAGCGGAAGAGGGCGGTGGGATCGTGCATCAGCACGTTAGTATCAAGAACAAAAAGGCGTTTACCATCGATGTTAGGTTTTACCATTGGGACTCCTTTACTTGGCTCCTAAGGGAGAAATGTCACTGCATTGCTACAGTGACTTTACAGCTTCCAGTACTTCGTCTGCGTGGCCTTTTACTTTTACTTTGCGCCACTCCTGACGTAATTTTCCTTGTTTATCAATAAGGAAGGTACTGCGCTCGATGCCCATGTATTCTTTGCCATACATTTTCTTTAGTTTGATGACATCGTAGGCTATGCACATCTCTTCTTCTTTATCGCTAAGCAAGTCGAAAGGAAACTCGTGTTTCTTCTTAAAGTTCTCATGCACTCGAACACTGTCTCTTGATACGCCCAATATTTCGGTGTCATGACTTTTAAACTCCTGGTACAGGTCTCTGAAGTTTTGACCTTCAGTAGTACAGCCGGGAGTGTTATCTTTGGGATAGAAATATATAACGAGGTTTTTGTCTTTAAAATCACTAAGAGAGAGGTCTTGTTCCCCAGTCGCTGGGAGAGAGAAGTTAGGTGCTTTCTTATTCAGCTCTGGTTGGCTCAAATCAGCCTCCTGTTCGCTTTTTATACTGTTTGTTGATTAATTAACCAGCTCTTGTTTGTCGAGAGCCTTGCTTATTGGCTACTAGTCAATGTAACGTTCTAACATTGGGTAATTGTGAACGTTAATATCACTTTACGTCAGAATTTTTATTGTCGCAAGCTACGCATTATGATTTTTATGTTTTTGGTTGTTTTTAAAGCTGTGGCTGGCTAACATAGCGTCGCGCAGATAGAGGATATATATATGTTTTCAGGCAGTATAGTAGCGATTGTTACACCGATGACTGACTCAGGCGAGTTAGATTTTGATGCATTGCGTCAACTTGTTGACTGGCATGTAGAAGAAGGCACTTCGGGAATTGTGGTTATGGGCACAACTGGGGAGTCAGGCACGGTGACCGAAGAAGAGTACTTCAAAGCAATTGATGTTGTTGTTAAACAAGCAGCTGGAAGAGTTGAGGTCATTGCTGGAAGTGGCGCCATGAGTACCGATAAAACCATTAAGCTTACTAATCAAGTGAAACAGCTTGGAGTTGATGGTGCATTGGTTGTGACTCCATACTACTGTAAACCTAGCCAAAAGGGTTTATATGAACATTTTAAAGCAGTAGCCACCCAGTGCGACTTGCCAATTATTTTGTATAACGTTCCGGGGAGAACGGCTGTGGATCTACTTCCTGAGACAGCGGCTAAGCTAGCAGCACTGGATAATATTGTGGGGATAAAAGAAGCCACTGGCGATGTTAGTCGAGTTACGGAACTAAATCGCCTTACGCAAACTCCAATCAGCATATTAAGTGGTGATGACGCCACAGCATATGACTTTATGAAGCTTGGAGGGCATGGTGTTATTTCGGTTACCGCCAACGTTGCTCCGGGTTTGATGAGTAAAATGTGCCAGCTGGCTCATGCCGAAAATTGGAAACAGGCTGCTCTGATTAATGATAAACTCTCAAGCTTGAATGAAAAGCTGTTTGTTGAAGCTAACCCAATTCCAGTTAAGTGGGCGCTTTATCGTATGAAGAAAATGGGGCGTGGAATTAGACTGCCTTTGACAGAGCTGGATCAGAGTTTCCACTCACAAGTAGAAAAAGCATTGGAACAAGCGAATGTTGAATTATCATAAAAAAACTAAAGTTATAAGTCTTTCAATCTGTGCCGCTGTAGTATTATCGGCATGCGCAACTTCCGGGGACGGCTCTGAGGATATTGACGACAGCTACATAAGTAGTCAGCAGGGGCCTGAACTACAACTTCCACCCGGAACCACTGAAATTGAAGTTAGAGATGGCTATCGTGTACCAGAAGGCACTGTTATTACAAGGCGTGAGGCCGAAGGGAAGGCGATGAGCCTTGAGCCACCACAGTTGCTTTTGATTACAGGTGATGGGGTTTGGGTAGACACAGAGCGGACTGAGCCAACGGTATGGGTGAGAAGTGACGCCCAGCAGTTGATGACCTATATCGATCGTTTTATGGATTCCCAGAAATTATCTTATAATCAGTCTGGGCAAAATACTATTAGAACTGACTGGATAACCGACTCAGATGGAACCGATCTGGCTGAGCGATTAGGGTCATACTACGTTGAAGGGCAACGCCATAAGTTTGAGCTAGCAATTGTAGATCAGAAATCAAACGAAGTAGCGCTCCAGGCCAATCACTTAGCAAGTCAGCAATATAGGGAAGGACAATGGATCGATATTAGTACTTCACAACGAGTGGCAAAACAGTTTTTAAACTACTTTATTGGGTATTATGATTCGGAGCGTACCCGCGAAGCACGCAAGCGTATCCTACAGCAGGCAAAAGTTGATTTTGAGCTGGGTTACGATGACCAGGGAGCTCTTGCGCTGGTTACAGAAAGAGAGTTTCTGGCTGTTTGGGAACAAATGACACGGGTCTTAACCGCGCTGAACTTATCCATTACTGACAGAGATCGCTCGGAAAAAGTTTACTACTTTAATGTTAAAGAGCCTGACTCTGGCTTCTGGTCAATCTTTTTTGATGATGACGAAGCTGCCAAGGTAGCACTTGAACCAGGTGACTATCAGGTTAGGTTGTCAGAGTTGTATGCAGGTGGAGTTAGCTTGACCTTTTATGACGCTGAAGGTGAAAAGCTTGACGATAGTACTATCACTAGAATCTACCCTGAGTTTGTAGCAGAGTTTAAGCGAGGCAAGGAATAGAGTGTTAAGAGTAGCTTCGCTGGGCTCTGGAAGCAAAGGCAACTCAACAATTATTGCAACTAAGGAAGCCACAGTCATGGTAGACTGTGGCTTCACTTTGAAGGAAACCACCAGACGCCTTGAGCGGCTAGGTGTTCCTCCAACTTCACTTGATGCTATTTTGGTGACTCATGAGCATCAAGACCACATCAGTGGCGTGGGTCCATTGAGCCGAAAGTTTAATATCCCTGTATGGTCTACCCGTGGCAGCCTCCTATCAGGCAAGTGCGGTAACCTCAAGTCCTATTCAATAATAGAAGGTTTTGAAAGTTTTGATATTCTTGACCTGTCTGTTACACCCTTATCTGTCCCGCATGATGCCAGAGAACCTTGCCAGTACCTGTTTAAGGCCCATAATAAGCAGCTAGCGGTCCTGACAGATCTTGGTTCTTATACCCCGGAGCTTGTAGAAGCTTTAAAGAACAGCCACGGACTATTATTAGAGTGTAACCATGATGAAGATATGTTGTGGAACGGCCCCTATCCCAGATCTCTAAAACAAAGAGTTGGGGGGCCACTTGGACACATGAGTAACCGTCAGGCAATTGAGCTTTTAAAACAGGTGTTCAGTGATAATTTGCAACTATTGATCGCTAGTCATATAAGCGAGCAAAATAATTGTCCAAAACTCGTTCGAGAGAGAGTAGCCGAGTCCATTAATTGGCCACAGGAAAATATTATTATTGCCGAGCAAAATGATGGTTTTGAGTGGTTTGAATTAAGTTAAGAACGAGTTTTATCAATCTGCTCATCTTTTTGTTTTAGGGGCATATGGATAGTTAATACAGCGCCACCCAGTTCCCGGCTGTCTTCAGCCCATATAGTTCCTTTATGACGAGTGATTATTCCCTTGGCAATGGCAAGCCCTAGACCAGCTCCCCCGGAGTCACGATTACGGCTGAAGTCCAAACGCGTGAAGGGTTCAAAGATCCGGTTACGTTTTCCCGGAGGGATTCCTGGACCGTCATCCTCAACTCTAATTTCTATACTGTCTTTAAAACAAATTAATACAACTTTAACCATAGAATTAGAGAATCGTGCTGCATTTCTTATAAGATTGATCATGACTCGATCAATCAGGTTGCAGTCTGCGTACAAAGTAATGGCATCCGGTGGGTCTGATTTCAGAATAAAATTCTTCTCAGGATAAAGTGTTTTGACTTTATCAATCACATGTTCTGTGATTTTGCGTAAATCAAACTCTTCCAACTCTAAAGGGAAACGTCCATCTTTTAATCGGGAATAACCCAGTACCTCTTTAACTAAATCGTCTAGCTCAGACAAAGCATCATCCATGTCCTTTGTCAGCTCTTGCTGTCGATCCTTTGACTTAGTTTGGGAGAATAGGTCGAGGGCAAAACTCAATCTTGCCATCGGTCCCCTGAACTCGTGTGCTACAGCATGCATAAGGTCGCGCTGATTATATAAACTTTGCTGGTGTTGCTTGTGCAAACCTTGAATATGCTTAACCACTTTTGGTGTGTTTTGCGTGATATTAGTCAGGGGTGATTTAATTTTCTTCAGTTTTAATTCACCTAGATCAAGCTCCCCTATGGCTTTAATCGCTCCTCTTAAAGCTTCATTGATGTGTCGGTAAACAACCAGTACGGCGACAGCATTAAAAAGAATCAGAAGAATGATATAAAACAGCCAGTCTCTCAGTTGTATGTCGCTGTCTACTTTGGGGTAGGGTCCAATGGTCAAAATTGTCTGATTATCATTTAATAGGAGATATGCAGAGGGTCCTTCCGGCCGCTCCATGTCGATACCATAACGGTTGTCCTTTAGCCTTTCGAAATAAGAAGGTTCCATCCCCAGCTGTTGTTGAGTAAGGGCTTTTATTTTGATGTTAAGTTCATGTTCTGCCTTGGCAATGGTCTGGGGTGAATAACTATAGTCAAGAAGGGATAATCTAAAATTGAGGAACCTGGCATCGCCAAGTATAGACTCTTCAAGCTCTTGGCTGTCTACTTTGTTCATCCATGGAAAATAGACGTAGTACATAGCTATGAAACTACACAGATTAATCCCTACCAATATGACTAGAAGTGCTAGGCTACGCTTCATTAGACTGCCAATAAATACCCTTCACCGCGAATTGTCTTTATAATGTAAGGCAGCTTTGGATCATCTCCCAGCTTACGGCGTAACCGAGATATTCTCAGGTCAATGCTGCGATCGGTTCCATCATACTCCAACTTGAATGTCTTTCTATGTAATTCTTCTCGGCTCATCACTTCGCCTGAACGCTCTGCTAAGAGCCACAGAAGATTATATTCTGCGGTAGTTAAGTGAACTTCTTCGCCATCGCATAAAACACTCCTGTTCTGCGGATTAATGGCTATGCTCCCAGCATTAATGACTTTATCTTGCTGTTGGCTAGGCTCGTCAGTTTCAATACGTCTCAATAAAGCTCTTAAATGGGCCAGTAAAACATGAGATTTTACCGGTTTACTTAAGTAGTCATCAGCCCCATTTTCAAGGCCAGCGATTTCATCAATTTCATCACTTAGTGATGTGAGCATGAGGATGGGACCTTGATATTTAGGTCTCACTGTCCGGCAAATGGTGAAACCATCCGCTCCAGGTAGCATGACATCCAAAATGACTGCGCGAGGTTGGTTTTGCGTGATGAAATCGATAGCCTTGCTACCATGGCTCTCAACAGAAACGTTAAAATCATGACTTCTTAAGAAATCAGCAATTAAACTAGAAAGCTTTTCGTCGTCCTCGACGAGTAAGATTGTATCGTTCATAAGCAAAACTTATTGGTGGTTCCTACAAAGGTGAGATAAATTGCCTTATTTCAGCGCTTAGGTCAATATTTTCAGGGTTTTATTAAGAGAAAACTTTATGGTTTTTATCAAATATTTGAAATATTGTATTTCAATACTATTCTAAAGTTTATTTAAAATCAACGGGTTATGGTTGATGTTTCGGCTTGCAATTAACTGGTAAACTCTTACAATATGAACTGTGTCATAATTTTTGACATAAGAAGTATAAATTGACTCAATAATGGCTGCATTCCGATGAAAAAACTCATACAAACACTACTCCTGTCTATTGTTGCATTGTTCTCTGCTGTGATGTCCAGCGTTGCCTTGGCTGCGGAGCAAGCAGATGTTGCTGGTGCTACTCTACAGTTAAACGGGCTCGGGGTTCACACTGAACTCAGGAATGAGTGGTTCCTTGATGCTTTGTATCTTGCTAGTACTACTGATGACGCGGAGGACGCCGTCACTTCTCCTGGAGCCAAGCGAATGGAGTTGAGGGTTCTTGCTGATAGCTTATCAGGACGTCGATTAAAACGGTTCTGGGTTGAGCGTATAAAAAACAATAATGAAGCTAGTAATGTTTTGGCAAATGCTAAGGATGTACGTGACTTTGCAACCTTAATGGATCAGGATTTGGTACGAGGGGATATTGTAACCGTTGATCTTATTCCAGGGGTTGCCACATTGGTTAATATCAACGGTTCTGAAATTGGACGTATAAGCCCTGAGGTTTTCCCATTAGTACTAAGAACCTGGATAGGGGACAGACCTCCTAGCACCGACTTTAAAGAGGCTATGTTGGGAGATGCTTCTAGTGTCCAACGCTCTGAACTGATTAATCGTTTTAGTTCAATTCAGCCCTCACCAGATCGCGTAGCTCGCTTTGACCAAGCTGCTGTTGCTGCCGCTGAAGAGGAGGAGCGTAAAAGACAGGAAGCCGAAGAAGAGCGTAAAAGACAGGAAGCCGAAGAAGAGCGTAAACGTCTAGAAGAAGAAAAGCGCAAGCAAGAAGAGCAAAAGAAGCTTGAGGAACAGCAGCAGGCACAAGAAAAGAAAGCAGAAGAGACGGCAGCTGAAGCTGAGGCAGAACGCTTACGTAAAGAACTAGAAAAAGCCCAAAAAGAGCTGGCGGAGAAACAGGAAGCGGAACAGCAGGGACCATCACAAGCTGAGATTGAGGAGTTAAGAAGCCAGTACTCTAAACAGCTTGGCGCCCATTACATACCTTACTTCGAATACCCTACACAGGACATATTCCGTCGTCATGGCAAGTCTGCGTTAATGAGACCTCGTAAAGGGAAAACTCATGGCGATGTTTCTATCAGTATTGAGGTTGATAGAGAGGGGCTGCTAGTTGGTGGTAGTCTGGTTAGCAGTTCAGGTGAAAAAATACTGGATGATGCAGTGATGAACGCATTGTTTGATTCGGTACCATTCCCTTCAATGCCGGAAGACCTGCCGGGAGAGACATTTAAGACGACTGTGAGTATTTCAATTCCAGCGCCAGAAATGTAGAATTAGAGGAAGTCTGATAAAGGGGCCTGTATGGCCCCTTTTATTTATTGTAGAATTTTTCTTTTCGATATTTTTGAGGCCATATGAATATTAATACTTCATTTGATAGTGGAAACATAGAGGTTATTTCTTCTGATAACACTCACAATATTCAACTACAGGTTCGTACGGATTCTAATAGTGAATTTAAGCAGTGGTTTCACTTTAAGTTCAGCGGGGACGTCGGTAAGTCATACGGCTTTGAGTTAACTAATGCCAAGGATTGTTCTTATGTTGAGGGGTGGCAGAACTACAACGTTGTAGCTTCCTACGATAGACAATATTGGTTCCGCGTAGATTCAGAATTTACTGATGAGAAAACACTGAAGTTTTCCCATACGCTAGAGCAGGACTCTATTTATTTTGCTTATTTCGAGCCTTACTCTTACGAACGTCACCAAAACCTTATTCAGGCATCGCAGCTTTCAGGCCTATGTCAGCATAAAGTCATAGGACAGACAGTCGACGGTCGTGATCTTGATTTGCTGGTCATTGGCGATGAAACAAAAGATAAAAAGATTTGGGTAACTGCACGTCAGCATCCTGGTGAAACGATGGCTGAGTGGTGTGCAGAAGGTTTGATCGATCGTTTACTAGATTCGGATGATGCACTGTCACGTAGCTTACTGGATAAAGCTGTGTTTTATGTTGTTCCTAATATGAATGTTGATGGAAGCTATCGTGGAAACTTACGATCTAATGCAGCCGGAGCTAATTTGAATAGAGAATGGCAGAACCCTACCGTAGAGAAAAGCCCTGAAGTATTTTATGTTCGTCAGTTGATGCAAAAGACGGGTGTGGATGCGTTTTTAGATCTTCATGGTGATGAAGCTCTGCCTTATGTATTTGTCGCGGGCTCAGAGGGCGTGCCAAGTTACTCTGATAAAATTAAGTCTTTAGAAGAAGAGTTTAAAGCTATTTTGATGGCTGTAAACCCTGACTTCCAGGACGAGTATGGTTATGACAAAGACGAGCCTGGTAAAGCAAATTTAACAGTAGCAAATGCGTGGGTCGCTGAAGAGTTCAACTGTTTATCTTTTACACTTGAGATGCCTTTTAAAGATAATGCAAACCTACCTAATAAAGAAACAGGCTGGTCTTCAGAGCGAAGTTTCCTACTTGGACAGACTTTACTTAATCCACTATATCAGCTGGTAGACAAATTAAGGTCTTGAGCTTAATTAGCGTTTTAGCTGTAGATGATTCTATTATATCTATGGAAGGTTAATTACTCTTAACAAAAGCGCTTTTTAGAGCGCTTTTGTTTTATCAGGGGTAAGCGACATCAAGTCAGATTCATTTTTTAAAAATCGGTACGATAAATCTTCTATTGGCCACTGATAAGACTCGAAGTTAAAAAGCCCTTTGGACGCATTCATTAATAATATCGGCTTATCAGCAAGTTGATTATTTTGCCATAATGCAACCAGTTTGGACTGTTTTGACCTGGTAACCGTATCAATTATCAAGGTGGCCGGATACTGAGCATTTGGGAAGTTATGATAAGGACTCATAGCTAACAGTTTAGCAACCCCCTGTTTTGAAGACTCAATCTCCAGGTGATTAAGCCATGGCTTATTATTGGTTTGATAGTATTGGATAAAGTCCGCCGTGGGATTTTTGAGGACCAGTGCTGACCATTTGTCCGGAGATAAAATTACTGCCTGGAGGAGGGTAGTGGCAGCATTGTTTTCCCCCAAGGCGGTGACATAGGGTTTAGATGTATAGTTTTTATCTACCAGCCAATCAATTGCCGCATTTAAATCCTCAGCAGCTTTAATTTGTTGATTTGAAGTAGTCGCCTCATGCCAGTTCAGACCATAAGTTCCTCCACCGCGGATATGCGGTATGGCTACAATTCCGTTATTATCCAGCCATTGCCTGTAAACATAATTGTAGGTTTCTGGAAAGTGCTGACCCAGCCCTTGATGAGTGGATATCAGAACTCGATTCATTTCACTCTTCCTAAGACCTCCTCGCGAATATAGGGTTAATGGAATTCGGCTACCGTCGCTTGAGCGATAAAAGAAAACTTTGCTCTCTAGCTGGGCGAGGCTTTTTCGTCCCGAGTGTAGGAGCTTTAATTCTCCATTTAGGAAGTCAAGTAGGTATATTTCACCTGGGGTTGAGATATTGCTGCTTGAAAGAAGAACCTTGAAGTCCTCTCCACGTATTAATTGTGCAATTTTTGTTGCAGTGTGATGGGGTATGTTCAGGGGCTTTTGGGATTCACCATTCAGTCTGGCGATAAACCATTGGTGCTTTGTGTTGTCGACATAGTGTAGGAGCCACTCATTATTTATGAGCTTTGCATTAACCAGAACGCTATCCTGCTCTTGTATCACTTCTCTCCAGTATTTTGATGCTGGTTTTGAGCGATTAATCGAAATAATCCTACCTCTTGACGCTGCCAGTGTCGTCTGAAAATAAAAGGTGTCGCCGTGACTTCCAATAAAGCGGTAGTCTTTAGTCGTTGGCGGGATTAAGCTATCTGCCATAAATGGATCATTCAACTCTAAACTCTTTACCCAATATCTTAATTTTTCTTCAGACTTGTTAAGCCCTTTTAAAACCAATGCGGAGTTGTCTGTTGAAATTTGGACATCAATGCTCCAGTCTTGGGGGGAGGTTACCAGCCTGCCAACGTCAAAAATAACTTGGGGATTGCTGGTTTTAGGAATTAACTTTTGCCTTATAACCTGGTTGCCACTGCTGATTAAAATTGACCGGTTATGCTCGAGCCAGTGTAAATGAGTTTTGACAGAGGTTTCTGGAAGTTCATGGCTCGTGAATTTCTCATTAGCCAGGTCAAAAAGTCTCCACTGGAATCTATTTTCGCCGCTAATACCAGTATTGAGATTTTGTCGCTGAAACAATATGCCGTAGTAGCGGCCACCCGGTGATAACGAACTTGCTACTGGTTTATCATCGGTAATCTCAAGCTCAATGGTCAGTTCAGCTTCGTTGGATGATAGGTTCCATCGCTCTAAAAGGAATTGCCTGCTTAATGTTTTTTGTTTGAGATAGTAGAGCATATGGTTCAATTTTTTTGGGAAGACAATATGGTAGCCGATAGTATTTTCATGCCCCAATCCATCTCTAGGCTTTTGTGGAATTAACTTGGAAAAATATCCTCGAGTTAGACTTTGTTGTTGAATAAGCCAGTCATTGCGTTCTGGACTGTCTTCTACTTCTAACCAATGGTAAGGGTCTCTAATAGTTACACCCTGCAACTGATAGGAGTAATCGCTGGTTTTATTTTGAGGTGCTGCAAGAATTGCAGACGTTTTCTCTCCTTGCTCATCAGAGCAGGAGTTCAGTACAAATAAGAACAGTAATAATGCCAGAGGTTTTCTCATTTTGACCGCCAACAAAGCTTCCTTGTAAAAACCATAGAAATACAAGTAACCAGTCTAGAGTATCCAGTGTTACGTATCAATAATGAAAGTATATATAAATCAATGGCATAAGAACTAGTTATCAGTTAGCGGTTAAGTGTTATATAATACTCAAACGATCTTAAAATCCCGTAACAGCCATGACCAATATTGTGACCTCTGTGGAGATTGATGCTCCATTCCCCAGACCACCAGTAGAACTAACTTCCGAAGAGAAAAGTAAACATAAAAATGCAATAAAAAGATTGCTTGAAGAACATAATGCGGTACTCATTGCGCATTATTACACCGATCCCGATATTCAGTCTTTGGCTGAAGAAACGGGAGGTTTTGTAGGTGATTCTCTTGAGATGGCAAAATTTGGTGCCCAACATGAAGCCACCACGCTTATTATTGCCGGTGTTAAGTTCATGGGGGAAACGGCAAAGATTTTAAGTCCAGAGAAAAGAATATTAATGCCGACACTGGAAGCAACGTGTTCACTAGACTTAGGCTGTCCAATAGAAGAGTTCAGTAAGTTCTGTGATCAGCACCCGGATAGAGAAGTTGTGGTTTATGCTAATACTTCCGCAGCCGTAAAAGCCAGGGCGGATTGGGTGGTGACATCAAGCATTGCCGTTGATGTGCTTGAGCATTTGGCTGAGCAGGATAAAAAAATTATCTGGGGTCCAGATAAGCATCTGGGGCGTTACATCCAGCAGAAAACGGGCGCAGACATGTTGTTATGGCAAGGTGCCTGTATTGTGCATGATGAGTTTAAAACGAAAGCTCTAGAGCAAACAAAAGCACTTCACCCTGATGCAGCTGTACTGGTTCATCCCGAATCACCACAAAGTGTAGTGGAGCTGGCTGACTTTGTAGGGTCGACTTCGCAGATTATCAAGGCTGCTAATGACTTGCCACAACAAAAGCTTATCGTAGCCACTGATAAAGGTATTTTTTATAAAATGCAGCAGAAAGTTCCAGGTAAAGAGTTAATAATTGCCCCTACCGCTGGTGAAGGTGCTACCTGCCGAAGCTGCGCTCATTGCCCATGGATGAAGATGAATGCCTTACAGGTTCTTTCCGAAGTATTTGAGGGTGATGATAAAGAAATCTTTGTCGATGAGGCGTTGGCTGAAAAAGCTCTGATACCTCTTGAAAAGATGGTCAACTTCGCTAAGACTATACAGTCGGAAGTCAAAAGTAATATTTAGAAAGTCGAAAGTAAATCAACTAGTTAGGAGTCAGAATGCGAGTATTTACATCAATAGTACTAGTAGCTGCGATGGCAACTTCTGCCAATGCTTATGATGGGCATAGTGAATCAATGGTAGAAGCTAAAGCTAAAGGAAAGGAAGTTGTAAAAAAATCTTCATCGGCCGAGAAAGGTGTAGGCTTGTGGGAAGAGTTGTTAATGTCTGAGCATCGTTCAGAAAAAAATAAACAACGAGACCAATACCGCAATCCAAAAGAAACCCTTGAGTTTTTTGGTATTAAACCCGGAATGACCGTCGTCGAGATTGCTCCAGGTGGTGGTTGGTATACAGAAATCCTTTCACCCTTATTGGGCCCTCAGGGTAAATTATATGCAGCACACTTTGATCCTGAGAGCGAGGTCGAGTATTACCGCAACAGCCGAAAGGGTTTTGGTGAAAAAATAGAAGCTAATGGGGAAGTTTATCAGAATGTTGAAATAACTACTTTTCAGCCGCCTAAAATATTTGATATAGCCCCGGATGGCTCTGCCGACGCCGTGGTGACATTCCGAAATGTGCATAACTGGCTGCGTGGAAGTCGCGAGACGGTTCTAGAAAGCTTTAAAGCTATGCATAAAGCACTAAAACCAAATGGAGTTCTTGGAGTTGTAGAGCATAGACTCCCGCAATCCATGAAACAGGATGACAAGGCTTCTTCAGGCTATATGCACCAGAAGTTTATCATTGATATTGCCGAGGAGGCGGGTTTTAAGTTAGTAGCTACCTCTGAAATTAACGCTAACCCTAAAGACACGGCAGATCACCCTAAGGGCGTGTGGACGTTGCCGCCAAGTTTGCGTTTAGGTGATGAAGATAAAGACAAATATCTATCAATCGGTGAAAGTGACCGAATGACATTAAAATTTGTTAAACCGGCTACAGAATAACAGTGATACAAAAGGCTCCTTCGGGAGCCTTTTTTGATTTAAAGTTTCACCTTCTTTAGTCTCAGAGAGTTAGTTATTACGGATACGGAGCTAAAACTCATTGCTGCTGCAGCGATCATTGGCGAGAGTAAAATACCAAAGACAGGATAAAGTACACCGGCAGCTATGGGTATACCGAGAATATTGTAGATAAATGCGAAGAATAGGTTTTCTTTTATATTCCTCATAGTTTTATGGCTCAACTGGTAAGCTTTTTCTATACCCGATAGATCACCTTTAACTAAGGTTATCTCTGAACTTTCAATCGCAACATCGGTTCCTGTGCCCATAGCGATACCAATATCTGCCTGAGCCAATGCGGGGGCATCATTGATACCATCACCGGCCATCGCAACTACTTTTCTTTTAGACTGAAATAATTTAATTTTATTTAACTTATCCTCTGGAAGACATTCTGCCTCAAACTCAATGCCAAGGTGCTGAGCGACTGTTTTAGCAGTAACAGGGTTATCACCTGTCATCATAAGGACTTCTATACCGGCCTTTTGGAGAGACTGGACAGCCTTCGAAGAGGAGGCTTTTAGTTTATCTCCAATGGCAACAAAGCCTACCGACTCTCCATCTACGGATAAGTATGAAATTGTTTTACCCGCTACCTGGAGTGCTTCAGCATTTTGTCTGACTTTTCCTGAAAGTTTGATGGAGTTTTGCTTCATCAGAGCCGCGTTGCCCAGCAGTAGCTTTTTACCACCGATTATTCCACTGACACCATGGCCGCTATGAGCCTTAAAGTCTTGGACGTCTAGTAATGATAAATTAATTGATTGGGCGTAATTAACAGTAGCTGTTGCCAGAGAATGTTCACTTGGCTTGTTGACGGAAGCAATTAACTGAGTAATGTCTTTCTCGCTGTAGTCCGGATGGCTGCTTATAACTTTTTCTACCGATGGTTTACCTTCCGTAAGGGTGCCCGTTTTATCGACGATAATCACATCTATCTTGTTGGTTCGCTCCAGTGCCTCAGCATTTTTTATTAATACACCTGACTGAGCTCCTCGACCAACGCCAACCATTACAGACATTGGTGTTGCCAAGCCAAGAGCGCAGGGACAGGCTATGATCAGGACTGCAATTGCATTGACCAAGGCGTAAGCATAGGCTGGTTGAGGTCCCCAGATTGACCAAACGACAAAAGTAATGATTGCAGCTAAAATCACCAAGGGGACGAAGTATTTGGCAACAGTATCAGCCAGTTTCTGGATTGGTGCCCTTGAGCGGCTCGCATCATGTACCATTTCTATCACTTTAGAAAGGAGGGTATCTTCTCCAACTTCCGTGGCAGTAATCAGAATTGAGCCACTACCATTGATCGTGCCAGCACTGACTTTCGCGTCCATTGTTTTTTGAACTGGAATTGGCTCTCCAGTGATCATGGACTCATCGATATCTGAATCACCTTCCAAAATCTTACCATCGACAGGAATTTTACCTCCGGGCTTCACTCTTATTATGTCATTAACTTTTACCTCGGTAACCGGCACCTGCTTTTCCTCACCAGCTTTGACCAGAATCGCAACACTTGGTGTGAGTTTGAGTAACTCCCTGATAGCCTGGTTTGTTTTACCATGAGCTCTCGCTTCAAGCATTTGTCCTAATAAGACGAGGGTCAGAATGACCGTAGCCGCTTCAAAATAGACGAATACGCTACCAGACTCTGTTTTGAACTTAGCCGGAAAGATATCTGGGACTATTAAACCAGCGACACTGAATATCCAGGCGACTCCTGCGCCAATACCAATCAAAGTAAACATATTCAGGTTTAAGGTCTTAATGGATGTCCATGCTCGCTCAAAAAACATCCTACATGTATAAAATACTACTGGTAGTGAAAGGGTAAGTTGAATCCAGTTCCAAACAGGTTGGGAAAGCCATTGATATAATGGTTTACCTGGAATCATTTCTGACATGGCTATAATGAAAATAGGCACTGTAAAAACCAGGGACCATTTAAACTTTGTCAGCAAGTCTTTATAGCTCCCATCTGTTTCTTCTTCCTGTCCAATTTCTGTCGGAATTAGCTCTTTACCACACTGCGGGCAATGTCCGGATTGCCCTTGTTGTATCTCGGGATGATCTGAGCAGGTATATGTGACTTGGTGGGTCTGGGCAGAATGAATTTTCTCCAGATTCATTCCACAAACTGGGCAGGCTCCCGCCTGGTCGTAAAGTTTCTCACCCTCACAAAACATCGGGCAATAATATTTACTCTCTGAGCCTTTTCCGAAAGAAGGCTGGGGCTTGCCTTCATGACCATGCTGGCAGCTAGGAGTGCTCTGATTATTACGCAAAATCTCTTCAGCTTTGTTCTGTTCTATACCAAGAGACATTAAGCTAGTAGCACTTATTGTGTAATTACCAACGTCACTAAGTACATTTTGAAGCCGGGTCAGAGATGGAGTGTTATCGGATTCTGCAATTACTGTATCAGGAAGTTTTACTTTGATATTTTTAAAAACGTCTACTGTTTCTAGAGCTTTTTGAACCTTAGTTCGACAGCCCTCACAGCTCATACCGTTTACACGATAAGCATGAATCATCTGGACTCCTTGATTGTGGAGGCCTGACTTACAACTAACACTAACTAAAGTCAGGCTTCAAATTCTGTCTTTAGCCTATTAGGTATATTGTATGCTTATTATAATCTCTGACAAGATGGAAGGGCTTACTAATGCTGATCATCAAACCCCTTTATTTCAGCGTAGATGGCAATTTGCCCGTCGTTATTGATTTGGAATATTTTGTAGGGCATGAATTTATCCTGGTATTCCATTCCCGGACTGCCAACGGGCATAGCCGGAACCGTCAGACCAATGGCTTCCTTGGGAGGGTTAGCTAAAAACTGCTTAATATATTTAGCTGGTATATGGCCTTCAAAAACAAATTTTCGTCCCTCTGCTTCATAAACAGCTGTGTGACAGGAGCTCAGGCGAGGATCTATTCCCAGCTCTTTTTTAATCGCATTTAGATTAGGACTAATTTTCATGTCCGTTTCTATATCTTGCTTATCCAGGTGTAAGGCCCATTTATCACAACAACTACACCCTTGATTTTTGTATATAACCAAGTGCAGTTCCTTCAGGGAATCTGAAGTTTCGTTGGGACTGCGACCCATAGTCTTTCCGGCTCCAACTAATAGTAAGAAGACGAGAAGGGTTCTGATAGTACAGTTGAGCCTCATAGCTTTCTCCATATTGATAAGGGAAATATACAAGTGGCAGATATTTGTAGAATTATAATATATTAAGTTGTGGTGCAGTTGGGCACTGCACCGAAGTTTTTCAATATCTTTTAGTTTCTTTATAACTTGTTGGTCTATATGACTGGTTAGTCAGTAGTATGTTTACCTTTCTCAATCATATCCTTTACGTAATCGTCTTTATCTTTCTGTAAGTCTTCATCAGTAGGCAAAGGCTGACCAGTGTAGGCATGTAAGAAGGCCTCGCATAGTAACTCACTATTCGTTGCATGCCGCAGGTTATTCACCTGCCGACGAGTACGCTCATCGGTTAAAACCTTAAGCACTGAAAAGGGTATAGAAACGGTTATTTTCTTTACTTTATCCTTTTTTTCACCATGTTCTACGTAGGGGTTAATGAATTCCCCATTCCACTTTTTGCTCATTTTCACCTCACAGTTTGTTGATCACGCAAATTATACACATATTTAGACGCCTAAACATCTTGACTTTTTAGTTTCTTAAGATATGATTTCTATACGTTTAGACGTCTAAACGTATAGATTGTCTTGTGACTGAAAAAGACAAAAATACACTAAGAAGATTGAGAAGCTAACATGCTGACAAGTAGCAAACGGCAAACAACCCCAAATGCTCATATCCATGGTCACGCAATATTTGATAACTTGTATTTGCAGTGCCCACTAGCACTAAGTGAAGGGCATGTTAACAAGGGAGTGAATATAGAATATTCCCTTTATGGTGATCCTGGATTACCAGTTACTGTTGTATTAGGAGGGATTTCAGCGAGTCGTGAAGTCACGCAAGATGGAAATTTGTTGGTGGACAAAAAGTCCCGAAAGCACGGTTGGTGGCAAGAGTTAGTCGGAAAAGGCAAGGCAGTAAATACTGAACAGACCTGCGTCTTATCATTTAACTATATTCCACAACTATCAGTTAATACTAGCTTGGGACATAACCAATTTTGTCTAACACCTACCGACCAGGCGGTAATTTTAAAAGCATTATTAGCAAACCTAAATCTTAACTCTCCGATTACATTTGTTGGAAGTTCATATGGGGGCATGGTTGGGCTTAGTTTCGCAGAGCTTTTTCCTAATTCAATTGAACAGTTAGTATGCATTTCTGCCAGCGACCGCAGCACTCATACTGCTCGTGGTCTTCGGAAGATACAAAAATCTTTACTTGAAATTGCCTCTGATGAAAAACAAGCACGAGATGCACTTTCTCTTGCTCGCCAGCTTTCCATACTGTTTTACCGTACCGAAGAGATATTTAAAGTTCAGTTTGATGATCCTGTTCCGCATGATTCAAAGGGCCAAATAATTGGTTTCGAGCAAACAATTTTTAGCTATTTAAACCACCAGGGAGGAAAGTTTGCCAAGAGCTTCAGCATTGATGATTACAGTGCTTTATTAGACTCAATTGACTCCCATTCAGTTAATGCCTCTCAGATCCAATGCGAGTGTCACTTTATAGCTGTGCCCAGTGATCGGCTAGTCAGTTTCGATTCAATGCGCAGGCTTGCGCATAACGTAAAAGGACTATCTCAATTTTATCGTCTTGATTCAATATATGGTCACGACGCATTTTTAAAAGAATTTAGGTCATTAACAAAATTATTGAAAAAGATTTTAGGAGAAAATGATGAGCCATCAACAAGCTACACAAGCTGTTAGAGCGGGCATCGAAACTGATGAGCAGTATGGAGCTGTAACTCCACCTCTATATTTGTCCAGTAACTATACTTTTGAAAACTTAGGGAGCCCTAGAAAATATGATTATAGTCGCTCAGGTAACCCTACTCGAGATGTGCTGGCAGACTGTCTGGCAGATTTAGAAAATGGCGCAGGAGCTGTAGTAACATCGAGTGGCATGTCAGCCGTTCATCTGGTCACCCAGTTATTACAGCCAAGCGATCTAGTCCTTGTTCCACATGACTGCTATGGAGGTACCTATCGTTTATTTACATCATTGGCTAACAAAGGGGGATGCAGGGTTAAGTTTGTTGATCAGGGTGACAGTGAGACTTTTGCGGCTGCTTTAACCGAAAAGCCCCGTATGTTATGGATGGAAACTCCAAGCAACCCTTTGCTTCGTATTGTTGATATTGTGCAACTGTGCGAGCAGGCCGGTGACGATGTAATAAAGGTTGTAGACAATACGTTTTTGTCACCAATCCAGCAGAAGCCCTTAGATCTTGGAGCTGATCTGGTTATTCATTCAACCACCAAATACATCAATGGTCACAGCGATGTTGTTGGTGGAGCGGTAATTGCTAAAGCGGAAGGTCTTTACGAGCAAATTGCGTGGTGGGCGAACTGTATCGGTATCACTGCATCTCCTTTTGATAGCTTTATCACCACTCGGGGAATTCGAACTCTTGGAATTCGTATAAAGAAGCACGAGGAAAATGCACAATCTATCGCAGAGTACCTTGATAAGAACTGTTTAGTGGAAAATGTTTACTATCCAGGCCTGGAGTATCATCCGGGACATTTGATTGCGCGTAAACAGCAGACAGGTTTCGGTGCCATGTTGTCGTTTACAACAAAGTTCGATCAGGAAACCTTAGCAATTTTTATTAAATCACTGAAACTCTTTTCATTAGCAGAGTCACTGGGAGGTGTGGAAAGTTTAATTTGTCATCCAGCAACAATGACACATGCTGCTATGGATAAATCTGCTCAATTAGAGGCAGGTATAACACCCCAGTTATTACGCGTCTCCGTTGGGATTGAGGAGTTAGAGGACCTATTATCTGATCTTAAACAAGCCTTCGATTTTGTTGAGAATAAGCTAGGAAACTTACAGCAGGAGGTGAGCAATGGCTGAGAATAATTTTGCCCTGGGCTCCGAGCTCCTACACAAAAATGGTAAACATAAGGTTCATAAGTTTGGGGGGACCTGCCTTGCTACGGCTGAGTCTATCAATGCTGTAGCAGACATTATTACTTCACAAGTTCAGCCAGGGGATCTGGTAGTGGTTTCTGCTAACGGAAATGTGACTAATTGGTTGTTAGCACTGACTGAGGGTGGTCTAGCTGATGGCCGCGTACTTATTGACTACTTTGAAAGCCTGCAACAGGATCTACAGTTTGATGGGAAGGTGTTAGACAGTATTAAAGCAGATATTGTCAGTATCTGTACTACGATTGGTAAACCACACTACTCTCAAAGTGAGATTCTGTCCCATGGTGAAGTTTGGTCGTCTCTAATTCTTTCCGACGTTTTGAACCGAATTGGCCATAAGTCGTTAGCTGTGGATAGCTGTCGATGTTTAAAATTAAATACTGACACTTACCAGTATCCATTCGATCAATCGTTTGCGGATAATGCACTGGCTGAGCTTTACCAGTCAGAGATCGATGCCGTTTTTATCGTGACTGGATTTATAGCGTTGGATAGAGAGCTTAGGAAAACTACGCTTGGCAGAAACGGCAGTGACTTTTCTGCAACTGCTCTCGGCTACTTGATTAATGCACCCAGCATAACAATTTGGACTGATGTCAATGGGATCTATACGGCGGATCCAAAAATTATTAAACAGCCGCTATTAGTTGAGAGTTTAACTTTATGCGAAGCACAGGCCCTGTCTGAACTCGGTTCAAATGTATTACATGAAAAAACCGTCTTACCATTGTTGTCTTATAAAGGACAGGTTCGAATCAAGAGTTTTGAACTCCCCCACAAAAAAGGCACAGTAGTATCACAAGATATTTCCTCAACCAATCGTGTCAAAACGATAACCTTTAAACCAAAGCTACATAAGGTTTGTGTTCATTCTATTGATGAGCTACAGGCGCGACGCATTCAGAAGAAAATTGCTGAAAAGAACATCGCCAGTTATGTTAACGGCTATGACATTACACAACATAAGTTAACCTTCTATATTGAGAAGAGCGATGTTTTCAGCGTAACCTCAACCATCAAGGCATTACAGCATTACCCATCTGTTCTGCTATCCAATATGACTTTAATCTCACTGGTTGGTCAAAATATCCGTCAGGATAAGCGTATTATTGAGCGCTTCATTCGTCGCTTAAGCAGCTTTGATACGCAGGAAATCCATTACCCAAATAACAGTCACAGCCTATCCGTGGTTATAGAGGATGATCAGGCGGAGTCTTTATTACATGATCTTCATACCAGTTTTTTCCATCGTGAACCTACTGTACCGATTGTGGTATTGGGTTATGGGAACATTGGCAAGAAATTTATTGAGTTAATGGACCAGGGATATGAACGGTTAGGCAATGAGCTAAACCGAACGATTCAGTTACTGGCGGTAGCCAATAGTAAACGATTTATTTATGAGCAAAATGGACTGGAACTGAAATCAATAGAGGCTGAACTTGCTAAGGGTAACGATAATAGCTCTGAGCAGGTGTTTGACTGGCTTGAGCAATACTCTGGTCGTGAGATTATTATTGTTGATACAACGGCAAGTCAGACAGTATCAGGTCGTTACCAAAGTTTTGCTAATAATAAATGGCATATTATCTCGGCTAACAAAATTGCTGCTTCTGATAAAGCTTATGCGCGGGAAGTTCAGCGTGAGATTAATGCTAACCATCGCGTTTGGAAAAAGAATACAACGGCTGGGGCTGGTTTACCCATTCAAGCAGTGATAAAAAATCTTCTGGAGTCCGGAGACCGCATACAAAAACTTAGTGGTATTTTTTCAGGCTCTTTGTCATGGTTGTTTAGTGAATATGATGGATCGGAACCTTTCACAAAGTTACTTAAAGTCGCTCAGGACAATGCTTTTACAGAACCAGACCCGCGTGAAGACCTGTCTGGTAATGACGTAATACGCAAGATACGAATTCTCGCACAGCAACTTGGCTTTGACGATGCGCCGGAAGAGTTTGAAGCGGCAATTTCAGGGGACTTATTGCAGGGAGCTATTGATGATTTTTGGAGTCACTACAGAGACATCAACACATTTTATCAGCAGTTATTGAACAAGGCCGAGTCTAAGGGTCGAGTAATACGCTATATCGCGACGCTAACACCGCAAAAGCTTTCGTTGAAACTGGAGTTTATCGAGAGTAATCATCCATTTGCTTCATTAAACCCCTGCGATAATATTTTTCAGGTTGAAAGCGACTGGTATAAGGACAATCCGCTAATCATTCAGGGACCAGGTGCAGGTCGAGAAGTTACTGCGGGTGGTGTTTTGAATGATTTGTGCGATTTACTAAGGGGGCAATAATGGCATCTCTAAACAACAAGGCGCCAACTTATGAGGAAGCTCGTATTGCCGAGTTTTTAAATGAGCAAATAGCTGATTTGGATGGAAAAGTGAACGTCTCTTTTGAATTCTTTCCACCCAAGTCACCCGAAATGCAGAAGACTCTTTGGAAAAGTATCAAGAAATTGGAACCTTTGAACCCTGAGTTTGTGTCTGTGACCTACGGGGCTGCTGCCAGCACACGCTCCAGAACGCATGATGTGATTACAAAAATTATTCGCGAAACTGGACTAACTGCTGTACCTCACTTGACCTGTATCGGGTCAAGTGAATCAGAAATCGAGGCTATTGCCGAGGACTACTGGGAGAAGGGGGTTCGTCATATTGTTGCTTTACGTGGTGATCTGGGTGATGACAGCAAAACAGGAGACTTCCAGTATGCGACGGATCTTATTCATAAGCTTAAGTCTTTACACGACTTCGAAATCAGTGTTGCAGCCTACCCAGAAGTACACCCCGAAGCAGAAAGTGCCGAAAGTGACTTACAGAACCTTAAAAGAAAAGTTGATGCAGGTGCTTCTCGCGCCATCAGCCAGTTTTTCTTTAGTGCCGAAAAGTATTTACGTTTCAGAGACCGGTGTGATGAAGAAGGTATTGGTATTGATTTAAATCCCGGTATTTTGCCGGTGACCAATTTTCCGCAACTTTTGAAGTTTGCAAAATTTACTCAGGTCGATATACCTGAGTGGATGTTCAAGGTGTATGAAGGACTTCAGGATGATCCAGAAACCAGTCGATTAATCGCTTCTCATATTGCTATTGAGCAGGTAAAACTTCTCGTAAAAGAGGGGGTTGAGGACTTTCATTTTTACACGCTTAACCGTGCTGATTTAACCTATGCGATATGCCACAGTTTAGGGAAGCGTTGTCTTCCATCAGTCGCTTGAAACAAGACCCAATCATTTGTTTATAATAGTGGAGTAGGCTTTTTTGCCTACTCTTGATTGTCCTAATTTCCTATCGATTAATTTTTCTAATCTTTTTATCGTTTTAGCTTATTGAGAATCGTTTGCAATTAGAGTCTGTTCTTATATAATTCGCCTAAATCCTGCGAAGGGTGGAACTCATGAGTAACCTAAATACAGAAAAAGTACTATCAGTAAAACACTGGAATGATACCTTATTCAGCTTCCAGACAACACGTGATCAAAGTCTACGCTTTAGAAACGGCGAGTTTATTATGATTGGCTTGCCGCTTGAAGGTGGCAAGAAAGTAATGCGTGCTTATAGTATAGCGAGCCCTAATTACGAAGAACAACTGGAGTTTTTCAGTATTAAGGTTCCCGATGGAGCTCTGACGTCTCGTTTGCAGCATTTAAAGCCAGGCGATGAAATCATGGTCAGCAAAAAGCCCACAGGAACGCTGGTAGTCGACGATGTTAAGTCAGGACGAAACTTATATCTACTCGCTACAGGTACTGGCCTCGCTCCCTTCATGAGTATTATCCAGTGCCCTGAAACTTACGAAAAGTTTGACAAAATTATCTTGTGCCATGGAGTTCGTTACGTCAGTGAACTGTGCTATCAGGAAAAGATTATGCAGGAGCTTCCACAGCATGAGTACCTCGGGGATATCATCAAAGAAAAGCTTCTTTATTACCCAACAGTTACACGCGAGCCTTATCAAAATCAAGGGCGCCTCACTCACGCCTTGCAAGAGGGACAAATTGAGTCAACATTAGATCTGGATAAGATGGACCCAAAGTTTGACCGTGCGATGATTTGCGGAAGCCCGGGAATGTTAGAAGATTTATCTAATATGCTAGATTCCAAAGGGTTTGAAATTAGCCCCAAAATGGGTATTCAGGGTGACTATGTGATTGAACGGGCTTTTGTCGAATAGTTATAAAAAATCTGCCATATAACTTTATGGCATAAATTTATAGTTGTTAATTTGTAGAGAGTAGACGTCTATACACCAATAATAGCATCATTGTTAATAATTGATGCATAGACGTGACAGCCAAAGAACAAAAGCCTAACTGGTTAGCCAGTAAACTCATCGGTGATGAGTTAGTTGATAAAATCAAATCTCTTAATCCTCAGGAGTTGTGCTGGTTAAGCGGCTACTGTGCTGGGTTACTAGAAAATCAAGCTCCGGACGCTTACCTGTCAGATTCGACGACTGTTTCTATAACCACAGCAGAACCGATACAACCTGTACTAGTGCTTTATGCATCGCAAACCGGAAACGCACAATCCATTGCAGAAAGTTTGTTTGAGGCTTTGCTTCAAAAGGGCATAGATGCGGTTCTTAAGTCCACTCTGGATATAAAACTCAAAGATCTAAAAAACTATTCAGCTATCCTATTGACGGCTTCCACTCACGGGGAAGGTGAGCCACCTGATGATGCTATTGAATTACACGAAGCCATTTTCAGCAAAAAGAGAGCAAAGCTTGAAGGCATTCGCCATGCAGTTTTAGGGCTTGGTGACTCCAGTTATGAATTTTTCTGTCAAACGGCTAAGGATTTTAATACGGCCTTAAGTGACGGGGGATCTTCTGTATTGCTTGAACCGGTTCTGTGTGATGTTGACTACGAAGAGCAGGCGGAGCTATGGATTGCTCAAGTAGTCAGTTCTATCCAGGAACATGTTACTGCTAATAATAATTCAACCTTTACTGCTGTAAGTGATTCTGGAATACAGCAAGAATCATCGGTTACTTCCTACGATAAAAATAATCCTTACCTGGCTACAGTAGAAACCATTCAACGTATCACTGGGACTGGCTCGCCGAAAGAAACTTACCACGTGGAAATTGATATCGAAGAGTCGGGAATCCAGTATCAACCCGGGGACTCAGTGGGGATTATTGCCCATAACAAAGACTCTCTAGTCGATGAAATCATAAAAATTTTACAGTTTGACCCGAACGAGACAGTCTTGTTCAGACAGCAAAACTTTCCGCTGAGAACCGTTTTAAAAGAAAAGGCAGAGCTGACTTTAATCAATAAGGGTAGCTTGCAAAGCATGCTTGAATTAGCGCCGAGTAATGAGCTGCAGGATATTATAGAGAGTGGCTTTTCGGACTTTATTGAGCAACATCAGTTTATTGATGTGGTAAAAATCGCCAAGCCAAACCTCACAGCTCAGCAATTGGTAGATTTATTAAAACCTATTAAACCTAGGTTGTATTCTATTTCTTCCAGCCAGGAAGAAACAGCGTATGAGGTGCACCTGACACTCAACCATGTTTCAGTAACAAATAGTTTTGGGACACGCTATGGACTGGCCAGTCATTACCTGACTCAGAATCTCGGTGAGGGCGATGAGGTGGGTATCTTTATCGAGAAGAATCCAAAATTTAAGCTTCCTGAATCTGATGCTCCGATTATTATGGTAGGTCCCGGAACTGGCATTGCTCCATTCAGAGCATTTCTCCAACATCGTGAAACGACAGAGAACTCTGGCGAAAACTGGTTGTTCTTTGGCAACCCGCACTTTAATACAGATTTTCTTTATCAGGTTGAAATACAAAACTTTCTTAAGTCTGGAGTTTTGACAAAAGTTTCCTTGGCCTTCTCCCGAGATAGCGAAGAAAAGGTATACGTACAGCATAAGCTGCTGGAGCAGGGGACTGAGGTTTGGCAGTGGCTTGAGAGTGGCGCGTACTTTTATGTCTGTGGTGATATGCACCGCATGGCCAAAGACGTTGAGGAAGCGCTGCTACAGATAGCTCAGGAGCAGGGTGGCCTTAATGAAGATGGAGCCAGGCAATACTTAAAGCAGTTAAAACTGGACAATCGTTACCAGAGAGATATTTATTAATGAGTAAAGTAAAGCCAACAGAATATGATCCGAAGCATCACTCTGATGTTGAAACGATAAAGGTTAACAGTAATTATCTGCGAGGCACTTTAGAGGAGAGTTTGCAGGGGGAAGTTACGGGTGCGGTAGCCGATGATGATCAGATGATTATTAAATTCCATGGTTCCTACCAGCAGGATGACCGAGACCTACGAAATGAACGCCGCAAACAAAAGTTAGAACCTTTGTATTCGTTTATGATAAGGGCTCGTCTACCGGGTGGAGTGGCAACGTCAGAACAATATAAAGTGCTGGCAGATATTGCTCAGAAATATGGCGGTAGCAGTCTTCGTTTAACGACCCGACAAACGTACCAATGGCACGGAGTGTTTAAACGTGACCTGAAAAAAACGATCGCGGGGATTAATACGGCTTTAGTTGATTCGATAGCTGCCTGTGGAGATGTAAACCGCAATGTTATGGCAAATCCTCTGTATGAAACGTCACAACTTCATCAGGAGGTTTATGAATGGTCGAAAAAGATCAGTGAGCACTTGTTACCTAACACTAATGCTTATCATGAGATCTGGCTGGGTGGTGAGAAGGTAGAAACCACAGAAGAACCCATTTATGGCAAAACCTATCTACCAAGAAAATTTAAAATTGCCATTGCCGTTCCACCTTATAATGACGTTGATGTATATGCTAACGATATTGGCCTGGTTGCAATTGAAGAAGGTGGCAAGTTAGTTGGTTTTAATATATTGGCCGGCGGCGGTATGGGAAGTTCTCATGGCGATGCCGAGACATATCCTCGAGCGGCCAGTGTTCTAGGCTTTTGTCAGCCAGAAGATACCTTGGCAGCGGTCGAAGCAATTTTAAAAGTACAGCGCGACTATGGTAATCGAGAAGTCCGGAAACTTGCTCGGTTAAAGTACACCATTGATCGTTTAACTGTCGATGTTTTTAAAGAAGTTTTAGCCGACTATCTGGGGTGGACTCTGGATCAAGCAAAGCCATTTGAATTTAAACATAATGGTGACCGTTACGGCTGGATACAGACAGATGATGGTAACTGGCACCTCACATTATATATCCATAGTGGACGCATCAAGGATTCTGAGCAATCTAAAATCTTTAGCGGTTTATTGGCTATCGCAAATGTTCATGATGGAGAGTTTCGTTGCTCACCCAACCAGAATCTTATTATCAGTAATGTGAGAGAGGAAAATAAAGCCACTATCGAGAGTTTGCTCAGAGAATACAGGATCAGCACAGGTGAAACAGAAACGCCTACACGTTTAAATTCACTGGCATGTGTGGCTTTCCCTACATGTGCTCTAGCCATGGCTGAAGCTGAACGCTACTTGCCAACATTAACTGGTAAAATTGAAGAACAGCTTGATCAGCATGGCATTTCTGATGTTCCCATTAATATTCGCATGACGGGTTGTCCCAATGGTTGTGCACGCCCCTACCTGGGTGAGATTGGTTTTGTTGGAAAAGCACCGGGGAAATATAACCTATACCTTGGTGCAAGCCATCAGGGCGATCGTGTCAATAAGCTCTATCGTGAAAATATTAATGAAGCTCAAATTTTAGAAGAATTATCTCCACTCTTTGAGCGCTTTGCCGCAAACCGAAATGACGGAGAATTTTTTGGTGATTTTGTGATACGCGAAGGCTATGTTGATGCCGTTTACAACGGTGAAGACTTTCATCGTTAAAGTAAGGTACTGAGGTTAACATGAGTTTAGCAAGCCAATCATGGTTAGAGCAGGTAAATGAAAAATTAGAGAGTGTCTCAGCTCAGGAGCGTGCTGAGTTTGCCCTTGAGAATCTGCCACACAATTTAGCTCTGGCTTCAAGCTTTGGGGCACAGTCAGCGGTCAGTTTGCATCTGTTGACACAACTCAAACCTGATATTCCAGTAATATTAGTCGATACGGGCTATTTATTTCCTGAGACCTATCAGTTTGTTGATCAATTAACCAAACGTTTAAATCTTAACTTAAAAGTTTATCGCAGTGAGCTAAGCACCGCATGGCAGGAAGCTCGTTATGGTAAGCAATGGCAAAATGGTAAGAAGGGCATACAGTCTTACAATAACCGAAATAAAGTTGAGCCGATGGACAGGGCGCTTGAAGAGTTGCATATCGCAACCTGGTTTTCTGGATTGAGACGACAGCAAGCATCGTCTCGAGAAACTTTGCCGGTCGTTCAATCTTTTAAAGGGCGTTTTAAAGTTCACCCAATCATTGACTGGGGCAATAAGACGATTCATGAGTATTTAAAACGCCATGATTTACCTTATCATCCTCTATGGCACAAGGGATATGTGTCTATCGGTGATATCCATAGTACCAAGCCGCTCAGTGCTGACATGTCAGAGGAAGAAACTCGATTTGGTGGTGTTGTAAGAGAATGTGGGCTTCATCTAGATACTTTGTCTGGATTATAAGAAGCTGTTGAATGAGTATAAAAAAGGCAGCGTTATAGCTACCTGTTCTTATATAACTGGGATTTTAAATGTGCCACATTTGGTGCATCGGTAATGGTTTATCCTCTGCTTTATCGGATTCATGCTCATGCATTAGTTGTAATGAAGAGGTGTAGTCCTGATGTATATAGTGACTTAACTGTTCACTTGATATATGAGGTGCAAAATCATTGATAAAATCCTTCATATATTTTTTAAGGAATATATTTTTGTTAAATGCCAACCAGGTTGTGCAGCGAGGTAAAATATCCTTTGTTGAATATCCCAGCAGGTCACGATCCTTCTGTGGTGAAAATGCCATACTTGCAACTATGCCAATTCCAAAGCCATTGCGTACATAGGTCTTAATAACATCCGCATCGCGAGCAGTGAATACAATATTCGGCTCCAGATTTTCTTTTTTAAAGGCATCGGTCAGACTTGATTGTTTTGCGTTTCCCATAAATGGATAAGTTACAATCGGGTACTTTGCTAAGTCTTCAAGCTGGATCTTTTTTAAATCTCCGAGAGGGTGATCATGAGGGAACAGAACTGTCCGATCCCATTGGAAACAAGGAATTTTTACAATATTTGCTCCCAAGTCGATATTGCCTGAAGCAATGGCAAAGTCTACCTCTTGTTTCTGCAGCTGACTGAGAATCTGCTCCGAGGTACCCTGTTGTAAATCTATAGTCAGATTAGGGTAGCGGCCATGGAAGCTACTGAACACCTTAGGTAAGACATACTGAGCCTGGGTTTGGGTCGTGGCAATTGAAAATCTTCCCGAGTCGCTGTCATTAATCAGGTTGGTAATATTTTTAATGTGGTTTATTTCATGAAGAACCTTACGAGCACGACTGATAACTTCCTCACCCAATTCTGTGATACCTGCCAGCTGTTTGCCGTTTCTCTCAAATATTTTAGTCTCTAGTTCACTTTCTAATAACCTTAGCTGCTTACTTATACCGGGTTGTGATGTATATAGTTTTTCAGCCGCTTTTGTAATGCTCAGATTATTATCAGCAATGGCTACTAGATAGTTCAATTGCTGTAATTTCATAATTTTTGCTTCTAAGAACCGTATAGTCAGGCGATAGTATACGTATAGACGTCTAAATGCAAGTTGTATATTCCTATTGGTTATATGTGATTGTCCAAAGATTATTTATGAAAATTAGCTGTGAATGTTTAGATATAGTCATCTAAATGAATGACAAAAACAGGTAATACGTGGAGTATTTTCCAATTACAGTAAAACTTCAAGAGCAGCCCTGCCTGATTGTAGGAGGGGGTGAAATTGCCTGTAGGAAACTGAAAAGCTTATTAAAAGCTGACGCCAAAGTCAGCCTGGTGGCGCTTGAATTTTCTGAAGAAGTCTTGGCATTGGCTAAACAGCGTGGCTTGAAGTTGTATCAAGAACCTTTCAGGGAGTACCTACTTGATGACGCTTATCTTGCTGTGGCCGCCACAGATATCAAAGAACTGAATCAACAGGTCAGTGTAGCTGCCCGGTCTCGAAATATATGGGTTAATGTGGTTGATGACCTAGAGCTAAGTACTTTTATTATGCCTGCTATTATCGATCGTTCGCCTTTATTGGTTGCTGTATCAACTGGCGGTGTATCACCTGTTTTGGCCCGAAAAATACGTGAAACCATTGAATGGTTATTCCCAAAAAATTTAGGTGGTCTTCTCCGTAGGCTAAAGCAGTTTCGACCTTTGGTAAAAAAAAAGTTTCCGAGTTTAAAAAATAAACGAGATTTCTCGGAGTGGTACATTGAGAATGCGATTGAAAATAATGACGTTCTGAGTCAAGGCTTTTCTGATGTTGTTAGCATGTATGAACGGCAGGCAGAGCCTGTCGGGAAAGTATATTTAGTCGGAGCAGGGCCTGGTGATGCTGAGCTTCTAACGGTGAAAGCCTTAAAAGTCTTACAGAAGGCCGATATTGTTTTACATGATGCTCTGGTTTCAGATGACATTTTAGAGCAGGTAAGACGCGATGCGACATTGGTTAACGTTGGCAAACGTGCCAAGAAACATAGTGTAGTACAGACAGAAACTAACCGCCTACTAGTACACTATGCAAATCAGGGGTTGACTGTCGTTCGTTTAAAAGGTGGCGACCCCTTTATTTATGGTCGTGGCGGAGAAGAGTTGCTGCAGCTGGTTCAGGCCGGAGTTAATTATGAGGTTATACCCGGCATAACAGCAGCTTCGGGTTGCTCAAGTTATGCTGGTATTCCTTTGACTCACCGTGAATACTCACAGACGGTTATGTTTATAACAGCACACTGCAAGAACTCTGAAGATAGCTTAAATTGGCAGAGTTTAGCTAGAGAACAACAAACGGTTGTTGTATATATGGGACTATTAAGAAATGAAACTTTGTCAGAGCAGTTAATTAAGCATGGACGAAACGCATCGACCCCAATCGCTCTGATTGAAAATGGAACTTTGCCTCAGCAAAGAGTCATAACCGGTGTATTAAAGGATCTACCGTTACTAGTTAGGCAGCACGATATAGTTTCTCCTTCTCTGATCGTTATTGGTGAGGTTGCCGTGCTGGCGAATGACCTGGGCTGGTTTGAAAAAAGCCAGTTAATTACGTCGAATTCACATTTTAATGATACCTGCCCAAGTGGTCAGTATCACGATATTAAAGAGGCTATATAACGATGAGCAAAATTTACAATTCAATTCTGGATACAATAGGAAATACACCTATTGTAAAAATTAATCGCTTAGGTCCTAAGCACGTTAATATGTTTGTGAAGGCTGAGTATTTTAATCCCTTGGCATCGGTTAAAGATCGGTTAGCTTTTGCGATTATCAATGATGCGGAGAAAAAAGGATTATTAACGCCCGGGCAAACTGTTGTTGAGGCTACTTCAGGAAATACTGGTATTGCTTTGGCTATGGTCTGTGCCGCCAAAGGATATCCTTTTGTAGCTGTGATGACAGAAACATTTTCTGTTGAGCGCCGAAAAATTATGCGAGCACTAGGAGCAAAAGTTGTTCTTACACCAGCTGCAGAGCGCGGTACTGGTATGGTTAAAGTTGCTGAGCAACTAGCAGATAAAAATGGTTGGTTTTTAGCTCGCCAATTTGAAAATGAGGCAAACCCTGCCTATCACCGCAACTCAACCGCACCAGAAATACTAAGAGCTTTTGCTAACGATGATCTTGACTATTTTGTCAGTGGCTATGGTACAGGCGGTACTATTACCGGTGTGGGTGAAGTGCTTAAAGTCGCTCGTCCGGACATCAAAATTATTGCTACTGAACCAAAGGTTGCAGCTCTACTGAAAGGACAGGAATGGCAGCCACATAAGATTCAGGGCTGGACACCTGACTTTATAGCCGATGTGATGAATACTGAAATCTACGATGATGTTGTGCTTATTGATGATGTGTTGGCTCGGGACACTGCTCTGGAACTGGCTCGAAACGAGGGTATATTTTGTGGTATTTCGGCTGGTGCGACGTTCGCTGCTGCACTGGAGGTAGCTAAGGATGCCCCTGAAGGATCGAATATCTTGGCAATGTTGCCGGATACGGGTGAGCGCTATATGAGCACTTTCTTGTTTGAAGATATTGATGAAGGTTCGGATGACGATGTGTTAGCTACTTTAAATAAGTAGCGCTTCATGGCGTAAAAGAGCCCGTCCTTGGCGGGCTTTTTTGTATAACTTCAAGTTTGATGTTTTGCCTTAAACAAGGGCATAATCTATTCTTGGATGATAAATACGAACTTATTGTGTCTAAACGATATAGCGTATCCGTTTTTGCTGCTGAAAACCTACTCGGTACTACCGCGGTAGTTTATGTTCTTACCGAACCACTGGAAGTAAGGCAAATGCAAGCCCTTGCCCAGGAGGAGCGTGCACCTGCCACTTGTTTCTTACAGCTCAATGATAACAATTCAATTAATGTAAGGTTTTTTAATACTTCCCATGAAATTCTGCTCTGTGGTCACGGACTTTTAGCCTGTGCAAGAGTTTTGACAGATTATGGATTCCACTCTATGACCATAAAAACAGTCAGTGATAAGGTTCAGGTTGAAGTACAGTCTGATAGTTCCGTTTGGGTTAAGTTCTCAGAGCTTGTTGCTGAACCTGACTTAGCTCCTGACTGGATAGCAACTTGTTTAAGTGTACCCCCTGCTGATGTCAGTAGAGCTGGACCCAGTAATGGTTATTGGGTAATGGAGTGGCCCGCGGATTTTGACTTGTCATCCTTGGTGATTAACTCAGATGTGTTAAAAAGCTCTACTCAGAGAGCCCTTATCGCCACTCAAAAAAGTAACAGAAATAAACTTGATTACTGCTTTAGATACTTTGCTCCACAACACGGTGTTACTGAAGATAAAGCAACGGGTTCTGCCAATAGAGTGTTAACTTCATATTGGTCAAAAAAACTAGGCAAACCTGAAGTCAACGCGCTTCAATTATCTCCCGGAGGAGCTTTTCTTAAGGGACGATTTGAACATGGAGCCGTCTGGATTTCTGGTAATGTTTTTATTGATGGGTAAGATAGGTTTTCAAGATACTGGCTTTCGAGGATTATATGCTGGAAGAGATTGAGTCTAATGCAAGTCTCCTAAATCATGAAGCTCGTTTTATAAGAGTGCGCGAGTTAACAGAGGTTTTGTGTGAAAATCTTGCCGTAGAGGACTACGGGCTGCAGGCCGTTGCAGAAACTAGTCCGGCAAAATGGCACTTAGCTCATACAAGCTGGTTTTTTGAAACCTTTATCTTGTGCAAGTATGCCGCTGACTATAAGGCTTACGATTCACAGTTTGAGTTCCTCTTTAACTCCTATTACAACGCAGTGGGAGAGCAGTATCCAAGAGCCAAAAGGCACCTATTATCACGGCCGACAGTCGAAGAGGTTTTTGAATATAGAAAGCTTGTTACAGATAGCATTAGTCAGCTGTTAAACTCGGCCACTGAAGACCTGCTCAAAAAGGTTATTCCTCTAGTAGAGCTCGGAATTCATCATGAACAGCAACATCAGGAGCTTTTGTTAACGGATTTAAAATACAACCTTTTTCAAAACCCAATGTTTCCAGCTTATTGTGCCACACGATCGGAAGCACATTTTGATGGTATTAGCAGCAGTCCTGCACAATGGAGTCAATTTGATTCTGGTCTCGTTACTATTGGAGTCAATAATTTAGCAGGGTCATCGACCTTCTCTTTTGATAACGAATGTCCTAAACACCAGGTTTACTTAAACTCTTATGAGCTGAGTAATCGTCTTGTAACTAATGGTGAATATATTGAGTTTATAGAAAGCGGGGGGTATCAGCAGCCAAAGCTTTGGCTTAGTGACGGTTGGGATGCCAGGAAGAAAAATGGCTGGGCCGCTCCTTTATACTGGTTTAAAAGAGAAGGCCGTTGGTATCACTATACTTTGCTTGGCATTAAGCCTGTCAACTTATCAAGTCCCCTCTGTCATATAAGCTACTATGAAGCCGATGCATATGCGACTTGGAAATCGTCGAGGCTTCCGACCGAAGAGGAGTGGGAGCATGCTGCGCTACAAGTCTCAGGTAGTGGTAACTTTTTACACACAGAGCATCTTGAGCCGATTCCTGTTCATAGTGAGATTGGCATTCAACAGTTGTTTGGTGATGTATGGGAGTGGACCCAAAGCAGTTACAGGCCGTATCCTGGCTTTAAACCACTAGAAGGGGCAGTTGGTGAGTACAACGGTAAGTTTATGGCAAATCAGTTTGTGTTGAGAGGCGGTTCCTGTGTGACGTCACAGGATCATATTCGTGCTACCTACCGTAATTTTTTCTACCCTGATGCCCGGTGGCAGTTTTCAGGTTTCCGTTTAGCCAGAGATCTATAGGAGTTTTTGTGAATACAGCGCAACAAGTTGAAGAAGAACGGCAGGCCATCCTTGAGGGGTTGTTAGCAGAACAAAAGTTTATTAATCCTAAGTACTTTTATAATCACAAGGGCTCTAAGTTGTTCGAACAGATTACACAACTTGATGAGTATTACCCAACCAGGACAGAGCGTAAAATTTTACTGAGTAAGGCTGACGAGATTGCCAATTACATTAAGCGAAGTGCCTTAATTGTAGAGCCCGGCGCGGGAAGCTGTAAAAAAATAGAGTTTTTACTGGACGCACTGCATCCTGAGGTTTATGTCCCGCAGGATGTGTCTAAAGATTTTCTTGAACAATCCTCCAAACGACTTTCAAATGACTATCCCTGGCTTGAAGTTTTTCCTATCGCCAGTGATTTTTCACAACCCATTAACCTGCCTGAAAGATACCAGCATTATAAAAAGTATGCATTTTATCCCGGCTCAACTATTGGCAACTTTGAACCTGATGAAGCGCACATTTTTTTAAAGCAAATGAGACAGCTTGTTGGTAGCGAGGGTGGAATGATACTGGGTGTTGACCTACATAAAGATAATGACATTCTTCATGCTGCTTATAACGATAATAAGGGAGTTACCGCACAGTTTAACCTTAATACGTTGTCCCATATTAATGAAGTTCTTAATTCGGATTTTGATGTCAAAAAATTTGAACATCATGCATTGTATAATTCAACTCAGCAGCGGATTGAAATGTACCTTCGAAGCCAAGAGGATCAGAGTTATGAAGTACAAGGACAAAAAATAGTATTTGAAAAAGGTGAGTTGGTTCATACGGAACATTCATATAAATATACTCTTCAGGGAATTGCAAGCCTGGCCAAAGAGTCCGGGTTCTTTCTAGAAGAGAGTTGGCTTGATAATAATGAGCTGTTTAGCGTGAATTACTTAAGTGCCATTTGAAGACACTCAGGAATTATAGCGCTGATAGATTTGTTAAAAAATGATAAAAGCCTGAGCATGTCAGGCTTTTAACTGAGAGACGATTTTCGTTTAATGCTTACTATTATGAATAATGGCTCATTTTAAATGTAGATACTTATCGATATTGATCTTCCGACTTTTTGAGTTAGATTCTTTAACAGCTTCTAACATTGCATCCAGCCGCTCGCGTTTAAGCACTTGGCCATTGAGTATGACGGTATCAATAGTACGAGTGTTCTCAATATCCACTAGAGGGTTCTTGTTGAGTATAACCAGATCCGCACGTCGGCCAACTTCAATAATTCCCGCATTACTGTTCATTAATTCGGCGGGAGCGGCTGTTGCAGAAAGGATTGCTTGTGTCGTGTTCATGCCTGCTTTGTTAAGAGATTCTAGTTCATCGTGTATAGAAAACCCTGGTACCACTAGGTTAGCTCCTGAGTCAGTACCAGCCACTATATTAACGCCACGACGAACCATGGCTTTTAACAGAATATGGTGTGCTTTTTCTCGAGCCTTCCAGAACATATCATTCTGAATGTAGATATCCTCCGAGGGATCACTTACTGCCTCGAACTGATTATAGCCGGGTAACCAACCCACTTTAAACTCCTCAGAATCTTTGGTTCCCTCAACAATACCGGGGTTAGCGTACTCGATAGGTACTCCCATTAGGGCCTCATCAAGATTACTGAACTGGTCGTGGATACTCTCCATAAACCAAAGTACGGAATTTACCGTGATGTCATTTGCCAAAAGGTCATCAATAATTTCATCGCTTCGTGACTCTACATGTGCATAAAAAGCCTCGCTTCCTTGCTCGTTGATGGAGCCAAATTCTCGAATCAGTACACGAACAATTTCTTCAAGATGAGCAATTTCCTTTTGTTTTGTTACAGCAAGCTCTGATAGTTCTAAAGTCAATGGCAGGTGGCCAGTTGTTGGTATACCTATCTCGTCAGCTAACTGGTTAACAGCATGGTAGCTTGGCATATCGAGATGATAGGTTTTAATCGCATCGTATCCTTGCTCTGCGAATTCTTTAACCAGTTCCTTTGCATGTTCGACACTATTTGTATTTTTATGGAACGTAATGATTTCCCAAAAAGCGCCTTCCAGGAATCCCAGCGAGTCAATAGGTGGTGATGTTACAAACATACGTGGTCCGATACGACCCTGCTTTATTTCCTCACGCAACTTCAGACGTTCTGGCGGGCCACCCAGGTCACGTATATGGGTGACTCCATTAGCTACATATAGTAGTAGGTCATTGGGGCTTTTCAATATATGAGCGTGTGAATCCACCAGCCCGGGTATTATATATTTTCCACTACCATTAATTACTGTTGCATTAGGTGGAATCATGCCGTCTAACGTAACAGAGATAATTTCCCCACCGTCGACCACTACCGTGCGGTTAGGCAGCATCTCTTGACCATCTGGTGAAAGTACGCTGACGTCTGTAATAGCCGTCAGCTCAACGGGAGTAGCAAAAGCAGTGTGGTCGACAACCTCTGTGTGGGCGCCATAAATAAAGTTTACGCCGTTTATAAACCAAATAAGGTATGCCGATATAAGAATTAAAATGCAAATAAAGGTACCAGCTAGCCATTTCGAAAGTGTTTTAATCATTAGTAGACTCCATCAGTTATTGATGGCTTCATTTCAACACCTGACAGGGTTAGCCGCGTCCAGGTTTATAAGATTAGACGTCCAATATTGTATTTTTGTACCAAACATAGAACCAAACGGGCTTTAAAACCATTTATACTATTGCTGTCTATATTGGCTTGGTGTTAACCCGGTGAGTTTTTTAAAAGTGGCATTGAAGCTACTTTTAGATGAAAATCCTGCCTCAAGTGCCATATCAATGAGTTTGCGCTTGCTATTTTTGTCAAGCTGCTGACAAACTTCATCCACCCGGTATTCATTAATAAACTGATTGAAATTTTTACCACCGAACTGGTTTAAGGTCTCTGATAGTTGATGAATGCTAACGCCAATTTGGTCTGCAAGCGTTGCCAGGGTGAGTTCGCTATCCCGATAAAGTGCCTTCTCTTTTACTTGCTTTTGAACCAAATGCAAAATACTTGAGCGTGTATCTTGATCTAATACACCGCGAGATTCCTGTTTATCTCCTGAGGGGGTGGAATGCTCCAATTGAGCTGAAAGTTGCCGTATTTGAAATAGTTTGGGGTTGCGCCATTGAGCAATGGCCACAAAGTAAACTAAAACCACCAATAAGAAGTCGGCTAGAACAGTGACGGTTGGTGATTCGATTATAAAGTAAGATAGTATTTTCAGAAGCCAAATTGAAGCCATAAACCCAATCAGACTCCATAACCATTTAAAAATATCAGGGTTATAAGATGATAGTGTTTGTTTCGCTTTAGACTGGTATCGACGGACCATTTCAATGAGCAAAACCAGGTAAACCACCGCCTGGCCGTAAAAAACTATTTTTGTCAGAGTGTGTTTAAGCAGAGTTGTCTCTGGCATTCTTACAAAGCTTAATGCCTTCTCTGGGGCAAAGAGAATGTCATAGTTAAGCAGGTAACATACAGCCAAAGGGAGTAGATGGAGAATATCGATTGGCTTTAAAGAAGAACCTGTGATAGCTGTACGGCAGTACAAATAGGTAAGACCGTTATAGCAGGCGGGCAAGAATACTAAAAAACCAATTAGCCAGGAAAAATGACTTTTCCCGGCAGCGACTATAAGGGGCAGCACAAAGGTAGTCGCTATAAACAGACATAGTATCCCCAGTAACCTGCTGGCATAGTTGACCCGCTTATCACTCACAAGAAGCAAGAATAATAGAAAGCCCTGAAATGCTCCGATAGCAAGTATTACTGTCTGTGTTTGCGACATGTCTGTTTTTTTGTTTTGACTCAGAAATAAGTGAGCTTAAGTCTATCTTTTACAAGTCTTAATGTCGATTTGTATTCGTCCTTTTGAATGCAGGTATTTGCTAGAAAGAGGGGGCTGGATACAATAAAGCCTGCTCAATGGCAGGCTTTTATAATTTGGCGGTGAAGGAGGGATTACTGCGTGCTTCGCACTAGCCCTGCGGGTCATCGTCGTATTAAAAATACTCCGGTGTTGTCTCGCAGCTAAAGCTACTCGGCTCGAACCCCTAGGCTTCTCATCCGCTCCTTCAGATAAAAAAACCTGCTCAATGGCAGGCTTTTATAATTTGGCGGTGAAGGAGGGATTCGAACCCTCGATACGCTACTAACGTATACACACTTTCCAGGCGTGCGCCTTCAGCCACTCGGCCACTTCACCGTTAACTCTCAGGCCGCGTAAGATAGCTGAAAGTATTGTTTAAGGCAAGTCTGAATTGCAGCTAGTCGGACTGAAGGTATGATTTATGAGGTGAGACAAGAAGTTGTTTCATCGCTTCTCGGCCCAGCAGCATCTTATACCGCATTTTTTTTCGGTCAGCGAGAGTAATGTCTATATCCCAGGTTTTGTCGCCAATGGTTATGGGACTTCTTATGACATAGCGAAGCTGCGTCTGTCCATTTGAGCTGGTGATTTTTCGATAATCAATGACTTCGGCTTCACAGTTGACGATGTGTTTAGGGTGGCGTCTGTCAGGACAGGTTTTGAACTTTACAAAAGTCTGCCCATTGTTGTCGAAGGACTCTATATCAAAGGCATGCAGACTTGAGGTCTTGGCTCCAGTATCAACTTTAACCTTTATAGCCTCTATATTTAGTTCGGTTAACTTGGCTTCTTCTTTCCAGCCCACTGTCATCTTGCTCATAGAAATAACCTTTTAACCTTTTCCTTTAGGCTTGTTGGGGCCTTTCAAAGAGTCTTTTTCGATGTACTTGATGATGGCTCCAGCCACATCCTTTCCTGTAGCTGTCTCAATCCCTTCAAGTCCAGGTGAAGAGTTGACCTCAATAACCAAAGGACCATGTGCAGATCGTAATAAATCCACGCCTGCGACATCCAGGCCCATAACTTTCGCAGCTCGGACCGCTAATGCGCGCTCTTCGGGCTTTAGCTTAATAACTTCTGCGCTGCCACCGCGGTGCAGGTTTGAGCGAAACTCACCTTCTTTTGCACTTCGCTGCATGGCTGCTATCACTCTTTCTCCAACGACAAAGCAACGTATATCTGAGCCGCCGGACTCTTTTATGAACTCTTGAACCAGAAAGTCAGCATTTAAACTTCTGAATGCATTGATCAAGCTTTCTGCGGCTTTGTTGGTTTCAGCTAGCACAACTCCATTGCCATGAGTACTTTCAATTACCTTAACTATTAGAGGTGCTCCTCCTACCGACTGGATAAGCTCATCTGTGGCATCTACCGAGTGCGCATAGCTGGTAATAGGCATTCCGACCCCTTTGCGCGCCAGGAGCTGGTGCGCTCGTAACTTATCTCTAGAGCGTGTAATGGCTATGGATTCATTGACAGAATAAACACCTCCTACCTCAAACTGCCTCAGTACGGCAGTACCATAACCGGTAATCGAAGCACCGATACGAGGAATAACCGCGTCAAAATTTAACTGAGTTACATCCCCTTTGACTTTACTGTGAACAGTAGGTCGATTAGAGGTGATGTTCATGAAGCACTTGAGAACATCAATTACCTGCGGGTCGTGACCACGTTCCTTGGCTGCTTCTATGAGTCTTCGAGTTGAGTAAAGTTTAGCGTTACGTGAAAGAATACCGATTTTCATGAAAATCCTAAGAGTCAGTATGAATGATAAATAGCTAGGCTTAATATAACACACAGATATTTAAACTATATAACAAATAATGATGTTGCAAGCCTGCTCAGTGTTTCAAAGTTTCAATCATAAAGTCTGAGTATGAAATGTATGGCAAGCAAATATTAGAAATTACAAAGCCCTTCCAGTCCTTAGCATATTAATCTAGCAAGTTTTTTGCATTGCTTTTGATACCAGACAACTCTCGGTCTTTTTTAGTTTAACTTAGGACGAGCTCTATCAATGATGAACTTGCAGTCAACGGAGGGGGGGAGATTACCATAATTCAGGCCTCGTATTTCTGAAAGTCTACTCAAACAAAAAGAGTCTGCTATTTTGGGATTGCCGTTCAGCAACAGCTGGCATGCCTGCATCAGTTTTGCCAGTCGTTCAACAAAATAACGACTTTGGAATTCGAAAGCATCTGATGGTGTATCTTCCAGTTGCTTAACTGTTCGCTTGAAAAGGTGGTCGTAATCATTATTTTTTCCTTTAGCCTTGGACAGTTCCTGTAAATAGCTATCCAGAGTTTCCGGAGATTTGTTAATGGCACGAATGACATCCAGACATTGGACGTTACCACTTCCTTCCCAGATAGAGTTTACAGGCGCTTCACGATACAGACGAGGGAGAATGGACTCTTCGACATAACCTATCCCACCGAGACATTCCTGGGCTTCACCGATATGACTGCTGGCTCTTTTACAGATCCAGTATTTACCAATAGCGGTGGTTAAGCGTAATAGATTTTGCTCGAACTTATCATCGGGATTATCCAGAGCTTTTGCCATCCTTGCTGTCATTGCCAATGCGGCTTCGGACTCAAGACATAAGTCCGCCAGCACATTCTGCATTAGAGGGTGCTGGTCTAAAGGTTTATTAAAGACTTCCCGGTAGTGACAGTGATGAGTGATTTGAGCTACAGCCTGTCTCATCAGCGCGCTAGAACCAATCATGCAGTCGTATCGAGTCAACGCAACCATTTCAATAATGGTTTTGACGCCTTTTCCTTCAGAGCCCAATAACCAACCGAAAGCGCCCCGAAACTCAATTTCTGAAGAAGCATTTGAGCGGTTACCCATCTTATCTTTTAAGCGCTGAATATAGATTTGGTTTTTGTTCCCGTCTGGTCGCCAACGAGGTACAAGGAAGCAGGACAAGCCTTGAACTGTTTGAGCCAGAGTTAAAAAACCATCGCACATGGGTGCTGAACAGAACCATTTATGACCGATAAGTTCATAGGTTTTATCTTTTTTGCTCAATAGTGCCGCATAGCTTTTGTTGGCACGAACATCGGTTCCACCTTGTTTCTCAGTCATGGCCATACCAATGGTGACACCTGTTTTTTGTTCAATGGGCTTATTAGCGGGGTCATACCGACCATTGAGTAGCTTATCCAGCCATTGAGATCCTATATGTGGGCTTTTTCTTAATGGTGGTACAGCAGAGAAGGTCATGGTCAATGGGCAGGCACTCCCGGCTTCAATTTGGTTATATAAGTAGTTTTTAGCCATCCGAACTAAGTGGGAGCCTTCCCTTTGATTGACCCAGGGGAGAACAGGTATTTTATGTTCTATAGCCAGATCCATTAGTTCATGGTAAGCCGGATGATATTCAATAAGATCCAGACGGTTTCCAAAACGGTCATGGGTATGAAGTTTGGGAGGGTTTTGGTTTGCCTGAAATCCTTTGTTAATCCATTGACTTTGACCCAGTACTTCACCCAGTTTACTAACCTCTTTGTGACCCCAGTCAGCCCTTAAGTTATTCAACAATTCAAGAAGTGCCATATCACTTTCAAAGATATTATAGTTTTCCAGCATAGGAGGCTGGTTAGTTACCTGGTGTGTTTCAGCAACATCTTTGGCTTTTTTTACTATGTCATCGAGACTATTGAACTCACTCATCGTGCATTAACCTTAAGCAATACCTCCGACCAGTCTAGCAGGAAAAAAGTTATCAAAACAAATAACAGCAATTGAGTAATAAAAAAGAAGTGAAAATTTTCCTGAAAGAGGGCTTTATTATTAATATATTTTGGGGGATAATGCGCAGCACTCAGCTGGTCCCCCCGCAACGATACGTTGTGAATCCCGCCAGGCCCGGAAGGGAGCAACGGTAGCAGCCGACTCGTGTGCCGGGGTGTGGCTAGCTGGGTCTTGAATTAAAAAAGTCGCTAGTGGAAACACTTAGCGGCTTTTTTGTTTGTGCTCTAAAGTTCACCGTTTATTCACCAGCATTGAAAGTTTTAGTGACAGACTTCGTAAGTCTAGTAGACTCCTACAAAATTGTATTACATAAAAAGGTACCTTCAATTGGAATACGGTCAACAGGTTTAGCATAATCATTATTGACTGACTGCCAACACTAATTGTTAACACTTGTGAAAGCTGTATTCCTGTCAGGCTTAAACCTGAAGTCAGGACGATAAGCATTGAAGATTTAAAATATTTCATTTAACCCCCTCCATTTATTGACTGCCCCAAAGCCTATATCGATGGCTATGGCTAGCTAGGCTATTTATTTGAAGGTTGGCACAAGGTAGCCGCGGAGAGGCTTGGGTTAAGTTATATCTTATTGATTTATTTACTTAAAGTTCTTGCCAGTAAAGAAGTGAGCAGGACAAATAGATTTTCCAATTGCGCAAAGTATGCTATGGTTTCTGCACTAAAACGATAAGCATTTCTATATTTGATTATTTTATGAGCTACCAAGTGCTCGCCCGTAAATGGCGCCCTAAAAATTTCCAGGAATTACGCGGACAGGAACACGTCAGCCGCGCTTTAGTGAATGCTATTGAAAGCGGTCGTCTTCATCATGCGTATTTATTTACAGGAACCCGGGGGGTTGGTAAAACCACTATTGCTCGTATTCTTTCAAAATGTCTTAATTGTGAAACGAATGGGGTGACTGCAACCCCGTGTGGTGAGTGTGGCAGTTGTTGTGAAATTGATGAGGGACGTTTTGTTGACCTGATTGAGGTTGATGCCGCATCTAGAACGAAAGTAGATGATACGCGGGAGCTACTGGAAAACGTCCAATATCGACCAACCCGTGGTCGTTATAAAGTCTATTTGATTGACGAAGTTCATATGCTATCCAACAGCTCCTTTAATGCCTTGTTGAAGACATTGGAGGAGCCACCTGAGCATGTAATTTTCCTGTTGGCTACTACCGATCCTCAGAAGCTACCAGTGACTGTCTTGTCGCGCTGTTTACAGTTCCATCTTAAACACATGGAAGAAGAAACTATTGCTAGCCACCTACAGTATATCCTTGAGCAGGAATCAATTGAGTTCGAAACCTCCTCTTTGCATTTAATTGCGCAGTCTGCTGAAGGCAGTATGCGGGATGCTCTCAGTCTCTTAGACCAGGCCATTGCTTATGGGCAGGGTAAAGTTCTGGAAGAAGATATTCGAACCATGCTTGGTACCATTGATCATAAATTTATGGTCCGTCTACTAGAAGCCCTGGCTAACCGCGATAGTGTGATGGCGATTAAGGCGATTGATGATATGAGTCATTATCCTGTTGACTTTGCGGATGCCCTGAAAGAACTTTTAACCCGGTTGCATCAAATAGCTGTTTATCAGGCAACACAAGTAGTAACGGATAGTGCAGCAACCTATGTCCCTGAATTTGCAGAAGCTTTTGAGTCAGCTGATTTGCAGATGTACTATCAGCTAGGCCTTCACGCAAGACGAGATCTTGAGTGGGCGCCGACTCCTAAGCAGGGACTCGAAATGGCTTTACTTAGAATGCTGGCTTTCCAGTTGGATTCTGGTCAGGCTCAAGCAAAAAAAAAAGTTAGCATAAGGTCTGATTCGGCTGATAAGTCCAAATCTTCTGATGTGGGCGGTACTCCTAAAGAACAGTCCAGGCAAGCCAGTCAAGAGCTGCAGTCAGCAACGCAAATAAATGACGCCCTCCCTGAGGGTACTGCATCGTCAAACCTTGAATCTGAAGAAGAAGCTTTCCGAAACACCTCAAAGACAAGCCCTGGCACTGATAAAAAAGGTGATAGTGATGAAGGTATTTCTGATGAGTTTGCTGGCTATGAACAGTTTTTTCAACAGGAAGAGGAAGACAGGGAGCAAGATGTCAGCCACTCTTTTGATTCAGCTACAAAGCAGCAACCAGAATATCAACAGCCGCCAGCTGAAAAACATCCTCGGGATGAAAAGAATAAGCAGTCTGAAGACGACTCTGAGGCATTAGCAAGCCTTCATACCGCTCTAGGTCTAAACTTAGGCCAAACCTCTGAAGCTGTGCCTGAGCAGCCTTCGGTTAAACAGGGCTCTGAAGGAGCTTCCGTACTAGTCGAAGAGCACTTCGGCGACAATCAAAAAGATACAGACACTTCAGATCAGGAGCCTGCTTATGACACCGATATTGAACGGTTAATGCAGGCCAAAGACACTCACACTGATACGGTAGATAAATCTGTTAAGACTCAGCAACATGCTGAAGTAGTGCCTGATAATAACGAGCTGGAACGAGTTGATGCTTTGGATGCCCCGGAAGAGGCTTTAGAATGGGCAAATATGGTCAAAAGACTTGAATTAGAAGGTACTTACCACCAAATAGCACAATCAAGCTGTGCCATTTGGAATTCTGATAAAGAGCTTGTCTTGGAAATTAATCTGGAACAGGAGATTCTCTTAACGGCTAGCGCCAAAGATGCAATAAAGCAGTCTCTTGACAGTTTCGTTGGTAGAAGTATTTCAATCGACTGGCAGCTGAAAGCTCCGTCTATAATGACACCAGCAGAAATCTGGCAGCACCAGGCAAAGCTAAGATTGCAAAAGGCTTGTGAAGACTTGAATCAGCACCCATTCAGTAAGCAGTTACAGCAACGATTTGGTGCTAAAATAGACAGTCAGTCAGTAACTTATTTAGAAAACTAAAGTCGATTAATCATTGGCTCCGGTAGTAAACAGTATTATATACAAGTTGAGGTATAAAATGTTTGGTAAAGGCGGTTTGGGCAATATGATGAAGCAAGCCCAGCAAATGCAGGAAAAAATGAAGCAAGCTCAAGAAGAGATTGCGAATATGGAAGTCACTGGTGAAGCTGGTGGTGGTATGGTTAAAGTTGTTATGACTGGCCGCCACGACGTTAAAAGTGTCACTATTGACCCAAGCGTCCTGGATGAGGACAAAGAGTTTCTTGAAGATTTAATTGCAGCAGCTACCAATGCTGCAGTGAGAAAAGTTGAAGAGACAACCAAAGAGAAAATGGAAGGTGCGACCGAGGGGTTAAATCTTCCTCCTGGTATGAATTTACCCTTTTAAGGAATCACTTTGAACGTGGGTATTGTTAGTGCTGTGCTCGAATCCCTGTACATTTGTACATCACCGATTTCTAGCGCAGCACTGCCTCTCTCTCAGAGATATCAAACCTTAAAATAAACCATAATAGTTATTCAAAGAGCCCAGAACCTAATATGCAGTCTCCATTGATAAAAAAGTTAGTTGATGCTTTTACCTGTTTGCCCGGGGTAGGGCCTAAATCTGCTCAGCGTATGGCCTATTATCTATTGGAGCGAAATCGAGATGGCGGTATTCAACTCGCCACTGCATTAGAGGCTGCTATGAGTGGCGTGGAGCACTGTAAGCGCTGTCGAGATTTTACGGAGTCTGAGCTATGTGGGATCTGTAAATCCGAACGACGTGATAAAAGCCTTCTTTGTATTGTAGAAAGCCCTGCTGATGTTATGGCTATCGAGGCTACAGGAGGTTTTCAGGGGACTTACTTTGTTTTGATGGGGCATTTGTCACCACTTGATGGCGTAGGTCCTGAAGACATTGGCCTGGATCAACTCAAGGAGCTTATTAACTCAGAAAAGCCGGGCGAGGTAATTCTGGCTACAAACTCTACGGTCGAGGGTGAGGCCACTGCTCACTTTATTGCCGAAATGCTTAAAGGTACCGGCATTGCGTTATCTCGAATAGCTTCAGGGGTGCCTATTGGTGGTGAGCTTGAGTATATTGACGGCGGAACTCTAATGCACTCATTTTCAGGCCGGCAACCGTATTCATCATAATGACTCCCTGACACTCAATTCTCGCATTTTACATAACCCTTTGTTATTGATACAAATTGATACTTTTTACCTGGCTTTGTTGCTTGGTGTATACTCTAGTAGGTATATGTTTTGCGCACAGGAAATATCATGACTAAAATATCAAAAAGTATTAAATTATCAACAGCTTGCCTTGCAGTTTTACTTGTTTCGTCCTGCGGTGGGGGAAGTGACGGTGGCACGACTGACCCTGATCCAATAAGTGAAGCGCCAACTTGGACCGCCGGTGTTTTTGAGGATGAAAGCAACTTCGTCAATCGTTGCGAAAACCCTCGAACCGGTACCGATATTGATGGTAACCCATGGCCGGATGAGCAAGGTAGCTATTTGTATGAAAATCACTGGTTGCGATCTTGGAGTAACAATACCTACCTTTGGTACGATGAAATTCAAGATCAAAATCCAGCAAATTTTGCGCTACCAACCACATATTTTGAAGAATTAAAAACCTTTGAAACAACAAGTTCAGGTGCAAATAAGGATAACTTCCATTTCTATCAAGATACTAGTGAGTACCAGCAGCGTGCCTCAACTGGCGCTTCATCAGGTTACGGTGCTCGATTCTTTTTAATTAACCCCGCCCCTCCAAGAAAAGTTTTAGTGGCTTACACTGAGCCTAATTCACCCGCAACCAATGCTGGGCTAACTCGGGGTGCGGAAATTTTGGAAATCGACGGGGTAGATGTGGTTAATGGTTCTGACACTGACACTTTGAATGCAGGACTTTTCCCGGCTTCGGATGGAGAAACGCACGAGTTTGTAGTACGAGACCTGGGCAGTTCAACAACTCGCACCATCAATATCACCTCTACCACAGTTACCGTTGACCCTGTACAGAATGAAACTGTATTTAATACTGCAACTGGCGACGTAGGGTATATGCAATTCAATACATTTGGTACTCGAATTGCAGAACAGGATCTTATCGATGCATTCGTCGATTTTTCGAACCAAGGTATTCAGGATCTGGTTGTCGACCTGAGGTACAATGGCGGCGGTTATCTTTTTATTTCCAGTCAAATGGCATACATGGTGGCAGGTAGCGCTAAGACAAGTGGCCGTGTTTATGAAGAAACTGTTTGGAATGATCAGCATCCTAATGTTAATCCGGTGACAGGTGAAACTCTTGAGCCCACTCCATTTTACTCTTCTACATCGAGTGAGGCGACAGCACCTGGAGGGACTCTGCCAACGCTTAATTTGAACAGAGTTTTTGTCCTATCAACTGGTGGCACCTGTTCTGCTAGTGAAGCTTTTATTAATGGCCTACGTGGTATTGATGTGGAAGTAATCCTCATAGGTGATACTACATGTGGTAAGCCATACGGATTCTATCCAACTGATAACTGTGGCACTACGTACTTCACCATCCAGTTCCGCGGAGAGAATGACAAAGGTTTTGGGCAGTATGCCGATGGCTTTGTTCCTTCATCAAGCGATAATGGTCTAGACTTCGTTCAGGGTTGTGTTGTGGCTGACGACTTTGGTCATTTGCTGGGAGATCCTGATGAGGCAATGTTAGCTGCAGCTTTGGAATATCAAGCAAACGGAGCATGTCCAGCAACTGTCTCAAATAAAGTTGCGCAACCTCGCTCAGCCAAGCCCTATATTTCTGATGATTCATTATTGAAGTCTAAGCGGGTACAGAGAGAGTTATTCCTAGATAATAACCGAATTCTGCACATACCTGAGGAGTTACATTAATGAGATATCTAAGTGGCATACGATCTCTTTCTATAGTGCTGGCATTGCTCTGGTTAACAGGCTGTAAAACACTCAAAATAGAAGATGCTTCGCCGGCTGTAGTACTAGCTCTTGATTCTCAGGGAAAGAGTGAAATTGCCGATGTAATTAATCAAGTGATGCCTGGTGCCAATGTTATTCTTGCAGAAGATATTTTGACTGAGGATAACAGGCTTTTTATTGAAAGAAAGCAGACGTATATTGATGGTAACCCAGTTCAGGGGCGGATTACTGAAATGCCTAGGAAATTTGAATTATACAGGTATGAGGGCCGCTGTTACCTTGTAGATGATAAAACTGGTGAAAATTACTTGCTACATTTTGTACGCTGTAAATCCATGTAGTACTTGTCATAAACTAAAAAGCCAGTTTCCAACTGGCTTTTTTATTGCTTAAATCAATTTTTTACCGTTGAAAAAAACGCCATAGTCCCCATCTAGATCGCATTGTGTTAACCAGCTAAAGTTGAGTGAAAACAATGTCAGAAACAGCAACTAAACAAACTCATTCTTTCCAAACTGAAGTAAAGCAACTACTGCACTTAATGGTGCATTCGTTGTATTCCAATAAAGAAATCTTTTTACGAGAACTCATCTCTAACGCCGCTGATGCTGCTGATAAGCTTCGTTTTAAGGCTCTTAAGGATAGCAGTCTCTATGGAGATGATGCTGACCTTAAGATTCGAATCACTACCGACAAAGACGCCAGGACGTTGACTATTTCAGATAATGGTATCGGTATGACCGAGCAGGAAGTTATAAATCACCTGGGGACGATTGCTAAGTCAGGTACCGCTGACTTCCTGAAGCAGTTAACGGGTGATCAGAAAAAAGACTCCAAACTAATTGGTCAGTTTGGTGTTGGGTTTTATTCTGCTTTTATCGTTGCGGATAAAGTGACTGTTCTGACGCGCAGCGCTGGCGCAGGTATCAATGAGGCTGTTATTTGGGAATCTGCTGGCGACGGGGAGTTTACTATAGAGCAAACGGAAAAAGAGCGCCGCGGAACTGATATAACCTTACACTTGAAAGAAGGTGAGGAAGAGTTTCTCGAGGAATTCCGCTTACGCAGTATTATTGGTAAATACTCAGACCATATCTCCCTGCCAGTAGAAATGCATAAGATGGCCTCTAATGAGGGTGACGATGAGAGTAATAATGAATTTGAGACAGTTAACAAAGCGACAGCCCTCTGGACTCGTCCTAAATCCGATATTTCAGACGAAGAATATCAAGAGTTCTACAAACATATTTCTCACGACTTTCAGGATGCATTAACCTGGAGCCATAATCAGGTAGAGGGTAAGCAGGAATATACCAGTCTACTGTATATTCCTTCGAAAGCGCCATTTGACCTATGGAACCGTGATCGTGTTCGCGGCGTGAAGCTGTACGTTCAACGTGTGTTTATTATGGATGATGCGGAGCAGTTTCTGCCTGTCTATTTACGATTTGTTAGGGGCTTGATTGATTCGAATGATTTGCCGCTTAACGTTTCACGAGAAATCCTGCAGGATTCTAAAGTGACTCAATCTTTGAGAAATGCTGCGGTGTCGCGCATTCTAAAAATGCTAGAGCAATTAGCAAAAAAAGACAAAGAAAAGTATCAGCAATTCTGGGATGAGTTCGGTCAGGTACTCAAAGAGGGTACGGGTGAAGACTTTGCCAATAAGGAGAAGATAGCAAAGCTATTCCGGTTTAGCTCAACCCACACTGATGAAAAGGCACAAACAGTATCGCTGGATGAGTACATTGAACGAATGAAACCAGGCCAGGATAAAATTTACTACATTGCAGCGGATAGTTTCCTTGCTGCAAAAAATAGCCCTCATCTAGAAATTTTCCGTAAAAAAGGTATTGAAGTACTTTTGATGTCTGACCGAATTGACGAATGGACCATCTCTCATCTAAATGAATACAATGATAAAAAGTTTGTATCTGTGACAAAGGGCGATTTAGATTTGGGCAGCCTTGAGGACGATGAGGACAAGAAAGCACAGGAAAAAGCCAGTGAGGAGCATAAGGATTTTATTGAGAGGGTAAAGTTAGCACTGGGTGAGAAAGTTGCTGACGTTAGGGTGACTATGCGACTGACAGACACACCAGCTTGTATTGTAGCTGGTGAGGGCGACATGCCTTTGCAAATGGTAAAAATGCTTCAAGCAGCTGGTCAAGAGGTTCCCGATATCAAGCCGGTCTTTGAAATTAATCCTGATCATGCGCTTATTAGCTTAGTTGAAACCGAAAAAAATGATGAGCAGTTCAATCAGTGGGTGGATGTATTATTCGACCAGGCTCTTTTAGCGGAGCAAGGTCAATTAGATGACCCCGCTAGTTTTGCCTCTAAATTGAATAAACTACTGCTAAAACTTGCAAATTAGTAAATTTCCGTCAAATAAGAGCCTGCTTTATCGCAGGCTTTTTTATTTGCACCTTTTAACAAACCATACAATCAGGGCATCAAACTATAGTCTTGATTCATACTGGCTGGTACAATTTAAGCATTATTTATTCGAGCACAACCGCCCCAGGCGGTTTTTTTATGAAACAATTTTTATCCAGTAAGTTTTTTAAGGTATTGTTCGCTTTGGGAGTACTTGCCATTTTCCTCGGATCCGTAACCCCAGGCAAACAGCTACCCAGTGATTTACCCTGGGACAAAGCTCTGCATTTTATTGGATATTTTGGTTTAGCTTTCTTAGCTCGAATGGGGTCCGACAAACGACCTTCATGGTTACTGATCGTTTCGTGCATCACATTTTCATTAATTATTGAACTAATACAGCTATTTATTCCAAATCGAGGGTTTGAGTGGACAGATGTACTCGCCAATTCGTTAGGTGTACTGACTGGTACTGTAGTTGCATTATTGATTAGACCGTTAGTTGTTAAGGGCGCCGTTAAACGCCCTTAATCTTGTTGGTTAAGAACCCTAGTCTGCGCGACATAATAATTGCATTCCAACCAGAATGTCTGATTTAGTTCCACTGGTTGCCTTGAAATAACCCCGGATACCATTGGCTACTTCCCCTTTAGGACAATAAACCTCTCTTTTCCAATTACTGCAGTTTGGACGTACGTACGCATCAGTATCCCATAGACCTTGGTTGTTATACCCTCCAATTTTATAGCCTTTTACTCGACCGCTACTGGAGTGACAAACTCTTAAGTAGCGTATATCGCCGTAGGTTAAACCAACAGCGCTATTAGCACCTTCAAAAGGAGAAAAGCGGCAATTGTTTTGTTGAACTGTCTGGAAGTCCGGTCCACCATTAGTGTCGCTTCCAAGAAACCTTGCTTCCATAAAGCATGGTTTATCATAACGTTCCTTAACGTCAATGGTCTGTAACCTGTAGCTCTGATGGTAAAAAAGGTTGTCAGAATAGTCGCCAAGGTGACCTGAGCGGGCTGAGTTTCCAGCCTGCGCTACTGTACTGCTGATTAAAAAGAGAATCGCACCGAGTAATAATTTATTCATAATTCCGTCCTTAGTTGTTATAACGCTTTCCTTATAAAGCTTGATTAGCATATTTTAATATAACGCTACAGTGAAGAGCAGAAGTCTTGAGTCAGTGTAGGAAATTGTCCTAAGGGTTCTGTAGAATAGTAAAACTATGGATATTCTTGGCTTATATTTATAGTAACGGTCCAGTATTTTAGCCATTTTTTACTTGAGATACGGCGTTATTCCAAGTATCTTTAGCGCCTACACAGTCAATCTTTATATATAAGGCTAGGAGTTTTCGCACATGCGAATTATTTTGTTGGGTGCACCAGGCGCAGGAAAGGGCACTCAAGCGCAATTTATTAAAGAAAAGTACGATATTCCTCAGATCTCTACTGGAGACATGTTGCGTGCAGCAGTTAAAGCTGGCACTGAACTGGGCCTCCAAGCCAAGCAGAAAATGGATGCGGGTGAACTGGTATCTGATGATATCATCATTGGAATCGTCAAGGAGCGAGTAAAAGAAGATGATTGCAAAAATGGTTATCTTCTAGATGGCTTTCCACGAACAATTCCACAGGCTGATGCTATGCGTGAGCATAATATTGATGTGGACTATGTAGTTGAAATAGATGTTGACCATGAGGAAATTGTTAAGCGACTAAGTGGCCGACGAGTTCACCCTGAGTCAGGCCGTGTTTACCACGTGACTTATAATCCTCCAAAAGAAGAGGGCAAGGATGATGAAACTGGTGAACCTCTAATTCAACGAGATGATGATAAAGAGGATACAATACGACGTCGTCTAGCTGTGTATGAAGAACAGACACGTCCTTTGGTTGATTACTACTCTGAGTGGGCTAAAGAAGAGCCAGCAAAAGCACCTAAGTATCTTAAAGTCGCTGGTGTTGGTTCTGTAGAAAATATTCGTGATGCCATTTTCAATGGCCTAGCCTAGTTCGATAAATTAAGCGAGAAGTAGTTTGAAAAAACAAGGCGTTCTATTATGTAACTTGGGTACACCTGATGAGCCAACAACTCAGTCTGTACGTCGTTACCTTGGTGAGTTTTTACATGACAAGCGTGTTGTTTCTATTTCTCGCTGGATTTGGTGCTTAATATTGCACGGCATCATCCTAAGAACCAGGCCACAGAAAGTTGCTAAATTATACAGGCAAATCTGGACGAAAGAAGGTTCGCCACTGCTGGCAATTACACAAAAGCAACGCAAAAAACTCCAAAATGAAATTAATGATCGTTTTATTGATCAGCGCTACGGTAAACATGTTCCTGTCGAAATTGCTATGGCTTACGGTAACCCTTCAATAGCTGATGGGCTACAGGCTTTAAAGAATCAGGGTTGTGAACGAGTTATTGTTTTGCCGTTATATCCTCAATACTCCTCTGCTACAACGGCCTCTATTTTTGACCGGATTGCAAAATACTACAAAAATGAGTTTTTCGTCCCAGAAATAAGCTATGTAGGGGACTATCACTCACATCCTCACTATATTCATTCCTTAGCGCAATCTGTACGTAAATTTAGAGAACGGCATGGTGAAAGTGAGAAGCTCTTGTTCTCCTATCATGGCGTGCCGCAGCGATTTAGTGATAACGGCGATCCATATGAAAAGCAGTGTCGAAATACGACAGCTCTGGTAGTCAAAGAGCTAGGCTTGTCAGAAGATGATTATGCGATTTCATTTCAATCTCGCTTCGGTAAAGAGGAATGGGTAAAGCCCTATACTGACGAGCTTTTAACTGAATGGGCAAAAGAGGGTGTAGAGTCGGTTCAAGTTATAAGTCCCGCCTTTAGTGCTGACTGCCTGGAGACGCTTGAGGAACTAGCTGTCGAAAATCGTGATACTTTCCTCGAGAATGGTGGTTCAGAATACCAATACATTCCGGCCCTTAACGATGATAAAGCTCATATTGAGCTGATGTTGCAACTCATCGAACAACGCCTATTGAATTAAGTGCTGTGCATTTAGCTAGCCTGTTCAGGGATTAATGCATGGCCGAGTCCTTTACACTAAAATCACTATTCTCCTCTGATGGAGCCTTATCCAAAATTTTCACGGGGTTTAAGCAGCGTGAAGAACAATTGGCTATGGCTGATGCAATAGAAGAGGTCTTAGTTTCCGAGGAGTCAATCTGTATTGAAGCAGGAACGGGTACAGGTAAAACCTTCGGCTACCTGGTTCCTGCACTAAAATCCTGGCATCTCAATGATAAAAAAGTTTTGTTGTCGACCGGCACAAAGAACCTCCAGGATCAGCTGTACTATCGTGATCTTCCTAATATGCGCAAAGCCCTGGGAGTTTCTCCAAAAATATCACTTCTTAAGGGACGAAATAATTATTTGTGCCTGTATCGAATGAAGCAAAGTCTGGATTCAGGCCAATTCCAGAGTCGAGCCATGGCTGACTCACTGGTTAAAGTTAAGGACTGGTCTCGACAGACGCAAAGCGGAGACTTAACTCAATGTGCCGATTTGTCGGATGATGACCCTTTATGGCCCTACGTTACTTCCACTAATGATAATTGTCTGGGGGTGGAATGCCCAGACTTTGCAGACTGTTATGTGGCTAAAGCCAGACAAAAAGCTACAGCAGCTGATGTTGTGGTTGTTAATCACCATTTGCTATTGGCAGATATGGTTCTGAAAGATGATGGATTCGGCGAACTATTACCTGATGCTGATATAGTCGTAGTGGATGAAGCTCACCAGTTAACCGATATCGCACACAGTTTTTATGGCCAGCGTTTGACCAGTAGGCAGTTAATGGAAATTTGTCGCGATACGGAGCTTGAAGCACTGACAACCGCAAAAGATGATCGTCAGCTAAGTGTTGCCGTGCGTCGGGTTGAAGGGGCGGTTAATGAAGTGAGGCTACTTCTGGGGGAATCAGGTAAAAAAGCTAATTGGCAACAAATTTCATCTCCAGATCTTGAAAAAAGACTTAAAGATTTAGAGGAAGAACTACTGGCATTATGTGAACGACTTGAGAGACATGCCTCTCGCTCAAAAGGACTTGATAGCTGCCACCGCCGCTGTGAAGAGTCTTTGCAGTCCCTTGCTATTTTCAACAGTACATTTTCTCAATCAGAAAAAAAGACGGCTTATGATGCAGTTAGGTGGGTAGAAACCTACAGAAATGGCTTTGCGATTTTAGAGACGCCGCTGAATGTCTCAGAGTCATTCTCACGCAGTAGAAGAGAGCATTCTGCGTCAAGCTGGATTTTCACCTCAGCCACGATGACTCAGGCCGATGACTTTACTTTATTCAAACAGGAACTTGGTCTACAGGATTCTAAGGACCTTATTCTACCCAGCCCCTTTGACTATGGTAATCAGGCTATTTTGCATATCCCCAGGGGGCTTCCGGATCCCAGGGACCGTACCTATATAGACTCTTGGCAAAAACAGCTATTCCCTCTGGTTGAGCATAACCCTGGGGGAACATTTGTGCTTTTTACCAGTTATGCTGCACTTAATAAGGTTAAAGAGCTGTGGAAAGACAAATTGCAGGATAAGAATTTATTTGCACAAGGCGATTTACCTAAGAATGAACTAATCGAGCGTTTTCGTGATTCAGGTGATGCCGTTCTACTTGCCACATCAAGTTTTTGGGAAGGTGTTGATGTTAAAGGTGAAGCCCTTAGTCTGGTTATCATTGATAAGCTACCCTTTGCGGCACCCGATGAGCCGCTAATTGAAGCTAAAATTCAGGCGGCCAGGAAATCTGGAAAAAATCCATTCTTTGATATACAAATTCCCCAAGCAATTATTGCTTTGAAGCAGGGTGCTGGTCGTCTTATAAGAGATTATGAGGATAAGGGTGTATTGGTTCTATGTGATCCAAGATTAATTGCCAACGGGTATGGTAAAAGATTTCTTAAAAGTCTGCCGCCAATGAAACGCACTCGCAATAAAGCAGTTGTGTTAGAATTCCTTAAGAACTTAAGTTTTAAAAGCATTAAAGAAGAAAGCTGACATGGCAAACCTATTAATTATTGATACTGCTACAGAATCTTGTTCAGTAGCACTTAAGTATGATGATCAGGTATATACTCGCTCCGAAATTGCCCCTAGGATGCATGGAGAGCTGGTGCTGCCAATGGTAGAAGCTGTTTTAGCTGAAGCAGGTATAAAGCTAACTCAGTTAGATGCTATCGCTTACGGTCAGGGCCCTGGAGCTTTCACCGGTATTAGAATCTGTATCAGTGTTGTACAAGGTCTGGCTTTTGGGGCTGACTTGCCTGTGATAGGTATTTCTAGCTTACAGGCCTTGGCACAAGGTCTGTATCAAGATAAAAAGCAGGCTAGGGTACTAGCGGCAATTGACGCTCGAATGGGAGAGGTTTATTGGGGACAATATGAAGTTGACGCCAATGGATTGATGAAACTCTTAGACCAAGAAAGAGTATGTTCACCAGAATTTGTCACAATATCAGACCCTGATACGTCAATAGTGTATAGCGCAGTTGGTACAGGGTGGTCTACTTACGCTAAAGTATTATCAGAAACACTGAATGTGCCAACAGTCATTCATGATAAGCCATTGTATCCATTTGCGGAATACATGATACCTATGGCAGAGTACCTGTATATAAGTGGCGAATCCTACGCGGCAGAATTGGCAGTTCCTGTATATCTTCGAGATGATGTTGCAAAAAAAGCGAAAGACCTCTAGATAATTGTTCAGGAAACATTCAGAGGATTCGAAGTAATATGATTTCAGTGGCTAGCCAGGCAAAATTAGTGATATTCGAAGGAGATCCCTGATGAGCTATTTATTTAAAGTTTCGTTGGTTTTGCTGAGTGCGGGCATGTTATTTGCTTGCGCCAGCACACCACAGCAAATTACATTTGAGCAGGAAAATATACCATTTACCCAAGTCGCTCAAAATCCTGAGGGCTTTACTGGTCGTGAAGTTCGTTGGGGTGGAATAGTTGCCCGGGTTGAAAACCTGGAAAATGATACGCTGATTGAAGTAGTGAATTTGCCACTAGGGCGGCAAGCAAGACCCGTCGAGGAGCAACAAACTGGTGGTCGTTTTATTGCAAGAGTTCCAGGGTTTCTAGATCCGATGATTTATGATGTTGGTAAAGAAATAACCGTTGTTGGTAAACTTTCTAAGCCGATGCCCGGCAAAGTTGGGAAACATAAAATTAATTTTCCTGTCGTAGATACTCGAGGTCATCACCTATGGAAAAAACGACCTCAGTACGAGTATGTTGAAGTATACTCCGCATGGGATCCTTACTGGTTTTATCATCGTCCTTACTATTGGCCATACAATTACCGTTACCGTGTGATTAGACCTGATCCAGACTACGAGCGTCGCAGGGATTACAATAGGGATGCACAGGATCCAAATACGGAGATATATCGTGGTGTACCAGTTGAGCCAAGAGTTCAGAACCCTCCGCCTCAGCCTAAGCCATCAGCTAAGCCTGTTCGTACGCCCGCTAAACAACCCCCGACTATAGAAAAGTAGTTTGCCACAAAAAAGGAGCCGTTTGGCTCCTTTTTTATTCAGGTTTATCGTGTCCGTAAAACTTAATATTGCGCTTGATTCTATCCCTGCCATTAGCCATTCGCCACCGATTCGTATCCCTCAGAGAGTAGACGCAACCACAATACTCCTGTTGGTAAAATTCTTCCCGCTTGGAAATTTCTATCATCCGCTGGGCGCCACCTTTTTTACGCCAGTTGAAAGTCCAATAATTAACGTCGTCATACCTATTGGCAGCTCTGACGCCACAATCATTGATTTGTTCCATATTTTTCCAGCGTGAAATACCTAGCGTACTGGTTATTAAATTAAAGCCATGTTCCGCAGCATAAAGCGCGGTGCGCTCAAAACGCATGTCGAAACATACTGTACAGCGAGCGCCCCTTTCTGGTTCGTTCTCAAGACCTTTTACGCGCTCAAACCAGTTATCTTTGTCATAATCAGCGTCAATAAAGTCAATACCAAGCTTGTCACAAAAACGTTTGTTTTCATCTTTGCGAATTTCATACTCCTCGACAGGGTGTATATTAGGATTATAAAAAAATACTGTCTGTTTTATTCCAGACGCATGAACCGCTTCCATAACTTCCGCCGCACAAGGTGCGCAACATGAATGCATCAGTACTTTTTCTTCGCCGTGGGGAGTCTCAATGACAGGGCGTTCATAGTTGTCTACAGAATAAGGGTTCACGCTTCACTCCAAGAGCTAAATGGCTCGGTATTTCTACTATAATACAGGGCGTAATGGTAAACCTAAGCAGCTACCCACGCAAGTTTGGGAAATATTTTCTACTCGCCTTGCTGGGCATACTGAATAGCGTGGCGGGAGCGCCGAATGAAGCGGAATAGCAGCAAAACGGCAGCTATAGACAAGCCAACAATAATACCAATCCAGAAACCTTGGACTTTAAGTCCTTGATATTCGGCTAAATAATAGCCTACGGGGAAACCAAAAATCCAGTAAGCAATGCCCATATAGACCATTGGGATTTTAGTGTCTTTCATCCCACGTAGAGCGCCGGCGCTGTTTATCTGTAATCCGTCTGAAAATTGGAAAATAGCAGCCAGAAATATCAGGCTTGCGCCCAAGCTAATCAACTCTGTGTTATCCGTGTAGAATCCTACAAAATCGTGTCTGAAAAGTAACATTAGCGTAACGGAAAGGGCCTGAAAAAATACGCTTAGGCCAATCCCACAAAAACCAGCCAGGCGCATTTGTCGATAATTCTGTTTTCCTTGCCAGAAACCCACACGGGCAGTAATAGCAACCGAAAGACCCAGTGGTATCATAAAAGCTACAGTTGCGATATTCATTGCTATTTGGTGAGCTCCGGTAAGGTCAACACCATATCGAGCGACCATAATTCCAATCATGCCAAATAGGCCAACCTCCATCAGCATACCTACTGCAATTGGAGTTCCAACTGTAAAATACTCTTTAATAAGCTTTGGCTTAGGCCAGGAGATATTTTTGAAAATATTCATCTCATCGTAGCGTTGGTTACTGTAGGTATAGATGAGTAAGAACACAAATAAGATAGTCCATACTACGCTAGTGGCATATCCAACCCCAACAGCACCCATTTCGGGTAAACCAAGACCACCATAAATAAACCAAATATTAAAAAGGATGTTGAAAGGTATCACTAGGAAGGAACAGACCATAATGGCTTTTGTCGAGAAAAGACCTTCATTGGCCGAACGTAAAGCTAAAAACATAAAGGCAGGGATAGTGCCCCAGCTAAGTGCGGTTAAGTATTCTGAGGTCAGTTTGGCTATGTCTTGATCCACGCCCATAAAGAGAAGGGGATAATACATATGCCGGATGATGAAAAACACAATGATGCCGAATCCAATGGCAATAATTTGTCCCATCTGGAAGGTTTTTCCAATCTTCTTGAACTGCCCCTGACCATTGAAGTGTGAAACCATTGGATTAAGAGCGAAGCTCAACCCGAGGTACAGAGAAAATATAATCATAAAGGTATTGGCGCCGGTACCCACGGCAGCCAGTGCATGCTTGCTGTAATTACCAGCCATTAAGGTATCAACAACACCTAGAGTCATTTGAGCTAACTGAGCAAGAATCGCAGGGATAGCTACCTTAATCAGAGCACTGCTCTCTTCACCAATTTGGCGTAACGAATGCTTTTGCATAGTTTTCTTCTAGTTTTATTTATTCAGGTAACTTTAAAGCGCCGAGGGCTATGCCATGACTTAAAAACTCACCAACAGGTAAACGAGGCAGCTCCTCTAGATCCGATTTCGATAACACCATTTGGTGGTTCAATTTTTGAATCGCTTTTTCGAGTCCGATAGGGAATTGAAAGTAAATACCGTTAATAAAGGTTAACAGCGCCTGTTCATGCTCAAAGTAGGCAATCCGTGCCAGAGGGTTCAGTTCGATACCTTCGCTCATAGCAATGTCGCTTAGCTCCTGAGCCTTTGGTAAATTAACTGTTTCAAGTACTTCTGGGTACTTCAGTTCGGTTACTGTTTTGCCTGCTGCAATAAGTAATTCTCGACGGTTTAGAAGCTGCTTAAGTTCATTTTGAGCCCAGTCAGGTAACTCAGAATGAAGTGCTCCAAAGGCATGGTATTTTTTTAGTTTTCCCTCATCGTGCCAAAGGCTGTCGAATTCCAGTGATTGAGAGTTTAATAATGAGTCAAGAATGGAGCCAATACTCGGTGCTCTAAAACCAATAGAGTAAGTAATGCTATTACCCACAGAAACTCCCCAATGAGGTGTGGCTGGAGGAATATAAAGAATATCTCCCGGATTGACGATGACGTCCATTGTAGCCTCAAAAGGTTCAACCTGAGCAATTTGAGGGTGCGGATTTATGCTGCTAACTTTTTGACCCTGATAACCAACTCGCCAGCGCCGTTGACCTTCTCCTTGAACCAGAAATACATCATACTTGTCTAGATGTGGCCCGACACCGCCATTTTCAGTGGCGAAGGAGACCATAATATCATCCAGGCGCCAGCGGGGGAGGAAGTTACATGCTTTTGTGAGTTGTTGAAGCGGAGGGTGGAAATAATCCAGCGACTGGACTAGTAAAGTCCAGTTTGCCTCTCCCAGCTCCTGAAATGCTGTTTCTTCCAAGGGCCCATGTGATAATTGCCACCGCTGTTGTTTGTTGTCATGTTGAATCAGTCTTGATTCGATATCATCGTCGAGACTGTAACCGGCAAGCTCCTCAGGAGTGATTAGAGCAGGATCACCATCAAACCCACCACGGATAAGTAGTGGTTTTTTTTGCCAATATTCAGAAAGAAACTCTTCTGCACTGATTGAGCCTAGCATAAACGATAATCCTGCGACTTTTCGATTGATTATATATTTTTGGCCTGTGCTACTGCATTACCAATATAGGTAGCAGGTGTTAGTTTTTTCAGGCGGTCTTTTTCTTCTTGTGGCAGTTCCAAGCTATCAATAAAGACTTTTAAATCTTCCTGTGTTACGCGTTTGCCACGAGTTAGCTCTTTAAGCTTTTCATAAGGGTTCGCAATACCATAGCGGCGCATTACCGTTTGAATCGGTTCCGCTAACAGCTCCCAGTTTGAGTTAAGTTCGTCTAGAAGAGACTGCGCGTTAACTTCCAGTTTTGAAATACCTTTAAGAGTTGCTTGATAAGCGATGACACTATGAGCAAAACCGACACCAAGGACACGCTGAACTGTGGAGTCAGAAAGATCGCGTTGCCATCGTGAAATCGGTAATTTCATTGCCAAGTGATCGAATAATGCATTGGCAATACCCAAGTTACCCTCTGAGTTTTCAAAGTCGATAGGGTTTACTTTATGCGGCATTGTGGACGAACCAATTTCACCGGCAATAGTTTTTTGCTTGAAGTGGCCCAACGCGATATAGCCCCAAACATCACGGTCAAAGTCGATAATAATTGTATTAAAACGTGCAACTGCATCAAACAGTTCAGCCATGTAATCATGAGGCTCAATCTGTGTAGTGTAAGCATTCCAGGTTAGCCCTAAAGATGTTACAAATTTGTCTGCAAATCTTTGCCAGTCAAATTCAGGGTAGGCTGAAAGATGTGCATTATAGTTTCCAACAGCACCATTAATCTTACCTAAGATTTCTTGACCCTTGATTTGTTTAAGCTGGCGTTCCAAGCGATAGACAACGTTTGCCATCTCTTTGCCCATTGTGGAAGGTGAGGCTGGTTGACCATGAGTACGAGACATCATAGGGATTTCCACAAATTGATCTGCCAGATTGCGGATAGCATCAACGATTTGTGTCTGACTGCTGATAATGGCTTCAGTACCTTCTTTAAGCATTAAAGCGTAAGAGAGGTTATTGATGTCCTCTGAGGTACAGGCAAAATGAATAAATTCACTGACTTTTGCAATTTCCTGATTATCAGCAACTTGCTCCTTAAGGAAGTACTCAACCGCTTTTACGTCGTGGTTTGTTGTGCGCTCAATTTCCTTAATGCGGGCAGCATTTTCTTCAGAAAAGTTGGCCACGATATTGTCCAGCAACTGGTTGGCTTCAGTTGAAAATTGTGGGACTTCATTAATCTCAGATGCCTGTGAAAGCGCCTGTAACCAACGCACTTCAACCGTGACACGGTATTTAAGTAATCCGTACTCACTAAAAATAGGACGTAAGTCAGCGGCTTTTGAGCCGTATCGGCCATCGACGGGTGAAATTGCTGTTAGAGCGGAAAGTTGCATTGTCATATCTTATCCGTAAAAGCTTAAAATTGAACAAATCTATAAAGTGGCGATCATACCTTAACTGCTAGGGATTAGCATCTTTTACGCACTAAAAAACGTGACGATTAAACATAAAAAAAGCCAGCAAGAGCTGGCTTTGGTTTGGATATTGGATTATCGAATATCGAATACATCCAGAATCATTCTCGTTCCTTCCATCAAGCGAATGATTTTGCCTTCGACTTCAATAATTTTACTGCCGACAGGCCCTAAAGGAAGGCGGCGACGCAAGTCGTAAGGGATTTCATGCCCGTAACGATAGATATCTATCGGTAGAACATGGCCTGCCTGAACCTTTTTCTGCCAACCAGGAGGCAGTTGTCCTGTGCGCTGATACTTCTTCTGTAAACCTGGAGGCAAGTCAGAGCGGCTTGTATCCAGGCGACCTCTATCATCGTAATAACGGTCATAATAGTTACGGATGGTATCGCGTGCACCATCGTCGAAATGACGCTTATTGGATTGTTTAGCCTTAGATTGCTTAACTTCTTTTTCACTTTTATTCTGCGCATGCTCGGGTTTCCCCTTTGCCATCACTACTGGCGCACTGATAGCAAATGCTACAGCCAAACTAATTAATGTTAATTTCTGTTTAATCATTATATTACCCTAACTCTTCATTAGTGTTGCAAACATCATATTATAAGCACGATGAATCAGTCCTGAACAAGATATACCTCACATTCAGCGCACGCTGTGTTATAATCAGCCGCCAATTTTCAGGGGTGGTTGCTGGATGGTGCCTTAGAATGGTGCTCAGTTCCTTGATTTGTCTTGATTGATAGCTAATAGACGGTTCCAGTTCCACCTTTGTCAAAGATTTGAAAATGTCAAAAATGAGGAATATAGCGTGTTAGAAGCATACAGAAAACATGTAGCAGAACGTGCTGAGCAAGGTATTCCACCTTTGCCTCTGAGCGCAGAGCAAGTGAATGAGCTTGTTGAACTGTTGAAAAACCCACCAGCCGGTGAAGAAGAGTTTCTGGTCGAGTTGTTGACTGACCGAGTGCCGCCGGGCGTTGATGAAGCTGCTTACGTAAAAGCTGGTTTCTTAGCTGCCATAGCAAAAGGTGAAACCGAATCTCCGCTGGTTGATAAAGAACACGCTGTAAAGCTCCTAGGTACAATGCTGGGTGGCTATAATATCGCAACCTTGGTTGAGTTGCTTGATGACAAAGAACTAGGGCAGTTGGCAGGGGAGCAGCTTAAAGACACATTACTGATGTTTGATGCTTTCCACGATGTTGCTGAAAAAGCTGATAATGGCAACGAGATTGCGAAGGATGTCATTAAATCCTGGGCAGAAGGTGAGTGGTTCACCAAGAAGCCTAAAATGGATGAGAAAATTACCTTAACAGTATTCAAGGTTCCCGGCGAAACAAATACTGATGACTTGTCTCCAGCCCAGGATGCATGGTCACGTCCAGATATTCCGTTGCACTCACTGGCAATGTTAAAAAATGCTCGTGAAGGCATTGACCCTGATAAAGAAGGTGAGATTGGGCCTATCAGCTTAATTGAAAAGCTGGAAGAGAAGGGTAACCCAATTGTTTATGTTGGTGATGTGGTAGGTACAGGTTCTTCTCGTAAATCTGCGACCAACTCTGTTTTATGGTTAATGGGTGACGATATTCCTCACGTTCCTAACAAGCGAGCTGGTGGATTCTGTTTTGGTAGCAAAATTGCTCCAATTTTCTACAACACAATGAAAGATGCTGGCGCCATGCCGGTAGAGTTAGACGTGTCACAAATGGAAATGGGCGACGTTATTGACTTCTATCCTTATGAAGGCAAGGTTACTAAAAATGGTGAAGTCATCTCTGAATTCGAGTATGGCAGTAAGGTAATTTTTGACGAAGTTCAAGCTGGTGGTCGTATTCCTCTAATTATTGGTCGCGGTTTAACCGAGCGTGCTCGTGAGTATCTGGGTATGGATGCTTCTGACTTATTCCGTAACGCGGAAGAAGTTGCTGACTCCGGCAAAGGTTTCACACTAGCTCAGAAAATGGTTGGCCGCGCCTGTGGTGTTGAAGGCGTTCGTGCAGGTCAGTATTGCGTTCCTAAAATGACAACAGTCGGTTCTCAGGATACTACTGGCCCTATGACTCGTGATGAGCTGAAAGATTTGGCTTGCCTTGGTTTCTCGGCCGATCTGGTTATGCAATCTTTCTGCCACACAGCGGCTTATCCAAAGCCAGTTGACGTTGATACCCAGCATACGCTTCCTGATTTCATCATGAACCGTGGTGGTGTGTCTCTTCGTCCAGGTGATGGTATTATCCATAGTTGGTTAAACCGTATGCTTCTTCCAGATACAGTCGGTACAGGCGGAGACTCACATACTCGTTTCCCATTAGGTATTTCTTTCCCGGCTGGTTCTGGTTTGGTTGCATTCGCAGCCGCTACCGGTGTTATGCCGTTGGACATGCCTGAGTCTGTATTGGTACGTTTCAAAGGTAAGCGTCAGCCAGGTATTACATTGCGTGACTTAGTTCATGCTATTCCTTATCAGGCAATTCAAGATGGTCACCTCACCGTAGAGAAAGCTGGTAAGAAAAATATTTTCTCAGGCCGAATCCTTGAGATTGAGGGGCTTGAAGATTTGACTGCTGAACAGGCATTTGAGCTTTCAGATGCCTCTGCGGAACGTTCAGCAGCTGGCTGTACAATTAAGTTGGCTGAAGATTCTGTAGCAGAATATTTGGAATCAAATATTGTCCTGTTGAAGTGGATGATTTCTAACGGCTACGGTGATGAGCGTACCTTAGCTCGTCGTATCGAGAAGATGCAGGAATGGCTGGACAACCCAAGCTTATTATCTGCTGATGAAGACGCAGAGTACGCGGCAGTTATCGAAATTGATATGAATAACTTGAAAGAGCCAGTTCTGTGTGCACCTAACGATCCTGATGATGCTAGGCTTCTAAGTGAAGTTGCTGGTGATAAGATCGATGAAGTGTTCATTGGTTCTTGTATGACCAATATTGGTCATTTCCGTGCAGCGGCTAAATTGCTCGAAGATATAGAAGCTGGCACGTTAGAAACACGTTTATGGATTGCTCCACCAACTAAAATGGATGAGCATCAGTTGATGGAAGAAGGGCATTACAATACATTTGGTCGTTCTGGTGCTCGCCTGGAGATGCCGGGCTGTTCATTGTGCATGGGTAATCAGGCTCGTGTAGCGCCTAAATCAACCGTTGTTTCAACCTCAACTCGAAACTTCCCGAACCGTCTGGGGCAGGGTGCTAACGTTTACCTTGCTTCTGCAGAGTTAGCCTCTGTTGCTGCTGTTATCGGTAAGCTGCCTACAGTTGATGAGTACAAAAAATACGCGGATAAGATTGATTCAATGGCTGATGATATCTATGTTTATATGAACTTCCATCAGATGGAAGAGTATAAGCAGCAAGCTAACAAGGTTACGATTCCAGTGAGTAACCAAGTTACAGTTGATGCGTAATACTTAAGCACAAAAAAAGCCCGCTCTATGCGGGTTTTTTTTGTGTCTGAATTTTGGGAGGTTACTTTTTAGAGTAGTCCTGAAAGTTTATTATGGTATTACCAGCCTTAGCTTTTTGCTTGACCTGAGCAAAGTACTTTTCCTCAATTTGCTCTATGGTAATAGGCGGATCAAAATAAAACCCCTGGAAGAGTGAGCACCGCTCTTTACGAAGATAGTCGAGCTGCTCTTTGGTTTCCACGCCCTCTGCAATAACCTCTAAGCCCAAATCATGGCTCATGCCAATTACCGTACGGATAATCGTTTCGCTATCAGGATCTCCAGGAATATCTTTTATAAAAGAGCGGTCAATTTTCAATTTATCCAGAGGCAGCTTTTTTAAGTAGGTAAGAGATGAATACCCTGTGCCAAAGTCATCAATAGACAGTCTGACACCTAACTTCTTCAGCTCTTGTAGTACATCAATAGAAATTCGTGCTTCGTGTAGAAGTACTGTTTCTGTAACTTCAAGTTCCAATAGGCTCGGAGGAATTTTAGTTTTATCGAGCAGTTTTTTGATGTAGCTGACAAGGTCTGAATGTCGAATTTGAACAGCAGAAAGGTTTACCGTAATGAAGGGTGAGGCACCATACTGTTGCAACCAATATTTAATTTGGTAACACACCTTTTTTAAAACCCACTCACCGATTGGAATGATTAGATGGTTTTCTTCGGCTATAGGAATGAATTCAGCAGGAGAAATAATACCTTCTGAAGGGTGATTCCAGCGCAGCAGAGCCTCTACGCCAATGAATTCATCATTATCACTAGTAATCTGAGGCTGGAACCTTAATAGTAATCGCGACTCGACCAGCGCTTTTCTAAGCTCTCTTTCTAGCATATGGTTTCGTACGACTACTTTTTCCATTTCGCGTTTAAAGACCGCATACCGGTTTCGCCCCATAGATTTAGCATAATACATGGCAGTATCTGCTCTCTGTATAATCGACTCTTCGGTATTGGCATCTCTAGGATAGATTACTATCCCTATGCTTGCAGTTGAGAATAGCTTTTGTCCGTCAACCTGGTACTCCTGGGCCAATGCAAAATTTATTTTTTCTGCTATTAAACAAGCATCCCTTTCAGCTTGCTCTGCATCACGGTCTAGTTGGCTAAGTTGAATTATAAATTCGTCACCACCAAGCCGAGCGACAGTATCACCCTCGCGGACAATACCTTTCAGCCTCTTGGCGACTTCTTGGAGGAGATTATCCCCAGCCATATGACCGAGTGAATCATTAATATTCTTGAAGTAATCCAGGTCGATGAAGAGGACTGCTCCATTCTGTTCATACCGTTGCGTCAAGGCTAGAGACTGGTGAATCCTATCATTTAATAGAAGACGGTTTGGAAGTTGGGTCAAAGAGTCATGCTGAGCCATGTGCTGAATTTGTTTTTCATACTCTTTCGCTTCTGTGATATCAACACCAACTGTTACTACTGAAGGGATTCTGCTATACCGGGTAACAAAAGGAACCTTTGAAATCTTAAGTGTGATTTTTTGTCCTTCAACGTTATGAGTAGCCACTTCTCTTTGTATAGCATGGGCGTCACGCCTTAATAATAGCTGCTCGTCTTCAAATAGATTCTTGGCTTTGGGTACTTGTGAGATTAGATCCTTCTGTTTGTAACCCTCAATGTCGGACATATTGATACCGAAAAAGTTTGCTGCGTATCTGTTGGCTAATATCAGCTTGCCATTGGCATTACTGGCGAAAATCATATGTGGAACTAAGTTAATGATTTGCCTGATTTGATCACTTTGGTCCTCTAAATCCTGTGTTTGAACTTTTACCTGCTTTCTTAACAAATATACGATCAGTGCTGCTAATAGCAGTAACCCCAGAATAATCAGCAAAGTATAGAGAATCCAGGGAGGAAGCGGTTCCTCATGAGTTATTTCTCTTAGATACTTATCCTTTAATTGGTAATAGATAGAATTCTCATCAAAACGCCAGAGTCGGGTATATCGGTCGATAGTTTTAAGTAATTGGGGATTAGCATTTTTAGCGGTTGCAAATAGTACCTTTCGTGGCTCGAAAACGATAGGAGTTTTACGTATGAGCTCATTATCATAGCCATAGCTGACTAAGTTACTGGTGACGACCCCTGCAACTGACCTTTTACTCAGTAATTCAAAAGCTTCTCGGTAGGTTGAAACCTCAATGAAATTACACTCAATATTAAAAAGCTCACATAAGTTAGCAATCTTTATACCGTAGACTTCGTTTTTTATGATGCCGATGGTTCTGCCTTCCAGACCAAATATATTTTCTGGCATGGGTTCTTTGAAATGAGTATATACCTGGCCCCAACCAGTTAGGATACCTTCTTCGTTGTAGTCCAGCAGTTCAGCCCGGGTTTCTGAGTAGGCTATGAAAGGAATTAGATCAATGTCGTTGTTTAGTGTTCTTGGTATGGCTTCCGGCCAATCAAGGTGAACCCATTGAATTTCCCAGCCTTCTTTTTTCGCCATCTCTTCCAGAAGCTCAACCATAAAACCTCTGCGCTGGTTATCTTCTGTGAGTTCCATGATTGGGGGGGCGTTAAACATAGCAACTCTCAAAGAACTTTTACGTTCTTTGGGCTCTTCGCTAGCCAAAACATCAGGTGTCAATAACCCACAACCTAGAACTGTGGCTAAAAACACTAGGGTTTTTATATAGGTTTTATACAATGGTCCGCCCCTCACTATTACTTTACCATAGTATTTTTAAGGGGTTTTGGCAATATTATTGATAAGCTTAGGTTATGGTTCCCTTATCATTGCTGATAACCACTTTCAAGCATCTGTTCGGGATTGAACGAAGCCAAAAGGATAGCAGTTCCTTCGATGGGCAGGGATTATTATAGCCTTGATTATAGTAGCTGCATTTAGGCTCCGCTATAAGGTGAATATATTGTCTTGGCTCCGATAAAAGCTATCGAAGAAGTTATGATTTGGGGATAAGAGCCTTGCAGATAGGAGCTGTCAGTATTGATTTGAGGCTGGTTAATTTGTTTAGAATTAATACATAAAAAAAGAGCAGCCTAAAGCTGCTCCTTTTTTAATAAACAATCAATAATTTATCTTACAACATCCATTTCTTCTATTAAGTTACGAGCTCCATCTACATGCTCCATCACCCACAGCATATAAGCACTGCTTACATGAATCGAGCGGTTCAGGTCAGGGTTGTAGTCCCAGTCTCCAATTATCGATTCATAGACGCCATCAAATAAAAGGCCAACAAATTGCGCTTCTGCATTCATTGTAGGTGAGCCAGAGTTACCGCCGGTAGTATCAACCGTTGATAAAAAGTTTACCTGGACGCTATTTAGAGCTGGATCTTCGTAGTCCCCATACTTCTTATCTTTTATCAGGTCGAGCTGTTCTAGTGGTGAATTAAAAGGTGCCTCACCAGTATGCTTAGCTGCAAGGCCTTCAAGAGTGGTAAAAGGTGTAGCGAACATGCCATCTTCTGGTGAATATCCTTTAACGTTGCCATAGGTTACTCGAAGTGTGCTGTTAGCATCAGCGTAAACCGGCATGTTCTTAGACTTATAGAAGTCAATAATTGCTGCCATGTATTGGGGGCGTAACTTCTTAAATTTACCTGATTGCTCTTTATCATCCAGTTCTTTCTGGTGTTTTTCATCATAAACCGCTACTGCCAACTGAATGAAAGGGTCTTGTGATTGCTTGAAATCATCAACAGAGCGACCAATCCAGTTCAAGCGAGCCTGCTCATCAGTCAGTTTTGTTTCAGCAAACATCCAGTCAACCCTGGCATTAAATTTATCGACATTAAAGGTGGAATCAATACCCATAAACGTATCATAACTTTGCATACGGTCTTCGGTCGGAAGCCCTGCATATTCTGCGACAAAATGCTTATACAGTGCTTTTTCAACCGTTGCATCCCAGCGTCGATTCATCCGCTTTAAGCCTTCTTTGATGCGAGTAATATCTCTTTCCTGATAGCCTGGCTCGCGTTCCGCATCGGGTTTTTCACTTTCAATAGCTAGGCGGTAAAGTCTAGATGCGGTAGCTGTCAGGGTGTCACGGTTCATACCCCATTTCTTCATCTCAACAGCCTGGTCTTTAAGGTTTTCTTTAATTAAGGCATCAAGTTCAGCTAAGGCGTCGCCATGCTTTTCATTCATTTCTGGATTGTCCGACAACCACGCTTCAAGTTCTGCTTCCAGTTGCTGCCTACGCTCCAGTAAATCACCTTTACCATAGCTCTCAATCATGCTTCCCCAGTTCTTCTCTGCATTATTTAAACCTGCAAGCGTACTCGCATATTTAACTCTGGCATCGCTTCCTTCCGGTGCATTTTCCTCAATAATAGAGATGTATTTATGTAAAACATTACGGAAAGTAGGGTAGCGCCATTCAAACTGATTTTTCACTTCAGCACTAGTACGGTAGCGGTTGGTTCTCCCAGGATAGCCGGTCACCATGACAAAGTCTCCCTTTGACACGCCATTAGCATTTACTTTCAGGTAATGCTCAGGCTCATATGGGACATTGTCTTCAGAGAAGTCAGCAGGCATTCCATCTTTACCGACATAAGCTCGGTAGAAAGAGAAATCACCGGTATGACGTGGCCACATCCAATTATCAATATCTCCACCATATTTGCCAATGTGAGAAGAGGGAGCATAGACAAGTCGAACGTCACGTATTTCCATTTGTTTAATCAGGAAATACTCAAGTCCCCCATGGAAAGAGTAAACGTTACAGCGAAAACCATCTTCAGCTTCACATCCAGCGACTAGTGACTTTTCTTTCTTCTCAACTGCTTTATAACGCTCCATGCCTGACATTTCGCTGGTGAGACCGTCATTAATGGCATCTGTTACGTTCGTTAATTCAGTGGTGACATATACGCGTGAGCCTGGTGCTGCGGGGAGTTCCTCTTCAAAACTATCAGCTAGGAATCCCTTTTCAAGCAAGTTATTCTCGGCAGTAGAATTGAACTGAATGCTGCCGTAAGCACAGTGGTGGTTTGTTGCTACTAACCCCTTTGGAGATAGGAAGGAAGCCGTACAGCCCCCTAAACTGATAACGGCACCCATCGGAAATTCTGTCAGCTTGCTTAAGTTATCTGGATCAATCTCTAGACCTGCGTCCTCTAATTGGTCTTCTATTTCTGGAAGCTGGCTTGGTTGCCACATACCTTCATTTGCCATTAGTGGAGAAGCTGTTGTGGCTATTGATAAGGCCCCAGCTAAAAATATATTTTTCATGGAAGTCCCCTGAAATGTTATTGCATGCTCATGTAAAAATTTTTTTCAGCAGACAATATAAAGGGATAGGCTACAATTTCTAGTACAGGAGGGTAGTAAAGTGTAAATAAGTGTTGCAGCTAAGGAGTTTTGTTTTGGAGAGCTAAAAAAGCTCTGCTACAAGCTTGCAACAGAGCCTTTAAATGCTTAAATGAATTATACGTTCATTTCTGGGACGTTGTCCGGTACCACTAGATTTGCTTCAGTTTTCTCTTTTATTTCTTCAACAGAAACACCCGGAGCTCTTTCGATAAGATGGAATGCACCGTCTTTGATTTCCATCAAAGCTAACTCGGTGATAACACGTTTAATACACTGAGCACCGGTAAGTGGTAACGTACATTTTTTGAGTATCTTTGACTGGCCGTGCTTGTTAGCATGAGTCATTGTAACGATAATATTTTCAGCACCAGCGACCAAGTCCATAGCGCCACCCATACCTTTAACTAATTTTCCAGGTATCATCCAGGAAGCAATATTACCTTCCTGATCAACTTCGAAAGCACCTAATACCGTAAGGTCAACATGACCTCCCCGGATCATCGCGAAGCTTTCTGCTGAAGAGAAAAATGCTGCACCAGTAGCAGCCGTCACTGTTTGTTTACCCGCATTGATTAAGTCAGGGTCAATAGTTTCTTCAGTTGGAAATTCTCCCATTCCAAGCAAACCATTCTCCGACTGCATCATTACCTCGACGCCCTTGGGAACATAGTTTGCCACTAGGGTAGGGATACCAATACCCAGGTTAACATAGAAACCATCTTCTAGTTCTTGCGCCACTCGCATGGCGATTTGTTCACGTGATAGTGCCATGATTGCGCTCCTTATGATTGCTTAATGGTTCGTTGTTCAATACGTTTTTCAAATTTCTCGCCTTTGATAACGCGCTGGACATAGATACCCGGTGTATGGATAAAGTTTGGATCCAGCTCACCAGGTTCTACAATTTCTTCGACTTCCGCTACGGTAATCTTACCTGCCGTTGCCATCATAGGGTTGAAATTCATGGCTGTTTTATTAAAGATCAAGTTACCCATGGTATCTGCCTTCCATGCCTTAACCAGTGCAAAGTCAGCAGTTAACGAAGGCTCAAGAACATAGTCTCGGCCATCAATATTACGGGTCTCTTTTCCTTCTGCTACCTTGGTACCGAAACCTGTGGCTGTAAAGAAAGCAGGAATACCAGCACCACCCGCACGTATCTTTTCTGCGAGTGTACCTTGAGGTGTTAAAATTACTTCCATTTCCCCGGAAAGCAATAACTTCTCGAAGAGTTCATTTTCACCCACATAAGAGCCAATCATTGTACTGATTTGACGCTTTTCTAACCATTTGCCTAGACCAAATCCATCAACACCTGCGTTATTGGAAATAGCTGTAAGGCCTTTGTTGCCCATATTATAAACTTGTTCGATAAGGCCTTCGGGAATCCCGCAAAGACCGAAACCGCCGACCATGACGGTCATATCATCTTTGAAGCCTTCGAGTGCTTCTTCGTAACTATTTACGACTTTATTAAAACCTGACATTTTAATTCCTCGTCATATTTTAAGAGTATTTGTTTGACGCGATTGGTAAAAACTTCGCTATTGTCTTTTTGCAAGTACAGCATTCGCAACACGCGATACTGGTTTGCGTCCTAAATGATCGGAAATGTAAACTCCCGCATCAATTAATTTATCTAAGTCGATACCTGTCTTAATACCTAAACCATTAAGCATGTATACGACATCTTCCGTTGCTACGTTACCAGTGGCTCCTGGCGCATAAGGACAGCCACCTAATCCTGCTACGGAACTATCAATAGTTGAAACCCCAAGCTCTAAGCAAGCATATAGATTTGCCAGCGCTTGTCCATAGGTATCATGGAAATGGCAGGCAAGCTTGTCTACGGGTACAACCTTAGAAACTGCTTCTATCATTGCCTTGGCTTTAGCCGGTGTACCAACACCAATAGTGTCACCTAAGGAAATTTCATAACAACCGAGTTCGTATAAATCTTTAGCAACTTTTGCTACCTGTCCAGGAGCAATGTCACCGTCAAAAGGGCAACCAAGAACACATGACACATAACCCCTAACTTTGATGTCATGTTTCTTTGCCGCTTCAACCACAGGCTTGAAGCGCTCTATTGATTCAGCAATAGAGCAATTGATATTTTTCTGAGAAAAACCTTCAGAAGCCGCCGCAAATACAGCTACCTCTTCAGCATGACCTGCTAACGCGCCTTCAAAACCTTTAAGGTTTGGAGTTAAAACTGGGAAAGTGACATCTGGATTGGCCTCTTTGATAGGCTTAATGGCTTGCATCATATCGTGATGATCAGCCATTTGAGGAACCCATTTAGGAGAAACAAATGCAGTTGCTTCAATATCTTTTTCGCCAGCTATAATTAAACGTTTGATCAGTTCAACTTTAACTTCGGTCGGTACTGGTTGCTTTTCATTCTGCAGTCCGTCACGAGGGCCCATCTCAACGATGCGGACCTCGTTTGGTAAATGTTCAATATGATCGTCTACTAGAACCATTATTGTCTCCGGTATTAGTCTTCACCAGCGTCGAGGATTAACAATTCAGCACCATCATTCACCAGATCGCCAGCTCCGTATAGTACTTCTGCAACGGTGCCTGCGGTTGGGGCATTGATCGTATGCTCCATCTTCATGGCTTCAAGAATGATCAGTGGTTGTCCGGCTTCCACTGTATCGCCTTCAGAAACTTTTACTTCAATGACAGTACCCGGCATAGGTGCTGTTAAACTACCACCAGCTTCTTCCGATTCACCGGCCTGTCCGCGTTCAACTTTCTCCAAAATCTGGTAGTTTCCATTAACAAAGACATGCAGGTTTTTGTCGTCATCGACGACAGTTGCATTAAACCGTTTTCCAGCAGCATCGAGACGTAAGTTATTACCATTTAACTCAGCGGTATGAATCTTTAATTCCTTCTCAGGTAATTCAAGTAGGTATTCATCACCTCTGAAGTGTGTCGTAACGACTACGTCATTTGGGATACTGTCAACATAATCCAAATACTCGAAAGCATGGTGATTATCTGTATTGAGTCGCCATCCGCTCACTTGATTCCAAGGTGAGTAAGGGTCTGCACTTTTAAGGGCTGATTCTTTTGCTGTTTGTTGACGTTGAACTAACTGATATACGGTTGCAGCCACGAGGGCATCTTCATCGGCTGGAGCATCTTCTAAGATTAACTCATCTTTGAAGCGCTCAATAAAGTTAGTGTCGAGGTCACAGTCTTCAAAAGCTTGGTTGCTTGCTAAGGCTGATAGAAATTCAACATTGGTTGTTAAACCTACTACTTGATACTGAGCAAGCGCGCCACGTAAACGAGCCAGTGCTGCATTACGATCATGATCCCAGACAATAAGTTTAGCGATCATTGGGTCATAATGGACTGAAACGGTATCACCTTGGCGAACACCTGTATCAATTCGGATATGTTCACTTTCTTCAGGTGTGTTTAAATGCAAAAGAGAACCTGTTGCAGGGAGGAAGTCCTGTCTAGGGTCTTCTGCGTAGATACGGACTTCAAAAGCATGGCCATTGATACTTAGGTTTTCTTGCTCTTCAGGTAACTCCTGACCGGAAGCTACTTTTAGCTGCCATTCGACCAGATCCTGTCCCGTGATTTTTTCAGTTACCGGATGTTCTACCTGAAGACGTGTATTCATTTCCATGAAATAAAATGACCCATCTTCATCGTAGAGGAACTCAACGGTTCCAGCTCCTACGTAGCCAATCGCTTTCGCTGCCCGAATTGCAACTTCACCCATTTGTTGACGGTTATCTTCTGACATTCCCGGAGCAGGGGCCTCTTCGATAACTTTCTGGTGACGACGTTGAACAGAGCAGTCACGTTCGAATAAGTGGACTGCATTGCCATGTTTGTCAGCGAATACCTGAATCTCCACATGGCGTGGCTTGGTTATATACTTCTCAACCAGTACTTTATCATCACCAAAAGATGCTGCTGACTCTCGTTTACATGATGCTAAACTCGATTCAAACTCCTCAGCTTTCCATACGATCCGCATACCCTTACCACCACCGCCAGCAGTAGCTTTAATAATTACTGGGTAGCCAATATCATCAGCCTGTGATTTTAAAAAGTCAGGATCCTGATTTTCGCCGTGATAACCCTTCACCAAAGGTACGCCAGCTTCTTCCATAATTTCTTTGGCCGCAGATTTAGAGCCCATGGCAATTATCGCGCCTTCTGGTGGACCTATAAATTCAATATTATTATCGGCGCAAGTTTTTGCAAAGTCAGCATTTTCTGAAAGAAAACCGTAACCGGGATGTATAGCTTGCGCGCCAGTATCCTTTGCAGCTTTAATGATTAGGTCTGTCTTTAAGTATGAATCTTTTGCTGGGGCTGGCCCAAGATATATTGCCTCATCTGCCATAGCCACATGACGAGCATTTTTATCTGCTTCAGAATATACGGCAACTGTACGAATGCCGAGTTTTTGCGCGGTCTGAATCACACGACAGGCGATTTCACCACGGTTTGCAATTAATATTTTTGTAAACATAAATGCTTCCTTAACTGTCGCTGTTTTCAGTGTCGCCTGAACCGACTGACCAATCAGCAGGGCGCTTTTCTAGAAATGCATTAAGACCTTCTTTGCCTTGCTCGCTGGCACGAATATCAGCGATACGCTTAGCTGTTTCGTCCAATACATTCTGGTCTATTGCTTTGCCAGCAACAGCTTTTATCAAATCTTTTGCTGCACGCACGGCTTGTGGACCATTGGCTAGTAAGCCGGTTATCATTTCATCAGCCTTGCTATGTAGTTCATCTTCTTTAACTACCTCGTGAACCAAGCCAAACTCTTTTGCCTGGGGAGCTTTAAATCGCTCAGCAGATAAAAAATAGCGTTGTGCCTGGCGCTCTCCAATTGCCTTAACCACATATGGGCTAATCACAGCTGGAATAAGACCCAATTTTACTTCGGATAGGCAAAAGCTTGCACGCTCTGATGCGATGACGATATCACAACAGGCGACCAATCCAACCCCGCCGCCAAATGCTGCGCCTTGAACTACCGCAACGGTCGGCTTTTTAAGGGTGTAAATCGTATGCATTAGAGCGGCCAGACCTTGGGAGTCTTTATAATTCTCTTCCCAGGTATAGTCAGCCATGCGACGCATCCAGTTTAGGTCTGCGCCTGCCGAAAAACTTTTTCCCTCAGCCTGCAGAACAACTATTTCAACACTTGGGTTTGCTTCCAGCCGGCGAAATGCTTGTGTTAAATCTTCTATCAATTGATCATCAAAAGCATTGTGTATTTCACCACGAGTCAGCGTGATTCTACCTACGCCCCGACCTTCGGACCCCAGCTCTTTAGTATCAATTGAAATGTTAAGTGCTTCACTCATGTTCATCACCTTACATTCTAAAGACGCCGAATTTTGTTTCTTCGGCTTCTTTGTTCATTGCAGTCGATAAGCCCAGGCCTAAAACCATACGAGTGTCCGCAGGATCGATAATACCGTCATCCCATAGTCGTGCACTTGAATAGTAAGGGTGGCCTTGTTTTTCGTATTGGTCTTCAATCGGTTTCTTAAAGGCTTTTTCTTCTTCTTCCGACCACATTTTTTCGCCACGACGTTCGAAGTTGTCACGTTTGATCTGAGCCAGAACATTTGCAGCCTGTTCGCCTCCCATTACAGAAATACGAGCATTTGGCCACATCCATAAGAACTTAGGACTATAAGCTCGACCACACATACCGTAGTTGCCAGCTCCGAAGCTGCCTCCAACGATAACGGTGAACTTTGGAACCTTTGCGCAGGCTACTGCTGTAACCATTTTGGCACCGTGTTTAGCAATACCTTCGTTTTCGTATTTTTTACCCACCATAAAGCCAGTAATGTTTTGAAGGAAAACCAATGGAATGCCTCTCTGTGAACAGAGTTCAATGAAGTGTGCACCTTTCTGTGCTGATTCAGAGAATAGAATTCCGTTGTTAGCCACAATACCAACAGGATAACCATGAATGCGGGCGAAGCCACAGATCAGGGTTGTGCCATACATTGCTTTGAACTCATCAAGTTCTGAGCCATCAACGATCCGAGCAATGATTTCTCTGATGTCGAACGGTTTACGTGGATCTTTATTAATGACACCATACAGTTCATCAGCAGGGTAGAGAGGTTCTACTGGCTTCTTGACCGTAACAAATGGTTCCTTCTTACGGTTCAGGTTAGAAACTACCTGTCTTGCCAATTTCAATGCATGCTCATCATTAACCGCATAGTGATCCGTTACGCCAGATGTTTTACAGTGAACGTCGGCACCGCCCAATTCTTCACTTGATACAACTTCACCGGTAGCTGCTTTAACTAGTGGTGGGCCACCAAGGAAAATGGTGCCTTGCTCCTTAACGATAATTGACTCGTCAGCCATTGCAGGTACATAAGCGCCGCCAGCCGTACATGAGCCCATGACCACGGCAATCTGAGGAATGCCTTTAGCTGACATGTTAGCCTGATTATAAAAAATACGACCAAAATGGTCTTTGTCAGGGAAGACTTCATCCTGTTGTGGCAGGTTTGCACCGCCTGAATCAACCAGGTAAATACATGGAAGGTTATTTTCTTCGGCAATTTCCTGAGCTCGTAAATGTTTTTTTACCGTTTCGGGAAAATAAGTACCACCCTTAACTGTAGCGTCATTCGCTACGATCATGCATTCGACACCTGATACACGTCCTATACCAGCTATCAAGCCAGCAGCGGGAACCTTGTTATCGTACATGTCCCATGCCGCCATCTGTGAGATCTCCAGGAATGGAGAGCCTACATCTAAAAGCTTGCGTACACGGTCTCGCGGTAACAGTTTGCCACGTGACAGATGTTTTTCCTGATATTTTGGTCCACCACCCTGGGTGATGTATTCCATTTTATCGCGTAGGTCATCCACTAAAGCGCTCATTGCTTCAGAGTTTTCAATGAATGACGCACTTCGCGAATTTATTGAAGATTTAATTACTGGCATTTTGAATCCTTAGTATGAAATCTTATTAGCCATAGTTTCCAAAGCACGATTTTATTCAGAGCCAATCGCTCGTGCGATAACCATTTTCTGTACTTCGCTGGTGCCTTCATAAATTTGTGCGATACGAACATCGCGGTATATTCTTTCGACAGGGTAGTCCTTGAGGTAACCATAGCCGCCAAGGACTTGAATCGCATCAGAGCATATTTTTTCTGCTATTTCAGACGCGAACAATTTCGCCATACAGGCTTCTTTTAAGCAAGGCTTTCCCGCATCGCGTAATTGAGCTGCGTTAAGAACCATGTTACGTGCGGCATCAACCTGGGTCGCCATATCAGCTAACTTAAACTGTACCGCCTGATGCTTGAAAATAGGCTTACCAAAAGAAGTACGGTCTTTGGCATATTGGAGTGCATATTCATATGCTGCTCGTGCCATACCTACAGCCTGGGCGGCAATTCCTATACGACCACCTTCAAGACCTGAGAGAGCAATCTTGTAACCTTCGCCTTCTTTACCCAGCAGGTTTTCAGCAGGTATTTTACAGTCCTCAAAAACGATTTGAGCTGTATCAGAAGCGTTTTGACCCATCTTATCTTCTACGTTAGCAACAATATAGCCAGGAGTATCGGTAGGTACCACGAAAGCGCTGATACCTTTCTTGCCTGCACTTGGGTCGGTTACTGCAAATACGATAGCGATATCACCATTTTTCCCAGATGTTATAAATTGCTTAACGCCATTCAGGATATAATGATCGCCATCTTTGACTGCTTTGGTTTTTAGATCGGCCGCATCTGAGCCAGCATGAGGCTCAGTTAGGCAAAAAGCGCCTAGCTTTTGGCCGGAAGCCAGAGGTTTAAGAAACTTCTCTTTTTGCTCATCGGTGCCAAAATTTAAGATCGGCATACAGCCAACTGAATTGGTGACTGAAATAACTGTTGAACAGGCTCCGTCGCCAGCAGCAATTTCTTCCAGTACCAGTGCCGCTGCAGTGTAACCAATCTCACTGCCGCCCCATTGTTCGGGAACCAGCATACCGTAGAAGCCTAGCTCGCCAAGGCCCTGCAGGGCCTCGGCTGGAAAGGTTTTATTCTTGTCCCATTCTTCAGAAAAAGGAGCAATATGTTCACGGACATAGCCTCGAGCCATGTCCTGAATCATTGTTTGTTCTTCAGTAAGAATCATAAATAGTTCTTCCTAAAATGAGTTTTCGCGAAGCTTGCTAAACTTTATAGCAGTTCAACTGCTAAAGCTGTCGCTTCACCACCACCGATACAAAGGGATGCAATACCTTTAGACTTGCCGTATTTACGCAGTGCTTCCAATAATGTCACAACAATACGAGTACCTGAGCAGCCAATTGGGTGGCCAAGCGCACAGGCACCACCGTGAACATTGACCTTCGCATGGTCTAGCTCAAGATCTTTCATCGCTGCCATTGTCACTACGGCAAATGCTTCATTGATTTCAAACAGATCAACGTCATCTTTTGTCCATCCAGCTGAATCCAATACTTTTTCAATTGCGCCAACTGGAGCAATTGTAAACTCAGCAGGAGTTCTGGCGTTTGTCGAATGCGCATGAATCTTTGCAAGAGGTTTTAGACCACGCTTCTCGGCTTCTGATTGACGCATCATAACAACAGCTGCTGCTCCATCAGAAATAGAACTCGCATTTGCAGCAGTTACGGTACCGTCCTTTTTAAAAGCAGGGCGCAATGCTGGAATCTTGTCTGGGCGAGCTTTCAGTGGTTGTTCATCAGTATCAACAACCGTATCCCCTTTACGTGATTTAACAGTGACGGGTGTGATTTCATTTTTAAATGAGCCATCTTCAATTGCCTTGTTGGCACGGGCAAGGGATTCAATAGCAAAGTTATCCTGGTCTTCACGTGTGAAACCATACTTTTCTACTGTCTGCTCAGCGTAAACACCCATTGCCTGACCTTCGTAAGCATCTTCAAGACCATCAAAAGCCATATGGTCGAGTGTTTTCCCATGACCGAAACGTTGACCATAACGACCAGTTGGTAGTAGATACGGCGCTAAACTCATGCTTTCCATACCACCTGCAACCATGACGTCATTAGTACCAGCTTTAAGCAGGTCGTGAGCTAGCATGATCGTTTTCATGCCGGAACCACATACTTTATTAACAGTAGTAGCGCCAGTTGATTTTGGTATGCCAGCACCTAAAGACGCTTGACGAGCCGGGGCCTGGCCAACACCTGCTGGTAGCACACAACCCATGATCACTTCTTGAATGTCTTCTGGTTTTAAAGTGGCTCGCTCAACCGCTGCTGCAATTGCATTGGCGCCAAGCTCCGTTGATTTTACTGTTGATAATGAGCCACCAAAGCCGCCCATAGGGGTTCGTGCTGCTGAAACAATTACGATTGGGTCTGACATAATATTTTTTCCTTCCTGAAGTGACTATGCTGGCTGACGATTCGGTAGAGCGTTCGCAAATCTGCTTATGTACTTATTGTGCACTGGCAATTGCGATATCGATACTTTGTCTAGTCTGCAGCTTCACTTCTTTTCAATGTGAATGTAAATTGTGTGCCCGAGATTGAATTGTTCCCGGGTACAACCATGATTCTCTTGTACCGCCAAAGGTACTGAGTAAAAAAATTAAGCGGTTTCGTTAAACAACTCGCGACCAATTAGCATACGGCGAATTTCCGAAGTGCCGGCACCAATTTCATATAGTTTGGCGTCACGCAGCAATCGGCCCGTTGGGTATTCATTGATGTAACCGTTTCCGCCCAGTGCCTGAATTGCATCCAGAGCAAGCTTAGTCGCATTTTCAGCAGCATAAAGAATCGCCGCTGCAGCGTCTTTTCGAGTTGTTTCACCACGGTCACATGCTTTACCTACGGCGTAAACGTAAGAGCGACTGGCGTTCATAATAGTGTACATATCAGCAACCTTACCCTGCATTAATTGGAAAGTACCAATTGGTTTTCCAAATTGTTTACGCTCATGCATGTAAGGTAATACCACATCCATACAGGCTCTCATGATACCTAAAGGACCCGCTGCTAATACTGCACGCTCGTAGTCCAGGCCACTCATTAGAATCTTAACACCTTCGTTAACTTCACCCATGACGTTTTCGACAGGTACTTCACAGTCTTCGAAAACTAATTCACAAGTGTTGGAGCCACGCATGCCCAGCTTGTCCAGCTTTTGTGCCGTGCGGAAGCCTTTCATACCTTTTTCTATAATAAAAGCTGTAATCCCTTTTGAATGCGCTTCCATATCGGTTTTAGCGTAAACCACCAAAACATCAGCTTCTGGACCATTGGTAATCCACATTTTATTACCGTTTAGAACGTAGTGGTCACCTTTAAGTTCAGCTTTTAATTTCATTCCAACTACATCAGAACCTGCTCCTGGCTCTGACATCGCCAAGGCGCCAACATGCTCACCGGAGCAAAGTTTCGGAAGGTACTTTTTCTTCTGTTCTTCAGAAGCGTTACGACGAATCTGATTAACACACAAGTTTGAATGGGCACCGTAGCTTAGGCCGATTGATGCGCTGGCACGGCTAATTTCTTCCATTGCAACGATATGTTCAAGATAACCCATCCCAGAACCACCGTATTCTTCCTCGACAGTGATACCTAGCAGGCCTAAATCACCTAGTTTTTTCCACATTTCGTGTGGGAAAAGGTTTTCTTCATCTGTTTTTTCAGCGATTGGAGCAATTTCTTTCTGCGCAAAATTACTGACCATCTCACGGATCATGTCCGCAGTTTCACCTAAATCGAAGTTGAGTGATGGATACATTTGGATTCCTCTGTTAAATCTCTAGAATAACTATCTATTTGCAATAAGTTTGGCCTCAAGAACATCGAATTCTTTCAGCAGGTATTTAATATCTCTTAACTGTTGGTTCAGTGAATCACGACGAGAACTAATCAGTTCCAGTAATCGTTCGGTCTGTTTCTGCTCACCTTCCATACCATAAAGATCAATAATCTCTTTTATCTCAGCTAAGGAGAAGCCTAAGCGCTTACCCCTCAAAATCAGTTGCAAGCGAACTCGGTCACGGTTGTTGTAGATACGATGAACACCGCGCCGGGACGGGGTTATAAGATTTTCATCCTCGTAGTGGCGAATCGATCGGGAGGTTATCCCGAACTCCTTTGCCAGATCGCTAATGCTGTATTCTGTTTTTTCCTCATTCATGAGCGTGATTCTCTATAAAATAACCCGAATATTTTACCTTACCTTTACGCAAACGTAAACTTTGGCTGTGGAATTCGATCTGTTCGGTAGGTGACGAAGGTTTTCTAACTGATTGATTCGTAATGCATGATTGAGTTTTTGTGCTGTAATTCAGTAAGTTACTGAATAAATTTTACAATAAACATGAACAATTAAGGGCAAGCTTTTCATGTTTAATTTTTATCGGTTTTCTGTGAACTTTTACTCGCATAGTACCCTCAAATCGGTGTAAAGTGAGTGATAGTTGAGCATATATCAGGTATGGAGCAACATAAGTTGACACAACCACAGCTAAAGACAAAATCAAGCTAAGAGCCGATGACTCGTATGAGTTCTCGGCTTTTTTTATGTTCAACGATTACTGATGCTTAAAACATAAAAAATACCAGAGCACATTGTTTTAAATACACTAAGATGTAAAAGGGTATATATTCATGAAAAGACAGAAACGAGATAAGTTACAAAGAGCTCATGCAAAAGGCTTTCACGCAGCAATGCAGGGACAATCTAAAGAAGTGTGTCCCCATGAAGACGTAAATGCTAAAGAAGAGTGGCTAGGTGGGTGGAGAGAAGGGCGAGAAGCTTTTACCCAGAATGGGTTAAAACATTATCTCTAAACAATAGTATTATATGAAAAGCCCAGCCTTGCTGGGCTTTTTTACGCCTTGCCGTGTTGAATTCAGCCACTTGAGTTAATATAATTGCCCGAACTTGGATAATAAAAAATACAAAAGGAGTCTGATGAACGTTGTAATAAAAATAGCTTACCTGTTTATTCTATTAAGTATATCAATCCTATCCTATGCAAGCTTTGACGATGCCGTAGCTTATTATGAAGAAGGGAAAATCAAAAAAGCTTTCAATGAGTTTAAATCTATGGCTGAAATTGGTCATAAGGCATCTCAATTTAATCTTGGTATCTTGCATCTTGAGGGTTCGGGCACTGAAAAGAATCTGGTTAAAGCATATGGCTGGATTAAGTTATCTGATCATGGGGCGGATAATGAAACTGAACTTCTACAAGAAATAAGTCAACGTCTTTCTGAAAATAAGAAACAAAAAGCCGATTTGTTCTATAGTGAGCTATTCAAAAAATTTAGCACGGAAGCCTTAAAGGTTGCGCTTGAACCTTTATATAAACCTGTGAATTTAAACTCAGAGCAGTATGATTCCCCGAGAATTAAGCCTATAAAGCAAGAGCCTGCGTTTTACCCCCGAGAGGCTCAACTAAGAGGTCTTGAAGGGTGGGTTACCTTGTCTTTTTTCCTCAACAAGGGTGGCACTCCCAGCGACATATCAGTTGATGAGTCGTTTCCCGGTAAAACATTTGTTAGGACCAGCTTGGCTGCGGTTGAAGACTGGCGATTTGAAGTCCCCGATAATCATAATGTAAAAGAGCGGTATAGATATAGGTTAGAATTTAAGCTAAGGGGTGGAGCTGGATATAAAAGTGCTTTGAGTCGGCTTAAGGAAAAAGCGGAAGCAGGTGACGCTAAATCACAATATCTTTACGCCAAGTATGGGAGTGAGTTAATAGATAATGATGAGTTTAATCCAACGGTCTGGTTTTACAGGGCCGCAGAACAAGGGGTTGCTAACGCACAATATGAGTTGGCACAAAATCTTTTAGAGGGTAAGGGATGTGTTGAGGATAAGGAAAAAGCCATTGCATGGTTGATAAAGTCTGCTTCGGCAGATTTAGGGCGCTCTCATTTTAAATTAGCCAAACTTTTTTTTGATTTAGGTAATAAAGAGCGCGCATATTTTTGGTTAGATAAAGCTGTTAAATCAAGTGATTCAAAAATTGCCTTTGAACTAGCTAAATATATCGATGATCTAGACATGGAGCGCTATCCGCTTAAGGTTGTTCACCAGTTATTACAACAATCTGAAGATAACACTACGGTAAGTCCCATAAGGTTCTACGAATATCTAGCGGAGGTTTCAGCTAGACTGGATGACTATGACTCAGCCTCCAAATATCAGTTTAAGGCCAACATGGCTATGAAAAGGGTGGGGAATGTACCTTTTGAGATGATAAATCAGTTAGATAAATATCAGGAGCTACGAGACAAAAACTCCCAATTCTAGTCTTTAATCAAGTGGCGTATCCGCCACTTTTTTATCAAGGTTTAACTTGTCTTTTATTTGGTAGTAGTTAAACTATGCGCACTTTATACTTATGATCCCGTAAGGTCAGAGTTACCATGCGTCTTCAAGATTTCTTTTTTAATCTACCCGACGAGCTGATTGCTCGTTATCCAACGGAACAGAGAACGGCCAGCAGATTACTTTGCCTGGACGGTGAACAAGGTGATATCCAGCATAACAAGTTCTTCCAACTGATTGATTTCCTTGAACCCAACGATCTTCTTGTCTTTAACAATACGAGAGTATTGCCAGCGCGCCTGTTTGGCAGAAAAGCCAGCGGCGGACAGGTAGAAATATTGATAGAGCGAGTTGAGTCAGATAGAGAAGCAATTGCTCATGTACGCGCCAATCGAAGCCCTAAACCCGGTGCAACTCTAGTGCTTGAAGATGGAACAGAGCTTGAAGTTCTGAATAAAGACAACGCACTGTATCAACTGAAACTGCTTACTAATGACTGGAATTCCGTTATGCAGGCGGTGGGTCATATGCCTCTACCGCCGTACATAGACAGAGAAGACGAATTATCCGATAAAGAGCGTTATCAGACAGTATACAGTGAAGTGGAAGGCGCAGTAGCCGCCCCTACAGCCGGTTTACACTTTGATGATGAGCTTTTAAAAAGGATTACCGATAAAGGTGTTGAAACAGCTTTTGTGACTCTTCATGTTGGAGCCGGTACCTTCTCACCGGTCCGAGTGGACAATATTCTAGAACATAAGATGCACTCTGAATGGTATGAAGTGAGCCAAAACGTCTGCGACAAAGTTATAAAAGCCAGAGAAAATGGTGGACGTGTCATTGCGGTAGGAACAACTTCCGTCCGTTGTTTAGAGTCCGCATCATCTGATAATGGTATTCAACCGGGCTCGGGCGAAACTGACATTTTCATTTATCCCGGTTATGACTTTAAATCGGTTGATGCGCTGATTACTAATTTTCATTTGCCGGAGTCCACTCTTATGATGCTGGTGAGTGCATTTGCCAGTAAGCAGCATATATTCAATGCTTATGACGAAGCGGTAAAAGAGCAGTATCGCTTCTTTAGCTACGGTGATTCCATGTTTATTACTCGTCCTTTTAAGGGTGAGCATCCTGAGATCAAGGCAGGTTAGGAAGAATTATGAAGTTTGACTTAAATAAAACCGATGGTCAGGCACGTCGAGGCCAATTAACCTTTGAGCGTGGTACTATCCAAACGCCTGCATTCATGCCGGTGGGGACCTATGGCACGGTTAAGGGCTTAACTCCAGAAGAGTTGAAAACACTCGGTGCGGAAATAATTCTTGGCAACACTTTTCACCTAATGTTACGTCCTGGTACAGATATCATTGAACAGCATGGCGACTTACATGATTTTATGAACTGGGATAAACCCATACTGACGGATTCCGGTGGCTTTCAGGTATTCAGTCTGGGGAAAATGAGAAAAATTACCGAGAAAGGCGTTGAGTTCCGCTCACCAGTAAACGGTTCGAAAGTTTTTCTGGGGCCAGAAGAAGCGATGGATGTGCAGCGTAAACTCGGCTCTGATATCGTCATGATCTTCGATGAGTGCACACCGTATCCTGCAACAGAGTCAGAAGCACGTGACTCCATGGAGCTTTCGCTACGCTGGGCTAAGCGCAGTAAAGATGCTCATGGTGATAACCCATCTGCCTTATTTGGTATTGTGCAAGGTGGTATGTATCCTCATTTACGCAAAGAATCATTAGCTGGGCTAACTGAAATTGGTTATGACGGTTACGCCATTGGTGGCTTATCGGTTGGAGAGCCCAAAGACGAGATGTTGAACGTACTGGACAACCTAACTCCAGATATGCCTGAAGATAAGCCACGATACCTGATGGGAGTAGGTAAGCCCGAAGATATCGTTGAGGCAGTTCGTCGTGGTGTGGATATGTTTGATTGTGTCATGCCGACGCGAAACGCACGAAATGGACACCTTTTTACCAGCAAAGGGGTTGTAAAATTACGCAATAGCCACAATAAAACATTCACTGGGCCTTTGGACGAGGCTTGCGATTGTTATACCTGTAAAAATTACAGCAGAGCCTATTTGCACCACTTGGATAAATGTAATGAGATGCTGGGTGCAAAGCTAAATACTATCCATAACTTACATTACTATCAGAATTTAATGGATGGATTGCGAAAGGCTATAGAAACAGGTAAATTGTCCGACTTTGTTGAAGAATTTTATGAGGGGCAGGGCAAACCTGTTCCTAAGCTCTAATTATTTGATTTAACAGTTATTTAATTATTAAAAACAGAGGTAACTATCAATGTTATTAGCAACAGCAGCGGGTGCAGCAGGTCAAGGCGGCGGTTTAATGAGCTTTCTTGTGATGTTTGTTCCTTTAATTTTAATCATGTATTTCATGATGATCCGCCCACAACAGAAAAAAATGAAGCAGCATAAAGAAATGATGTCAGCTTTAGAAAAAGGCGATGAAGTGATGACCACAGGCGGTATCATTGGCAAAATCAGCAAAATTAAAGATGATTATGTTGTTTTGAGTTTATCTGAAGAAATGGATATTAAGTTCCAGAAAGCATCAATTGCTCAGACTTTGCCAAAAGGCACAATCAAATCTATCGAAGAATAAAGCACTAAAGCCCAACCTAGTTGGGCTTTGTCTTATAAAAACAGGCATAAATTATGTTCGTCAATCAACCAAACCAACAACAATTACCTATTAATACCTATCCAAAATGGAAGTATGTATTAATCGTTTTTGTTTTGGCACTGGCATTTTTGTATGCGGCGCCAAACATTTTCGGTGAAGATCCAGCGGTTCAGCTGTCCGGTTTACGTGATACTACTATTTCTCAAGCTCAGTTAGACCAGATAGAGCAGGGCTGGGAGGAGAAAGGGCTTAACCCAATTAGTGTAACGCCATCATCAATTGGCGCAGAGGGTGTGCAAAAGGTAATTGCCAGATTTTCAAAACCTGCAGATCAGTTAAAAGCTCGTGAAGTTGCTAATGATGTCCTGAACCCTACCCTGGAGAATCAAGACTATGTGACTGCTTTAAATCTTGCTCCGGCTACACCTGACTGGCTTGCAGGTATAGGCGGCTCACCGATGAAGTTGGGTTTGGATTTAAGAGGTGGTATTCACTTCTTAATGCAGGTTGACATGGAAGAGGCTCTTAAGCGTCAACAAGATCAATTACGTCGTGATTTTATTGATACGTTAACGAATCAGGATCCGTCCATTAGAGGCCGAGTTGAGCCAATTGAAAATGGTATGCTTTTAAGCTTCCGTAATGAGGAAGATGCTGAGCGTGCTTACGCGGCTCTATTCCAAGAGCATTCCAACCGAATTGAGTTAAGTCTTGAAGAAAAAGGTGGTCGACCTGTCATTAGAGGAACTCTGAATAAGCAGAAGTTACAGGAAATACGTGATAATGCTATCGAGCAAAATCGCTTAATCCTTAGCAACCGTGTAAATTCTTTGGGTGTGGCTGAACCGTTAATTCAGCGTCAGGGTGCCGATCGCATCGTGGTACAGTTACCAGGCGTTCAAGATTCAGCGTTAGCCAAACAAATTCTTGGTGCCACGGCAACTCTTGAGTTTAGATTGGTTAATCATGAAGGGGATGTAACTGCCGCACGTAATGGTAGAGTCCCTCCAGATAGCAAATTATTTGAATCTGAGTATGGCCCTATACTGGTTTTCAATGAAGTTGAAGTCTCCGGTGAGCATTTAACGAATGCAACAGCTACCTATGACTCACAGACGAATGAACCTATTGTCTCGGTTCGCTTGGATAGTGAGGGTGGTTCAAAAATGACCAGAACCACCACTGAGAATGTTAATAATCAGCTGGCGATGATTTTGAAAGAATCACGACCAATTTTTGATATCAAAGATGGAAAGCGCGTTTTAGTTGACTCAAAACTGGAAGAGCGTTTAATTAGTGCTCCAAATATTAATGGTCCCTTTGGAAGTCGCTTCCAGATTACGGGACGATTTACTGAAGCAGAAACGCGCGATTTAGCCACAAAGCTTCGCTCTGGAGCTTTAATTGCACCAACTTTCATCGTTGAAGAAAGAACCATTGGCGCGACGCTAGGTGAAGAAAATATTGAAAAAGGGGTTATGTCTGTAATTATTGGCTTTGCCCTGGTATTAGCCTTTATGTTGCTTTACTACAAGTTATTTGGTGTCGTTGCGAATATTGCGCTGACCTTGAACTTGGTTCTGATTGTTTGCGTAATGTCTTTAATGGGAGCTACGCTGACATTACCGGGTATTGCAGGTATCGTCCTAACGGTAGGTATGGCAGTTGATGCTAACGTTCTTATTTTTGAACGTATTCGAGAAGAGCTGAGGGCTGGCGTTCGTCCTGCGCAAGCAATAGACAAGGGCTACGCCCAGGCACTATCAACTATTGCTGACGCAAACATAACGACGGCAATTGCTGCAATCATTCTTTTCGCTATTGGTACCGGCCCTGTTAAAGGCTTCGCCATCACATTATTCATTGGTATCTTGACTTCGATGTTCACTGCTATCTTTGTTAGTAGAGGTATTGTGAATCTTATGTATGGCGGCAGAACCGTCAAAAAGTTATCAATATAGGTAGGAGAGAATTATGCAGATATTAAATAAAGACACCAATATTGATTTCTTGAAGTTGCGAAAATTTGCAATGGTTTTATCACTATTGCTTATTATCGGATCTATTACTTCATTTTTTACCAAAGGTCTTAATTACGGTCTGGATTTTACCGGTGGTACTTTAATCGAAGTTGGTTATGAACAGGATGCGAATATCCCTAAAATTCATGATCAGCTAGACAGTATTGAGATCAATGGTGCCGTTGTGCAGAATTTTGGTTCTGCAAAGATAGTACAGATTCGTATGCCTCAGCAGGATCATATCGAAAATGCAAAAGTCGGTGATGAAGTTCTAAAGGTTTTGCGAGCCGACGGTTCAACGGTGGTTAAGCGTGACCAGTCATTTGTAGGGCCGGTTATTGGTGAAGAGCTAAAAGAGAAGGGTGGTCTGGCCATGCTGGTTGCCCTGATATGTATCATGATTTACGTTGCCCTGCGTTTTGAGTGGAAATTCTCGATTGGCTCCGTAATCGCATTAGCACATGATATTATTATTATTGTTGGATTCTTCTCCATCACTGCGGTCGAGTTTGACTTAACCGTATTGGCTGCACTTTTAGCTGTCATTGGTTACTCTCTTAACGACACCATCGTAGTTTTTGACCGTATTCGTGAAAACTTCTTGAGAATGCGTAAAGGCTCTTCAGAGGAAGTTGTTAATACCTCTTTGAATCAAACGCTCTCTCGTACTTTGATGACATCGATTACAACCTTATTGGTGTTACTTGCTTTATTCTTCTTTGGTGGTCAAACGATTCATTCGTTTGCGGAAGCCCTGATTGTAGGTGTATTTATCGGTACATACTCTTCAATCTATGTGGCAAGCCCAGTAGCTTTATTACTAGGAGTTAAAAAAGAAGACCTTATGCCACCAGAAGTAGAGAAGGAAGGTGAGGAATTCGATATGCCTTAAACGGTATTTGTAATTCTATTAAAACGGCTTAGAATGGTTTTCTAAGCCGTTTTTTTATATAGGGTATAAGGAATTAATAATGGCAAAAGAAGGTTCGGAACAGCAGTCGGTAGATACCAGTAGTGAAGTTGCTGAGAAGATGTTTACAGATATAAAGTCTACGCTGCCTGATGCGATTGCTCCAATATGGGAGAGTTTAGAGTCAAATCCCTGGTTGTTAGCTGCACTGGTTATAGTTATTGGGTTTGTATTAGCAAAGCTTTTTCAGTGGCTGTTTAAAAGTGTACTAGGCAAAATTGCCAATAAAACAACCGGACAATTCGATGACAAGTTATTTGTAATTTTATCCCGGGCCGTATATTCACTCATCTTTTATTTATCACTGCTCCTAGCTATTGAAGCGCTACAGTTTTCACAAGGTGTTGATACATTTTTAAAACGTTTTGTTGTAACTCTATTAATTCTGTCGCTTATAGGTAAGCTACTTAAAATTACCCGTATAACGTTGGAAGCATTCTCTCATAACAAGCATCGCTTCAAGTTTATTGAAGAGCGAACCATTCCAATTTTAGATATCACAACTAAGATATTAATAGTTGGCGCTGGTTTATATGTTTTATTTCTATCTTGGGGGATTAACCCAACTGCATGGCTTGCTTCAGCAGGTATTATTGGTATCGCCGTCGGTTTTGCTGCAAAAGACACCTTGGCTAATCTCTTCTCCGGTTTTTTTATTGTTGCTGATTCTCCATATAAGCTGGGTGATTATATACTCCTCGATACTGGTGAAAGAGGACGGGTAACACACGTAGGTATCAGAAGCACTCGATTACTCACTCGTGATGATGTTGAAGTTACCATCCCTAACTCGGTGATGGGAAATGCCAAAATCGTCAATGAAAGCGGAGGCCCCTGGGAAAAAACTCGTATCCGGATAAATGTTGGGGTTTCTTACGATAGTGATTTAGAACAAGTTCACGATGTTTTGCTTGAAATGGCTAATGACAACGATGACCTGTGTAAAAACCCCGAGCCTAGGGTCAGGTTTCGTGCATTTGGTGCCTCTAGTATTGATCTGCAGTTAATGGCCTGGATAGAAAGACCGGAACAAAAAGGGCTTATTTCACACCGTCTAATAATGAATATACACAAGCTATTTAATGAAAATGGTATTGAAATACCATATAGCAAACAGGATTTGTATGTTAAAGAATGGCCTGATAATCATTTTACTGATAGCTAGTTTCTATCTTTCTACAAAAGCTTTGCAACGCTCTGATAGTCCCAGTGAGAATAAAGTTAGCTATGAAGAATGTGGTTTATCAGAGCAAGCAAGGGCATTGGCAAAGCTGGTTATTGAAGATCCAGATCAGCTTAGAAAAGAGCTTAGTTGTAGTAGCTTACTTACGAAAATAGCCCAATCTAAAGCTGAAGAAATGGCCGCTACAGGCAAGGTGACCCACTACGGTGAGGGAGGAACCCCAGACCAACGACTGATAAATGGAGGATACAAATTGTATCTGCCTAAAGGTGCCGTAGGTCTTAACCATGTCGAAGCTATACTTGGTGGCTACTCGAGTCCTTCCGCTGTATTAGATAGTTTTAAAAACTCTTTCCATCATCGGGTTCATTTATTTGGTGAGCACGAGTTTTTCTTAAAGCAAAATGATATTGGGGTTGGATATGCGTATAACTGGAATAGTCCCCACGTTGATTATTGGGTCATTTACATAGCAAGCAGAAAGCAAACTGTTGTAGAAAACCTAAAGTCTCTTGATGAAGAAGACTTAAGACTTATCAGTAAACCCATGAAGTAATTTAGCGGCCAGCCAAAGCTAACTGGCCAACTTCCTAAACAGGCATGTGCTCTTCTATCTTGTTAGGCTTTAATACTCTGTAGCAAGGTACATAATCCGCAGCATTAAGCTTCATTCGACCCTGGCTGACAAATGCTTCTAGTAAAGCATCTAGCTGATCCATAATATTCCTATCACCATTAATATGATAAGGACCATGTTTTGTAACCTCACTAATTCCTTTTTCTTTTATGTTACCGGCGACAATTCCTGAGAACGCTTTACGAAGATTTGCAGCTAATGAGTGGAGTGGCTGGTTTGTATTTAAATTTAATTCTGACATATTCTTATGGGTGGGATCGAAAGCTTCCTGAAAGTCCCACTGTATTTTTAATTGCCAGTTGAAATGGAACGCATCATGAGTACTTTTTCTGTACTCCCTGACCGCGTATACTCCTTCCTGCACAGCATGAGCAACAGCGACTGGATCGTCTATGATAATTTTGTATTTTTGTTGTGCCTCAGTACCAAGGGTATCCCCAATGAAACGATCGATTCGCTCGAAATAAGGCGATGATTCTTTTGGTCCAGTAAAAATAAGGGGGAAGGGTGAGTTTTTATTTTCTGGATGTAGCAATATACCGAGGATGTATAGAATTTCTTCGGCAGTTCCAACCCCTCCAGGGAAAACAACAAAGCTATGCCCAAGCCTTACAAAAGTCTCAAGTCTTTTCTCAATATCAGGCATGATTATAAGCTCATTTACTATAGGGTTTGGTGACTCGGCAGCAATAATTCCGGGCTCTGTGATACCAATGTATCGGCCGTTGCTTTTGCGCTGTTTGGAGTGCCCAACCAAGGCTCCTTTCATTGGTCCTTTCATAGCGCCTATGCCACAACCTGTTATGATATCCAGTCCCCTGAGGCCAAGCCTGTAACCAACTTCTTTAGTATATTGATATTCAAATTCAGGGATGGCATGACCGCCCCAACATACTACAATATTTGGATCAATACCGGGCTTAAGGGCTTTTGCATTACGCAATATGTGGAAAATTGCATTTGTGCAGCCGTTGCTTGTGTTGAAGTCTATCCTTGAGTTGGATTCAAGCTCTTGTTTTAGAAAAACAATATCTCTTAGCACACTAAAAACTTGTTCTTTGAGGCCTTGTATCATTTCGCCTTCAACTAAAGCACTGGATGGAGCATTTTTCAGTTTAAGCTTTACACCCTTATTTAGTTGAAGCACTTCAACATCAAAGTACTTCAGTTGCTCTTCATAAAGATCCAGCTCATCAGTAATTTGAGTACTGTTCAGAACCGCTAACACACACTTTTTAAAAAGCTCATGATCGCCACCCTGAGAATGTTCACTCAGCCGTGCGATTTCATCATTGGTTAGAAGCTCTAATCCTGACTCGGCGGTGATTTCTATATCGGTATATTTCATTTAAACCACTTTCTTAATGTCCTATGTTTTACTTTAGAGTATTCGATCTATGCTGGCAATATGCTCTTTATGAAATATTAGTGTCGTTAAGACGGTATTAATAACTGCATTGCTTTTGAATCTTTTTAGATGATTGAGTTATCGTAATTTTGCCGGATTTAGCAACGATTAGTGCTCTGTGCAAGGAGGGGTAATTTTTATGGCACAGGTAAAGCGTCCCATTTTGATGTCCAGTAAAACCGTTAGGCATCATCGTCAAACCTGGTTTTCTCTGGAATGCAGACCAGTAAACTTTTTCGTAGCTATTATTAAGGGACTGAGTATATAAAACAGTTTTACTATCAGGCTCAGAAACGATTAGTTTTCGCCAGTTTCTGCTACAAGAATTATCAGGTTGAATTCCACAAATCTGAATTGGTACTTTCTGAGTTATCGATTTTGATCTGGCTGTATTTATAACGTTAACCAAAAGGTTCACATCACTGGTGACACTTTGTTCGGCAATAAACTTTTTAAGAGGAGGGGCAGACACTGCTCCTATGGCTGAAATAATAGCTAAGCATATTATCAGCTCTAATAATGTAATTCCTTTCTCCATATTTACTTTCCATCTATCCTTAGATGAAAAAAATGTAACTTATTTACAGGGAGACTACATTCGGAAATTAATCCTTTCTGCTGTGAGAGATTTCTTAGTCTGAATTAATCTTGTTATTCAATATTGAATTTACTCATTTTATATCGGATGGTCCTGAAGCTAATTTTTAGTAACTTAGCTGCTTCGGTACGGTTCCATCTAGTCTGTTCCAGAGCTTTTTCAATTTCTTTCTTTTCAATAGCCTCCAGATATTCATCCAATGGTATATCACCTCGTTCATTGACAGGAGAAGGGGTTAAGCTTTTTTTGGAGGGATTGGCTTCAACTAAAATTAAATCATCACTGTCTATGGTATTCCCATCAGCTAAGGTCGCGGCTTTGAACAAAACGTTCTCTAGCTCCCGGTAGTTATATAGAAACTTGTGTTGCTTTAACTTATTTAAAGCCTGTGGACTAATAGTTTTATCCGGAGAATACTCATTAAGATATGAGTTAACAATCAGCTCAAAATCTTCGTGTCGTTCATTTAGACCTGGTAGCTCGAGGGTAATCACGTTTAGTCTAAAAAATAGGTCTTCTCTTAATATACCAAGCTCAACATATCTAGTCAGTGGTTGCTCTGTACAGACTATGACTCTTAGATCAATTGATTCGGGTTCCTGTTGTTGCTCAAGAACGATCTGTCTTTCTTCAATGACCTGTAATAACCTTTTTTGGAGTGGGTTACTTAATAGATGCAAATTACTGAGAATCAACGTGCCATGATTTGCCTTTAGAAGATAGCTTTTATGCTCTTCATCATTGAAAAAAAGAATTTGTTCATGGTTGTCTTTGCTATGAGCTTCAAAATCAACTGTTACTGAAGCCTGTTCAGAACGAGAGCTTTGGCGATGTATTATTTGGGCGAGGGCCTCTTTTTCAGTTCCAGCATCCCCCTGTATTACAACTGGCGCCTGAGAGCTTTTAACTTTTCCAATTTTTTGTCGAAGTTTGGTAACAAGGCTATCATCCCCTGTGAGGACTTTATATATTGTATCTTTTTGGTAGTTCTGCTCGCTAATATTAAATTTAAAAGCATGCTTCAGCAGTTGCCTAAGGTGATTGAGATCGATTGGTTTTGATAAAAAATCAAAAGCCCCAAGCTTCATCGCCTCGATGGCCTTTTCAGTTGAACTGTAGGCAGTAATGACCGCAATGGGCATATTTGGATAATTTTTACGGCAGTAACTGACCATGTCCAGTCCGTTACCATCCGGTAGTTTTAGATCTGTCAGGCAAAACTCAAAGGTTTCTTCTTTTAATACCTTTTTAGCTTCCGTTAAATCCTTACAGCTTACGACATCGAGTTTCATCTGGATGAGTGTCATCGTCAAAAGGTGACGAATATCAGCCTCATCATCAATAAGCAAAACTTTGGACTGCGATATTGCCATAGCGTCATCTGTCCTTAATGGGAGTTATCGAAACTGATTCGGAAGCATGCACCTCCGAAAGCTACTGGAATACAATCCAATCTGGCTTGGTTAGCTTCACACAGCTCTTTTGAAATATACAGGCCCAACCCTGTACCATCATGGGCTGTGGTGTAAAATGGTTCAAAAATTTTATCTTTATCCTCAAGGCTTATTCCCGGACCCTCATCAATCACGTCAAGAAATAAGTCACCGCTTACTGGGTCCTGACCGGCTGTTACATGTAAACGGTATTCTTTCGTTTTCAGAAAACTATACTTCAAACCATTATCAAAGAGGTTTGAAAGTATCTGCTTTAGCTGACATTTATCAAATTGAATACTTAAAGAGGAGTTTATGTCTTCTATTGTCAATTGTGGCTCAAAGGTAAGTCCCTGTCTGTACTCTTCAGTAAATGACTCAATAAACTCTTTCAACTCAAACTGCTCTCTATTAGGCGGTTTACTTTTTGAAACTTTCTGCACGTTTTCAATAATTTCATTGATACGCTTTGATTGCCTGTAAATAATTGCCGTTAGCTCTTTTTCATCTTTTGATAATGAACTGCTTTCAGACAACAGCTGAGAAGCCTGGCTAACGGCACTTAGAGGGTTTTTTACTTCGTGGGCGATATTTGCAGTTAACTGTCCCAGGGACGCTAACTTTAATTGCTGAACGCGCTTCAGGACTTCCGAATAGTTATCCAAAGTTATTAATATTTTTTCGCCTTCAGCCAGAGAAATGTAGTTTGGCAGTAGTTGAGGACCCGTATTTGTAGCTCTGAAAGGCAAACCCTCTTTTTTGACTTCGCCCTGTGACGTATCATGTAACGTGTTAAACGTTTGAAGCTGGTAGTCCAGTTCATCTGCAATTGTTTTCAGAGGTTTGCCAATAGGGTCTTCTGGTAGTCCTAGACCATACCAGGCTGTCTGGTTTATATGCTGAACCTTAAATTCATTATCGACAACCACCACGCCACGATTCATCTTATCAATGATTTGCTTATTCAGTTCGTTTAACTTTTCTATAGAGTAACTTTGCTCAATGGTTTTTGCTTCATAATCTGTTAAACGTCGAGCAAGAATGTTAGCTAGTACAGTAACTGCAAGAATCCCAGCAATCTGCAGACTGACATCTGAGAAGTCCGATATGCTAATTCCATCGAGGCGATAGTTACGTATGAAAACGATAGCAGCGCATGCAAAAATGCCATATATGATTCCTATTCGATGACGAACCAGAAAAATACCGACAATAGCGACTAGAGCCATCAGGAGGATGTAGACGGAAGTGCTCTGGTAACCCGCGTAAGCTAGTATCGCAATGAACAGTATATCCAGCAATGGTGGAAACATTGCCTGTATTCTGAACTGATGCTCAACAAAGGCCATAAACATCAGTAGATTGGCTACTATGAGGTAACTGATGGCCGTTGTGGTATAGATATCCACATTGTAAAGCCTGTCTTGAGCCTGGAAAAAGTAGGGCAATAATAGCAATAACAAACACAAGATGACTCGAGTAGCTCCATAATACCTAAGAAACTGCCAGCCAAACTCTATTTTTTTATTGTTATTTCGCACTTTTGATCCTTTGTAAGCTCATTGTCATAAGAGAGATTAAGTCTTGTCAGTTTTCTTTGCAAGTTTTGATGCTTTAAGACTTTGAAAAGTGACATATTTATTAGACAATATACGGAAAATTCAATCTTGAGAAATAGTATGCGTATTGCTCTTGCGCAAAACAACTATATTGTAGGTGATATTGAATATAACCTACAGTTAATTAAACAGTCTGTTGCACAAGCCGAAGAACAGGATGCTGACATAATCGTTTTTTCTGAATTGTCACTCTGCGGTTATCCGCCAGAGGACCTGCTGCTAAGGCCTGATCTATACCTGATTGTAGATAAAGCTCTTGAAGAAATTAAGTCATTAAAAACAGGTGTTGCTATGGTTGTCGGTCATCCACGACAAGACGGAGAGCAAGTTTTTAACTCGGCAAGCTTTATATATCAAGGTGAAAGTTTGCTTTGTTATGACAAACAGTTATTACCAAACTATGCAGTTTTCGACGAAAAGCGTTACTTTACGGCAGCTACAGATTGTCCTGTTATCGATTTTAAAGGGGTTAAACTCAGCATTTTGATATGTGAAGACCTATGGTTCAAAGAGCCGGCAAAGGTTGCAAAGTTGGCTGGAGCTGAACTGATACTGAGCCCTAATGCATCGCCTTATTATTATGGGAAAGTTGAGGTAAGGGGTAAAGAAATGGGGAGTCGAGCCCGCGAAAATTCGATTCCTGTCATTTATGTAAATCAGGTCGGGGGGCAAGATGAACTTATTTTTGATGGCTGTTCCAGTGCCTATAACCCTGATGGAAGCACGGTATTTATGGCAGCCGAAATGGCTGAGGACTTTGCCTGTATTGACTTTAACCAGGCGAGCAATCAGCTGACTCCACTAAAACCCAGCACGAAACAATTTGAGGAGCATGAAGAGATTTGGCAAGCTTTGGTTCTGGGAGTAAGGGATTATGTTCGAAAGAACGGCTTCCCTGGTGCTTTATTAGGTCTGTCCGGCGGCATTGACTCGGCTGTCAGTCTTGCAGTAGCCGTAGATGCTCTGGGGAAAGAGAATGTAAATGCTGTCATGATGCCTTTTCGCTACACGGCAAGTATCAGTGTAGAAGATGCCAGGGCTGAAGCTGAAGCATTAGGGATTGAATTTGATGTTATATCGATAGAGCCTATATTCGATGCATTTATGGAGCAAATGGCTCCTAAGCTTGAAGGAACAGAGCCTGGCGTGACGGAGCAAAATATTCAAGCTCGTTGTAGAGGCACTATCTTGATGGGGTTATCAAACAAGTTCGGTCGTTTAGTACTTACAACAGGTAACAAGTCCGAAGTTGCCGTTGGTTACTGTACTTTATACGGTGATATGGCAGGAGGCCTTGACGTGTTGAAAGATGTACCAAAAACTATGGTTTATCAGCTTGCACGATACAGAAACAAAGTATCACCTGTTATTCCTGAGCGAGTCATTACACGACCACCGAGTGCTGAGCTTGCGCCAGATCAGATTGATGAGGATAATCTACCTCCTTATGAGGTTCTTGATGAAATTCTTGAAGCTTATGTTGAGCAAGACAAGAGTATTTCTGATATCGTGTCGTTAGGTCATGACGAAGCAGTTGTACGTAAAGTTATTCGCTTGGTTGATATAAATGAACATAAACGCCGACAGGCTCCAATAGGTATTAGAATAAGCCCAAGAGCCTTTGGTCGAGACAGACGCTACCCGATCACCTCGGGATTTGGAAGACAGTTCAAATAAAAGCTTTAGGGGAAGCAGAATGAAAAAGATTGAAGCGATTATCAAACCATTTAAGTTGGATGATATTCGAGAAGCATTAACGGACTTAGGCATAAATGGTATGACAGTAACTGAGGTTAAGGGATTTGGACGACAGAAAGGTCATACAGAGCTTTATCGTGGTGCTGAGTATATGGTTGATTTTCTGCCAAAAGCCCGAGTTGAAGTAGTCATTGAAGATGACTTAGTTGATAAGTGTGTAGAAACCATTATAGAGGTTGCGCGAACAGGTAAAATTGGTGACGGAAAGATCTTTGTTACGAATATCGAAAGAGCCGTAAGGATTCGAACTGGTGAGGAAGGAAGCGAAGCAATTTAATTTAGTCCCTATAAAAAAAGCGGCCATAGGCCGCTTTCTTGTTTACAGGTCAGCAAAGTCGTAATCTGGATAGTTTAACAATAAGATTTTTCGATATTGCTCTGCTAGTTCAGGTACCTCAAGAAGGTTGTAGGCCTTGACCAGCATATCTAAAGCGTAAGGTACCGCCGGGGTTTGCGGATAATTTTCTACAATGTATTTAGCTCTGTTTGCTGCCGCTACGTACGTATCACGCTCCATATAGAATTGTGCGATATGGAGCTGACTCTCTGCTAATAAGTTTCGGATTTGAATCATGCGCTTGCGGGCATCAGGAGAGTAGCGGCTTTCAGGATATACTTCTACCAGTGTTCTGAAGTTATCAAAAGCTGCTTCTAAATTTGTAGTGTCTCGTGTTTCAAGATCCGCTTGGAAGGTATCCTTAAAAAAACCTACTTCAGATTCAAAGTGCATCACACCTTTCATGTAATAGACATAATCAGCATTTTCGTGTTGAGGGTGCTGACGCAGGAAGCGGTCCGCCAAGGCTTGTCCAGCCTCATAATCGCCTTTCTTAAAGTAGGCGTAAATCAAATCCAGTTTCGCTTGCTCTGAGATACTTCCAAAAGGATAGCGAGTGTCTATCTCTTCAAGTAGCTCTACTGCTCGAGTATAGTTCCCCGAGCGTGTAGCTCCTTTGGCTCTATCAAACAGTTGCTGAGCATTCATCACCTCAAGCTTGGTATCATCTGTAGATGCATCCTTGTCTGGAGTACTCGAACATCCGGCTAAAGCGAATAAAACCCCGGCAAATATCACTAAAACGTTTTTTTGCATATTATTTCTTTCTGTTTATATTAACCCTGATACAATGAGAGCCATTCTAACTGACAGCATGCCATACGCCAATCTTTTTACGCGAATTTACAATGACTACTCAACCTATAGAACTCAGACATACATTTGATGAAAAAGTTTACGGAAAAAGACTGGACTTAGCTCTTTCCGAAGCTTTTGAGGATTTTTCACGCTCCCGTATACAGGACTGGGTGAAGCAAGGCTTTGTGAAAGTTAACGATGAAGTCATAAAGTCGAATAAACATAAAATGGCTGGGTTTGAATTAGTTGAAATTAATGCAGAGGTGGAAGTCGCGGGAGATTGGAAGCCACAGGCGATAGACCTTGATATTGTTTATGAGGATGAGGATTTGCTTGTGGTTAACAAACCTGCAGGACTAGTTGTTCATCCAGGTGCGGGGAACCAGGACGGTACCATGGTGAATGCTTTACTCCATCATGCACCTCAGCTTTCGAACCTACCACGGGCCGGAATTATCCATCGTCTTGATAAGGATACAACTGGGCTGCTGGTAGTGGCTAAAACGATTGGTGCTCATACTAACTTGGTTGAGCAATTACAAAACCGCGCCTTTACCCGCGAATACGATGCAATTGTTAATAGAGTGATGGTATCTGGGGGAACAGTTGATGCACCAATCGGTCGTCATCCTACAAAGCGCACTGCGATGGCTGTGGTAGCTGATGGGCGACGAGCAATTACACATTACCGCGTTGCGGAAAAGTTTCTCGACCATACCCATCTCAAGCTACGACTGGAAACTGGAAGAACTCATCAGATTCGAGTACACATGGGTTATTTAAAATTTCCTATCGTAGGTGATCCTCTTTATAGCGGTCGCTACAGGGTACCGACGAAAATTACACCGGAATTAAAAGTGGCGCTGGATTCATTTAAGCGTCAAGCCCTTCATGCCAGTAAACTTGGGCTGAAGCACCCGTCGACCGGGGAGTATATTGAATGGAAAGTTCAGATGCCAAGCGATATGCAGCATCTACGAGATGAGTTGGTAGCTAATAGAGATCATTTTGAGGGGCAAGAGGACTAGACCGTGTCTCTTTCATTAGTTAGGCCAGGCTGGCCAGCACCTTCCAATATTATAGCTTTTTCTTCAACTCGGCTTGGAGGAGTGAGTAAAGCACCCTATGATTCATTGAATCTTGCTTTGCACGTTGGAGATAGTACTAGAGATGTTATGGATAACCGTAAAACTCTGATAGATTCTGAGCAGATCCCTTACCCTCAATGGCTAAACCAAACCCACAGCACTAATGTTGTACAGCATGGAGTCGAGGCTGAAGAAGCTGATGGCTGCTATACCTCTGATAAAGAAAAGGCCTGCCTGGTGATGACTGCTGACTGTTTACCTGTTTTATTGTGTGACGAGTCAGGTAGCTGGGTTGCCGCTGTCCATGCTGGTTGGCGAGGTTTGTCTCAGGGGGTACTGCAGCAAGCCGTAAAAAAATACCGGGGATCTTCCAGGCTAATGGCATGGATTGGGCCGGCAATCAGCCAGCAACGGTTTGAAGTGGGTTCGGACGTTCGGGAAAGCTTCTTACGCAATAGCCCAGCATATAAAACCTTTTTTGAAGAAAGGGGAAACAAATGGTTGTGTGACTTGCCTAATATCGCTGAATATATTTTGAAAGCGCAGTCTGTGGACGTTTATCAATGTGGACTTTGCACTTATGATCTTAAGGAAAGATTTTATTCGCATCGTAGAGAAACGCATAACAACAATAGTCTCCACGGCGCTCAAACGGGTCGCATGGTGACCGCCATTTGGATTAACAATAATAAAGAGTAGCAAATTAAGGTAGAAGATGATGAGAGAGTGGCTTCTTTCGAACTGGGAATTGGTTTCATTAAGCGCTATTGCCTGCTTTTTGGTATGGCTAATATTCTATTTAAGAAAAAAGTCTCGTAAGTATAATCATGTTGACTGGGGATCAAAATCACTTAACTTTATTGATGGTTTATGTAGAGGTTATTGTGTTAGATTTCATCGCTTGAAACTAGAGAAGTTTGATTTACCAGAAGAGGGTGGAGCAATTCTTATTTCAAACCATGTTTCTGGAGTTGACCCCTTACTGTTAATTGCTGCCTGTGATAGACCTATTCGATTCATGATTGCCAAAGAAGAGTATCAGCGATTCGGACTGAAGTGGCTCTTTAAAGGTGCTGGTTGTATTCCTGTTGACCGTACTGGTAGAGCAGATATCGCCTTTCGTCAGGCAAAAAGGGCCCTGGATTCCGGTGATATCGTTGCATTATTCCCACATGGCAAAATACACCTCGATCACATAGAACCTTTTCGTGTAAAACCTGGCATTAAACGCTTGGCACAACTCACTAAAAAACGAATTCTAGTGGCCCGTATTACAGGCGTAAGAGGTCAGGGTAGTGTCTTTAAACCTCTCTTCTTGCGCTCTCAAACTGAAGTTCTGAGGTTTCCTGATCTATCACATGAGTTTTTCCATAAGGACGATGCTCTTCATGATCTCGGAGAGCTACTATTGGGTCATCGGCATTCAGTTGATTAATTTTTGCACTTGAAAATTTAAAATAAACCCACATTTTGTAAGACAACTACTTTTGATATTGTTTTTAATAAATAGCAGGTTCTTAGCTGCTATTTATAGAGAGGTCTTACGAATGAGAATGGATAAATTTACTAGTAAGTTTCAATCAGCCTTAGCTGATGCTCAGTCATTAGCCCTAGGCCGTGACCAGCAGTATATTGAGCCAGTTCACTTGATGCTTGCGATGCTTCAACAGCAGGGAAATAGCGTTACGGCTATTCTCAGCCAAATTGGAGCAAACCCTTCCACTATTGGTCAGCTTATAGAAACAGAAATTGATAAATTACCGCAGGTATCAGGTAATGCTGGTGAAGTACATCTATCTCAGGACACGGGAAAACTACTAAACATCTGTGACAAAATAGCCCAGCAAAGGCAAGACCAGTACATTGCCTCTGAGCTTTTCCTTCTAGCAGCACTAGAAATTCAATCGCCTTTAACTAAAATCTTGAACGCGCAAGGTGTGACAAAAGAGCTGGTTGAGGAAGCTATTACTAAGATTCGTGGAGGACAGGGTGTGAATGATCCAAATGCCGAGGAAAACCGGCAAGCCCTTGAAAAATATACCATAGACCTGAATGAAAGGGCGGAAAGTGGCAAGCTAGATCCCGTTATTGGTCGTGATGACGAAATACGTCGGTGTATTCAAGTATTACAACGTCGAAGCAAAAATAACCCTGTACTTATTGGTGCTCCAGGTGTTGGTAAAACTGCGATTGTAGAAGGCTTAGCTCAGAGGATTGTTAATGGTGAGGTTCCTGAAGGTTTAAAAGAGAAACGTGTGCTTTCTCTTGATATGGGTGCGTTAATTGCTGGTGCAAAATTTCGAGGTGAATTCGAAGAGAGGCTTAAAGCTTTATTAAGTGACCTGTCAAAGCAAGAAGGGAAAATCATACTGTTTATTGATGAACTCCATACCATGGTTGGAGCGGGTAAGGCAGATGGTGCGATGGACGCCGGCAACATGCTGAAACCTGCATTAGCACGTGGTGAGCTTCATTGTGTAGGAGCAACTACACTGGATGAGTACCGTCAATACATAGAAAAAGACGCAGCATTAGAGCGGCGTTTTCAGAAAGTTTTAGTTGATGAACCAAGCACCGAAGATACGATTGCAATTTTGCGTGGTCTTAAAGAACGGTACGAAGTCCATCATGGTGTAGAAATTACTGACCCAGCTATTGTTGCTGCTACAACACTTTCTCAGCGGTATATCACTGACCGACAATTACCGGATAAAGCGATTGACTTAATTGATGAAGCGGCCAGTCGCATTCGAATGGAAATTGATTCAAAACCTGAAGCAATGGACAGGCTGGAACGTCGTTTAATTCAACTAAAAATCCAGCGCGAAGCATTGAAAAAAGAAACGGATGAGAGCTCTGTTAAAAGGCTGGAAGATTTAAAAGAGCAAATTGACATTTTAGAGAAAGAGTATGCAGAGCTGGATGAAATATGGAGTTCCGAAAAAGCTTCAGTGCATGGTGCTCAGAATATCAAAGCAGAACTTGATAAAGCTCGTGTTGAGCTTGAAGCCGCTCAGCGAGCTGGTGACCTGACTAAAATGTCCGAACTACAGTATGGAAAAATCCCTGAGCTTGAATCTAAATTGGAACAAGTATCCGAAGAAGACTCTCAAGAGATGCAGCTTTTACGCAACAAAGTATCCGATGTGGAAATTGCTGAAGTGGTTTCTAAGTGGACAGGTATTCCTGTTGCTAAAATGCTCGAAGGTGAACGTGAAAAATTATTGCAGATGGAAGTGGCACTACACGAGCGAGTAGTTGGGCAGGATGAAGCTGTATCTGCTGTATCAAATGCTATTCGTCGCTCAAGGGCCGGATTAGCTGATCCAAACAGGCCCAATGGTTCCTTTCTTTTTCTTGGACCAACAGGTGTGGGTAAAACAGAGCTTTGCAAAACGCTAGCAAGCTTTTTATTTGATACAGAAGAGGCCATGGTTCGGATTGATATGTCCGAATTTATGGAAAAACATGCGGTTGCTCGTTTAATCGGTGCTCCTCCGGGATATGTGGGTTACGAGCAGGGTGGTTATCTAACTGAGGCCGTCCGTCGTAAACCATACTCTGTCATCCTGTTTGATGAAGTCGAAAAGGCTCACCCGGATGTCTTCAATGTTCTACTCCAGGTTTTAGAGGATGGACGCTTGACAGACAGTCAGGGCAGAACGGTCGACTTTAAAAATACAGTCATCGTAATGACCTCTAATATGGGCTCTGACTTGATACAGCAGCATAGCGCTGCCTCTGGTTCTGACTCCGATAAAAGTTATGATGAAATGAAGAACATGCTGATGGATGTTATAGGCAACCACTTCCGACCAGAGTTTATCAACAGAATTGATGAAATTGTGGTATTCCACCCACTTGCTAAAGAGCAAATCAAAGCGATTGCCGCAATACAGGTAGACAGACTATTGGAACGTTTAAGAGACAACGGTTATGAGGTAACAGTAAGTGATGCTTTATTGGATAGCTTAGCTGATGCCGGTTTTGATCCTGTGTTTGGTGCAAGGCCGCTTAAACGGGCAATTCAAAATCGATTGGAAGACCCTCTATCAAAAGCGATTTTATCGGGAGATATTCAGCCAGCCGTACCGTTATCGCTTGACATAGAAAATGGTGAGTTAACCATTCAACAGTGAGGTTTTAACAGCCCCCTTGTATTAATTTTTTACGACGGGGCTGTTAATGATCGCTTAACCTGGACGTCCATCAATTCTGGGTTTAGTAAGGACTGGCCAATAGATCAGAACGAAAATCAAGTATGCCAGAACCCATAGTCCAGCACTGGACTGGTATATAAGTAGGATATTGTCAGGTAACACTAAAGGTCCAACCGAGCGAGCCAGGGCGGCAAGTATAATAATGCTAAATGCAATAACGGTTATTCTCTTGGGTTGAAGCGGTCTTCCAGAATGACCGAGAGATACTCTGGAAATCATGCCAAGAACGACACAACCCAAAGCCCCTGCGGTTAAAAAGTGACTTGCTGCTGATACCGTAACTATTTTCCAGCCAACAGCCATTGCAAAAGCAACCAGTCCCAAAGGAATGAATAGGTAACCGATATGTAGGATCCAAAGAAGCGGGACTTTAAGTGACGGTAAGGTATTCCAACGTAACATTCTAAATAGCTGGGCAGCTGCGGTGATCAGACTCAAAATAGCGAGTAGCTTCATGATTACTTGGGTATGGGGTAATAGCAACCACAATAAGGTTATAAACCATATACCTCCCAATGCAATAAGTTCTAATAGCTTTATTGGCTCTGGCTTTTCAGTTTCAGTCGCTCGTGATGTGAAGAAGGGGATAACACGGCCTCCCATCACTGCAATTAGTGCTGTTATTAAGAGTACCGCAGCGATAAACAGCCTTTCACTTAACAGCCAATTTTGTGTTATTGCTGTGAAGTAGGTCAGAGCGTTTAGTACCGTAAACATAAATAGAATAGGTACAAAAAACAGATTACGCCATTGTTTTTGCTTGATTATGGGGAGAGCTATAAAAATGGCAACTAAAGGTAACCAAACGATGTCAGTAAGAATCACCAGCCAATGTGTTTCTCCTATTAATGGCATAAGCAACCTTGGAGTGAACCACAGCAGAGATGCCACTGCCAGTGGCCATCCTCTGACTCCTGGTATGCCTGTCCAGTTTTGTACTGCGGTTAATATGAAGCCTGCAATAATGGCTACCGTAAAGCCAAATATCATTTCATGAGCGTGCCACCATATGGGGTTCTTTATGGCACCTAGTTGAATAATGCCGCTTAATGACATTGCCCATATTGCCATGGCTATGACCGATAAGAGAGCTCCTCCCAGGAAGAAAACACGAAAGCCGAGTCTGAATATTGGCCAGATGGATTTTTCTTTTTGTGCATCGAGTATTTGCATATGTTCTTTCCAGTCAGCGGACGTTACACATATTTTAACTTATAACATGTAAAAAGAATACATCTTTAATCTGGCTTGTTACTTTTAATCGTTAAAAACTACTGCTTTGTATCTTTAGTTTAGACAATAAAAAAGCCCTCTGTGAGAGGGCTTTTAGCTGATTTAATAATTGATAATTATTAATTACAGAATTTTTCTACGTTGGCCTGAGCTTCTTTAAGTTTCTCAGCTCTTTCACTATCTGATAATGTCCGGCGTTGGCCATTCTCTTCCACCTGGACTAGGTTTTGGCTTTGAAGAGCCTCTAAGTTATTTTTAGCTATGGTACAGTTTTTTCTGGCAATTTCTACATTCTTCTCAGCAACCATATCTCTTTGCTTGTTTTGCTGAGCGATAACATCGTCCAGAGAGCTATCACCTTCATTGCCGCCTGCTTCTTGACCTGTCTGGCTCTGAGAAGGTTTTGAGGTTCTCTGGTAAATGGTCTCGTATTGTGTTCCGCGAGGAGGTTTAGACTGGGTATATTTAATATTGCCCTGACTGTCTTTCCATTTGTAAATCGGTTTATCAGCTACAGCAGAGAAGGAAACCGTCAGTGCCAACAGTGCTGTCATTAAGAGTGACTTGTTTGAAATCATAAAATACTTACTCTCTATTTTGTCCATAAAGCCTACGTAACGGCTTCTTCTTTGATTATCAATTTATTCGTTTTAGCAAATTCCATCAACTCTTGATAGAGGTTGGGGTGTTTTATTGATAACTGGTTAGACATTATAACGACTTTTATACCTTCTCGGACAGCAGGTCGAAGGAGGGGAGAGTAGATCATTCGCCTGTTACGAAAAGTACATAAGTTGCCACACATACGCTCAGCCCAGTCGCTTGGGCGGAACTTTTTCCCTGACTCTGTCACACCCATAATA